>NZ_JBNCLI010000012.1:0-139852 GCF_049844595.1 Streptomyces sp. DT224
CGCGGCCCTGGTGGCCAGGCCGTAGAGGGCTGCCCCGATGGCGGCGGACGCGCCAGGAGCGGTGTCTTGTCGACTCATGCTCGAAGCATAGCTTTTTTATATTCATAGTTTATGGAAATGGTCGACTGGCGCGGGCGGCCTCGACCGCTGGGAGCCGGTGACGTGGGGATGCCGCGTTCAGCACGGACCCCGTCGTGCGCGAGCGGGCCCGCTCCGAGCTGCTCGGCGTTGCCTAGATCGGTCAACTGCATGAACCGTACGGCGCGGTGCGGTCTGCGGCGGCGGGCAGCGCCCGGACGTTGGCGCCGTCGGTGATCTGACGGCGGAGGCGTTCGATCTCCTCGTGCTGGGCGGCCAGCCGAGAGATCGCCAGCTGCTTGAATCCGGTGAGCTGCTCCACGAGCTGGTCGCGGTCCGCGACACGCTTCTTCAGTTCCTCTCGCTCGGCCTTCAGCCGCTCGATCTGTGCCTCACGCGGGTCGACGATCTTCCCCGGCCTGCTGGAGTTCGCGCACCCGGCTCGAACTCTTTGGCCAGATGCTGGTAGGCCCCGGGCCTGGGGGTGCCGTCGCGGTTCTTCTTCGGGTAGAAGCCGGTGCGGGTCACCCCGGCGACCGCGGCGAGCGTCTTGAGGTCGGTCTTGCCGCCCGGCGGCAGATTGCCGCTCAAGATCCGCTCCATCGCGGCCCGGCCTCCGTGTTCACCGACGGTGGACCGCCCCGGAGGCGTTGGTGGATGCGGGGGCAGCCGGCCGTGCGGGTGGGGCGGATGCGGTAGAGGCGTCTGGCGGGGTGTAGCGGAGGTTGACGCCGATGCCTTTGGCTGCGAGCTTCTGAGCGACGGACTGAATCCGCAGTGCGCGCTCCCTGCCTCCGTACGCGACGGGCAGGAGGAACGCGCCTTGGTGTGGGTGGTACTGGAATCCGTGGGCGTACAAAATCTCCCTGGCGTCCGGAGGGATGCTCTCGTACGGTGCCCCGATGTCGATGTCGGCAAAGCGGGCAAGAGTGATCACCCGGGCGGAGCGGGCCGGGGCGGCACGGTGGGGCGGCTCGGGCTCTTCCTTCATCTTCCGGAGCACCTCCAGCCGAGCTTGCTCGTACCGCGGCAGGAGCCGACGGGTGACCGCGGCGGTTGCGCGAACGGGGTCGGCGGGCACGGCGATGCCGGAGGGCTCCTCCACGCCGAAGAAATGATGGCGTTTGATCCCGGCTCGGTCCGGTGCAAGCGGGGCGACGACGACCTCGTGCGGGTACCGGGGCCGGCCGGTGACGTACAGCTCCTGATCTTCGGGGCCACGGAGGACTGCCCCGTGCCCGAGGGCGTACGTGCTGGCGAGGTCGGAGACATGTCCATTGTCCCAGAGCCGGTTGGTCGTGGGGTACTGGTCCTTGTAGCGGGTGTAGTGCTCGTAGGTGCTGGTCCAGTCGCCGGGCAGGTGGGCGGCCAGAGCCGAGGCGAAGGTTTCGAGGGTGGGCACAGGAGGGGCTTCCGGTCTGCGGGCATGGTCATGCGGGCGGTGGGCGGGCGGTGTCACCGCGTCTGTCGTGTGGTCCGGGACGGGGACGGTGGGGCGGGGACGGTGCGCTGGGGCTGAGTGGTGGCGGTGGCCCGCTGGTATGCGGCCAGCGTTGCCTTGAGGCTGGTGACGGCGTCGGCGCGGCGGGCGGCCAGGATGTCGATCAGGGTCCCCGAGGTCTGCAGGATGCCGAGTGAGTTCGGCACGGCCTTTCCGGCTGCGGCACGGGTCAGGTCTTCGGCGGCCCAGGTGCAGCGGTCGACCAGCTCGGCCTGCACGTTGTCGAGATGCAGTGCGCTGCGCACCACGAGCGTTGCGAGTTCGTCCTCCGCGCTGCCGGGCGTGTGGAGGTTCCGAAGCGCTTGCGGGTGCTTATGAAGGGCTTTGATGACGAGGTGATGGCCATGGGCGGTTGGGGGCGCTGAGGGCGACCGGTCGTTCATGTCTTCGTTTCGTTGCGAGGGCTGGGCCTGGGAGCGGACCAGATGGCGTCGTGACGTCGGGGTGGCCCGGGCAGCAGCGTGGAGGGGTCGCTGCCGGCATGCGGACTGTCGCGCAGCCTTGGTGGTCTCCCGACCGAGCTGGACTCCGGCGACTTCGCGAAGTGTCTGGTAGCGCTCCAGGGCGCCGAGGATGTCAGCGTGTGTGCCGTGGGGGTGCCGTCGGGAGGGATCGGGGTGGGAGCGACGGCGTACGGGTCGGGGAGGCCGGAGAACGAGGGGGTGGCGCGAGCGGCGTCAGCGTGCGCATCCGAGCTTCGGCAGACTGCAGGTCCTCTCCGAGTCTGCGCACCTCGACGGCCGCGTCAGCAAGGTCGTGGGATAGGTCGAACCCGTCATCCTCCACCGCCTCTTTCGCCTTTTCCGCCGCAGCTTCGAAGAGGTCGCCCAGGCGTGCCAGCACCCCATCGTCCGGGTCCAGCACCTGGCGCAGCAGAGCGGCGGCCTGTATGGGGGAGTCGCTGCCGTTGAGCTGGTCGGTGAGTTCCAGAAGGGCGTCACCGCAAGCGGCAGCGGTGGTGGTAGCGGCGGTGGTGGGCTGCTGAGATTCGCTCGTCCCGGCTGTGATGCCCGTGTCGTGTGCGGTGGCAGGGTCCTGGGCCGGCTGGGGGACACTCACCGTGGCGTTCTGCGTGACGTCGAAGGTGTGTGGCTCGGTGCCGGGGAGCAGCCCGAGCTGGATGAGGCGATGGTCGATCGCCGCGATCAGTGGCTCGGTGCTTCCGCCGTGACGGGCTTCGGGGCGTTGGGGGGTGCCGGGATCGTCGGAGGGTGGTGAAGAGTCGTAGATGACCTCGAACAGTGACGCGTCGGCTGGGTGTTCCCGCGTCGCGATCCAGCCCTCCGGGTCTCCAGGCGGGCGTTCGGTGGCGGGCTCCTGGGGCGGGCTGATGATCAGGATGGTGTTGTCGGGGAGTGGGACGCGCACGATGTAGGCGCTGAGGCCGAACTCGATGTCGCACGTCAGTCCGCGTGCCCGCAGCGGCGTGGTGATATGAGCGTGCCGGCGCCACAGCTCCTGCCACCATGAGTTCACGTTGCGGTGGCCGGGAAGTGGCGCGAGCGGAGAGGGACGGACACCGGCGCGGGAGTAGTCGTCGTCGCGTCGTGCCCACCGCTTCAGGTCGTTGCGGGTGGCGACGTTGTACCGGGCGGCGTCTATCTGGTCGGCGTCGGCGGCCGGCGTTGTCGTGCAAGTCGAAGTCTGGATCGCGCGGGGAGATACGGAAACGCCCTTCGAGTGGTGCGAGCTACAGGTGGTCGAGGTCGTTGGTGTCGGGGAACCCGTTGATTTCGTCGTTGAGGGTCTCCTGCCGGTAGTGGAAGACGGCTTCTTCGAGGGAGGCGAGCCGCTGAATTCCGGGATGCTCGGGGAAGGCGTCGGTGCGGTCGGCGACGTACTGCTGGTTCTCGGCCTCGGAGGTGAGGATGTGTACGGCGTTGCGGGAGCAGATCCGTCCCCACTGTGTGATGTCGGTGGGGGTGGCGTCCTTCATCCACACCCAGATGCCGTTCCCGAGCTTCAGTACGGAATCGGGGTGATACAGGCCGCCGGACGTGCGGCGGCGAGGGCTGTGGCGGGCTCCCATGTCCCGGACGAGCCCTTGGCAGCCCTTCGTGAGTGCCAGGGGGAGGAGGTCCTTGTTGCCGGCCAGTTCCTTGGCAAGCTCCCGCTGTAGTTCCTCGGTGTGGATGCGTCCGCGGTCGGTGGTGATGCGCCGGGCGACTTCCAGGACGAGCGTGCGCAGCGCATTGTTGGCGATCTGGGTCACGGCAGGTCACGCTCCGCCCACACGGAGGCGGCTTCCGCCAAGGCGCTGGATGCGTGCTCGATAGTTTCTCGCGTCACCGCCCGACCGGGTGGCGACAGGTCGGGATCGTAGAGGGTAAAGGTGCGGGTTCCACGGATCTGGGCGAGCGAGGGGAGGGTCTCGCACAACAGGTGTGTGGCGACACGGCGCTGGCGTATCTCCTCCTCCTGCCGTGCCTTGTGCTCTGCCCAGGCACCCTGCAGAGTCAGTTCCCCGTCCGCCACGCGGGCGGCGAGGGCGGGGTCCGTCATGCGAAGCTTGGCCAGCTGTGCTTCCGCCGACTCCGTCTGCGCCTGCTTCTGTCGGGCGACTTCGTAGGCGCGGTCCAGTCCGACGGCGCCGCTGATCACGGAGTCGACAAGGTCGGGCGCGTACTGCCAGACGACATTCGCCCGTCCGATGACAGCGCGCGCGACTCCGAGCTGCTCCTCGATGTCTCGGACCGTGTGTCCCGACTCGGGACGCGCTTCCTGTCCCGAGTCGGGACGAGCCGTCTGTCCCGACTCGGGACAGGCGTAACCGAGGCTCGCGCGGGCTTTGACTGTGATCATCGCGCACATCCCCTTGGAGAAGCTGCGGCGCTTGAGGTTCACAGACAGGCTGTAGATATCGATCCCGGCGCCGTCGTAGGTGACGAATGCCGGTTCGATGTCGAGGCGTTCACAGGCCGTCAGGCGACCGCGACCGTCGAGGATGCGGCCCGAGCTGTCCAGAACGATGGGCTGGAGAAGGCCGTTCTCCTGGATGTCGTGCATGAGCACGGCCAGGTCGTCTTCTTCCAGCGGTGGGATGAGGGAGTTGGTGGGGTGGGATTCGATGATGGGTCTCCGTTGGGTCGGTGTTTCAGTGCATGCGGGCATCGGTGTCGAAGAGCGCCAGCTCATAAGCGTGCAGCTGGTGTTGCACAACGAAGGATCGTCCGGCGACTTTCCACAGGCCCCGGCCGCGGTTGAGGTGCGCGATGGCGTCCATCTCCACGGAGGTCAGGCCGAGGAGGGAGGCCGCGGCGTGGAGCTGGTCGGTCTCCTGGCGGTAGATGATGCGGGTGCTGCAGTCGGCGAGGAGTCCTTCGGCCAGGGCTCGGCCCTGTGATCCGGCGTCGCCGGCGGTGAGCAGGTCGCTGAGCCGGTGGATGACCATCAAGTTCGCGATGCCGAGGCCCCGGGAGAGTTTCCATTGGGCCTGCATGCGGCGCAGCAGGCCGATGTGCCTCATCAGGCGCCATGCCTCGTCGTACACGATCCAGCGGCGGCCGCCGCCCGGGTCGGAGAGCGCGGACTCCATCCATGCGCTCGCGCAGGTCATCGCGAGGACGAGTGCGGTGTCGTCTCCGGAGCCGCCGAGCCGGGACAGATCGATGCTGAGCATCGGCACGCGCGGGTCGAAGCGCACGGTGGAGGGGGCGTCGAACATGCCCGCCAGGTCGCCGCTGACGAGCCGGCGCATGGCGTGGGCGAGGTCACGGGCGGCATCGCCGAGCCGGCCTGACATCGTCCCGGCCGCCTCGTCGAGCGCGACCGGGTCGTTGAGGGTCGCGGCGACGTCTCCGAGGAGCGGGGTGCGGGAGGTCTCGGCGGCGCTGGTGACGACAGCGTCCAGGGCGATGTCCAGGGCGGTGTGCTCCATGGGCATGAGGTCCCGGCCCAGGACGGTTCGGGCCAGGGAGCCGAGGAGGAGGAGCCGGCGCTTGCGGATCTCCCCCACCCAGTCGGCCTCCGAGACGCTCTCCGGGCGCGGGGCGGCATCCAGGGGGTTCAACCGACCGGGGAGTCCGGGACCGAGGGCGACGGATCGGCCACCAAGGGCGTTCGCCACGGGCGTCCACTCACCCTTCGGGTCGCACGGTACGTAGACGCGGTATCCGAAGGCGACCGACCTCAGTGCGAAGGACTTGGCGAGGGCGCTCTTACCCTGGCCGATCACGCCGGCGAGCAGGATGTTGGGGTTGGTGAACCCTTCGACCTTCCCGTACAGCTCGAACGGGTCGAACACGAACGACGCCTCGGCGTGCACGTCGCGGCCGATGTAGATGCCCGCCGCGCCGAGGCCGCCCTCGGCGAGGAACGGATAGGCACCGGCCGCGACCGCGGTGGTCATGCGGTGGGCGGGGAGCCGGAGTTGATTGCCGCGCGCGGATGCCGGCCCGGGACGACCGCTGGACGGGTAGAGCGCTGCCGGCATCGGGTGCTCGGCGGATGAGTTCTCCGCCGGGCGGGTGCCCATTTCCGTACGGACCTTGGCGGTGGCCTCGGCGAGCTGTCTGCGAGCGGCCTTACGGCTGGCGCGGTCGATGCCGTGGGGGGTGAAGAGCGGGCTGGCGGAAGCACGACGAGCACGTCGGGCGGGCCGGTGGCTCATCGGGGGCCCTCGATTCTGCGGGTGGTGCTCATCGCACGCAGGCCGTGGTGTGCGGGCGGAGGTCGGTGGGGGTGGTCTTGCGGCGGACGACGTGCCCGGCAGCGAGGTGGCGCTGGCAGATCGTCAGCACGGGTGGTCCCTCGGGCAGCCGGTCGGGTCGGCACTCACTCGCCTCGGCGCCCGCGGTGGCGCTGCCGGGCAGCAGATGGAAGGCGGCGTGAACCTCGCTGGTGGCCTGCCAGAGGCGGGTGTGCGCGGCGCCGAGGTGGTGGCCGGCGGCGGGGTGCGGCGGCCGGGTGGTCTCGCCGAGCTGGTCCAGGAGCAACAGCAGGGCGGTGAGGTGGCCGTGAAGCACGTCGAGGTGCTGGCGATTGGCCGGTGGGGGCGGGGCGTTGTCCGACCGTGCGAGTGCTCGGGTGTGGTGGCGTACTCCGGCGCTCGCCGCGCGGAGGTAGGGGTGCGCATCGTCGTACGCGGGCGGGTGGGTCAAGGGGGCCTTTCGGGTGGGGCCGGGCTCAGGTGGCGAGGCCGTACTTCTTCTGTGCGTCGGTCCGTGCGAGGGGAAGGGCGGCGAGTGTGAAGGCGTTGGGCTGCTGGTAGTTGAGCCGTCGCAGGTCGACTCCGGCGGAGACAGCCGCGGTCTCGATCTGGGCGCAGGCGGCATCCAGGAGTGCGTCGGTTTCGGCGGTGACGGTGATCAGGCCGGTCATTGCCACATCCGCGTGTCCCGCGATCAACTGCCGTTCTCGTGTTTTGACGTCGGCGTACTCGACGGAGTCCTCTTCGGAGTCCACTTGCCCCCGGCGAGTGCGCTCGTTGGCGTCGGCGATGATCTGGGCCTTGCGCCGCTGGACGTCGCGAAGCGCGGACTCGATTCCCTGCGGTACGTATATAAGGGAGAGGCTGCGGCGCACGCCGGCCGTGAACATCAGGCCGTGCAGAAACCCGGCATACGACTCGACCCTCGGCCAGTTCTCCACCCAGTACGTCGCGTGCCTCGCGCTGTCGGTGGCGAGGCGGTCGTACTCCTCGACCTGGACCACGGGCCCGGCCGCGCTGGGGTCGGCTTCGGCACGGCCGGACTCGGACCACTGCTGAAGAGCGGCGAGCGCCTTCGGGTCGTACGCCGTACGCACGACGGCGGCGATCTCCCGCGCGCTCAGCCAGCCGGTGACCTCGAGCCCGGCGGTCCGTGCGGCCTGCGCGATGCTGGCCGTCGTCTGCTCCATCACGGTGAACGCGCCGGGCAGCCCGCCCCCGGCCTGCGAGATCAGGCGCCGGGCGGCCTTGAGGTCGAGGCTGATGGAGAGGTAGGTCTCGTGCGGGGCGGCAGCGGGGCCGGCCGAGGCAACCAGCTCGGAGTAGATCTGCCCGGCGACCGGAGTCTGGGAATGCCCGTGCTGGGCCCAATGGCGGGCGAGGGTGTCACCGCTGTCGGGGACGGTGCGCTCCAGTACCTGCACCGCGGCGACGTGCCCCGTGCGGGCGACGCCGGCCAGCGCCCGCCCCCAGCTGCTCATGTGCGCGTTCTGGGTCGCCGGGTCGAGGAGCACGAACGCTCGCGCGCTGACGCGGGCGATGGCGGTCAGGGTCTGCTGATGCGGGTCGTGTACGGCGGCGGCGCCGTTGGCGGAGTCGCCGGGCGTGACCACCTTCAGGGAGGCGGCGGTGCCGGGCAGGTGCAGGATGCCGTCCTGCCGGGGCCGGGTTACGGGCCGGGCCAGCCAGAGGGTCTGGCCCGTACGGCGGCGGTGTGCGTAGCGGGCGACGATCGGCGCCCAGTCGATCAGGGAGCGGCCGTGGCGGCGGACCGCGACGAGTGCGGCTGCGGTGGCCAACACCGGGGTCAGGGCGACAGCGCCGAGCAGGCCGGTGGTTACGACCGTCATCAGAAGCAGGGCCACCATCGAGGCCACGAGCGCGAGTTGGGGCAGGGAGAGGCCGAGGAGGATGCCGCGGCGTGACCGGTGCGGGAACTTCACCGTGACCGGGGCGACGGAAAGATCAGTCAAGGGGGTCCTGGTGGCGGGTGGAGCCTGGGGGCGGGGGCACGGTGTGTCTCCCGCCCCCAGGTGTCGGGCAGGGGGTCAGAGGGCGGTCGGAGGCGGTGGCGGTTCGCTCGTCCCGCTGAACGTGGCGTTCGGTGAGCCAGAAGGCGGCGGCGTGCCCTGCGGCGGCGGGGTTGTGGTCGGCGGGGTGCCTTGCCACCCGCCGTCCTGGCCGGACGCGGGAGCGGCGGGGCCGTTCGATCCCGGGCTGCCGCCCATCTGGCCGCTGGTGTCGTCGGACACACTCGTCGGCGCGGGCTGCACGGCCTTCTCCAGGCCGGTCTTCACAGGGGCGATGCCGGGCGAGAGGCCCGGCCCGTCGTTCTGCGGACCCTTGTCGCCCTGGTCGTCTCCGCCGGTCGGATGGGCGGCGATGTGGCCAGGGAATCCGCCCTCGCCACCATCCGGGCCGTGCGGTGCGGCACCGGCGGCAGCTGTGGCGCCGCCGGATCCGGCGGCGCTGATAGCCGCGGTGCCCTTCCGGACCGCCTTCTCGGCGTGTGCCCGGGCGATCTGGGCTCCAGCACCACCTGCGCGGTGGATGGACTCGCCGTCGGTGCCCTCCGATGCCCAGTGCACGAATTTGAAGGTGGCGAAGGGGCACAGCAGGACGAGGACCATGATCACGATGCCGGCCATGAAGTCGGCGAGCGCGGCGATTCCGTCCGTGGCCTCGGTCTTGCCGAGGGCGGCGACGCCGAGGACGAAGATCACGGTCATCAGCAGCTTTGAGACGACGAGGGTGGCGGTGGCTTCGATCCAGCCCTTGCGCCAGCGCCGTGCGGCTTCCCATCCGCCGCCGGCGGAGGCGAAGACTGCCAGGGTGACCATGACGAGAATGCCCACTTTTCGGACCATCATGACGCACCAGTACAGAATGGCCCCGACGGCGGCGCCGAGCCCGGCGACCACGGGTATGAGCCACCCCATCGGAGACAGGGCCGCCAGCGCGCTGACCTTGATCATGCGGCGAATGGCCGCTTCAAGATTCGTGTGGGCGGCTGCGAGGAGGCCGTCGCTGAGAGCGTCGACCACCTCGACGGCCACGGTGGTCAACGCAATGGCGCAGAAGGCAAAGAGGATGCCGGAGATGGTGCCCGTGAACGCTTGTGTCAGTGCTTGGCCGTCGCGCCGGATCGCGGCCCGGACCAGCTGCGCGCAGAACGTGGCGACCGTGACGGTCAGTCCCAGCGGCAGCAGCATCTCGTAATTGTCGACGAACCAATCGGCGGTGAGGTCGACCTTCGTGGTGGTGTTGACCGCCTCGGCCGCCAGGTCGGCGGCGGTGGCCGCCAGCTCAGCGGTGGACTGGGCCAGCCAATTCCCCAAAGACTCTGCTGGATCGGAGGCGAAGTCGGCTATGTCGCCTGCAGCGCACATGGTTTCGGTCAAGGGCAGATCGCAGAAACCCACGGGGTGCTGCTCCTTTCAGTGTCAGATGCGGGTCACTGCGTGACGGTCGGGGCGATGGCGGCCAGGGTGCAGTCGTGGGAGGGGCGGCACTGCACCGCGAGGGTCACGGCGCGGTCCTCGGCTCCACCGCCGCCCTTCCACGCGATGCGCTGTTCGCCGTTGACGGTGACGGCGTAGATGTACGCCTCGGTGATGGCGGACGGGTCCTCGGCGAGGGCCCGTTTGAACGCGCCGGGGTAGTGGCCCTCGGGGACGCTCGCCGAGGCGTGCTGGTCCTGGTCGGCCATCCGTGACCACAGCACCGGATCGGGGACCTGGTCGGCGACCGAGGGCCAGTCCTGGTACTGGGACTCCTTCGTCATCCATGCCCGCATGGCAGCGAGTTGCTGGTCGCGACTGGTGGTGCGGGTGTCGTACGACCACAGCATCTGGGCCGCTGCCCTGGCGTAAGGGACCGGGTCGGAGATCTGCGGGGGAGCGGGCAGTGCCCCCGTGCCGGAGGAGGGTTTCGGCACGGTCGTGGTGGAGGACGGGCTGTCTGCCGGGGCGGGCACGGCGGGTTCCGGAGTATGACGGCCGGAGTCGCTTCGGGTCAGCAGAGCGACGATCACGGCGACGGCCAGGAGCACGGCGGCAGCCGCGGCGACGACCGCGATGCGCCGGATCGGCGACCAGGCGGCTCCGCGTGCGGAGAGAGAGGGGAGTCGCGGCATCAGTGGACCTGCGACCCCAGGGTCGAGAAGAACGCCACGATTCCGTTTGCAGCCCCCAGCCCGAGGGCTGCGCCGGCGGCGACGACCGCGCCCTTCTTCCCGTTGGCCTCGGCCTGGTGCCCCCCGGTGTGGTGGCCCCAGGCCCACACGCCGAGGGAGATGGCGAGCGCCCCGACGACCGCGATGATCGCGAACAAATTGACGGAGTTGACGACGGTCGTGAGCACGCTCAGGCCGGGCAGGCCCCCGTCCTGGGGCGTGATGCCCGGATCGAACGCGAGAGGGGTGTGGGTGGTGACGGACATGGGTGTGGAGAAGCTCCTTACATGCGAGGACCAGGTGAGAGTCGGTGTCATACGACGCGGCGGGCGGCGAGGATGGCCCAGTCCTTGACGGGGGTGATCCGGACCGGCTTGGAGGTGCGCGGCGCCTCGATCACGAGGCCCTCGCCCAGAAAGATCCCGACGTGTTCGGGCCGGGCGGCGATGCCGCGGCTGAAGACGAGGTCCCCGGGCTCCAGTTGGGAGAGCGAGATCGCCTTGCCCTCCAGGACCTGGGTGTACGTGGTGCGGGTCAGCGTGATCCCGGCCTGCGCGTACGCCTGCTGGACCAGGCTGGAGCAGTCGCAGCGGCCCATCGGGTCCGGGCCGTGCGCGGCGGTGCACGAGCCGCCCCACTGGTAGAGCGTCCCATGCTGGCGCATCGCCCACTTGATGGCCGTCCGGGCTTTCGGATCGGTGTCGGCGGGGATGGAGTAGCCCTTGGGGACGCTGCCTTCGGGGATGCGGCCGAAGGCCGACCCGTCCGGGTTGCCCGTGCAGCCGGTCACACCCGTCGACGGCTTGCCGGCCTGGCCTTTGTCGGTGCCATGGCCGGGGAAGGTCTTGACGATGGCGGTCTGCAGCGCCGTGGCGAGGGGCTCCCACTGCGCGTACGCGTCCGGCAGGCCGGACTTCTGTACGGCCTGGGCAGCCTGGGTGACCGTCATCTGCTGCCATCCGGGCACCTTGAGCAGGTGCTCGAAGAACGCCTTGCTCGCGTGGACCGGGTCGTGGATCTGCTCAGCGGTGCCCCACCCCTGGGAGGGGCGCTGCTGGAACAGGCCGAGCGAGTCGCGGTCGCCGTAGGTGAGGTTGCGCAGCCGGCTCTCCTGCATCGCGGTGGCGAGCGCGATGATCTGCCCCTTTGTGGGGACGTCGAGGGCGATGCCGGTGGACACGATCGTCCGAGCGGCGGGGATCTGCGCGGCCGGCAGATCCAGCCCCTCGACGCGTACGTCGTCGCTGGACGCGCCGTCCAGCAGCCGGGTGATCTGGTCGGCGATCTTGCCGGTGTCGACGGCCGGCACACAGGGGATGAGCTTGCCGGTGGTCTGCGTGGCGGCGGCCGAGGAGATCACCGCCATCGCGGTTCCGGCGAGCAGAAGCGGAGCGAGGAAGACGACGCAGAGGGCGGAGACGACCAGCTTCAACTCGGGCGAGCCGCTCGCCGGTCACCGGTCCTGGGTATGGATGGATGTCGAGAGGTCATGACGGTGTGTCCTTCGAGATGCATGTCCGGCCGAGCCGCGTGCACGAGGTGTGCCGGGATGGGCGCGGCGGCCGGAATGAGCGATCGGGGCTGGCCGGTGCAGCGAGTTGCCGCTCGCATCGCGTGGCCGGGAAGGGAAACGAGGCGCGTCGGAGCATGGGACTCGGCCGCGACGTGCGGCGGGTGCATCCGGCGGTAGTGCGCACCGGGCGGTTCAAAAACAGTAGGCCCGGATCGGCGGTTGACCAAAAATGCAGGGGTGAGGTATCGGAATCCGGTACCTCACCCCTGCACTTTTGGGCGTCGGCGGATTCGCCTCTACAGTTTTTGGACTCCCCTCGCCCACCTCGGTCCGCGGCCCTGGGCTTCTGCATGCCCACTTCCGGCCCGCGAGGACTCCTGCGAGGCGGTTAGTTCATTTCGCCCTTCCACCCGAATTGGGGTTCCTCTTTGCCGTTTTCCCTCCACCAGGGCGACGCCCTCAGCGTTCTCGCCGGCCTTCCGGACGGCTGCGTCGACTCCGTCATCACCGATCCGCCTTACAACTCAGGCGGTCGGACCGCCAAGGAGCGCACCAGCCGCTCCGCCAAGCAGAAGTACACCTCCGCCGACTCCAAGAACACTCTCCCCGACTTCACCGGCGAGAACATGGATCAGCGCAGCTACACCCTCTGGCTGACGCAGATCATGACCGAAGCCCACCGCCTCACGAAGACCGGCGGCACCGCCCTGCTGTTCACCGACTGGCGTCAACTGCCCTCCACAACGGATGCTCTCCAGGCGGCCGGTTGGCTGTGGCTGGGCATCCTGACCTGGCACAAGCCGCAGGCCCGGCCGCAGAAGGGCAAGTTCCGCCAGGACTGCGAGTACATCGTCTGGGGCGCCAAGGGCAAGATCAACGCCGCCGCGAACCCCGTCTACCTCCCCGGTCTCTACAGCGCCTCGCAGCCGTCGGGCTCGAAGCGTCGGCATATCACCCAGAAGCCCGTCTCCGTCATGCGTGAACTCGTCAAGATCTCTCCGCCGGGCGGCACGGTGCTGGACTTCTGTGCCGGCTCGGGCTCCACGGGTGTCGCCGCCCTGCTGGAGGGCCGGGATTTCATCGGCGTGGAGAAGACCGAGGAGTACGCCTCGATCGCGGCCGACCGGCTCACCGAAACGGTCCGGGAGACCCTGACCCAGGATGACGTGATCCTCACCGCCTGAGTCGCGAGCGTCGCTCGCGCAGATGCCGGCATTCGCGTCGATCACCCGGCGAAATCGGGCATGCGGCTCTGCCTCCGTGCCGCCGTGTGTCGCCGCCTCGTTCCTTCCCCATTCTGCGTCTCATAGGAGGCCGAACTCGCATGACCGAATCTATAAATCCGCCTGATGACGGGGAGCTGGAGCCGATTCGCATTCCCGATCCGCAGCTGGAGGGAATCGAGGCGAGCGTCCGACGGCTCATGGAGCAGTCGGCGCAGCAGGCCCAGCAGCTCGACCACCTCTCCTCCGCCCCGGAACCGCCCGGTTCGCCGTTCGCCGCGTTCGGCATGCCGGGGCTCGGCCGGCCGCCGAGCCCCGCGCCGGAGCCCCGTCCGATCCTGGAACTCGATGGCGAGGAACTGGAAGACGAACTCGACGCGTTGAGCGACTGGGTCGACGACTTCTTCCTCCCGGTCTACGGGGCAGAGGTCACAACCGCCGCGCCGTGGTGCCTGGAGTGGCAGGACCATGACGATGTCGTGGCTTGGCTCCACGCCCTGTGGCTCGCCTACCAGCAGCACCGGGATCCCGAAGCAGGGCTGTCCGGCCTGTTCGTGTGGCACCGGGACTTCCTCACCCACGCTGTCGCGGCGATCCGCGCACCCGGCGGTCCGCTGTCGGCCTGCATGACCTCTCCCGACCGGCCTGCCCATCGCCTTCTGGCGGGACCGCCGCCGTCCGTCCGTACGGAGGCGGCGTCCAAGCGGGCAGCCGACGAGCCTGCCGAGGCGGACGAGCCGACGTCGTGACCGCAGGAGGGAAGCCCGCTTTCGGCTTGAGCATCGACCCCCGCGCACTGACCGACCTCCTCCAGGCCCCGAGCGACATCCGAGATCTCACCCTCGCCTACCTGCAGGAGGTGGTGACCGCGCAGCGCTTCGGCCTGCGTCTCGACGGGGACCTGGAGGGGTACCGGAAGCTGTTCGTGGACTCGCGCAAGGAGTGGCGCGTCGTCTACGCACTCCGCCCCGCGCCGGCGGACTCCGCGCACCACAAGGACGTTCACGTCATCGCGATTCGGCCGCGGGCGGGCAACGACATCTACGACGAAGTTGGTCGTCGTCTGGGGATGGCCCGCCGTCCGCTGAGCGCCCGGACTCACGCGGCCCGCTCCCGCTCCCCGCAGCTGACCACCCGCGGACCCGTACCCCGGCCCGGGCCACCGCCTACCCCGCTGCCGGCCCCGCGCCGTCCCGTACCGACCTCCAGGCCCCGCCAAGCCCGCTGAACGCACGGAACATCGCCCGTACCCACCCCGCCCACGCCGGTCTCATCTCGGCGAGCTGCTCCCCGCTCTACCACCGCGTCGCAGCCACCATCGGCCACGACATCAACACCCTATGGACCTTCCGCGACCGACACGTTCTCGACGTGCCGCAGGCCCACTGGTCGACCAGCAGCGGGTGTTGGCCAAGACCCAGACGGGCGTCGTCTCCCTGCTCGCTCACCGACCTCGGCGTCCACCTCAGTGAAGGGACCCTGAATTCCATCCGAGAGGCTCTTGTTGACCCCCACCGATCCGGAACCGGTTTGACCGCCGACGAGGCGGCTTACCGCGATTTCACCGACACGCTTGGGGACGAGCTTGTTCCCCTCGCGCAACATCATGCCGACGCGGAAATCTTCTACGTCCTCTTCGACCGGACCGTGACCTGGGGACCCCCAGGCGCGCCGCAGTTCCTCGCCGTTCACTTGAAACGGGACAAGGGGTCGTACACCGTCGACATCGCAGCCTTGCCGCTGGCAGTGATGGCCCAGTCCTGGCTCATCCACCGCGGCTGCCCACGCGATGCCATCGGCTTGGACCCGGAGCTGTGCGCCCTACCGGCGGACGAGGCCACTCGATGGCTGGAGCGACGCCTCGTGGGCGAGGGCGACCACTTCGCCATTGTCTCCTCGCACACCCACGACGACTGGGCAGACGCGTTCACCGTGGTGGCGCTGCGCGCCATGGACGAGCGAGCCCCCAGCCCGTTCCGCGTCGTCGTCGAGGAGTTCGACACCGATGCGTGGACGTACACCTTGCGCGAAGGCGGCTTCGACACAGCGGACGAGGCTCTGCGGTGGTGCGACGACCGGC
The DNA here is from genome assembly GCF_049844595.1 of Streptomyces sp. DT224. Taxonomy (NCBI): domain Bacteria; kingdom Bacillati; phylum Actinomycetota; class Actinomycetes; order Kitasatosporales; family Streptomycetaceae; genus Streptomyces; species Streptomyces sp. DT224. The sequence continues at coordinate 15,218 of NZ_JBNCLI010000012.1, forward strand.
TTGACGGCAAGGCCGGCCCGCTGCCGCCGGTTCGCCCCGCAGCCGCTTCTGGCCCCGGGGCGGGTGTGGCGAAGGCTGCTTTTCCCCGGCCGCCCGGCCGTACGCGCTGAGCGTCAAGCGCGACGCGGCGGCGCAACATAACCGACGATCGCCGGTTAGCCAAACCGGTGATTCTCCGGACTCTTATACAGCCGCCGGAACAACTCCCCGGCACCTTCCGCGTAATCCCTATGCCTTCACGGAGGTCTCTTCCGCATGCGTTCCACCCGAATTGCCGTATCTGCGGTGATGCTCGGTGCTCTCGCTCTGCCCGTGTTGTCTGCCACCACCGCCAGCGCGGTACCCACCGCCGCTTCCGCGGTCCCGGCGTCCAGCTGTCACAACCTGCCGCCGCTGCCGTACGAGGTGCACACCCAGGCCGTGACCATCCGGTCCAAGGCCAGTTCGAAGTCCACCGCTCTCGGCATCCTCTACCGGGGCCACAAGTTCAGCGTGCAGAAGAAGAGCGGCAACTGGCTCTACATCACGGATAAGACGACCGGCGTCAAGGGCTGGGTGTCCGGCACGTACGTCTACCGCGACGTCCGGATGTGCCTGGACTGACCGATTTCCGGATCCGGCGGATTTCCGTACGCGGCTGAGCTGCCCGGGAACGGCCGTCCCCTTCCCATTTCGCCAGGCATCGGCCTTTCCAGAACAGGAGATTCTCCCTTGTCCGACGGTATATCCGACGGCGCCGCGGATGTGGTGGGCGTACTCACCGAGCGGATCGAAGCGCGCTTCGGCATGGGCATGGACCAGCTGAAGGACGCGGTCGGCGCGAAGCCGACCGCGAACCCGGACGCGACCGAGGTCGTGAAGTGGCACGGCCTGCTTGTCCAGGCCCAGTCGGTACTGGATCGAGCGGAGGACGACCTCCTCGCCGCGCTGGAGTCGCAGCCCAGCGAGGTCGACGACCCGACGATGGGTCTCGCCCACCGCGTGAACGAGGCCGTTACCGTCCGCGACGGCCGGGCGATAGTCGTGCGGTGGCTCCTCGACCCGGATGCTCCGGGCAAGAAGGGCTTCTCCGCCGAGCGTCTTGCCCGCCTTCGTTCCCGGAGCGGTCCCGCAGTGCAGACCACCGCTCCCCGCCGGCCGGCAGAAGCACCTCCACCCGCGTCGGCGTCGGCCGGGCAGGTAGGGAGGCTCACCCGATGAGCCGCACCAAGGCCAGCACCATGGACGGCGAGCTGCAGCAGGTCTTCGGGAAGCCGGTCTCCGCGCTGCACGAGGCGGCTGTCGCCCACGACGTGTCACCCGCCCTCGCCCGGGCCCTGGAGCTGCGTGCCTTCCTGGCGCTCACGGAGGAGCAGGTCGCCCGTGTCCGCGACCGGGTGTACGCGGACATGGATCCGGACCGCGACATGGACGACCTGTCGGCGGACAAGCTCCGCTTCGACGCGCAGTGGCTGGAGGCAGCGCTCGATGCCCGCGACGGCTACCGCGCGACCCTCGGCGAGCTGCTGCGCACCATGCCTCCACCCGGTCAGCGTCCCCGGCCCGTACGGACCGCGCAGCTCCAGGCCACCATGACGCTCCCCTCCGTGGCCGCCCCGGTACCCCCGCGTGCCGGGGCGGCCCGGGCCCCCCGACCGTGAAAGTTCGCGCTTGTCCCTACTCACGTCCACCGAGGTAGCCGGACGGATCGAGGAACTGTACGGCGCACCGCTCGCCGACCTCGCAGCTCACGCTCAGGAGAACCCGCCCGGCATGCTCGCCGCGCTGCTCGGCATGCACAAGGCCCTCGCTCAAGCCGAGCGCGGCATCAATTTCCACCGCGACCACCTTGCCCGGATCCTCCACGACCCCGAGCGGCGGATCTGGCAGGGCGACGTCTCCCACCTCCTCGACGGATCCCGTCGGCTCGCCGAAGTGGTCGCCGTCCGCGACGTCCAGGCGACGTCGGTCGCCGCCGTGCTGCAGAGCCTGGCACCCGCTCCGCCCCCGGCCCCCGCTCCCTCTCATACGGCTCCCGCAGTCCCTGCGGCTCCGCCTCTTCCGGTGCAGAGCGCAGCACCCAGCCGCTGACCTGCAGGCGATTTCCCCTTTACGCACCCAGGAGTTCCTCCCTTGACCACCACCGCTCTGCCCCCTGACACAGGCACCGACATCGCCCGGGTCACCGAGGCCCTCGCCATGATCACCCCGCGATGGAACGTACGGATCATGCTCGCGCTCTCCGGCCCGCCCGTGCGGTACAGCGAGCTGGCGGCCAAGGTGTCCTGGCTGCAGAACGGCCAGCTCCACCCGAAGGTCAAGTCCCTGTGCGACGTGGGCCTCGTCGAGCGCACCGAGCACAGTGGCCGGCACGTCACCTACGGCCACACCAAGCGCGGAGCCGACCTGCTGCCGGTCCTGCCGCTGATCGTCAAATGGGCCGAGGAGCACCTGGAGCAGGCGGACCACCCGCTGTCCGCCATCGAACAGATCGAGGACAGCCTCACCTTGCTCACCCGGCGTCACGCCGCCGCCATCCTGTGGGTACTGAAGTCGCGTGGGGACGTCAGCGGTCGGGCGCTGGCCCGGATCGTGATGCCCAGCAGCGACTGGACGAATGTGTATCCGCCGCTGCGGCAGCTCGTTGCCGACGGTCTGGTCGACACCGGGGGCAACGGCCAGCCCTACCGGCTGTCTGCGGCGGGCGACGGCCTGGGCCCCGTTCTCGGAGCCCTGTCCGCATGGTCCGCCGGCCAGCCCCTCGACCAGGCGGCCCAGCACCCCGTCTGGGGGAACCCGCAGACGAAGACCGCGCCGAGGCCGTGGGCCAGCAGCCAGCCCCGGCCAGCTCCGGCCGCGCTCCCGCAGGCCCGGACGGGCCACTCGTCTCCGACGTGGCACAACCGCGACCTCTTCTCCCACGCCACCAAGGCGGCCACCACTGCGGTAGGAGGCCCGCGCCGATGACCACCACCGTCCTCACCCCAGCCGAAGTACGCCAGGCCGTCGATCTGCTGGCATCGCGCTCCTTGATCCGCCTGGTCAGCGAGATCGACGACAACGGGGCGATACCGCCCCGACGGCTGGCCGGCACCCTGACCGACCTTTCCACGCACCACCTGCGGCGCGCCATCGAAGTGGCCCGCGCATACGGTCTCATCCGGATCGTTTCCGGCTCCGGCCTCGAACTCACCGAATCAGGCTTCGAGTTGGCGGGCCTGTATGACGCGTTCGCCCGCTGGGACCGGCACCACTATCCGGCGCCGGTCTGCGCGTTCACCGATCGCGTTCGACGGGTTTTCGACCTCGTCGTGCCATCGCGGATGTCCGTCTGTTCCGATGACCTGTCGGGGCGGTACGCCGAGCGGCTGCCCAGCGCCGAGGCCGAGGCGGAGCTTGGCCGTCCTCGCGCGCTGCTGCTCCGGTGGCTGGCCGACAACCCCCAGTCCACCGAGGTGCCTGAGACTGGGATGGCCGCGTGAACACAGCCATCTCACTCCGGCATGCCGGCCACACCGCCGGGCTGGTGCGCGGTATCTACCTGCCGCGCTCGGCGGACGCCCTCGCGCACGCGATGTCCACCTACGGCATTCCGCTGCTGGTCCTGGCGACCACGCGGTCGGCCGCGCTGACGGGCACCGCGTTCGCCCTGGAATGGATCCCGCGACTGGCGGCTTTCGGGTGGGCGGGATCGATCGTCGACCGACGCGGGGCGGCCATCGTCTTCCACCTCGCTTCCCTGGGACGCGCGTTCGCCCTTGCTGCGGGCGCGGCCCTGCTCCAGCTCTACCCGACCGGCCATGCTGCGGGCGTGACCCTGATGGTCCTCGCGGTGACGACCGGCATGCTCACGGAGGTCAGTTACATCGCGGCCGAGACGGCGGGAGCCGCCGCCGGCCGCCGAGCAGGTGCACGAGCCCACCGAGTCCAAGCCGTTCTGCTCGGCATCGACCAGACCGCGACGCTGGCCGGTCCGGCACTCGCCGGGGTACTTCTGCTCGCCGGACCGCCGGCGATGCTCGCCGTGGTCACCGTGCTCTCGCTGCTCGCTGCGCTGCTCGCCCTGCGCACCCCGCCCTCGCACGTCGCCGCAGGGACGCCGAAGGGGCAGCCCGGTGCCGGACTGCTCACCGGCTGGCGCACCATCCGCTCGCTTCCCGCGCTCGGCTGGCTCGTGACCGGGCTGGCCCTGTCCAATCTGGCCACGGGCTTCCTCCAGGCGGCCGGACCGGTGATCGTCGTCCAGCATTACGGGCAGTCCACCACCGCTGTCGGGCTGGTCTGGTCCGCCGCCGCAGCCGCCACCCTCCTGGCCGTCACCATCTGTCGGTTCCTCCTCGACAGTCTGGGCTTGTGGCCGGTTGGCGCCGTCTGCGCCGCTCTGGCCTCGCTCGGCTGCCTCGCCGCGGCCCAGGCTCCTGACTACCGCTCCTACCTGGTCCTGGTCGCGGTCCTCATGGCAGCGGAGGGCGGCATGGCGGTCGTCCTGCGCACCCTGCGCTCCCGACTGATCCCACCGGAGAAGTTCGGCAGCACCCTGTCGGCGACCATCCTCATCCTCCTGGCGCCCTTTCCCGTCGCCGGGGTGCTCACCGCGCTGACCCCGCCCGACGCGCTGGGCCACGTCATCACCGCGTGCGCCGTACTGCAGGCCCTCGGCCTGACGCTCGCCTTCGGCCGCCTTCGCACCGACCCCGCTCTGCGCACCTGAACCGGTACGCCCCCCGTTTGTGGAGAACCTCATGCCCACCGCCGTCGGTCGCAGTATCACCGAGCAGTTCCGCACCTTCGATGCCCACAACCCGCATGTGTTCCGGGCACTGGAGCGCATGGCCGCCGGCCGCCTTGCCGCCGGAGCGACCCGGATCAGCCTCAAGCACCTCTTCGAGGACCTGCGCCGTCAGCTTCCGCAAGGCGACGCCGGGTTGAACAACAACTACACCGCGCTCTACGCACGCCAGTTGATCTCACAGCACCCCCACTGGGCTTCCGCGTTCGAGCTGCGCCGCCGCCGTGCCGACTGACCCGACACCGCCGGCTCTCTTCTCCTCTTCCCTTGATGCCCACCGATACGGAGCACCCTTCTTGTCCGCTCGCCCTCTCGTACTCGTCGTGTCTCCCGGAGACGAGACCTATCGCGGCTACTGCCTGGAGCAGGTGGCCGCCGCGTACGACGTCGTCCTGCTCACCGGCACCGAGCCGACGTGGGAGATGCAGTTCGTCACCGATCACGCCGTCGCCGACCTGGCCGACCTCACTGCCCTCGTCACTGCCGGCCGTGCCCTGGCGGCCCGCCACGAACTGGCCGGGGTAGTGACCTGGGACGAGTGGAATCTCATCCCCACCGCGCACCTCGCCGACGCCATCGGCCTGCCCTTCGCCGGAGTGGAGGTCATGCAGGGCTGCCGCAACAAGTCCATCGCGAGGAGACACTTCGCCCGCGACGGGGTGCCGTCAGCCGCCTACATGAGCGCCCGCACCCTGCTGGAGGCCGGGCTGGCGACGATGACGATCGGTTACCCCGCCGTCCTCAAGCCGTCGGCGTTCGCCGGCAGTATCGGCGTGGCCCGCGTCGACCGGCCCGAAGACCTCCCCACCGCCTTCGCATTTGCCTCGGCCGGGGCCGACCGCAGTCGCGAGGACCGTGGCGGCGTCCTGGTCGAGGAGTACCTCGACGGCCCCGAGGTCTCCGTCGAATGCGTGACCCAGCATGGGGTGACCACGGCGGTCGCCGTGACCCGCAAGCACCTGGGGCCGGCCCCTCATTTCGAAGAGACCGGGCACACCATCGACAGCGCCGACCCGCTCCTCGCCCAGGTGGCCCCTGTCGCGGCAGCCGCCGTCAAGTCCCTGGGCCTCACGGACGGGATACAGCACGTCGAGATGCGGCTCGTAGACGGACGGCCGCGGCTCATCGAGGTCAACGCGAGGCTCGGCGGCGACATGATCGGACACCTTGTACGTCTTGCCACCGGCATCGACCTCCCCAAGGCCGCCGCTGACATCGCATGCGGCCAGACACCCGACCTCACCCCTACCCGTCACGCAGCCGCCGGCATCCGCATGCTCTACCCGGACACCTCCGGCACGCTCACCGAACGCCACATCAACACGCCCTTCGCCGCCCACACCCCCTGGCTGCACCAGGTCCAGTGGCTGCACGAGGTCGGTGACCCGATCCGCCTGCCGGCCGACGGAGGGGACCTGTTCACCGCCCGCGCCGGCTTCTTCATCGTCACCGGCCGCACCACCGCCGAGGTCACCGAACGCCTCGAGACCGCCGCCGACGAGATCACCGTCACCACGAGGTCGCACCGGTGACCGCCCAGCCCGACCCGCAGCACGAGATCGACGGCGACGTCTACGTCTCCCCGCGCTACCTCGCCTCCACCACCGGCACCGGCGACCCCGCCCTCGCCCCGCTCCTCGACCTCCGCTGGAGCGTCGAACACGACGACCTCGGCAACGGCTACATCAGCGCCCCCGACCGCAGGGTCCGTGTCGGATATCTGCCCGAAGGGGAAGACGACGGGCTCTGGCGCATCAACGCCTACCGCGACCCGTTCGGTCCCCCGGTCTGGGGAGCGTGTTTCAACGACCGGACACCCACCGAGTTCGTGACCGCGCTCACCACCGCCCTCGCGACCGCGTACGAGCAAGGGCCGGGCGCCTGCCTCGCCCGGCCGGTCGCCGGAATCGAGGAGCACGACCCCTTCCGCACGGTCAAGCCGCTCTTGGACCAGGGCTGGGTGCTCGACCAGCCGCGCCGGAGGGTCTTCGCGGTCCAGGCGCCGGACGGGCTCGCCGCTTTGGAGTACACACGCGGCCCCCTTGATCGGGACGCCGAGCTCACGACGCGGGACGCCCGATGGCAGCTGTGGGCGGGCAAGTCCATCGACCGGCCCGCCTGGTACGCCACGTTCAGCACCGATACCCCCGTCGCCGTGCTCACCGCAGTCACCGAGTGTGTCGCCGATCCGGCACCGCTGCCCCGCTGGTGCGCGGCGACCTTCAGCTACATCGAGGGAATGGCTCGGCTCACCCCGATCTTTCCGCCGGCCCCCACACCGCTCGACGTACGGCGGGCCGTCGCAGCACGCCGACCCGCCGCGCTTCCCGCAGCCAGCGTCCCGCGCTGGAGCATCACCAGCCGACCTGCTCTGCCCGGTCCACGCCGGTAGGACCGGTCCGAGCCCATCCGGAGACCCACTTGCCCCTCCAAGCCGCTGAGTTCTTCGCCCAGTTGTGCCTCCCCTTCCACCAACACGCCGTTGTGGGTGACACCTACTTCGCCGCCCCCGTGCCCGATGCACCCCTACGGCTGCGAATCGACTTCGCCGGGACCATCCACGCCGACACCTACGGGGGGCTGCGTGTGGCGGTTGTCCACCCGGACCGCGGTGAGATCGACGCGGTGGTCCTGAGCTTCCTGGACCACCAGACCTTTCACCGCCGCGACGAGGCCACCGACAGACGTCCGAATACCAAGAGCTACGCCACCTTCGACAAGTACCACCTCCCCGGACGCCCGCCGTGGGAAGGGGCCGTCACCACGGGGCTGCGCGACGCGATCGAGAAGTACACCGCAGTCTGGTTCCCCGGTGCCTGGGCCGCCCGCCGTCAGGGCGGCCCGATCGGCCACACCGTCCGCACGGCGCCCGGAGCACCGGTCGCGGGCGCCGTACGCGGCCGGTGAGCCCGCATCCCAATTGCCCTGCACCGCCGCCTCCGTCAGGAGCCCCCCATGCTGCCCGACCCGCCCCTCGACCCCTTCAGCACCTTCGGTCCCGACCAGAGGGTGAAGGTCCTGCCTCGCCACCTCGCCGGACCGGGGGACAAGGACCTTCTTGAGGTCTGGCCGTTCCCCTTCGAGAGCGGATGGAATCTTCACCCGGCCGACGAAGGGATGACGTTCTCCAGCAGCCCGTGCGCCCGGGTGTGGACCAGGCTCGTCCTCGACCCCGACACGAGAGGTCAGGGAACGTGGACCATCGGCGCGAGTCGCATTCCCTTCGGCCCCACGTCATGGGAGATCGTCTTCGACGTCACCACCCCCGCCGAACTCCTGCACGACGTCCACGCAGAGCTGCGCGACCGTTACCTCTGGGACCGAAGCAGCGACCGGTCCTATTTGTTCAACGATGAAACGGCCCCGCACACGGCGTACGCGCCCCTGTTCGCCGGCGGCTGGAGCCACGAAGCGAACGTGCAGGGCACGCAGACCTTCCGTTCGCCGGACGGCCTCGCTGCAGTTCGGCATCGCTTCGCTCCCGGCACATTCCGCGGACCAGATGACCCGGCCTGGACGGCCTGGGCGGGTGACTGGGGCACGCCGCAGTGGAAGGCACGCTTCGCGCGCCGTACCCCCGCCACGCTCGTCGCGACCTTCACCACCTCCCTGATCTCCACCGAACCGCTGCACCGCACCCTCAAGGACGTATCGCTCGACTTCCGGCACCGCCTCAACACGGCCACAGCGACGGCCCACGAGCCCCCAGCGCGCCCGCCCGCGGCCCCACCGCCGACAGGACCGGCCCCCCGCCGGACGCAGTGACACCCCCAACCAAACCGTTAAGGAGTTCTGTCCCCCCGTGCACGTACGTCTTGTACGACCCGCCGCTGTAGCCATTTCGGTGGCTGGTGCCCTCGGCTGGGCGCCCGCCGCGAGTGCCCAGCCGTCCGAACCGACCCCCTGGGCCTCCGCCGCCCCCGCCGAGACCCCGGCCCCGGACGCGGGCAGCGTCGAGATCACGACGAAGGACACCGCCGGAGACGTCCTGGCCGGCGCGGAATTTTTGCTGCTCGACGCCAGCGGCCTGGAGGCCGGACGAGGGACGACCGACGTACAGGGGACGGTGACCTTCCCTGACCTCGTCCCCGGCATCTACCGGCTCAAGGCAACGTCCTCCGGCAGTCCGCTCCACGACCTCGTCGCCGACCAGGACGTCATCGTCACCCCGGGAGCGACCACGCGGCTGACCGTCACCAGCCCGTTCAAGACCGCCAAGGTCCACTTGCAGGTCAAGGACGACAAGACCGGCAAGCTCCTGCCCGGCGCGACCGTGAACATCGGCACCGGCACTGCCACGCTGCTCACTCTGACCACCGGCTCCAAGGGCACAGCCTCCGGCGAACTTCCGGTGTCCAGCCGGGCGACGCGGTACTGGGCCAAGCAGATCATGGCCCCCGCCGGCTACGACCTGCACAAGCCGATCAAGACGTTCACCGCGGGCCCCGGCTCCCCGGTGACCGTGACCGTCACCAACGCTAAGACCGCCACCGTTCCGAAACCCAGCCCCTCGGACAAGCCGACGCATAGGCCCGCCCCCACCCCGTCCACACCGGGCAAGCCGAGTAGCGGGGCCGACGGCACCGTGCCCTCCGCGCCGAGCACCAGTACACCGGCAGCCGATGCGACGACGACGGCGGCGGAGATCCCGGTCGATGCCCCCAAGCCGAAGGCGCCGACGGGCTCACTCGCCCACACCGGTGCCGACGCGACCCCGTGGATCGCCACCGGTGCCGGCCTCCTCGTCACCGCAGGCGCGGCGGCGCTGGTCGTTGCCCGTCGACGTACGGTCGGCGGGTCCGGGTCGGAGAGCGACGGCAAGAACAGCTAACCGAAGAGCGACCGCGCACCAGCAGGCCCCCAGGACACTTCCTGGGGGCCTGCTGGTGCGCGGTCGAATCGACTCTGCCCTCCTGGTCGGAAAAAGGGCCGTCCAAGTACTCGGAAAATCCCCCGACGGTCCGCAGTGGCCTGCTGACCGTGCTGGTGGTGGCTGGAAGCCGCTCTACGACTGAAGCATCATGCCCCCGCGGATCAGCTCGTCCGCACTCTCTCCAGGAGATCGTTCACGCCGTCGGCCCCGGCGTACTTGTTGAAGCCGGGCGCGAGTTCGCGAACGAGGGCGACACAGCGCGGAGCGCCGATCTTGTTGGCGAGGGTGAGGGACTCGGCTGCGGCGGCTGCGGCTTGGTCGGCCTCGCCTGCCTTGAGATAGCTGCCCGCTTCGTACGTGAGGAAGACGGCCCGGGTCTTGTCGCGGGCGCTGGGCAGGAGGGCCATTCCTTCTCCGATGAGCTGGTGGGCGCGCTCGGGCTGGCCAAGGTCGAGCAGGCACTGTCCGGAGTCGACCAGTAAGTCGGCGTGTGACATCCACGAGCACCAGGCGGGCGCCTCACCGGCGGTCCGGGAGAGTTCTCGCTCGGCTCCCTCCAGGGAGCGCCGGCAGGCGTGTCCTTCGCCGAGGGCGGCCTGGGCACGGGCGAGTCGCAGATGAAGCAGAGAGCGGGCGGTCGGATGCTCGGTGCGGGCAATGGCACTCCTGAGGATTTCCGCTGCCGTCTTCGGGTCCTTCAGCCAGGTCGCCTGATAGGCGAGGTCTGACATGATGCCCGCGCCGAGATCACGGTCGCCGGAGGCGTGGGCACTGTGCAGAGCGCCGTGCCAGAAGCGGCCGGCGGCGGCGTGCTTGCCCTGGTCGAAGCGGTGCCAGCCGACCGTCTGCGACAACCGTGCGGCGAGTGTATGGAGCCGGCTGCCGACGGGCTCGGTGTAGTTGCCGTCCTCTATCAGGTCGGTGACGGTCGTCAGATGGGCGTCCAGGAGCGTACGGGTGTGCTGACGTTGCTCGGTGACGAGGGTGGTGAGCTTCTGGCCGGTGGCTTCGAGCAGATCGACGAGTTCGGCGTCAACGGCCTGCCCGTCCAGAGCGCTGGCGATGGCCGTCGGATCGGTGGCCGCCCACTGATGGGCGAAACCGACCAGTGCGGCAGAGCTGTACGTCAGGAACGTGCGGCGGTCCATGGAAGAACGCAGGGCCTCTCGAAGAGCAGGAACGGTGCTGTGCGGGCCCAGGGGTATGGAGCTGTCCCGGCCCGGCAACCAGTGAGGCCAGCCCAGGGCCGCAACGGTGCGCGGGGCGATCTCGAAAACGTCGGCGAGGAGCAGCTGGGAGTCGTTGTCGGGGATCGCCCGGCCGTTCTCCCATTTCCAGATCCGTTGTCTCTCCACGCCGGAGCGGAACCCTCTGCGCAGCGCGGCGCGCCGGATCTCGCGTGCGAGGTCGGGCCCGGTCCAACCACGTTCGATACGGGCATGGGCGAGGGGGTGACGGATCAAGTCGTCCACGGGGCAATCCCATCATCCTGCGTGACCGGAAGCGTACTGCCCGTAGGGCGGGACTACACCGGGACTACAGCCAAGTCCTGTCTCCAGTCGAACGGTTGAGCTGTACTCCAAGAAGATCCCCGCCATCCACCGCGTGGGGCTCGACTGTGAGAGGAGGTATGCGATGAGCCAGTCGAAGAAGGCCGAGGCGCCGAAGGTGACCGCCGAGGCGGTGCAGGTGCTGCAGCGCCGGGTGAAGGCGTTCGCCGCGACCGGTGCCACCAGCCACGCGCCGACCACGTACCACCGGTGACGCGCCGCTGCTGGTGAGTAGACCGCGGCCCGGGGGCGCCGTAATCGCCCCCGGGCTGCTCCCCGCCCGTCGTTCACGATCATGCAGAGGAGAAGCACCATGGCCGCTCCCGCCGGACTGGAGCTGACGTTCCTGGGCCACCAGACGTGGCACATCACCGATGGCCTCTCAACGGTACTGCTGGACCCGATCCTTGCCGATGCCTTCGGGGCCGGAGACCTTGAGTTCCCGATATGGCCGCCGCGAACCGTCGACACCGCGAAGATGCCGGTGCCGGACGCGGTGATTCTCAGCCACGAGCACCTGGACCACTTCCACCTGCCCTCGCTCGACCTGCTGGCGAAGACCGTCCCGGTCTACACCGGCATGACCACCCCGCAGGGCGTCGTCGATGCCATCGAGGTCCTCGGCTTCGCCGTGCGCCGCCTCGATCACGCCACGCCGCTGACTGTCGGCGACATCGAGATCACTCTCTACCCGGCCGGCGCCCGCACACTGTTCTGGGAACAGCGCGTCGCCCAGCCGCTCGTGCGCCGAGCGGGCACCACCGACGCGGACGTGTTCATCGGTGTGGACGCCGATGTCTCCGATCTCTACATCGAGCAGCTCGCCGACGGCGTACTGAAGCCGCCGCGGCTGGCGATCGTGTCCAACAACGCCCAGACCGTGCCGTACGGCGCGCTCGGCGCGGACAACAACCTGCTGCCCGGCATGGACGGCCCGCGCAACCGCAAGACCGGCATCGAGATCCTCAACGGCCTGCTGATCGACTACCTCAAGCCGCTCGACGGCGTGCGCGACGTCGCCCTGTGCGGTAACGGCTTCACCGCCCCGCGCAGCCCGCACGGCCCGTTCCTCTACGCCGACCATGCCGCCCTCGCGGCCACGGCCAACACGCTGCAGCACTTGTTCCGCGTGCACGGGCCCCGGCCCGGCGAGCGGCTCACCGTCCCCTACGACGGCGGCACCCTCTCCAGCTCGGGCGCCGAGTGGGTCCGCATCGACGCCAAGGCCGAGGTAAGCGCCCTGGCCACGCAGCGCGCCTTCCTCTCGGAACCGAAGGACGTGGAGCCCACCCCGATCACCCCGGCCCTGCCGGAGGGAACCTGGGAAGCCGCACGGGCCCTGCTCGCCGAGGAACTGCCACGCCTGGCCCGCGACTTCGTCGCCACCCGCACCGGAGCGCTCGCCTCCGGCATCCACGATTACCTCCGCGGCCCGGTCGGCTCCCGGCGAGCCGTCCTGCGGCTCCTGGACCCGCCCGGCGGAACGGGGAGTATCGAGTCGTACGCGTGGAACATCACTGGTCCGGCCTTCGAGCTGGTGGAGTCCACCGGCCGCGAGGAGGCCATGGCCATCTTCCCGTTCGGCATCGAGATCTACTACCAGGACCTGATCGCGGTCTTCGAGGGGCGCGCGCAGATCTGGGACGTCGTCGGCGGCTCGTACCAGGGCTGGCACATTGGCGAACCCCTCGACTCCCCGGTCTACGCTCTCTTCGCGGCGCTCGGCGAGCACCAGCGCCCCGACCTGGCGGCACGCTGCTACGAGCACAGCCTCACCGCGCTCGGCTACACCCAGGCGGCGACGGCATGACCACCATGGCCGGGCCACTCGCCGGCGCCGCCCGTGTGCGGCCCGACGGGTGGCTCGCCACCCCGCTCACCACCGTCCCTGCACATGCCGAGGCCCAGGCCCGATCGCTGGTCCACCGTCACCATCCGGCCGCCCCGGGCCCGGTGCGCTGCCTGACCGCCCGCTACCGCACCGCTGCCTTCGCCCTCGGTGCCCCGCCCCGCCAGCTCCTCAAGCGCCACGGCGACGAGGCCGCCTACCTCGGCGAAGTCCTCGCCTATCAACTTCTCCACGACGAAGCGGTGCTGCCGGACCTGCACAGCACGTGCGACGCCGCCCTCACCCTGGTCGTCGACTTCCTGGACGAAGGCGCGGACATCACCAGCGAGGATGGCTTCGACGAACTGATCGCCACGGTCGCCACGATCCACACCGCCCCGGCCCGCTGGAGCCCGGCCACCGCCGAGGCCATGAGCCGCTGGCGGCTGGACACCTCGACCCACGCGGCCACCCCCGCGTGGCTCCGCGAGCCAGCCTCGTGGCGGCGGCTCCTACAGCTCACCGCAGAAGCCCACGGCGACGAGCATGTGCCGCTCGGCCACCTCGACCTCAAGGCCGACCACACCCGGCGCCGCCCCGACGGCCGTCTCGCCCTCATCGACGCGGAAACCCTGCGCCCCGACCTGACCGGCATCCCCGACCTGGTCACCCTCGCCCACCTCGGCCAGAGCGAGGGCCGCGCGTTGTCTCCGCAGTGGATCCGCCACACGTACCGTCGTCACACCAACCGTCTCGGCGCCCAATGGAGCGACGCCGGCCTCGTTGGCGCGCTGCACGCGTTCGCCGACGCCACCGGGCTCATCTCCCTTCACGGCGTCGATCAATAGCCACCTGGAGAAACACGTGTTCAACGGCATCCGCGCCATCATGATCTTCACCGCCGACCCGGACACGGCAGCCAGCTGGTGGGCCAAGGTCCTCGACGCCGAAGTCCACCGCGACGTCAACGAGAACAACGGCGACGTGTACGCCTGGCTCGACATCGCGGGCATCGAGTTCGGGTTCCACCCGCTCGACGAAAAGCGCAACAAGCGCGGCGGCAGCCCCGTCCCGTACTGGTCGGTCGACGACGTCGACGCCGCACGCCAGCGCCTTCTCGACGCCGGGTGCACCCACCACCGCGGGCCCCTCGACGTCGGTGACGGCACTGGCCGCCGCATCGCACAGTTGCAAGATCCATTCGGCAACGTGATCGGACTCGACGGATTCTGATCACCCCATGGAGGACACCCATGCGCCACTGGCCACTCACCCAGCTCACCATCACGACCCCTGACCTGATCCTGCGCGTCCCCGACGACAAGCAGCTCGACGAACTCGCCCAGGTCGCGGCCGACGGCGTCCTCCTGCGCGGCGCCGTGTCATTCCCGCAGCCCTGGGCCTCGGGCACGCCCGAGGAGACGGCACGCAACGTCGTACAGAACCACTGGTGGGCACGCGGCGACTGGAGCGAGGACAACTGGCGCCTCCTGCTTGCCGTCTTCCACGAGGGCACGCCGATCGGTCAGCAGAACCTCTCCGCCCGCGACTTCCGCATCACCCGCGAGGCCCGTACCGGCTTCTGGCTCGGCCGCCGCTACCAGGGCCGCGGGCTCGGCACCCAGATGCGCGCTGCCGCCCTCCACCTCGCCTTCCGCCACCTCGACGCAGAGCGCGTGACTTCCTCCGCCTTCGCCGACAACGCCGCCTCCCGCCGTGTCTCCGAAAAGCTCGGCTACACCCCCAACGGAATCCGCCGCCTCAGCGTCGAAGGCCGACTCGTCGAGGCCCACGACGCCGCCATCACCGCCACTGACTGGGATCACCGGGTCCAGCAGACCACCCAGGTCGGCGGGATCAACGAATGCCGCCACATGTTCGGCATCCGCGCGGCGGTCCCGCCCGTGGACGTCGTCCTGCACGTTTAGCAAGCCGAACCCTGCTCATGGCTCCGTACAGCGGAACGGGTTCGACAGCCGGAGCCAATCCTTCTGTCCCAGCTGGTCGGCTATTAACTCGACACGATTCTCGGCGTGACCCGGGTGCTCACCCGGTGAACCGGAACAGCGGGGCGCAAAGGCGTAGGCCGGTAGCTGCCTCTACGCGTTGGGGCTGGCGGCGCGGTGCTCATGGACCGCAGTGTCGAGGACCCGGAGAAGACGGTGTAGCAGGTCCGCGGCGTCGTCGCGGTGCTCGGTCAGCGCCCAGGAAAGAGCCTCGATGTGTCCGGGGACCGGGGCGGCTCCGCCGGACGCGGTCTTCAGGGTCCGTGCCACCTGGCCGTGGCTGACGGGCTTGTCCTTCTCGATCAGCGCGGCCAGGTCGGCCGTGGCAGTACGCAGCCAGCCGAGGCCGTCGGCCGCAGTCGCGGGGACGGGCTTGTGTGCCGGCGGGCGAAGGTCGGCTTGGTCCAGGATCTCCAGCTCCAGCCCGGCAGCGGCGCACAGTTCCCGCGCGGTATTCCGGACGTCCTCGGTGACTGGGGCAACCGAGGCCAGCAGGTGCACGTCCGCTCCGAGCCGCCGGCTCAGGGCGACGTCGCGCCGGAGCTGGCCCTCGGTGAACTCCGAGGCGGAGGTCTTCACTTCCCCGGAAAGCACCTTCCCGTCCCAGACACCGAATATGTCCACCTCCTCCTGGGCGCCGTTCGCGAAGGTGACGTCGGTGCCAGGGAGGAAGTGCGAACGGGGCTTGCGCCGGCAGAGCTCGGCGATAGCGAGCAGATGCGGCAACAGGCCGTTGTCGCTGGCTCGGTCGGTGAAGCTGTCGAGCCGGTAGTGCACGGCGGTCGCCGCGCCGCCGGAGTGGTATGCGGAAACGGCGCCGCATCCGGGGCACTGCGGGGTACCGGTGGTCTGGTCGAGCGGAACGAAGGACCGGCTGTTGCACGAGGGGCACATGCTCTCCAGCCCGCGCTCGGCCCAGCCCAGAGCGCACAGCCGTTCCAGCGCCGCCGCCTGGTCTTCTGCCCTGACGTTCGGCAGCTTGTCGGCGGGCAGGTAGCGGCGCTCGGACCGGCCTCCCCACGTTGCGGCCAACTCGGCGAGGTCGGCGTCCGGATCGCCGTCCGCGCGAAGCTCCTTCAGCCGCTTCAACAATTCCTTGGACCGAGGCGTGGTCAGGGCGATGGCAGCCTCGTAGACACCGGGTTCGAGAAGCACGGAGCTGTCGGCGTTCTCGGCCAAGGCCGTTCCCAGCCGTCCTGCTGAGGACAACTGGTGTTCGGTGGCGACATCGTCCAGAAGCCGCTCCGTGGCCTGCGGCAGCAGGGGGAACGTCATGGGAATGGTGAGCTGAGGGCTCATCGGCATGACCGTAAACTGCAGCTTGCCGTCCCGCCACTGGGCATCGGGGTGGACGAGCCGGGCGATGGACGGGCGGTCCGGCAATCCGAGCAGGGGCTCGCCCCAGAACCTCACGAGGGCTCCGGCGTGCCCGTTGAACCGGACCGGCTGCGCGAAGCGCAGGGTGCTCGGCCCGTCGGCGAAGACCTGGACGTCGAAGGACGTTGGCACGCCGTAGTGGCGTTCGAAGGTCACCAAGGCCGTGGGGTCCAGGTCCGTCCGGAAGGTGAACGGGGCGGTCCGGGCCGGGGGCTCGGGGATGCGAGCTCCGGCCCGCGGCTCCTCCTCGGTGGGCTCCAGGCCGAGCACGGAAGCGAGTTCCAGCAGCTGGTCGGCCGACGCCGAGCGGCTGACGAGCGCTACGTCGGGAGCGAACTGGCCGGGGCGAGACCCGAGGAGACGGGCTACCTGCTCGGGGAATCCGAGCCAGTGCTTGACCGCGTCGGCACCCGGCAGCAGCAGCATCGGCATGTCGATCGTGTCCACCGGTCGCAGCGCCCGGGTGTTCCAGAAGTCGAGGCTGTCGGCGAAGCCCTCGTCCTCGACGACCCACAGGAACATTGAGGTGTGCCCCGGGGTGGTGCTCTGGTACTCGCCGAATTGCGCGACCGTGCTCTGGATCCGAGTGTCACCCTGGAGTTGATAGCGGCCGAACTCGTCCTCCCGCTCGCTCACCCTTGCGTGTTCGGGAAGGTCCGGCTCGACGCAGCCGGCCACCGCCAACTGCCATAGCGGCCCGCTCGGGCTTGCTGCGATCGGCGCGTACGCGGGGTCCGTGAACTCCCTGACTCCGTCTGGGGAACAGGTGAACACCACACCGCTCTCCCCCATGTCCGCGAGGGCGACTACGGGCAGCCCTAGGACCTGCGCGATCTCCTCGGCGGCCAGGGGATTGGCGTCGATGTTGACGAGCGCTTCGACCTTGGCGAAGCGGACGGTCTGCTCGTGCAGCGGCGACAGGCTGGAGTCCAGGGCTTCGACGATGGGCTCGGTCATGCCGCCCCACCGGCTGCTGGCCTGCGTCACAGCCGTACGGAACCCGGCCGCGCTGCCGCTCGCGATCAGGTAGGCCGCCCGGGAGGGGAGGACGGCTGCCTCCATGCCTGCCTGCCCCAGATATCTCCTCGAATCCACGGCGCCAAGCCTCCCATGGCAGTGGCCGGGGGCGGAATGACGGTGCCGCCGCCGAGAGCGGTTCCCGGAGTGGCCCACCTGATGCTTGGGCCACGGTCTCAGCGACTGCAGCACCCCCGGCAGGTATGACGTGCGGCCAAGACGGTGTCATAGGGCCGCGAATTCTGGGGCCGCGGCTGTAGGGCCGCGCCGCCCGTGGCCAACGGCGAGGCTTCGATCTGGTGGTTGTCGCTTTGTCTCACGGCGATGCCGGCGCTCCTGTCTCACGAGCGCGGCCATTTCCGCGGTCTGGCTTCTTCAGCCGTTCGAATTTTGCCGCGGCTCCGGGGGAGACGAGGTGCCGCCGCGGCCCCAGTCTGACCTGTGTTGACAGAGGACAGTGGCGGAACGTCGGGTTTGGTCCCGCTATCCGGCAGGACTATGCCGTGTCATCGTCGCCCTCGGACTCTTTGCCAAGGAGGTACTCCCTGATGAGCCGGCCCAGAACGTCCCCCTCATGGGCTCGTTCGTTGAAGACGGCTCGTCGGAAGGCGTCGCGCTCCTCGTGCTCCAGGAAGGCCACCATGTGCTCAGCCTTCGGGTGTTGGTAGCCGCAGCACATCAAGCGGGTACATACGTTCCGTGACGTGCCGAGCTTCGGGGTGCGCCAGGGGTAGTGCGGGTACCCCCGCAACTCTGCCTTGCAGCGCGCTAGGACCTCATACAGCTCGGGTTTGTTCCGATGGCGCTCACCGCCGTAGTGGAGGCGGAACCACTCGCGGCGATCCATGTCCGCTATCTCCCGCTGTACACGCTCCACGCGCCTGGTGATGCCAGCGTAGACCGCGGGCCGCATAGCCCGCGTTGCAAACCCTGCCTTCGGATACCTGTGGTGCAGGTCCATGTCCGCTACCCAGCGCCTGGCACAACGGCCCCTCTTCCAGCGATTGCAGTCTTCGCAAGCCGGAACGAAATTCCACCAGATGTCCGCTCCCCTGTTGGCGATGGGCTCCTCGTGGTCGATCGTTGTAGCAGCCGACCGGCCACAGTAGGTACACAGTCCTCGCTGCGCCGTAAGGACCATGATCCATTGCCAGGTCTTCTGCTTACCCCGCTCTCCACGACGGATCACATCCACCACGCACCCCTTCTGGTCAATCGCGAGGATCGTAAAGGGAGGTACTGGCATCCGCTACAAAAGCGGACGCCTCTCATCCGATTGTGAAGATTTCCGGCGCGGAGGAAGATCTTGATCCTCCATTGCGCGCCGTGGGCGCGTTGTGGCGCACTGAGCGCGCAACCCAATGGGCCTTATGGCTACATACGGGAGGAGGGGCGCAATTAGTGACTTCTCGGGAAGGCGGCTCTCTGGCTCCACCGCACGGCATATCGTCGTCTCTGCGATGTCGGTTCCGTCCGACGCGTGCAACTCCAAGCACCAGCACATGAGTTCGTGGTCATACCACTCCCAATGGTGCATTGGAGGCACACATGAACGACGGGGAGTCTCGCGACAAGAGCAAGGGACCAGCAAAGGTCTGGATCACCATCCTGTCAGCGGCGGCTGGTCGAGTTATTGGCGACCTGGTCAACGACTGGAGGAGGCGCCTTGGCCTATAACTGGCCCCTGCTCACCCTTCACTGACCGCATACGCGGTCACTTGGCCGGGTCTCTCGAACCCGTCCGTCCTAGCGGGGTCACGCCATGCCCGGCGTGGCCCCGCTCTTTCGCTGGCGACTAACTATGAACTCGACGCCTCCCATTCAATGCCTAGGCATGCGTCAAGTTATATGTGTCGTCACCCCAAGCACTGTAGCGCGCTCCCCGCACGCGCGGGGATGGTCCGCGCTTCTTGCCGTTCCGAATCTAGGCAGGTCGTTGAGTGTGCTCCCCGCGTGTGCGGGGGTGACCCTGCTCCCCGCTCACTACCCCAACTCAGAGAATTAAGCAATGATGGTGGCACTCGACGGTCCTGCCCGCCGCCGCATCTGGACCACTTGCGCCGCCGACTGGACTCCGCCGAGGTAGCGGTCTCGGCACCGGGCAGCCAAGACACTGCGCGAGCCCCGGGCCGGTGACCTTCTCGTCCTGGCCTAGATTGCGGCGCCCCACCTTGCACGGTCAGCGGAACGGTCCGCCGCAGTGCTCTGCTGCCGGGGTTCCCACTCCGCTGCCTGCGGCCGATGCCGGTCGCCGGCCCGCGCGTCGGCCACTGTGTCGGTTTCGGTCTCAGATCCGTGGCCGATCGGCCAGAGAGTGGCCATTGGCGGCTCGATCCGGCCACGGGGTTCAAGATCCTTTAGTGGTTGCGGGGAGAGTAGTTGTCCTTTGACATCGAATCTAGTCGTCCTTGTCAGTCAAACGAGTCGCTGCGAAGGCGTACGGCTTCGAGCGGTCGGCAGGCTTGGTCCATGGCGTGACCAGTGCGGCAACGAGTGGAGGGCCGGCCAGGAGGAAGAAGAGGGGGCCATAGCCGCCGAGGGGCACGGCCAAGGCGGCGCCGGCGAACGGTGAGAGCGCTGCTGCTGTTTGGGCGGGTGCGGCGAGGAGTCCGGAGAGTCGGCCGTAGTGGGTGGTGCCCCAGCGGTCGGTGATGGCGGTGGCCTGGAGGAGAGTGAGGTTGCCGCGGACCATGCCAGCTGCGACCGATAGGGCGATGAACAGGGCGTACGGGCCGGGGACGGCGGCGAAGGCGGCGGTGGTCAGTGCACCGAGCGCGATCAGGATCGTGGTGCGGGTCGTAGCGCTGGTGCGGCGGGCGAGGGTGGCGTACAGGGTGCGGCCGAAGGTCTGTCCGGCGCCGCCGATTCCGAGGGCCCAGGCGGCCTGGCTGGTGGTGTACCCGCGTTCCAGGAGGAGCGGGACGAGGGCGACGACGACGGCGTACATCGCGAAGCTGGACAGGGTGAAGGCGGCGGCGAGCAGGAGGAACGGTCGGCTGCGCCCGACCTTGGCGGCGCCTGCGGCCGCGTGTGCCGGGCTGGTTGGGGCGTCGGGCCAGGGTGCGCGTAGGGCCAGGGCGTGGGCGGGGATGGTGACGGCGGCGAGGATGCCGGCGAGCACGAGGTAGGTGTGGCGCCAGGACAGGTGCTCGGCGAGGGCTGCGGTCAGGGGTGCGAAGACGGTGGAGGCGAGGCCACCGGCGAGGGTGACGACGGTCAGGGCGCGGACGTGGTCGGGGGCCCACCAGCGGGTGAGGGCGGCGAACGCGGGCTGGTAGAAGGTGGCGGCCATCGCGAGCCCGGCGAGCATCCAACCGGTGATGAAGAGCGGGAGGTTCGGGGCCGCAGCCACGATCAGCAGGCTGATGACGCCGAGCACAGACCCTGCGGTCATGACGGTGCGGGGGCCGCTCCGGTCGAGAATGCGGCCGACGCGGATTCCGGCGAGGGCGGAGACGACGAGTGCGAGGGAGAACGCTGCGGTGGTCGCCCCGGCCGGCCAGCCGGTCGCCTGGGTGATCTGGGGGTTGAGGACGGGGAAGGCGTAGTAGACGATGCCCCAGCTCGCGATCTGCGTGGCGCAGAGGGCGGGCAGGGCGGCGCGGGGGCGGGCCCGCCGCCCCCCCGCCGCCTCGGGTACTGAGGTCGGTCACGAGCCGCAGCAGCCGCCCGCCGGTGCTTCCTCAGCAGCGGCCCCGACCGCGACGGGGGCGCTGAGCTGGACGAGCTGCGGCGCGGGTGCGCAGCAGCCGCCACCGTCCGCCTCTTGGGCGTCGGGGGCGTCGAAGAGGCCGGCGCCGCCGCAGACTCCGGTCTCGGGCAGGGTGAGTTCGACGCGGTCGGCGGAGTCGAGGTCGCCGGCGATCGCGGCGGCCACGGAGCGGACCTGCTCGTACCCGGTCATCGCCAGGAACGTCGGCGCGCGGCCGTAAGACTTCATCCCGACCAGGTACACCCCGGGTTCGGGGTGGGAGAGCTCGCGGTGGCCGTGTGGGTAGACGGTGCCGCAGGAGTGCTGGTTGGGGTCGATTAACGGTGCCAGCTCGACGGGTGCCTGGAGGCGCTCGTCGAGGCCCAGGCGCAGCTCATCAAGGAAGGACAGGTCGGGGCGGAAGCCGGTCAGCACGATCATCTCGTCGATCGGGTCCAGACGCCGGCCGTCCTCGCCGACCAGGACCAGGCGGCCGTCGGTGTCGCGCTCGACCGCTTCGGTGCGGAAGCCGGTGACCGCGTCCGCGTGTCCCTCGTCGACGGCGGCCTTGGCCGCCAGGCCCAGGGCGCCGCGCGCCGGGAGCTGGTCGGCCTCGCCGCCGCCGAAGGTGGAGCCGGAGATGCCCCGGCGCAGGATCCATACGCCCTTCGTGCCCGCTCCGTCCTGGGCCTTGGCGAGGTCGGCGAGGTAGGCGAGGGCGGTGAACGCGGACGCGCCGGAGCCGATCACGGCAGTGCGCTTGCCCGCGTACCGGGCGCGGACGACGGGGTCCTTCAGGTCCGGAACACGGTAGGCGATCCGGTCCGCGGCGGCCCTCTCGCCGAGCGCGGCAAGTCCGTTACCACCGGCCGGGGACGGGGTGGCCCAGGTGCCGGAGGCGTCGATGACGGAGCGCGCGAAGACGCGCTCCTCACGGCCGTCGGCGTGGGTGAAGTGCACGACGAAGGGCTGCTGCTCGCGGTCGGCGTCGACGATGCGGTCCCGGCCGGTGCGCGAGACGCCGGTGACCGTCGCACCGGTGCGGACGCGGTCGCCGAGGACGTCGGCGAGCGGCTGCAGGTACAGCTCGGCCCAGTCGCCGCCGGAGGGGTAGGTGGCCGGGTCGGGACGGGTCCAGCCGGTGGGGGCGAGGAGCTTCTCGGCGGCCGGGTCGACGACCTCGCCCCAGGTGGAGAACAGGCGCACGTGTGCCCACTCGCGGACCGCTGCGCCGGCGGCGGGACCGGCTTCGAGGACCAGGGGCTCGATGCCCTGGTCGAGCAGGTGGGCGGCGGCGGCCAGGCCGGCGGGTCCTGCTCCGATCACGACGACGGGCAGCTCGGTGGTGGCGGGCGCGTTCACGGCGACTCCTTGCGTGGTTCGACATCTGTCGATGGCTTGCGCCGCCCAGCATGGCACCTGTATTGATGAGCGTCAACATAGACATTCATCGAAACCAGAGGGATTGTTCATGAAGCACATCGACGTCGCCGTCATCGGCGGCGGCCAGTCCGGGCTCGCCACCGCCCACGCGCTGCTGCGCCGCGGGCTGCGGCCGGTGGTACTGGAGGCGTCCGACCGTGCGGCCGGGTCATGGCCGCACTACTACGACAGCCTCACGCTGTTCTCGCCCGCCCGGTACAGCTCCCTACCGGGAGTGCCGTTCCCCGGCGCCGACCGCAACCGCTATCCGCATCGCGACGAGGTCGTCGCCTACCTCACCGCCTATGCCGACCGCCTGGACGCCGACATCCGTACCGGTGAGCGCGTCAGCTCCGTGCGACGGGCCGGATCCGTATTCGAAGTGGTCCTCGAAGGCGGCGGCCGGCTCGGGGCACGGGCCGTCGTCGCGGCCTCCGGCACCTTCGGGCGTCCATACCGGCCAGCACTGCCCGGCCTGGCGGAGTTCACCGGTCAGGTGCTGCACGCAGCCGACTATCGCAGCCCAACCCCCTTCGCCGGCGGCCGGCTGGTGGTAGTCGGGGCCGGCAACTCCGCGGTGCAGATCGCCGCCGAACTCGCCGAAACCGCCCGCGTCACGCTCGCCACCCGCGGGCCGGTGAAGTTCGCGTCCCAGCGCATCCTCGGCCGTGACCTGCACTTCTGGACGGCCCGCACCGGCCTGGACACCGCACCCCTTGGTCGGCTCCTGCCGCATCCGCCGGCGCAGCCGGTCCTCGACGACGGCTGCTACCGCGCCGCACTGGCCGCCAGACAGCCTGACCGGCGACCGTTGTTCACCGGCGCCGACGGGGCCAAGCTCATCTGGCCGGACGGACAGCGGGAGGAGGTCGACGCGATCGTGCTCGCCACCGGCTACCGCCCCGACCTGCCCTACCTCGCCTCCCTGGACGGCGCCCTGGACGCCGACGGGAGCCCCCGGCACCGCGAGGGCCTCGCCATCAGCGTGCCGGGGCTGGCGCATGTCGGGCTGGAGTGGCAGCGCAGCCTCTCGTCGAACTCGCTGCGTGGGGTTGGCCGGGACGCGGAGCGGATCGCCCGGCGTCTGGCCGCCCATCTCGCGCGCCGGTGATGAGCCTCCCCATGCTGGTTCGACGTGTGTCAACATAGACGTATGTCGAATGCGAAGGTGCTGCCGCTGCTCGAGCCCGCCGACGGTCAGGGCGTGGCGCCGTGCTGTCCGCCGCTGACCGAGCGCCCCATGAGTGCCGCGGAGGCCGAGACCGCGGCGCGGATGTTCAAGGCCCTCGGTGACCCGGTGCGCCTGCGGCTGTTCTCCGCCGTGGCCTCGCACGAAAGCGGGGAGGCGTGCGTGTGCGACATCTCCGACGTCGGCGTCTCCCAGCCCACCGTGTCCCACCACCTGAAGAAGCTGAAGGAGGCCGGGCTGCTCACCTCGGAGCGGCGCGGCACCTGGGTGTACTACCGGGTCGAGCCGTCGGTGCTCGCCGCGATGGGCAAGCTGCTGGCCATGCCGGCTGCGGCCTGACGACCGGACGTACAGAGGGGGAAGCGGTGAGCGGGGCGCTGAGTGTGAGGGTCGTGCCGCTGGCGGCGGAGCACGCCGAGCAGGTGCTGGCGATCTACCAGGCCGGCGTCGACGAAGGGAACGCCACCTTCGAGACCGCTGCCCCGGCGTGGGAGGCGTTCGATGCGGCGAAGCTGTCCGAACACCGCTTCTCCGCGATCGACGAGAGGGGGACGGTGCTGGGGTGGGTCGCGGCGAGCCGGGTCTCCGACCGGTGCGCGTACGCGGGTGTGGTCGAGCACTCCGTCTACGTCCACCCCGCAGCCCGCGGACGTGGCATCGCCTCCACCCTGCTCAAGGCGCTGATCGACTCCACTGAGCAGGCCGGGATCTGGACCATCCAGTCCGGGATCTTCCCCGAGAACGCCGCCAGCCTCGCCGTCCATGAGCGGGCCGGCTTCCGGGTCATCGGCACCCGGGAGCGGATCGGACGCCATCACGGCGTCTGGCGTGACGTCGTCCTTCTCGAACGCCGCAGCCGCGCCGTCACCTGAACCTCAGCTCAGCTGTGCAATCTCGCGGGCGGCGTCGCGGGCTGGACGGCCAACGCCGATGAGGGTGGCCGAGGCCGGGCCGGTCCAGTCGCCGTAGCCGAGCAGGTGCAGCCGCCGCTCGCCGAGGGCCCGGGTTCCGTCGGTGGGGATGTGGCCGCGCGGGCCGCGCAGGTTCAGCGGGGCGAGGTGGGCCAGGGCCGGGCGGAAGCCGGTGCACCAGATGATCGCATCCGCACCGGCGCGGCTGCCGTCGTCCCACCGCACGCCACTGGCGGTGAGCCGGGAGAACATCGGCTTCGCGGTGAGAAGCCCGGCGTCGCGTGCGGCGCGGACGGGCGGCACGGCGACGATGTCGCCGAGCGAGGCGACCCCGCCGGTATCGTCGCGGCCGGCATCGAGGGCGCGGCGGCGGGCGGTGGCGACGTCGAAGAGTGCGCGGCCGTCGATGTCGTCGGGCAGGACGCGCGGCGGGCGCTGAGTCGCCCAGGTCACCTGGACGTTGCCGTCCAGGGCGAGATCGGCGGCGATCTGCGCGCCGGAGTTCCCTCCTCCGACCACGACCACGCGCTGGCCGCCGAAGTCGGCCGGAGAGCGGTAGTTCACCGTGTGGAGCTGGCGTCCGGTGAAGAGGCCGCGGCCGGGGACGGCGGGCAGGAAGGGCCGCGTCCAGGTCCCGGTGGCACTGATAACCGCCTTCGCCCGCCAAGTGCCCGCGTCAGCCTCGACCAGGAGCCGGTCCGCGTCGCGGTGCACGGCATCCACGCGAGCACCGTGCTGGACCGGCAGGTCGTAACGCTTCTCGTAGTCGGTGAGGTAGTCGACCACGTGCCCGGCGTCCGGGTAGGTCTCGCCCGCCTGGGCGGGCATGAGCCGGCCCGGCAGCGAGGAGTACCCGGCCGGGGAGAACAGGTGCAGGGAGTCCCACATGTGCTGCCAGGACCCGCCCGGCGCCGCACCGGCGTCCAGGATCACGAAGTCCAGGTTCTGGCGGCGCAGGTAGTAGCCGGCGGCGAGCCCGGATTGGCCGCCGCCGACCACCACCACCTCCGTGTGCTGGGTCACGGGGCCGTGGTCACCGCGTCGGGGGCGAACTTCTTGCGCCAGGCGAGCGCGACGTAGACCAGTCCGATCAGCACCGGGACTTCGATCAGGGGGCCGACGACGCCGGACAGGGCCTGGCCGGAGGTGACGCCGAACGTGGCGATGGCGACGGCGATGGCCAGTTCGAAGTTGTTGCCGGCGGCGGTGAAGGCGAGGGTGGCGGTGCGGTCGTAGGCCAGGCCCAGGCCCTTGCCGAGGAGGAACGTGCCGAAGAACATGATCGCGAAGTAGACCAGGAGCGGCAGTGCGATCCGTACGACGTCCAGCGGCTGGGAGGTGATGGTCTTCCCCTGGAGGGCGAAGAGGATGACGATCGTGAACAGCAGCCCGTACAGCGCCCAGGGGCCGATCTTCGGCAGGAACTTCGTCTCGTACTTCTCGCGGCCCATCTTCTGCTCGCCGATGCGACGGGTGAGGAAGCCGGCCAGCAGGGGGATGCCGAGGAAGATGACGACGTTCAGCGCGATGTGCCACACGGACACGTCCAGGCCCTGGCCGTTGCCGAGGTTCAGCCAGCGGGGCAGCAGGTCGAGGTAGAACCAGCCGAGCAGGCCGAAGGCGACAACCTGGAAGACCGAGTTCAGGGCGACGAGGACGGCTGCAGCCTCGCGGTCGCCGCAGGCGAGGTCGTTCCAGATGATGACCATGGCGATGCAGCGGGCGAGACCGACGATGATCAGCCCGGTGCGGTACTCGGGCAGGTCCGGCAGGAAGATCCACGCCAGGGCGAACATGACCGCCGGGCCGACGATCCAGTTGATGACCAGCGAGGAGATCATCAGCTTCTTGTCGCCGGTCACGCGGTCGAGCCGGTCGTAGCGGACCTTCGCGAGAACCGGGTACATCATCACGAGCAGGCCGAGCGCGATCGGCAGGGAGATCCCGCCGATCTCGATCTTCGCGAGCGCGTCGTTCATGCCCGGGATGAGGCGGCCCAGGCCCAGGCCGACGGCCATGGCGAGCAGGATCCACACCGCCAGGTAGCGGTCGAGGGTGGAGAGCTTCTTGACGATCGAGTCGTCCCCACCGCCGGCCGGAGCGGGGGAGGTGGTGGGCTCGGTGGAGGTCACGGGCAGGCCCTCTTGTTCTCGGAAGCGGTGCGGGCGGAGTCGGCCAGCGCGGCGAACTGCTCGGACAGCCCGGCCAGGACCTCGGGCTTGAGCTTGTAGTAGGTGAAGCGGCCACACGGCTCGGTCTCCACGATCCCGGCCTCGCGCAACACCTTCATGTGGTTGGACAGGTTGGTCTGCTTGGCTCCGGTCTCCTCGACCAGGTGCGTCGTGCAGAGCGTCTCGCGCGCCAGCAGGGTCACGATCTTCAGGCGGAGCGGATCGCCCAGCACTCGGATCACATCAGGATCGACTGAAGTCAGCATGCACTGATACTCTCACATCATCACCCGCTGATACCAGCGGGGGCTGAAGTCATTGGCGGCCGGGTTCCGCCATGCGACGAGAGAGAACGATCACCATGGCCGACAAGCCGTCCGTCCTGTTCGTCTGTGTCCACAACGCCGGCCGCTCCCAGATGGCCGCCGCCTGGCTGACCCACCTGGCCGGAGACCGTGTCGAGGTCCGCTCCGCCGGCTCCAACCCGGGCACGGCCGTGAACCCCGCCGCCGTCGAGGCGATGGCCGAGGTCGGCATCGACATCTCCGCCGAGACCCCCAAGGTCCTCACCATCGACGCGGTCCGCGAGTCCGACGTCTGCATCACGATGGGCTGCGGCGACACCTGCCCCGTCTTCCCCGGCAAGCGCTACCTCGACTGGAAGCTGGAGGACCCGGCCGGCCAGGGCGTCGCGGCCGTGCGCCCGATCCGCGACGAGATCAAGACCCTCGTCGAGGGCCTGATCGCCGAGATCGCCCCCGCGAAGCCGGAGGCGACGGCGTGAGCGAGATACGCGAGGTCGTCATCATCGGCTCCGGCCCCGCCGGATACACGGCGGCCCTCTACACCGCCCGCGCCCAGCTCAAGCCCCTGCTGTTCGGCAGCTCCATCTTCGTCGGCGGCTCGCTGACCACGACGACCGAGGTGGAGAACTTCCCCGGCTTCCCTGAGGGCGTCGACGGCCCGGTCCTGATGGAGAACATGCGGGCCCAGGCGGAGAAGTTCGGCGCCGAGATGATCGACGACGATGTCGTGTCCGTCGATCTGACCGGCGACATCAAGCTCCTCACCGACTCCGCAGGCACCGTCCACCGCGCCAGGACGGTGATCGTCGCGACCGGCTCCGGCTACCGCAAGCTCGGCCTGCGAGGCGAGGACAAGCTGTCCGGCCGGGGCGTCTCCTGGTGTGCGACCTGCGACGGATTCTTCTTCCGCGACCGCGACATCGTCGTGGTCGGCGGCGGCGACACCGCCATGGAGGAAGCCACCTTCCTCACCCGCTTCGCCCGCTCCGTCACCGTCGTCCACCGCCGCTCCACCCTGCGCGCCTCCAAGGTCATGCAAGACCGGGCCTTCGCCGACGACAAAATCTCCTTCGCCTTCGACTGCGAGATCGCCGAGATCAAGGAGACCAACGGCATGCTCGCCGGCGTCGCCCTGCGCGACGTCTTCACCGGCACCACCCGCGACCTGGACGTCACGGGGCTGTTCATCGCCATCGGCCACGACCCCCGCACCGAACTCTTCGCCGACCAGCTGGAACTGGACGGCGAGGGCTACATCGAGGTTGCCGCCCCGACGACCCGCACCAGCCTTCCCGGAGTGTTCGCGGCCGGTGACGTCGTCGACCACACCTACCGCCAAGCCATCACCGCCGCCGGCACCGGCGCCGCCGCAGCCTTGGACGCCGAGCGGTACCTCGCGGCCGGCAACGCCGTCCAGACCGATCCGGAGGCTACCGCGGCCTTCGCTTGAGTCCGCTGCGGTTCCGTACCCGGGGGCAGCTCAGTCTGCGCGGGGACGGAACCGCGCACTATCGTTCACCCGTCGGAGCTGCGGTGCTACGTCGGCCGGGTGCCGCCTAGAGGGCGATCTGTTGGCGTCCTGATGCCTCAGCTTGTGCTGGCGCCCTCCGGCATCGCGCGTATCTGAGGTAGTGGCGAACGGAGCCATAGGTGACCAGGTAGTCGTGGTCGTCCATGAGCTCTGTCCAGATCTGCCTTCCGTTGAGCCTTCTGCTGATCATGCTCTCGATGAGGTCGGCGAGTTCGCCTGTGACAGGGGCGGTCAGCGGACCCGTCACCGTGGTGGTCAGGCGGGTTGTCTCCAGGGCGAAGCGGACCTCCCTGTCACGGATGTTGTAGCGCTTGGCGAGTGTGCGGACTTGTGTGCCTCTCAGGGCCTCTTGAGCGATGCGATGGGACAGGCTCCGGCGCCAGGCGAACGGATTTCTCCTGGGGAGACGGCGGGGTCTGTTCGTGCCGCCCAGGGTGCTGGCGTCAACGAGGGCACGTTCGAGCGCCTCGGGCGAGCGACCTGCGACGATAGCTAGGTTTTCGAGGAGCGGCTTGCCGAACCACTGCGGCGGGCCGCAGAGATAGCAGTGCAGAAAACTGGGCTTGAGATGGTTGGCGCGAGCCAGGCGCCGGATGTAGGAGTGGGCGGACTCTCCGAGGCCGGGACGAAGTCGGACCGGCAGGGGCGCAAATCGGGGCGGTAGCTCGCTATTCATCGGTAGGTAGCGGTCTTCGCTGCCAGCGGAGCTGTGGTGTGGGCGGTGTGGTCGAGAGGGATGACCTGAAGGCTCTTCTTGGTGATCTTCTCGGTGCCGGTGAGGATGGCATCGACTGCGGCTCCGCGGATGGCATGGGAGAGGGACCCGATCATGCCACCGGTGTGGTCATGCAGGAAGCGGTCCAGGCCGGTAAGTGTGCCAGGGCGGTGGTCGTGCAGCCGCAAGGTGTCCTCCATGGCGGCGACCAGGCCCTTCCATTCGCTGCTGTAGGGGAAGGGGCGAGAGGGGATCAGGGTGAATCGGCCCGCGATCTGGGCGCCGCGAGTCCCGGACAGCAGGCCGGATTCGGCGATGTCGATGCCGGCGTAGACGAAGGTGGCGGCCAGGCGCTCGGAGAAGTACTTCAAAGTGTCGGCGACTTCGGCACCGTGGCGGCTGGTGAGTGAGATGTTGTGGAGCTCGTCGACCAGCACCATCCCGGTGCGGGTGTCGGTGCAGACACCGACTACGGCCTCGATGATGTCGGTCATGTTCGAGCGGGCCCGCACCGGCAGGCCCAGGAAGCGGGCGAACTCAGTCGCGATTATGCGGGCGGTCGCGGCGGGCGGGACGGTTACGTAGACGACAGGGATGCGGTCGGTGGCGCGTGGGTGCCGGGCCCGGTCGAGAAGTTCGTGCGAGCGACCCAACTGGGTGATGGCGATGGTCTTGCCGGTTCCCGCAGGGCCGGAGACGATCAGCCCGCGGCGGGCGCTGATCGCGTGGCGGTTGAGCAGGACCAGCCTGCGGCCGCAGATCGCCGTCTGCTCGACGAACGAGGTGGCGACCGTGAGCATGCGGGCGTGATGGTCCAGGCGGTCCTCGTCGTAGAGGCCCCGCTCGGACGCCGGCATTCGCTGCCAAGCGGTGCGGGACGACAGGGCCGGGGGAGCGGGTAGCCCGTCGATGAACCTCCGCCACCCGACCAGGGTGTTCAGCTGCAGGCCGGCCTCGGCGTCGGCCTCCCGCACCCCGGTGCGTCCCGCCGTCGGCTTGGGAATGGTCACGGGCGCCTCCAGGGGTCGGCCA
This sequence comes from Streptomyces sp. DT224, assembly GCF_049844595.1. Taxonomy (NCBI): domain Bacteria; kingdom Bacillati; phylum Actinomycetota; class Actinomycetes; order Kitasatosporales; family Streptomycetaceae; genus Streptomyces; species Streptomyces sp. DT224. The sequence goes on from NZ_JBNCLI010000012.1 coordinate 45,604, forward strand.
GCGGGTCGAACAGGCCCAGCGGAATGACCTCGGCCGACGAGGTGTCCGTGGCCTCATCCATGGGTTTCCTCTCGGCCGGCGGATCGGGAATCTGTCGGCCAGGGGTGGTCGCCCGGGTGCGGGCGGCGACCCGGCGGTCCCGCCGGGGCCTTTTGGCCGGAGGGTCCTCCTCGTCCGGAGGGCCGTCGTGGGCGCGTTTGAGCAGGGCGGCTGCCGCATCCGCGATCTGTGCCTCGCTCCCGTTTCTCGGGGCCTGTTGGCGGGCGTGGTTCCAGGCCATTTCGCCGAACGGGACGCCGGCGCGGTGCAGGTGCCGCCAGTACACGGTGATCCACCGGTCGCTCTCGCCGCGGCGGTCGCGTACCCAGATCCGGGAGACGTCGTAGGGGTCGTAGTGGATCTCCCACAGGCCCTTCTTCTCTGCGACCCCGGAGTGCTGACGGCGCAGTGGGTTCAACTCGGCGCTGTCGTAGGTACGGCGGTTGATCCGGATACCGTAGGCGTTGATCGCGTGCCATCGTTCCGGCAACAGCTCGACGTAGTCCTCACCACTCAACGGGGCTGGAACGTAGCCGCACGACTCCAGCAGCATCGCGTATTTCTCGTTCGGCGAGAAGGCTCGCTTCGGTGCGTCCGGATCTCGCAGGGCGTCATGCGCCCGGTTCTGCCAGACGGCGACGATCCACTCGTCCAGCAGACTCTGCAGTTCGGGCAGTGACCACAGCGGTCCGTTCTCCACATGCCGGCCGCGACGATCCACCGAGCGGCCGGTGTAGCCCGCGACGAACTGCGCGAACAGCGTGGCCACTGAGCTCAGGGTCCTCTCGATCACGCCCTTTTCGAAGGGCGACGCCTTGTGCGTGGGTTGCAGCGAGATGCCCAAAAAGCGGCAGGAAGCACGGAAGTTGTGCGAGATGAAGACCTTGCCGTGGTCGCAGACGATCGTCTCCGGAACGATCGCCGGCCTGCCCGCCGCGTGCTCCAGCCGCTTGTCCAGGGCCAGCAGTCGCTGGTACGGCAGCACTGACCGGGACATCCGCAGTGCCTCTGGCCAGCCCGGTCGCATCGTTTCCGGTGTGATGCTGCGGGCCAGGAGGGCGGAGGCGTCGGCCGCCTTCGTCGTCGGCCGCAGCACCGCCGCAGTGATCGACCTGGACGCGATGTCGACCAGCGCGGTCAGCTCGACCTTCTCCGCGATGCCGTCGTCCAGCCGTACCAGGACGTCCAGCGGAGTGGAGTCGATCTGCATCAGCTCGCCCGGCGAAATGGCCGGGACTTCTCCGAACGGGCCGGACGGACGTGTATGCAGCGAGCGGCGCGTGGTTGCGGAACCGGTCGCGTGTGTGCCGGCAGCCAGCTTGGCGAAGAGCCGGTAGAGCGTGCGCTCCGTGGGCAATTCGATGCCGTCGGCATCCTCTCGGGACGCGAGGATCTGTTTCGTCCGCCAAATGGTGAAACGGATCGTCCTTGAGGAGGCATTGGCCGTCTCAGCGATGGCCTGCCGCATTGCTTCGACGACTGCCGGAGGGATCTGGCCGAAGTCAGGCAGCTTCTTGGCTGACCGGCCGTCGGCCAGCCCGACAAGTCCGTCGCGGTGATATCGCTGGCGTCGCTGCTTGATTCCACTGGCCGTCACCGGATGGCCCGCTGCCGTAAGCTCGGCGGCCTTGGCCCGCTCGCGTTCGGCCAGCGAGTGCCGCTTCGGGTCGAACTCCGTTCTTGGCACGGCGCTTTGGGGTGCATCCGGCGGCAGTCCATGCAGCACCTCCAGGATATGGCCCTCCCACCAACGAGCCTGTTCAGCGGCCTTCTTCGGGTACTCCGCGATACGGGCAGTCGGCGGAACCCATCGCCCGTCCTCCGTCATCCGACACCCCCGTCGGCCACGCGCACGACCGTGTGCGGCCCCAGCAACTCGACGGCCATACCGTCGGCGGACAACTCCTGCCTCCACAACAGATGGAACAACACGGGCAGCGTCGCCAGCCGGTCGCCAGCCGTGTCGGCGCTGGCCATCAGCGGCCTGGGTTGCGAGAAGACCTCCATCAGCCGCGCAGCGACTTGATCCTGTCGGCAGCGAGGGTGGCGGTAGCGCGACAGCCACCGCACGTTCGCCAGCAGCACGGCCTCCGGCACCCCCACCCGCTCGAAGGCCCACCCGACTTCGGCGCAGGCCCGGCGCGTCACCTCGAACGCCTCGGCATCGCGCGGCGCGATCCAGCCGTCTGCGCGGACGTCGACCACAACGGCCGAACCGTCCGCGCGCCGCACAAAGAAGTCCGGTGCATGCCGCCGCTCACGCGAACCGTCGTGCCAGTGCAGCCAGAACGGCTGGGAGGCCATCCGCACCACGGCGGGATCGAAGTCCATGAGCACGAGGCGGTCCCGCTCGAGCCACGACTCGAAACCGACATGCTGCCCAGTCGTCGCCGCCCAGTACCACCCCGGGAAATGGAGACCACCCTGCGACCACCGAAACGGCCGAACTGGCACCGCGTCCTCGAACCTGGCCGTCGCACAGTCCAGCAACGGACGCCGACGCCGACGCCCGCGTACGCCCTCCGCACACGACAACTCGACGTACGGCACGACGCTGTCCGCCCCAGTCTCTACCGACATACGACACCCCCAGCTTGTTCACCCCTCACGGACTAGATTCACTGTCAGAGAGACCGAAACGGCTGGGTTCGCTGTCAAACGCCTCGATTGGATGACAAAGGACAGTTCGCCGGGGGCAGACAGGAAAGATCGCGGAAAGACTGGCCAAGGTGCGTGAGGGCATGTCAACGTAGACGACCTTGCAAGAACTGCGCAGGTCAGAGAGGTGATTGCCCGTGACCGTAGCTCCTGCCGGCCCTGGTTTCTCGACCACCATCGAAGCCCTGCGGCTACATGAGTGGCAGCTTGGTTCCGGCCAGCCCACGCTCGTGACAGATCAGTTTTCTGCCGCCGACTTCCACTTGATCGTGGATGACCAGGCGGACGTGCACATCAGCTCGAAGGACGGCCGCTTCTACCTCGGCTGGTTCCCGAATGGCCGTCCCGGAACAGATGGTGAGGGATGGGCGATTGCCGTCGCGGGAACCGGCGGCGTACCCGGCTACCGCATGACGTTTGACACCGAGACGCCGGCTGACATCGTCGCCGCCGCTGTGGCCTGCGTGCTGGCGACTTCACGTCGCGTGTGACCGTGGCGGCTCCCGCCGGCACCGCTGATCGGCCGCTGGTCTGTTGCCGGCGGCCGATCCGTATCACCGCTGCTTGTTTCCCTACCTCAGGAGGCTGTTCGTGACGTCCTCGGAGATGACCGTCGGCGATCTCATCGATCGACTGTCCGCCCACGACCGGACTGCTCCGGTCCGTCTGGCCATGAACCCGTTCTTCCCGATGGCTCACAGCATCGAGAGCGTGTTGGCGTCTGTGGACGAGACCGGTCGGGCCGTCGTCTATCTCGCCGAAGGGCGGGATGAGGGTGCCCAACTCGGTCATCTGCCGACCGAGGTCGCCGTCGCCCTGACGTGGCAGGGCCCCGTTCAGGCACCCCCGCGCCGCCCCCGCCGCCGTGCCGGCGGCAACTGAATCCGCATCGAGCCCTTGGAGGCGCCCCTGTACCCCGACCTTCCGACCGACTCCGGTGCTTCGCACGGCGGCCAGCCCGCGTTTTGGGTCGGCCCGCGACACCTGGCTGGTGACGATGGGCGCCTCTACGACGTCGTCGCCGACACGCTCTCCAGCCTGGGCTGGACGAGCCTGACAGTGGTCCGCGGACGACAGGAGCCGGATGAGGCGCCGGAGGACCGCCAAGTCGTGCGCAGCACCGTCTTGCACATCAGTCCCGACGCCCTTCGCTGGGCCCAATGGGCGCTGGCGGACGAGCCGTTCCTCCTGGGAGGGCTGCCGATCGCCTGGCAGGTCTCCGCCCGAGCTGAGCCGAGCAGTCCGCTCGCCCAGTGGTCGGCGTACTTCACCTGCGACGTCCCCGGTGAGGCGGTGGTCGACTTCCTCGTGGCGCTCGACGCGAGCGGCCAGCCTGCCGAGTCGCTCGCCGGACCCGAGCGGGTGCTTGACGCTGTTGCCGCCCACGGATGGCTCCGCGACTTCGACCGGCCTGAAGGCGGAGCGACGGACCCGACATTCACCTCGCAGATCAGCCTGGGCGAGGTTCCCCCGCTCATCCAGGACTCCGACCCGCGCGTTCTCGCGACCGAGTACGACGACGGGGGACCGGTTGGGTGGCAGGCATGGGCCGAGCCCGCGCTCGGCGAACCGTGGCTGTGGGCGGCATCGTTCGCCGCCAGCGTCCCGCACGATCTCGTCGCGGCCTTCGCCGCCTCCCTCAGCTCGACCGCACCGGTTCTGCGTCGGGTGCTGCCCGCAGCTACCGAGGATCGGCTGCTGCGGGCCCCGGCCGGATAGGACGCACACGCATCCTCCTCCTGTGAAGGCCCCCTCTCGGTCGGAGCGGGGGAGGCGGGCGGCCCGTGCTACTCCCGAAGGTCTCCCCGGGCCCCTGAGCCTCGACGTGGGAATAGCGCCCACGGTCCCGTCCGCCTCGCTAAACAACAACGAAACCGGGCCTGCCCGTACGGGGAGGCCCGGCTTCACGCATTCGTCTGACATGACGACCGCGCGGCCCCGCCGCCCTCACGGGCTGCGGGGCCGACCTGCAAGGGGCGCCGCTCGAAATGAGCGACGCCCCGAAGGGCGGGTTCGCATCACCTCGTTGCCGTGGCCTTGGCGAGAGCCTTGTCGAGGTGGCGGTCGACGAGGGCCGGAGAGCCGGAAACGATCAGCAACAGGCTGCCCGCGCGGATCGCGGTCTGCTTGACCACGGTGCTGTGTCCTCCGGTGGAGGCCGTCAGGAGCTGGCTCCACTGCTCGTCACCGAGACTGCGGCGCGGGTCCAGCGTCTGTGAGGACATGTCGATGGCGGTACCGCCCGAGACGACCTGATAGGTCGGGCACCCGGTCATCGCCTCGAAGATCTCGTCGATGCCATCGGACAACGAGTCCTGGTGGCCGCTGTACAGCTCCTCCGAGACCTCCGAGGAGCTGCCGCCGTAGGTGAAGGACACCTTCGCACGGCGCGGGAAGGAGAGGCTGCCGCCGATCGCGGCGTCGCTGCCGAGCTCGTTCAGGGCCGGGCAGCCGATGACGGTGACGTCGTCGTGCTGAGCGGCGCGCTCCGGCTTGCGCAGGTAGCCGCTGCCGAGATCGCTCTCGTCGAGCAGGCGCGTCTCCAGCGCAGCCGAGGAGAGGAGGGTGGTGTCGCTGGCCGGCTCTCCGGTACGGGCGGGCGGTGCGGTGGTGGGCTCGGTGCCGATGGTGTCGGCGGAGCAGGCGGGCACGGCGAGGAGGGCGGCGGTGATGCCGAGGATGGTGGTGGCGACGCGAACGCGCATGACGGAACTGACCCCTTGGTGGACGACGGGTGGTCAGTACGGGCCCGCGGGCCCGGTGGGGTCGTAGGAGTGGTGGTCAGTGCCCGAAATAGCGCAGGCAGTCCTCGAACGTGGCGTGCGTCGCGTCCGCCGGCCCCGCGTGCCGGTTGAACCAGGCGGTGTCGATGCGCGTCTCCTGCTGCTGGTGACCGACCCGGCAGCGCAGCCAGATCTCGTCACGGGTGGAGAGGATAAGCCAGTCCCGGTACGCGCCGCACTCGGCGCAGGCGGCCAACTCGCCGTCGAGGACGAGCGGCTGCTTCCACGGCATCATCCTGCCGTCGAGCTGGTCATGGCTCGGCACCCGCAGCTCCGGCGGAAGGAAATCGTCGACCATCGCCGTCGGCTCGCTGTGCTGCGGCTCCGCCGCCGGCACCCCGAGGACCGGGGGGACCAGGTCTGCCAGCCGCGCGTGCAACTCGGCAAGCTGACGCTCCGCCTCGCTCGGTCCCTTGGCCCTGCGGCGTATTCGGTGAAACACCCTGACGTCCTCCTTGGCCTCGTCCAAATCGCTTGATGATCGTGCCCTACGACCCCGGCGGCTTCAATTCACAAAGTCCACAGTGCCTGCCCCGTATTACTGTGCTCCTGGGCGGCGCCGGGCGCCCGCGCTTGGCGGGCTCACCGGGGGGACCTGCCCGGTGTCTCTCGCCCGTTGCGACGCCTGCCGGGTGTGAAGGGCCGGGTCGTGGGCCTGCGCTTCGCGTTCCGGTCGCCTGCCGTGATCTTCTCGGGCAGGTCGGAGGCGTCGGCGGGCAGGTCGGCGGTTCGCCGCAGCCGCCACACCAGGACGTCGCTGACCTGGTCCGCGGTGTCGAGTTCCCGGCGTTCGACGGCGCCGGAGAGGAGAGCGGCCGGATCGTGGCCAGCGGCTTCGGCCTCCGCGATCGTTGCGGCCAGGGCGTGCCAGCCGGGCTCGGCGAGAATCCGTTCGGCCAGGCCCGGCAGGGTGTCGCGCAGCAGCGCGATTTGCCGCTGGATCACCGGCCGGCTCAGACGCCGGCCGCGCGCGTGGAGCACGCCGAGGGGCTGGGCGGAGGCGTGCTGGTAGGCGGTGCGCAGGTGCTCGGCGGCCCGGGCGGCGGCCTCCGCTTGCTGAGCGTGCCCCTTCTGGGCGTGCCAGTGCGCGGCGCCGGTGATCAGGAAGAACAGCATGTCGATCGCCATGGCGGTGCTGGCACCGTCCTCACCCCGGCCCAGGGCATTGCCGCCGTGGACGAGGTCTCGTGCCGCCTGGCGCAGGGCCCGGTCGTGCCCCCGTACGGCGCGTAGGTGGGAGCGAGAGGCGCGTTCGAAGGCGGTGGCGGCGGCGTGGAGTTCGCGGCGGGTGTGCGCGGCGGACGTGGTCGCGAGGGCGTCCAGGACCTCACCGGCGGCGGCGATATGGGCAGCGGCGACGGCGTCGTCGCCGTGCTCGACGACGAGCACGGCCTGCCACGCGGCTGATGCCGTGACTCGTCGGGCAGCGGCCGGGGTGCTCGGCCTCGTGCGGACCGGGGCCTCCTGGTCCGGGGTTGGGTGACCGGACCAGCGTTCCCGGATGCGGGGCAGCGACAGGTCGGGGGCCAGGCGTGCGCCGGGGTAGAACACCGGTTCGCCGTTCTTGTTCAGGTCGTCGTGCAGAGCGACCTTGTATCCGAGAAGGTCGCCGGAGGGTGCTGTGCGCTTGCGGATGAGGAGGCCGGCGGCGGCGAGCCGTTCGAAGAACTCCTCGTCGCTCCTCGCGCCGGCCACGGCCCGCCGAACGGTCTCGCGCAGTTCCTCCCGGGCCGTGCGCTCGCGACCTTGCCGCTCGGCCTTGTGGCGCTCGGCGCTGGTGGGCCGCTGTGCGGCGGTGCCGTCACCGGGTGCGACCTCGTGGAGGCCGAGTTCCTTCTCGATGAGCCGGGCTTCGGCCTGGGCGCGGGCGCCGGAGCGGTAGTCGTCGGGGCGGTGGCCGTCCTCGGTGACGAGGGTGGCGACGATGTGGATGTGGTCGTCAGCGTGCCGTACGGCGACCCAACGGCAGCCGGACTGCCCCTCGCCAGGGTCGATCCCGGTCGCGGCGATAATCCGACGGGCGATGCCGGCCCACTCCTCGTCGGACAGCGTCCGGTCACCGGCGTCGGCGCGTACGGAGGTGTGCCAGACGTGCTTCGCCGGACGGGCATGCTCCGCAAGCGCCATCACGGGTTGGTCCAGAAGCTGTTGGAGCTCCTTCAGGGTGGCGTTCCGGTCACGGCCGGGGTCGGGGGACATGCCGTCGAACGAGGCGACGAGGTGAGGGTCGACATGTTCCTCGTGTCTGCCGGGGCCGAAGAGATAGGCGAGGAGCCCGATGGTTCGGGAGCCTTCATCGTTGACGCTGGGGATCATGAGCTGCGGCGTTCGATCAGACGTGTAGCGGCTTCGTGGGCGGTGTCGGCGGCACGCCGTACGGCGATGATGGCCGCTTCGAGCTGGGGGGCGTCCGCGCCGGAGTTGAGGGCCTTGACCGCCTGGTTGAGGTTGCTGCCGGCCCAGCCGAGCCGGCGCCGGCTGTCGAACAGGGCGGTGATCACTTCGCGTTCGTCGGCGATCTCGGCGCTGGTGCGGTCGAGGTCGCTCGCGGCGGCGAGTGCGGCACGGGCGAGGAACCCGGCGACGGACAGATTGCACTGGGCGGCGGCGGACTTGATCAGCGTGAACTCGTCTTCGTTGAAACGTGTGTTGGGCTGATGCAGGCGCTTCTTCTCGCGCGGTTGACGCGGACGCTGACGGGCGCGAGGGGTGCGCTGTCGGCGGACGCGCGACGTGTTCTGCTGCTCCTCCTGCCCTGGCTTCGATCCGCCCTCGGTCGAAGCCTGAAGGACCTGCGCCCCCCGGTGCAGGTCCGAACCCGCCCCCTCGGGGGTGGGTTCGGCGGAAGCTACGCTTCCGCCCCAACTTGCTCGCCCCGAGACCGAGTTGCTGTCAGGACCAGGTTCCGGGGTGGTGGTGTTCTTGGGTGCGTGCGTCATCGCAGTTCGGGCCTCGCGGATCGGGTGTGGTGCTGGGTGGTCGCGGTCAGTGCGAGCACGTCGGCCGGGTGCGTAGAGATGCGGAGCGGCCCGCCAGGCCGGCCCAGGCCGGGCCGCAGGCCGGTTGGCGTGAGGACAGGGGTGTGCAGAACTCGTCCGCGCACCAGGGTGTGCGCCCTGGCGCCTGCCTCGGTGACCGATGAGGACGGGGGAGCGCGGCGCTATCTCCCCAGCGGGACGGTGGCCCGGCACAGAGCCGGGCCACCTTTTGCGGATAGGGGGTTTGAGCTGGGGTCTTGTCAGTTAGCCGCACTCGGGGCAGCGGCCGACGTGGGTGGAGAGCGCGCGGGCCATCTGCTCCTTCGCGGAGGCGGCCCGCTTCGCGCTGGACTTCGCCGAGGGCTTCCCCTCGTATCGCTGGGAGTGGGCCAGCAGGAAGCCGATCTCCCGTTCGAACTCCGCGCGGACGGTGATGAACCGGCGGCAGGTCTTCATCGCGACCTCCTCGTGTCTCGGGGCAGGTGCGCGAGCGCAGGATCGGCGTAGAGCTGATCCTGGAGCTTGCGGAAGCCCTCGTTGCTGATGGTGATGTTGTTGCGCCGAAGGTGCGGTCGTATGACCCGGCGCGTCATACGACCCGCCTCCAGAGCCGCCTCGCGGGCCACCTCGACCTTCACCTCCCAGGGGACCTCGTCGTTCTGGTCCGCAGGCGTGGTCCGCGGCGCGCGCGAGGTTTCGTGGTCCGTGGTCGCAGCCCCCTGCGGTCCACTCGAGGAATCGTCCTGGTCCTGGTCCGCCGGACCGTTCTGGTCCTGGTCCGCGGCGGGTTCGGCGGGCTGGTCCGTGGTCCGAGGGTGCTCGCGGTCCGGCATCTGGTCTGCCGGGGCAGCTTGCTCCGTGCTCGCCGGATCAAGATCCTGGGCCGGTCCACGCCCATGGTCCGCTCGGTCGTGCTCCCCCGGGCCATGGGACCTATCGGCCGGTTGACCTGGGGTTTTCCTGGTCCGCCCACAGTTTTCGATACCGCGCGGACCATCACTGGTCTGCTGGTCCGCAGCCGTCGCGTCCTGGCTGGCAGCCTGCTCGGAAGCCGAGTCGCCTCGGTGGTCCGCAGCCGGATCCTCGTGGTCCGCCGGGACAAAACCAGCGGCATGGTCCGTGGTCCGCGCAGGGCCGTGACCGTGCGGGTCGGGGTGGTCCGCGCTTGCTGGACCAGTCTCCGGTGCTGGTCCGCGCCCGTGGTCCGCACCGTCTCCCGGACGGTCCGCAGGGCGGGTCCAGTCCGCTGCTGGGGCGAAGGAAGGCACTTGGTCCGTGTTCTGCTCCCCGGCTTCCGCCGCTGTAGTTGCCCCTGTGTATCCGGCGCCCGGGTGATGGCGGGTGATGAGGATGTACAGGTGGACCGCGCCGGCCAGGGCGAGCGGGGCGAGGGTGGACAGGATGGCGACGACCGTGTCGCCCAGGCGCAGGCCGGTGGTGTGAGCGGTCTGCTGGTTGAGGCGGACCGCGTGCAGGGAGTTGGCCCAGATGCTTGCCGCGGTGGCTGTACCGAAGAGCGTCCAGACATAGAGCCGGGCCCGCAGCGGAGCCTCGGAGAGGACCAGCAGGGCGCGTACCCCGTAGGCGATGAAGCCGTCGACCACGAGGGGGAAGAGGTAGGTCAGGTATCCGCGGATGTGGATCGCGACGGCCATCTGCTGGAGCGCGTCGTAGCTCAGGGCGCATCCGGCGAGGCCGAGGGTGACGATGGCGAGCCGGTCCCACACCCCGATGGGCGCGACGGCGGGGTGTGCGGAGGGGGAGGTCATGCGGCCTTTCCGAGAGGGGCGGACGCCGAGCTCAGCGGCGCCGCAGGACGAGTACCGGGCTCGATGGTCGTGGGCGCAACCGTGACCGGAGCGGTCTTCTTGCGCTTCTTCTTCCGCTTCTTCTTGGGGCGCGGCATGCCAAGGTGGCGGTCGCGGTCGAGGACCTTGTCGGCTGCCTGCCGGAGCAGGTCCCGGGCATGCTTCTGACTGATCCGCAGGGCGGCGGCGAGCCGGACGGGCAGCCAGCCGCGGACGTAGGCGTGGTCGATGACGACCTGCCGCTCGGCCTCCGTCAGGTGCACGTCACGCCCTTGGAAGAACGCGACCACACGCCGGTAATCCAGGCGCCGGTGGAGGTTGTTGTGCAGCGGGCGCCGCTCGGCCTCAGTCAGGCCACCCCACACACCCTCCGTGAGGCCGTTCTCCAGGGCGAAGTCCAAGCATTCTCGACGCACGGGGCACCAGCCGCACAGCTCTTTCGCCTCCGCGATCTCCTCGTGGTCCCGGGGGCCGGGGAAGAACACGGCCTCGGCGTCCTCGACGTCCATGCCGTGACATGTGCCGCAGGGGTGCCAGCTGGTGTCTCCGATGGCGCGCAGGCCGGTGGCCAGGGCGTCGTTGGTGGTGATGTGGCGCAAGGTGGTCTCCGTGGTGCTGCCGCACCGACCGGCGGAGGCGGGTGCTCGGCGGGTGCGGCGTCGGGTGCCGGCTGCGGCGCGAGGGCGTGCGCCGCAGCCGGTGCGGGACGGTGGTGTCGGGTGGCCGTGCAGCGGACGGGGTGCACATGCCGGGAGGGCCGGTCAGGCGAGGGCAGGCTGCTGGGTCTGCTCGGTGAGCTGTGCCTGCTGGGCGGCGGCGAGGTCGAGACGGCTGGGGTGTGTGGCGCAGGGAGCGGTTCCGCGGGCTGCACCGTCGGCACCGATCCTCCGGCGACGGCATGACTCGCCGGGCTGGGCCAGGCACCAGGTGCACCGCACGCTCAGGGCGTCGGGCAGCCCCTGCGCGACAGCGGCCTCTCGGGCCGCGCGGGCGGGCCGGTATGGCACGAGGGCCGCTCGGGCGGCGGGCGGTATGCAGGACCCGATCTCCCGCAGCCTCGCCTCCAGCCTCGGGCTGACTCCCGCGCGGCCGGTGGTGATGCCCCGGGCCTGTGCGGGTTGAGCGGTGCCTGTGGCGACGGCTCGGCGGGTGCCGACCAGCTCGGCCCTCCAGGCGGCCTGGTCGTCCGGGTCGACGGAAGGCGTTGGGTCGGAGTGCCGGGCCAGACGGTCGCGCCGGTAGCTCTCCCAGGGGCGGGCGATGTCCGCCGGGAGGACCGGGTACGGCGAGGTGCGGATGTGCCGGCGGGCCGTGGCGAGGGCGTCCCAGCCGTGCGGGGTCGCCGTCGGCACGTCGCCGAGCAGCTCGTGCCACTGGGCGAGCTGGTCGCGTGCCTCGCCCTGGTCGGTGCGGATGGTGCGGGGGTCGAGCCGGCCGATGTAGGCAAGCAGGGCGGCTATTTCGCGGCGGTCCACGGTCAGCCCTCCGTTCCGGTCTGCTCGTCGAGGGCGGCGAGCAGGGCGGCGGTGTGGGCCTCGGCCCGCGTCATGCCCCCCGGCGCGGCGTTGTTCTTGCCGGGCACGGCGTACAGGTTCGGGCGTCCGGAGGTGTGCTCTCGGGCGACCCAGGAGCGCCAGTCGGCAGCCCAGGCACCCGCCGGCCGCGGCTTGAAGTCGGCGCGGTGGGCACGCCACTTCGCATCAGCGGACCGCAGGCCCTCCTCGCCGAGCCGGTCGAGGTGTCCCTGCTGGCGTGCCCAGGTGTGGGTGGCTGGGTCGACCGTCCACTCGGCAGCCGAGAGGACGGCAGCACCACTACTGCTGTACTTCCGGTTCAAATCAGGTTCACTACGGTTCTGGGTGCCGGTTTCCGGCATACCGTTGTGCCTGTTCCCGCTACGTCGGCGTGCCGGTTTCCGTCGGGACCTGCCGGTTTCCGGCACTGCCGGATTCCGGACCCTCACGGTGGATTCCGGCACCTCACGCTCGCGGATTCCGTACCGCCGCAGAGCCGACAGCCGCAGCTTCGCAGGGCCGGGGGGCTCCTCGGCCACCGCCGTGTCGCCGTCCTCCTCCTGCTGCTGCTGCTCGCGCCGGGCCTGTACGAGGGCCTCGGCGGCGAGGGGCAGACGGTAGACCGTGCTGCGCTGTGGGCCCACCAGGTCGTCGAGCTGTTCCAGCTCTTCGGCGAGGACCAGGCGCTCGACGGCTACGCGCACCGTGGAGACCGAGGCGTTCGTACGCGTGGCCAGGCTGGACAGCGAGGCCCAGGAGACGCACTGGTCGTCGGCCACCCGGTCGGCGATCGACAGCAGGACCAGGCGTGCGGTGCCTCGGCTGGAGCTGTGCTCCCACACCCACTCGCGGGCTTCGCTGCTCATCGGCCGCCTCCGGAGACCACACGGGAGCGGTGACCCGCCCGGCTCAGGGCGGTTGAGTCCGACTCGCGGCGCCGAGGCATCGAGGCGGAGGTGGATGCTACGCAGGCCGGAGGGAAGGGCCTTTTGCGCAGGGCGGAGCCCATGCAAGAATCTCCTTTGGTATTGCCGCGCTGAGACGTCCCGTGGCAGGGATCAGCGTGGTGATGGTGGCGACCTCCGCCCTTGCAGGGGCGGGTACAGCCGTTATGCGTTCGGCGTCCGGGAGTTCCCGCTCCTGGGCGCCGTCGCTGTATCAAGGACCTATGAGGCCCGGAGGTTGTGCACGTCACTGTTCCTGTGCTGTCCGTGCGGGCGGTCTGCCCGGCGGGGGACGACGAACATCGCACGGCTCCGCGTCAAGGTCCAGAGTTGGTTCTTAAACCCTGTACTGGTTGCAGAGAGTTACCATGGTTTGCGTGGGCCTGGGGCCGACGACAGGTGCCAGTACGCCGAGCGAGCCGCATCGTCCCTTTTCGCCCTTCAATCGACGGCGAGACGGCGGCCCGCCATGGCCTTGTGACCAGGAGCGATCCACTCCGGTGGTCGAATGTGGGGGCAAGTACACCCCGACTCCCGCTCCCCGTCAACTACAGTTTTGCCACTTGAGACGCCGGGAAGCCACTGCAGTGGATAGACTGACACCCGCGACGAAAGGGCCATGGATGACGCAGAGCGATGGAGAGCCAGCCTTCTCAGAGCTGCTCGAACGCCTCTGGCAGAGCAAGAGGCACCCGACAGGACGCACGTACACGTACCCGGAAGTTTCCCAGGGCATCCTCGACCGCACAGGCTTCAAGATCACCACGAGCGGCCTTCAGCAGCTGCGCACGGGCGTCAACCTGAACCCCAAGTGGGGCACGGTCAAGGGCTTGGCGACCTTCTTCGGAGTGAAACCGAACTACTTCCTCGGCGGCGACGAGCCCGGCGGCGACGAGCCCGGCGCCGACGAGCCCGCTGGCGACGCGGACCAGGGCAGCGAACTGCAGGGTGCCGAGGAGCGGGTGCTCGCGGCCATGCGTGACCGGGGGGTACTCCGCGTGGCTCTGAGGGCGAATGGCCTGGAAGAGTCGAGCCTGCGGATGGTGGAAGTGGTGCTCGACCAGACGCGCCGGCTGCAGGGGCTGCCGGAAGCAGACCTCTCCGACCTCCTGGACGACGAGTGAAGCCCAGGCCCGAAGCGCGGCGCGTGGGTCACTTCCCGGCAGGGCGGCGCAGTGGTCACGCGTCGGCTGATCCCCCGGGGTAGCTGCACTCCACCAGCAGATTCACGCAGAGCGATACGGTACGAATCGGCCGCATCGTGACGATGCGCACGACCACTTCCCTGCCCTGGTGATACGGGAGCCTGAGACGACGGATTTCTCCGTGGGAATGCTCAACCAATTCCGGCCGGCCCCACAACGCCCGCGCGGCCGGGGAACCCGTGAGAATGTCATGTTCGAGCCGGGCCAGCGCGACGTCTTCCGGGTGATGGGCTCGCTCATAGCGGAGCTGTCCCAGGAAAGGCCGCGCCCAGTCCTGCGGCCAGTCCACCAACTGCTCCCGCGCCGAGGGATCGAGAAATGCCCAGCGCATCTGGTTGCCGCCGTGCTCTACCCAGGGAAACCAGCGCCGCAGGCTGGAGTTGTGCGCGACCACATCCCAGCACAGGTTTGTGGCAAAGGCCGGAACTGGCTCCTGGTTGTCCAGGAACCACTGGAGCAGGTCCTGGTCCCACTCCCCAGACGCTCCGCTCCCGGACGGTGTTGAGGGCGCCGGTGGCCGGCCTACGGCCCTCAGGTACAGCGTGGCGCGTTCGGCGGGACTCAGGCCAAGTGCAGTTGCGACGCGGTCAAGGAGGTCGGCCGAATAGTCGGCCGCAACGCCGTTCTCCAACTGCCGATACCAGCGCACGCTCACCCCTGCCAGGCGGGCCGCATCCTGTTGGGTCAGTCCCGTCCCACGCCGCACCGTCTGCGGGAGACCGGGGATATCTCGGGGATTCCGTCTCGCCCGCCAGTACCGCATCAGGATCGGCAGTGGCTCGCCGCTGACTTCGCCGTATCGGTCCCCAGAAATCATGATCGGGAACGTAAGCCGCGCCTTGGTGATCTGTGCCACAAATCGCGAAACATTCCGTCATTCAGCGTAACCGGCTCCAGTGCGGACCGACCGCGCTCCGCGCCTCGCGCGCCGAAGGCATGACCGAAATGGTGCCTATGGGTGGTGGAGTGTGTACCTGGACGTCGCAGATCGCTCCCCTTGAGCCCAGGTGGAGGTTACGTTCCGTATGCGGCAGTCGCAGTTCCGCTAGTTCCGGTTCGGCCTAACCTTTTGGCGTTCTCGCTGCCTCGTGGGCACCCGTAATACGGAAGATGGGAGTTTGCCGTGTGCATGTCCGAAGTTGCTGAGCGTCGTCTGCGGGAGCAGTGCGAGAAGAAGATCGATGAACTCGGCCTCCCGTATCGATTCACGACGCGACAATTCTGTGATGCAATAGCGGATCGACGGGGGAAGGGAATTATCATCAACCCGCTTCCCGACTTCGTTGTTTCAGGCGGAGTCTGTGGTATGCGAGTGGAAACTCAGACCTCGGACGTGATCTTTTATGCGCAAGGCATTTCAGTGCATCATCAGCGGCACATTCTCGCGCACGAGCTGAGCCATGTGTACTGCGACCATCCTGGCAGGCTGGTGGTCGACGCGGACACTGGAGAGTTGTTCCGGGCATCGGGCCGCACGGGGTACTCCACCGGCGAGGAGCGAGAGGCCGAAATCATGGCCAGCTTGGTTCGGCGACGCATCTACCAGGACCGGGACGCTCCGCCCCGCCGCCTGGAGACCAGCCCAGCCAGGTGGGACGCCCTCTTTGCTCAGCCATTCCCGACTGCGTGGGGACGGGGTCTATGAGCATCGCCGCTTTCGCCTCGTTTCCGCCGCTGGTGCCGCAGAGGCGCGCATTCTCGGCAGTACATCCTCGCGGGCGGTAGCTACGTCGCCCTCACGGCCTCCTCTTGGCTCGACCTGCTCCCAGAGTCAGCCGTGTGGCTCACCCGAAGGCGTCTGGCCCTGTGTGCCGCCGGCACCGGCTTGACCGTCCGAGTCGCGAAGACGGCGTTTCCCGGCGACGCACCTATCAAGTCCGCAAAATCCCCTACCGGTTCAAGACTGGGCCCGGAGCACCGGGGGCTCCGGGCATTCAGTCCTCCAGAAGGCGTCAAGTCGACCCGTGAGCATCTTTTTCCTCGGCCTGGCCACGCTGCTCGCCGTGGCGGGCATTTTTTGGGTTCTCGGCAGGAGGAGGCCGCGGCCTCCCGGTACGTGGGCCATGAGCGCGCTCCTGGGGGCCTTCGCCCTTTTCCTTGCCTCGTATGCGCCTGTGGTCGAGGGTGTCCTCGACGCGGCGGTTCCCCATGGAAGCCGAATTCTCGGCGACTGTGCATCGCTGGGAGCGACCGCAGCGGTCCTGGCTGTTTCGCTCCAGCTCAATCTGGGCCCTGCCGAAGCAAGGAGGCTCATCAGGGCCCGTCTGAAATGGATGATTGCTGCCTTCGCCGGCGTCGTTGCCCTGCTCGCATACGAGCAGGCCACCCATCACTCGGCACACGCGTACGCCTGCTACATGCTCGCGTACATCTCCGTCATCGGAGCCACGGACGTGACCTTCGTCGTCCAGGCGCTGCGCCAGGTGGGGAGGACGCGACGGACCGCCGTGCGGATCGGCCTGCGTACCGCGGCAGCGGGCACAGGCTTTGGGATGATCCACCTCGGCTACATCACCTTCAGACTCCTAGACCTGGGGCTGGACCCGGCGCTCGTCAGCCACGGGGACAGGTGCGCCTCACTGAGCGCCGTGCGCTGCGCAGCCGGTGTGACGTCTCCAGCGCTTGCCGTCGTGCTGATCTGTCTCGGTCTGACCCTGCCCGCCGTCGTTTATCCGATCCGGCACATGCGCCAGCGCCGCTGGGAAAAGGCTTCCTTCGAAGCTCTCACCCCGCTGTGGCGGGACCTTGCGGAGGCTATACCGCATATCGTTCTCTCGCCCGCCAGGCCGATCGCGGGCAGCACACCCGATTCCGACACTTCCTATCACCTCCAGCGACGCGTCATCGAAATCAGTGACGGCATCCTCGCCCTACGGCCGTACCGATCCCGCAGTACTCAGGAAGCTGCCTCCCGGACGTTCACATCGGGCACCGATCGTGCCGCCGCCGCGATCGAAGCAGCCGTAGTGAAGGCGGCACTCGCAGACCTGGCCGTCGGCCACCTCGCTCACGACGTGGCCCCTCCGCCGAAGAAGACAGCCACACGCAAAGACCTGCGCGCCGACACGGAGTGGCTCCTCCAGGTAGCTCACGCCTACACCAGACCCGCCGATGCAGCACAAGCCGTACCGGTCCCACGAGCGGGCCGGTGATGCCTTTAATTCGAACTGGTGCTCTAATCGCTGTATGGATCCCTTCCACTTTCCTGATGACCTCGTCCGTGCTCAGGAGGCATGGAACGCTGCCTACCGGGCGCTAGCCGTACCTCACCCCCGCCGTGCAACCGTGCTGCGCCGGCGGCTGCTGCGGTTGTCGGTTCGGCTCCAGGAGCATCCGTTCTGGGCGACTCCCTACGGCCGGGGGCCGTCAGTCCGGGTGGAGCTGCGCCGTCGCGCCCGTGTCGTTGCCCGACAACAGGAGGAGGGGCCCGCGTGAGCCGCCCGGCCGGGGTCGGGTTGTCGCCGAGGCAGGAGATGGTCCTGCGGGTCGTTCGGGAGTGGATCGCCGAGTACGGTGAGGGGCCCTCGATCCGGCAGATCGGTGCCAGGGTGGGCCTTTCCAGTGCGAGCTCGGTCGCCTACCAGCTCGGGCGGCTGGAGGACCTCGGGTATCTCAGCCGCGCTGGCCGGCGTTGGCGGACCTGTCGCCTGCGCTGACAGGCGGCAGGCGAGGGCGCCGGGGGAACGGTCGGGGCGGCGATCTGTCCGGGGCTGTTCACAGGTCAGGATCAGCTACCTCGTCACGGGCCACCCGTACGTTTGGGCTTGGGTCCGCCACATGGTCGCGTACTCCCCGTCCAGGTGGAGGAGGGATTCGTGGGTGCCTTCCTCGATGAGCCGGCCGTGGTCGAGTACGACGATGCGGTTAGCGCTGCGGGTCGAGCCCAGCCGGTGGGTGATGAGGATTACGGTCCGCCCGGCCGCCAGTGCCCGGATCCGCTCGTACATCGCCTCTTCAGCCCGGGGGTCGAGCGCGGAAGTCGGCTCGTCGCAGATCAGAACGGGCGCGTCCTTGCGGTAGAACGCTCGCGCGCCGGCCAGCCGCTGCCACTGTCCGCCGGACAGGTCGCGGCCACCCCACTGCGACGGTGCGAGGTTGGTGTCCAGCCCGTCGGCAAGCTGCTCGATCACCTCGTCGGCGCCGGCGAGCTTTGCCGCTTCCAGAACCGCTTGGTCGTCGCCTTGCCCCTGCCCGAGGGTGATGTTCTCCCGCGCGGATACGGGCCACCGGGCGATGTCCTGCGGCAGCATCGCCAGCTTCGCCCACACCGCTTCGGGGTCGACGGTGGCCAGGTCGACGCCGCCCCACTCGACCGTTCCCTTTGGCCAGCGTCGATTTTTCCGAGCCGTTCGCCCCGACGATTGCCAGGGTCTCTCCGCGCCGTACGGTCACGCTCACTCGGTCGAGGGCGGGGGAGGTGTGCCCGGGATAGTGGAAGGTGAGGTCCTTGGCTCGGATCACGTCCGGTTCCGCCGGGACCGTGCCGGTGAACTCCTCGGTTCGTGTCCGCTGTTCTCCGTCCGCGACGAAGTCGGCCCAGTCGCCGAGGTAGAGGCCGGTCTTGTAGGTGGTGTTCATCCCGGTCACGAGCCCGGCAAGCATCATGCGGCTGGCCTGCACCGCCACCACGGCCGTGCCCGCCGCTGCCAGCGGCACTTGGCCGGAGATCACGAGCGCGGCGAGTGCCGCGTACACCAGCATCGCCGCCGCACCGGCAAGCGCGTCGCCCAGGAGTTGGTAGCGACCGGTCTCCCGACCCACCCGGGCCGCATGTGCCGTCAGTCGCTCGGTCACCTCGGTGAATCGGCTCAGCAGCCAGGGGCGCATCGGTCCGGCGCGCACGTCCAGAGCGGTCGGCCGACCGGCGGTGTTGTAGATGAGGGTGGGCCGTAGCCGCCGGTCGGCCAGGGTGTGCCGCTCGGCGCGGTGTGCCGAGCGGGCTGCCTGTACCGCTGCTACCCCGCGTGGGATGACTGCCAGGAGCAGCAGAGGAAGTAGAAGAGGGTGCAGAGCGGCGAGGATGCCGGCGGAGGCGACCAGTCCGAGGGCGGTGCTGACGGAGACCAGGGCGTCGACCATCAGGTGGGCGTCCTTCGAAGCCCGGTTCGCGGCCTCGCTGTGGTCGCACCAGACCGGGTCGTCGTACGAGGCGAGCGGGACGCTGGTCGCTGCGTGGAGGTAGCGGATTTCGGCGATGGCGTCGACCCGCGGTCCGATCCGGGCGGTGGTGGCCAGGGTGGCGGCAGCGATCAGGGAGCGGATTGCGGCGGCCGTCATGATGACGGTGATCGCGGGGAGCGCGGCGTGGAGCCGGTCGGCGGCCGGGCCTGAGGCGAACAGCGGGGCGAGCGCGCCCTTCGTGGCGTACAGGCCGATCGCGGTGACGATGCCGGTGCCGACCTGGAGCAGTGCGGTGAGCACAGTGCGGGCCGGTCGGCTTGCCAGGCCAGGCGCAAGGCCATGGCCGACAGGGCTGGCAGGCGCCGGGCCATGGTGGCGAAGGAGTCGGCGAGGGCGCTGTCGTGGCGTTCGGCGCTGACGGCGTACTGCGGGATGACATCCGTGGCGGCGGGACGGGGGCGCCGCCGCCACGGTACTCGGGGGGCAGGAACGGACTGTTCGTGGTGCGTGGTCTTCATACCGGGCACAACGCTCACCCATACGGGTGGTTGTGGTGGCGAGGGCTGGCGAATTTCAGTTCGACGGTTCCACCGTGAGGGCAGCCCGGTACGGCCATACTCGGTCGGCGGCTTCCTGCCCGTGTACGGCGCCAGCGGTATTGAGTCACAGGTACGACAGGACCGACATCAAGGTCGAGCGGTGTGCTTCGGCCAGCCGCCATCAAGGCGTGGCATCCCAGATCCCCTATATGAGTCCCTGGCGCAGGGCGTACGCCACGGCATGGGACCGGTTGCGAAGCTGGAGGCGGGTCATCACGCTATGGACCACGTTCTTGATGGTGCGCTCGGAGAAGGCCAGCCTGGTCGCGATCTCTGCCGTGTCGTGGCCTTCGGCCACGAGGCGCAGCACGTCGACTTCGCGGGCTGAGAGTCCCGAGAAGTGCAGGCCCCTCGGGCCGAGTACCTGGCTCTGCAGGCGGGCGACCTCTCCCAGAAGGCTGCCGATCAGGTCCGGAGGAAGGTGACCGGCGCCCTGAGCCACCGTGCCGATGACATCCACGAGGTGCTCCGGGGTCGCGGCCGAACGCCGTACGAGCCCGGCGACCCCGCACTCGGCGGCATTCGCGAGCTTCTGCTCGTCGATCTCCGTCACCACCAACACGGTCCGGGCCGTGGTGGACCGCTGGATGTGCCGTAGTAGCCGCAGAACCTCGTCATCGACCGTGTCCGCGACCAATAACACGACCTCCGGTGCCTCGTTGGCACCCTCTTCCCAGTCCTCCAGCGTGACTTCCGGGCGGGGGCGCAGCTGACTGACGACTCCGGCGTGCGAGATAGGGTCCCGCGCATGCACTGCCACGGACGGTCTTTCCGCAGGGGTTGTCGTCATATGGGCTGAGTCCTCAGTGTCCGCGCTTCGAAGCCTTTGCGATCGGCTTGGCAGATCGGCGCAGGCCAGGGGGCTGATGGGTGGGACGAGGCCAAGGGAGGTCGGGTCTTTCTGTGGAGGCGATGCGCGGAGGTTGTTGGGCAGAGGGCCGCCCGGCGCGCGGTGGCGCGCAGCCGGGCGGCCCCTTTGAGCAGTCTCACGTGCCGACGGTCGCCCACCAGGAACGGATGGGGGCTGCTCCGCTGCCCTTAGCGAGTGATCCGTCCGGGCGGCGGTCGGGGAGGCCGAGGAGTTGCCGCTCGATAGGCGAGATGGTTGGGTCCTGCTGAAGGTTGACGGCGGGGTCGTCGACGGGCTGGAGCCAGCGGTATCCGTACTGGATCATGAAGGCGATGCGTGGGCGGCCGGAGAGGTTGATGCCGGCGGCGTGCCAGGTCCGGTTTTCGAACAGGATGGTGTCGGTGCCGGCGATGTCAGGGGTGACGGCGCCGGGCGGGTCGATGGCGCCGGTGGGGACGTCGGGTTCCTCGGCGAGGCGGTGGCTGCCGGGGAGGAACGTGGTCAGACCGCAGTCGGCGGTGACGGGGCTCAGGTAGTGAGCGACCTTGATCGCGAGGCGGGGAGTGTTGGTGAAGCCGAGGTCGGCGGTGGCGCCGTACACGTCGTGGTGCCAGCCGTGGCGCTCGGGGACGCGAACGGTGCGTGGCGGTCCGCTGGGCAGGGAGATGAGGTGGGCGGAGAGCAGGTGGATGTTCGGGCTCAGGAGTCGTACGACCGTGGGCAGGATGGCCGGGTTGGCGAGGAGGGGGAGGAAGGTCCGGTCGAGGGCCAGGCATCCGCGGAAGCCGTCCTTGCCGTCGCCCCCTTGGTCGCGGCCCTGCGTGATGTCGCTGGCCAGCAACTGCTCGGCGGCGATCAGGAGCTGCTGCCGCAGCTCCGGGGTGATCGCGTCGCGGATGATCGCGTACCCGTCGCGTTCGAAGGCGTCGATGGTGTCGGCGTCGGGGGTGGCGGGCGGGAGCGTCGTACTCATGCCGGTATCTCCTTCGGGGCGTCGGTGAGGGTGGTGGCGAGCGTCCACAGGCTGTTGTCGTCGAGGCCGCAGAGTTCCCGAAGCCGGGCCTGGGAGATGGGGCGGCCGGGGTCGCGGTAGCCGAGCACGGTAAGCCGGGGCCCGGGGTGGCGGCTTCCGAGTAGAGCGTGCACATCGGCGGGGTGGCCGTTGGTGGCCAGCACGATCGGTGCGCTGGTGCCGAAGTGGCGGAGGAACGCGTCGTCGGTGAGGGCCAGGGGGCGGGTGCCGTGTTCGGCGAGGGCGGTGAGGTCGTGGATATGGACGTAGCGCAGGTGAAGGTGCGGGCGTTCGGCGCGTAGGCGTGCGGCCAGGGTGGTCAGGGCTTGGGCGGGCAGGTCTCCGGCGGAGGCGAGGACCAGTGCGGGCTCGTCGGTGCCGGGGTGGGTCAGGTGCGGCCAGGTGGCGATGCCGTTCCGCAGTTCCTCGTCGAGGCTGTCCAGAGGATGGTGGACGGTGGTGTGCTTGCCCGCGATGACGAGCGTGCACCGGTCGAGCTTGCGCAGGGCGAAGGTGAGGGCGGCAGCGGTGCGCGCGGGGTCGGCGGGGGTGAGGACGTGGAGGGTGGGATCGCCGCCGGCAAGGAGTGCCGAGGCCAGGCTGGGGTTTTGGTGGGTGAAGGTGTTGTGCCAGCCCAGGCTGGTCAGGAGGTATACGAGGCTGGGCAGCGGTGCGAGACCGGCGTGCCGGCGCACGGACCGGTGCTTGAGCAGTTGCTGGATGAGGCTGAGCGGGACCGGGGCGAACGCTTCGTAGGTGGCGACGAGCGCGTGCCGGCCGGTCTCGGTGTAGCCCTGGGCCCAGCCGTGGCACAGTTCCTCGCTGAGTGCTTCCACCGCCCAGGGCAGCGAGTGTCCGTGCTCGTCGGTGAGGTCGAGACGGTTGGAGGTCAGCTCGTCAGGGCTGAACACGCGGAACGGCCCCTGCTCGGCGCGATCTCGTAGGACCTCGGGGACCACCTCGGCGAACGGGCGCCCGGCAGCACGGTCGGCGACCTGAGCGGAGGCGGCGACGCAGCCGCGGGGTACCGGAAGCCGCACGGTCTCGGTCCGTCCGTGCGGAAGTGCGGGGAGGAGGTGCGGCCGGGGCCGCCCGTTGAGGGTGAGGAGCTGGGTGGGCTGGTACGAGGCCAGCCAGTCGGCGAGTACGTCGAACTCTGCGGGCACGCCGGCCGGGTCGCGCAGCGGCGCTTTGTGGACGGCTGGGGTGCCGGCCAGGTGGGCAGGCGCGCCGTGGCCCTTGTCCAAGGTGAGCACCAGGACGCTCGACGGTCCTGGACGGCCCAGCGGCTGAGCCGTGCCGAGCGCCTCGGCCACGGCCGCGCGAAGTTGGCCGATGTCGGTCCCGTGACTGTAGACGGGGCGGTGGCTGAGGCCGGTGAAGTAGGCGGTTAGTTCGGCACGGGTGAGCGTGGATAGCAGGCTCGGCCCGCCCATGCGCTGCCCGTTGAGCAGGACGACCGGAAGGACGGTGCCGTGGTCGCCCGTACCGTGGAGGGCTCGGGCGCCGAGCCACGAGGCGGCGGTCGTGCCAGTCTCGCACTCGCCGTCGCCGATCAGGACGACGGTGAGCCGGTGCGGTGCATCGAGGACGGTGCCTTGCCCGATCGCGAGCGCCGGTCCGAGCTGGCCTCCTGTGTGGAGGTGGCCGGGGATCATCGGGGTGATCTCTCCGCCGATGTCGGGCAGGGGGAAGCCCGCGACGAGTTCCTTCAGTCCAGCCGCGCTCTGGCGCAGGGCGGGGTGTGCGTCGCCGAGGCGGCCGGTGAGGTAGGCGTGGGCGAGTGCGGAGGGGCCTGCGTGCCCGGCGCCGTGCAGAACGTGCAGTTCATGACCGTCGGGAACGGCGGCTTGGAGCGGGCCGAGGGCGGCGAGCATCCGGTTGACGGGCGGACACACTCCCCAGTGACCGGCCGGCCTCGTCTTGACGTCGGCGGGCCCCAGGGGGCGGGCGAGGAGCGGGTTGTCGCGTAGGTAGAGCTGGGCGAGGCAGAGGTAGTCGAGCGCGTCCGCGACGGCGGCCACCGAGGTGTCGGGGACCACGCGGTTCGTGCGGCGGGCGAGGTCAGCCCACATGCTGTCCTCCTGCAGGGGCGAGAGCGGCTTCGAGGGCTCGCGGGTGAACGGTGCCTTTCCGCCGCAGACGGGCTTCTGCGCCTGCGGGGCAGTCGACGATGGTCATGTGGTGGCTCTGCGGGCAGATTCCGTCGTCGACGACCGCGGCAATCCCGGCCTTCGAAGTGCGTTCGAAGTCGGCGACCTGGCCGGCGGTGAGCGCCGGACGGTCTGCGTCACTGGCGGCGGGGGTGGAGATGCTGCAGGCGGCTGCGGCCAGCGGTTCGCCGGCCAGGGTGATGAGCTGGCCGAGGAGTCCGGCGGGACATCCGACGAGGGCCGGTGAGCCGACCGCCGCGATGGGTTGCGCATCCGGCTTCCACGGCAGTCGCAGCGCGAGGTCCCCCGGCCACAGCTGGCCGGCCAGCAGGCGGGCGTCGCCGCTCAGGTCGAAGAGGGCAGCAGCCGTGGCCCGAGATTTGATCAGGAGCATCAGCGGCTTGGTGACGCGGCGTTGTTTGACGCGGAAGACCGTGCTCGTGGCTGCGGGGTCGGCGGCTCGGACGCAGAGCATGTACCAGCGGGGCGTGGGTACGGCGACGATCTGCCCGGCGGCCAGCAGACGGGCTGCTTCGGGGAGCTGGGCCGGGGTGAGAATGTCCACGGTGTTCTGCCTCACGAGCTTCCGGTACGTGCCAGCTGTGCGAGCGCCGGGTACTCCAGCCACGGGTCCGACAGGGCGCGCAGGGCGAGGTCGGAGTGCTGGGCGTGGCTGACGCGGAAGTACGCCATGGTCCTGGGCGTGCTGCTGGTGTTGATGCCGACCCGGTGCGGGACGAGGTGATGCATCACGACCACGTCACCGGGCTTCGCGATGAGAGCGGTGCCGTCCTGGGCGTCGATGTCGTCGGGGGTCTGGGCCGCCTGCCCGAGGACCCAGTCGTTGGCGAAGTAGTCGGCCATCCGGTGGTGTCCGCCGGGTACGTAGTGCAGGGCACCGGCGTCGGCGGAGGCGCTGCCGTCCAGGACGACACCCACGATGAAGGTGAACGTCCGCAGGTCCCGGGGTTCGAGGTGGGGGCAGGAGACGCCGTCGACGTGCATTCGCTTCACGGGTTGCTCCGCGCCGTGCGGCAGCCGGATCTGGATCTGTGCCCGTGTGACGGGGGCGGTGACAGCGGGCTGCAGCAGCTCTCCGGCAAGATCGGCCAGGCCGCTTTGATGGTAGAGGGCGAGGACGTCGGCGTTCTCTTCCAGGTCCGGGGCGAAGCTGCGCTCGGTGTAGGCGGTGAGCCGCGCCGGGTCGTACGCCTCGCTGAGCCAGGTGTTGACGAGGGTGCGTGCCCGGTCCAGGACGGTTCCGCGGACCAGACCGCGCCAGATGAGGACACCGTCGGTCATGAACCGGCGCCGCTCGTCATCGGTTAACAGAGTTCGGGACATGGCGGATCTCCTTTCAGGAGGGTGAGGCCAGGGCCGGGGCGGTGCGTACGGCTGCCGCCCCGGCGGAGGGGGGAGGGTCGGGTCAGCCGCGGCGGCCGAGGACCATCTGGAAGGTGGCGTGCTCGATCAGTTGCCCGTCGGCGGCATGCTCGGCGAGCAGGGCGCGTGCCCGGCCCTCGAACTCGTCGACGTGGTCGCCGAACAGCGGCCGGGCGGCGAAGCTGGTCGAGTACAGGTAGCCGATCACCGTCTCGGGGGCCCACTGGCGCTCGACCGCGATGGTGTGCTCCTCGACCTGTCCGAACACGGACTCGGCGAGGATCTCGCTGTAGGGTCGGTTGTGCGCCGCGTACTTCTTGCCGACCCCTGCCCTGCGGTCCTGGCCCAGGTACTCCTGGATCAGGGCCCGCAGGGCGTCGGTCCACTCGGTGCGCGCGGTCCACAGGCTGCCGTCACCCATGACCGCGACGGTCGCGTCCGGCGCAGTCATGGCTTCGAGCCGCGACAGCACCTTCTCCTGGTCCATCCAGTGGAAGGCGCGGCAGATCGTCACGAGGTCGGCGCGGTAGGACGCGGGCGGTGTGAACTCCTCGGCAGAGGTGTTGTGCAGGCTGACGGTGACCGGCAGCCCGGCGAGCGCCTTGTCGGCCTCCCCGAGCATGCCGGCGTCCTGCTCTACGACGTCGATCTCCGTCACTTCGTCGGCAAGGGCGAGGGGGACCTGCCCGGTGCCGGACCCGAGATCGAGCAGGGCCCGGCGCCCCTGGCCGGCCATCCGCTGCGCGAGCAGGTCGACGGCCTCCTTCGGGATGCCGGGGCGATAGACGGCGTAGAACGGGGCGGTGGTGTCGAACTGAGTCACGGGGTGGTGCTCCTGTGGTGTGCGGTTGATGAGGGAAGGTCTCGCTCGATGTGCGAGACCGCGCGCGCGAGGTCCGGTACGACCGTGACCCGACCGGGATGCTCGGCCATCAGTCGCAGTTCGTCGGCGGACGGTGCGCGCGAGGTGATCCACAGAGCCTGGGCTCCCGCGGCCAGGGCACCGCGTACGTCGCAGTCGAAGCTGTCACCGACGTGCAGCACCTGCGCAGGATCGTGGCCGTGCAGTCGGGCGACAGTCTGCACGGCGCGCGGGTCCGGCTTGGCGACGCCGAGGCGCCACGAGGGATGATGGGCCCGCAGGTGGGGAGCGAGTAGCGCTGCGACGTCGGTCTCCCGTTCGTCCCAGTGGCTCACGTTCGACAAGGTGACCACCGGTACCACCCGGGCGATCCGGCCCACCGCCTCCACCGCGCCGGGCCACAAGACGAAGCTGGGCGAGCGGTGGTCATGAGGAAACGCGGACGGCGCGATGTTCAGAGCTGCGCACAGAGCCCTGGTTCCCGCCGCGTCCTTGCGGGGGTCCAGGACGTGGAGTGTCCGATGGGCGATCTCTCTC
Organism: Streptomyces sp. DT224; assembly: GCF_049844595.1. Taxonomy (NCBI): domain Bacteria; kingdom Bacillati; phylum Actinomycetota; class Actinomycetes; order Kitasatosporales; family Streptomycetaceae; genus Streptomyces; species Streptomyces sp. DT224. The sequence continues at coordinate 72,050 of NZ_JBNCLI010000012.1, forward strand.
GCCTCCTGGCGCGTGAGCGGTGACAGCCCGATGAGGTGCTGCGTCAGCGTCGTCCCCGAGGGTTCGCCCAGGGTGTATCCGACGTCGAGACTCACCAGCCGCAAGGGCTGCGCGAGGCTCACGACCGGGTCGCCAGGGCCGCGATGACCATGCTGATCCGTTCCGTACGTACGTCACCGGGGTCGGCTTCGCCGAGGAAGGTCAGCATCTGGCGGGCTTCCGCCGGCGACCAACCGCTCGGGTCGACTCCGGCCTCGGCGGCTGCGCGCGCGAGGTCGTCGGGAATCGTCGGTGGACGCGCTCCGTGCGGCAGTAGCAGCGTTCCGCTCCACTCCTCGCCGACCTGTCCCGGGGGCAGGGCCGCTTTGAGCGGTGACAGGACGGTGACGTCGTCGAACGTCATGATCCTGACGGGAAGGTCGACCGAGGTCCCTTCGTGTTCGAGACGCAGGGTCGCCGACAGAAAGGTGTCGTGTCCGCTCAGCCGTTCGGCGACCACGAGCAGTACGGAGTTCCCGCGCTGCTCCAGATGACCGTGAACGGCGAGCTCACCGGTGTGCATGGGCATTACCGGAGCACCTCCATTCCGAGACCGGGCAGGTCTGGAAGAGCAACGTGGCCGCCGTCCGGCCTGAGCGTGCCGCGCATGGTCCGTTGGCGGCGCGGCTCCCACTCCATCTGGTACTCCACCGCGCCGGCGATGTGAGGGAATGCTGCAGCCAGGTGCACGGCGGGCAGGAATCCGCGACCGTGTAGATGGACGGGCACCTGAGCGCCGAGGGCAAGACCCAGCCAGTCCCGCGCTTCGGTGATGCCGCCGCACCACACGGCGTCGAACGTAAACGCCTGCGGTCGGCAGCTCTCCAGCAGTTCGGCTGCCTCCTCCAGGTGGGCGAGGCGCTCCCCGACGGCGATCGGTAGTCCGGCCGCCTGCTCGCGCAGACGCGCGTACGCGTCCAGCGAGGTTCGATGCAGTGGGTCTTCCACCCAGCGCACGGCATCCGGAGTGAGCGACCGCGCGACCTCTACGGTCCGCACGGTGCCCCATGTGCCCAGGGCGTCCACCGCCACGCTGTGCTTCGCCCACGCCGCCGTACGTTCGGCCAGCCGTACAAGTTCGCTGGCCTCCGCTTCGCGCAGCGCCCATTTGGTGAAGGCGAACCCTTCACCTGCGGTGGCCTTCACCGACTCGGCCGCCGATGCCGAGGCCAGGTCCACGGAGAGCCAGGAGGCGTAGACCGGAACGCGCCGCGCGGGTCGGTCACAGAGCAGGGCCGCGACTGGAAGGTCGGCGAGCCGGCCGTGCAGGTCCCACACCGCACAGTCCAGCGCTCCCACCGCCCAACGCCCTAACCCCGCTGCGTGTGGCCCCAGTTCGGACAGGAGCGTGCGCAGCAGGCCGCTGTGGTCGGCCACGGGGTGTCCCAGGGCGCTTTGCCCGAGCCGTGTGGCGACGAGCGCGGCAGGCAGTTCGTCGAGCGGACCGAACACCCCGGCCACGCCGCGGGACTCGACCACTACCGCGAACCGGCTGTCGCCTGGCTCCCACGGCTGCGCCACGCTCGCTTCGAGGGGCTCGACCCGCACACGGTCAACGACCGGGTCAACGAAGGCCATCGACCAGGTCCTCTCCGGCGTACGTGAAGTACCACAATGGCCGGTAGCACTCCCAGCCCACCGGCCTCAAGCCGGTCGACGCCATGGCCTGCTCGATGGACGTACGAGCCTGCAGGTAATAGTCCAGCGTCTCCGCGCCGGGCGTCCGCATGCCTTGCATCAGCACGGTGTGCGCCTGGAACGTCTGGAAGTTCGGGAACGCGTTGATCACATCCGACAGAGTGGCCACCCCGCGTACGAGATCCTCCATCGGATCCAGCCCCACGATGTACGTGTAGGAGGTATCCAGCCCCGCGGCCCGTGCCCGCGCCAGCAGGTCGGGCATCTGCTCCGGCTGCAGATCCGCCTTGGTGGCCTTCATCAAGGCGGCCCGCCGGGTGAAGTGCTCGATCGTGAGCCTGAGCACGAAGGGGGACACCTGCGCTGCGATCGTCTCGAACGCTTCATCGCTCCGCAGCACCGAGCTGAGAAACCCGATCCGCGCCTGAACGTCGGCCCGCTCCAGAGCCGGCCGAAGGGCGGTCAGGTGAGCCAGAGCGGCCCCCTCCCGTTCGAAGCAGCCGGTCGAGACCGTGACCTCGGTCAGTTCGGCCAGGTTGCGGCGGGGATGCTGCTCGCCCAGTGCCCGAAGCAGGTCATCGAGTCCCTCCTCCTCCTGCAGCCTCGGGTCGGCGGCAGCCTCCAACGTGTTGGGGCACCACCCGCAACCAACGCACCGACTACGGGCGTTGGGGTTGAGCGTCGCGGCACGTCCGTCGTTGCGGAAGTAGCCTCCGACGGCCTCGTCGGCGTCGATCCGCTCGACGTGAGCGATCATCTCGCCGTTCAGCCACAACTCTTCACCGCGCAGGTGGAACGGGCTGGCCGGCCGGTTCAGGGGGACGATGATCTGCCACGGGACATCGGGGCGTCGCGTGAGCCGGAGGTTGACGCGGGCACGGGGCCGGTCGTGCCCCGAGCTGATCCCGTGCAGGTTGACCGCGATCAGGATCACGTCCTCCACGGGTACGTCGTGGCGTAAGGCGGCCTGCTCCAGGTGTCGAAGGCGATCGGCGCCGACGGCGCCGCTGGAGGGTATGGCTTGGCTTGCCGGGTGATGCGACATACGTGGCTCCAACCATTTTGGGGCGGTTATGGGCGCTATGCGACCTGAGCGAGTGGGACAGTTGCGAAGCCGCCGGCGAGGCGAACCGAGGCGATCCGCCGGCGCACCGCCTCCAGCGCTACGGCAACCGGAGGGAGCCCGACGGAGGCCCTTCGCTGATCCAAGGAGTCGGGTTCGCGCACCGGACACAGGTCAACTCCGGCCGACGTCAGCAGGTGTTGAGTCCCGTAGTCCTGAAGGCGACCGCTGTTGGCCAGGGTCCGGTCGTGGAGGTGAGCCCAGTGCGTGACGGACGCACCGCGGTCCTGGACCGCGCGCTTCAGTAGGGTGGTGGCAGCACGCTGCAGGTCGGGATCGTCGTCCGCGTGAAGAGCGAGGTTCCATGCAGCCGTCGAGGCTTCGACGCCGACGAGGCAGCGGTCGGGCCAGTCGAATTCGGCAAGGACACGGCGCAGAACCTTGGCGTCGGCGTGATCGGCGTGACGGTCCTGGCCGAGCTGGACGGCATCGGCATCGAGCTGGTTGCGTATGCGCCGGGCCCGGCGGGCCGTCGACTGGGCTGCGCGGACGATGAGTTCGCGGGCGAGGTCCGGCCGCTGGGGCTCGATGGCGTTCACTGGCTAACCCGCCCGATTGAGGTCGGGTGCAGCTCGACGTGGCAGCCGATCAGTGCGCTCAGGCCGGATCGGTGCTCGGCTCGGAGGTCGAGGCGGGCGACTCGATCGCCATTTCGTCCGGGGCCCGCACCGCGCAGATCCCAGCCGAGGTCGACAAGCCGACGCAGCAGACCAGCAAGGGGCTCGGCCAAGAGGTCACCGAGGACCAGCATCTCTGCCCGGACGAGCGGCACGTCAAGCCGGGCGGCACAATCGGAGGCCCAGAGCGTGAGCAGCCGGGCGAGGCCGTCAGGGTGGCCCGGGAGGGTGTGGATGCGGTCCAGGAAGAGGCACGGCCCCGTGCCCCAGCAGAGGTCGTCCAAGACCCGCGGGATCATGCAGGCCAGCAGCAGCCCGTCCTCGAACAGCCCCGTTGCCGGCGTCTGCGGGTCTCGGAACATCGCCGGGACATCGACAAGGGTGGGCACCGCCAGGCCGCGCTGCGTGAGCCAGCGCTGACGATCCTGGACGAGGGCCGCGGCCTCGGCGCGCTCGGCGTCGGTGCTAAGAGGACGCATCTCGTACACGGGCGGCCGTACCCCGTGAACGTCCCCGGAGTAGGACGCCTCGGTGGCGGGCGATGCGGATGCTGTCACTGGTCTGCCTGGCCTTTCACCGTGTTGGCCTGCTGGGCGCCCAGCAGGCCCCAGGCGTGCCCGAGGACGACGAGCTCCATGACATGGGCAGTGCCCGTGTCGTCGAGCAGCGCGTCGACCGCGGCTCGGTAATCGGCGGGGGCGATCTTGGCGGCGAGCGCAACTTCGTCGGGGGCACTGTGCGTCGCGACCGCGTTGAGCAGGAGCTGCTGCTGGGCGTCGAGGTCGGGAGCGGGCCGCAGTGTCTTGGGCGGAGCGATCTGTTCAGCGGTCAGTGCCATATGCATCACGACGTGCGTCTTGCAGCGGGGCGGGCAGTGGAGGTTCGCACGCAGCTCGCGAATGTACTTGCGGACGGTCTCGTAGTGCATGCCGCCCTGCGCGGCGATTTCCCGTGGGCTCAGGTTGTCCATGAGGTGCTTGGCGACGTTCTGCAGTGCCGGCCTCAAGGGTGTGATCGGTGTGTTGTCCCGGATGGGCAAGGTCACGGATGTCTCTTCTCGGATGGGTTGGCGAAGTGCCGTGCGCCGCGGTTCACAGGGTGGCTGGGCCCGGGTGGGTGGCGAAGCGCTCTGACCACTGCTGCGGGTATTCGTCCAGGGCTTCCTCGGCGAGGCGTATGCGCTGGACCTCGCCGGTTCCGGCAGGCGGGTAGAGGTGCTGGGTATCGCGCCACAGGCGCTGCAGGGGGTATCCGGTGTCCAGGGCGTTGGCGCCGTGCAGTTCCATCGCGTCCTGAACGGACTGGGCGGCCCACTGGTGGCCGAGCAGTTTGGCGGTGATGAGGTCGGGGTCGCAGGGCAGTCCCAGGTCGAGGCAGCACGCGGCCTGGTAGGCGAGCGTCCGTGCCGCGCGCAGGCGCGCTTCCATGCCGCCGATCCGGCCTCGCAGCACGGGGTGGTCGGACAGTGTGCTTCCGTACCGGGGGCGCGCCTTGAGGTACGCGGTCGTGGTCGCCAGGGCGGCCTCGTGGAGGCCGAGGCTGAGTGCGGCCAAGTTGAGCCGGCCGTACAGGATGCTGCTGCTCTGCGCCGCGTCGAGCCCTTGACCGACGTCGCCCACGCGGTTGTCGTCGGGGACGCGGACGTGGTCGAGGTCCAGACGGCCGGCGGAGAAGCCGCGCAGGCCCAGGCCGGGGCTGTGGGCCGCGACGGACATGCCTGGGCGGCCGGATTCGACCATGAAAGCGGTCAGGGCCCTGTCCGCGCGTACCCCGTCGTCGGTCCGTGCGACGACGAGGTGGGCCTTCGCGAGATGGCTGTTGCCGATGTGCGCCTTGGCGCCGGTGATGACCCACTCGCTGCCGTCCCGTTCGGCGAAGGTTTCGATGCCGCCGATGTGCCCGCCGGCGGACGGCTCCGTCACGGCGATCGAGAGCAGCCCGGACCCGTCCGCGACCGGTGGCAGCCAGCGCTGCTTCTGCCCGTCGGTGCCGAAGTTCATGATCGCGCCGACGGGAATCAGGGTGGCCTGCAGGATGGCCGCCGCCGCTCCGGAAACCCGGGCGATGCGGTGGATGAGGATCGTCCTGGCGACGTGGTCGTACCCCATGCCGCCGAAGGCTGATGGGACGGTGACGGCGAACCACCGGCGGGCGGCCATCAGGTCGGCGATCTTGCGCTCCACCCTTCGCGGGGCAGCCTCCATGCGTGCGGTACGAGGCGCGACGTGGTCGTCCGCGAAGGCGTCCGCCGCGTTCCACAGCTGTTCGTGGCGGACGCTGAGAAGCGGGCGCAGCGTCGGCGGAGGCGTTGTGGTCGCGGTCATGGTCCTCTCCAATCCCCGGTGAAGTGGCGGTGGCCTACGGTCTGTGAAGGGTGTGGAAGGGAGCGGCGGGCGGGCGGGTCATGTCCTCCATCACCTGGGCACCGGTGTCGATGACGATGTCCCTGATCCGCGTCGCGTCGCTCAGGGGCCGCCGTTCGGGGTCGATGACGCAGACCGTGCCGATCACGACTCCGCTCTCGTGTTTGAGCGGTGCTCCGAAGTAGGCGCGGATGCCGACCGCGTCGACGACCGCGTTGCCGCTGAACCGGGGGGAGGCGTGCACGTCCGGGAGCGGGAGGGCCTTCTTGCGGTCCATCACCTCGGGGCACCAGCCGTGGTCGCGGCTCATCGTGCGGCCGACGACCACGTACCCGCTGCCCGGGTCCGGCTGGTGCAGGCCGATGAACGTCTGTTTGCCCAGGAACAGGTTGACGAACCCGTACGCGAACCCTGCCCGACGGGCCATGTCGCGGGCGATGGCGTCGTAGTCGTCGCTACCCGCGAGGGGCACGCCCAGGCGGTCCAACAGCGTGTAGCGCTCGACCAGTTCGGCGTGCGCGCTCTGCGGAGCGGGGGCATCGGTAGCGGGAAGGGCGAACGGTCCGCGTCCGGCGTCGCCCGTGGCGCGCCGGGGCAGTGAAGGGGGCGCGAGGAGGGCGTTGGTGGGGTGAGATGACATCAGGCATCCTGCCTCGTGGGTGTGGACCGCATGGCATGGTCGATGAGGGTCAGCAGGACACCGGCGACGTGCGCGGGTGTCCGGGCATCGCAGGTGACCACGGGGACGTGGGGGGCGAGGCCGAGCGCAGCGCGGACCTGGTCGGGCTGGTAGCGGTGCGCTCCGTCGAATTCGTTGACCGCTACGACGAAGGGCAGGCGGAGGCGCTCGAAGAAGTCGACGGGGGCGAAGCTGGATTCGAGGCGTCGGGTGTCGACGAGGACGACCGCGCCGACGGCGCCGCGGGAGAGGTCGTGCCACAGAGAACCGAACCGGTCCTGACCGGGTGTGCCGAACAGGAACAGCTCCATGGGCATGGGCGGGTCGGGCAGGGTGAGTCGGCCGAAGTCGAAGGCCACCGTGGTGGTCCTCTTGCACTCGACCCCGGCCAGGCTGTCCACGCCCGCGCTCGCCTGGGTCAGGTACTCCTCGGTGCTCAGCGGGGTGATCTCGCTCACCGCGCCAACGGCGGTCGTCTTGCCAGCGCCGAAGCCTCCGGCGATCACGATCTTCACCACCGTCGGCTCGCTGGCCCGGCTGGGTAACTCCTTGTGATGCATGGTCGGTTCACCCGGCTCGTCGATAGGTGTCAGCATCCGGCCACCTGCGTTTCAGACCGGCGGCGAGGGCCACCAGCAGCTGCGTAGAGGGAGGCCCCGCCTCGCTGCCGGCTGCGTCGTACGGCGTGGTCAAGGGGAGCGTCAGTGCTTCGCCGTCCAGGAGGTCCGACACGAGGATCTTCACGACCGTGACCGGGCGGGCCAGCACGCCCGCCAGCTCCGCCACCGAACGTCGGCGCTCCCGGCACAGGGCGAGGATCTCCTCGTACTCGTGGCCGTGCGCGGGCCCGGGGCGGCCCGGCCCCACGACCACCACGGTCTCCAGAGCGAGGACGTGCCGGGGCAGGGTGCGCCCGCCCGTCAGGGCGTACGCCCGCACGTACTCCTCACGGCTGTCCTCGGTCACTGGACCTCAGCCCCCACGTCGGCGCGGACGGGAACGAGCATGTACGGCGCGAACCGGGTGATCAGGCGTCCCATGGCGAACCCGACGGCGCCGGCCTCGGCGTCCGTGGTGGCGACGACGGCCAGGACCGTCTCCACGGCGCCGCCGGGCAGGGATCCGAAGAGTGCGCTGCGTCCGGCGCTCTGAACGAAGAGAAGGCAGTCGCCCCGCTCGACGATGATCTGCCCGGCGGGGCTCCTCGTGTTGTTCGGGCCGGGGATGCTCGCCGCGAGGGAGGCGAGGCCGCCGACCGCGGCCGACAGCTGGTCCGCCCAGTCCTTCTCGATGTCGCTGTCCAGCAGCCGAAGTGCGTCTCGTGACAGCAGGACGGCGTGCGTGACGCCTGCGGTGTCGGCGACGAACTGTCGCAGCATCCAGGCCATGTCGTCCTGCTGTTCGTGGGCCGCGGCCTTGTGAGAGGACATCTCGGGGCGGGTGTTCATAGGAATCACTCCAGGGGGAAGGGCGGATGTTGATGGGTGGCAGCGGCGGGGCGAGGGCGCGCGTTTCAGGGGCCGGTCTGCTGCGTCGACGCGGGAGGGGAGTCGGCATTCGTGCCGGCCTTCAGGCCGGCATGGAAGGCTCCTGCGATCCCCGGCGTCGGTGGGGACGCCGTGACACGCTCCCGCTCGGGCAGGCGGCCCAACGCCTCGGCCGCACGCTTTCGAGTGGGCAGCGCGGGGGGACCCGCCGACCCGTCTGACCCCTGGGATATCCGCGCCTGCGCGACGGCGTGCGCGGGAGTGTGCGTTGCCGGAGGCGGGACCACAGAGGGGCGAGCAACGCTCGGTGACACGCCGGGGTCCTGGACGGAGGGGAGGGGGACCAGGAGTTGGTCCGGTACGACGACCAGCGCGGTCGTGCTGCCCAGGACGTTCTCCTGCAGGCGTACGGTCATGCCGTGCGCCTGGGCGATCTTCGCGGCGACCAGGAGGCCGAGCTGTCCGGCCCGGACCTGGTTGCTGACGTCCACCCGGTCCGGTGCTGCGAGCAGGTGGTTCATCTGGTCCCGGACCTGCGGATGTATGGGGACGGCCCGGTCCTCGACCTCGATCGCCAGCCCGGCGGCGACCCGCTGCGCGCGCACCGTCACCTTCGTCGCCGGATCGGAGCACTCCAGCGCGTTCTCGATCAGCTCGGCCAGCAGGTGCGTGAGGTCCGGCCCGACATGGCCGGGCAGACCGATCTCGGCGCCGACGGAACCGGCAGCGACGCTCACGCGCGGGTACTGGAGCACCTCGCACACCGCGCCGCGCAGCACGGTGGCGAGCGGCACGGGTCGGCGTGCGCTGCGAAGGGACCGTCCGCCCAGCACGGCGGTGCTCTCGATGTGGCGGCGTAGCCGCGTCACGAGGTGATCGATCTGGAAGCTGGTGTGCAGCAGTTCCGGGTCGTCGGTCAGTTTCTCCAGCTGAGTCAGCGCCTCAAGTGCCTTGCCGACCAGAGCGTGCTCGCGCTGGGCGAGGAGGCGCAGAACTTCCAGCAGCAGGGAGGACTGCGACTCGTCGTGCACACGCACGAGCGATGTGATCGCCTGGACCTGCAGCGCGCCCAGAATGTCGAGGACTCCGGTGTTCGGGTCGTCACGGCGGGGCGAGTGCATCTCCGGGACGGGCGGGCGCCCTCCTCGGCACAGCTCCTCCACCGACCATCGCAGTGACTTCTCCACAGCCGCCGCCGCACCGTCGACCGCTGCGAGCGTCTCGGAACGTGCCTCGGTCACCGTGGTGTGCACGGAGGCCGCGACCGTACGGGCCGCGCGGGCGGCCACCAGCACCACCACGACCAGCCCGACGCCCAGGCCCACCACCGCCCAGCCCGTTCCCACTACGGAGACCGACCGAGCGGATAAAGCAGCGGTGAGCACGGAGGCCAGGACCACCAGAGGCACCAAAACGGCGCGGCGGGTGCGGCGCAGGGTGAGCGGGTCTACGCGCGAAGGGCGGCCCCTGCGATGGCCGGCCACCGCCGGCCGTTCCGGAACGGCGCTGTCAGGCATGGGAATCCTCGTCAGGGGTCGGGGCGATCAGGCGTGCTGGGCAGTCGTGGCCGTTGCGATCCGGCCGGTAGGGCCGCACCCGACTCGGCTAGGAGAGGTTCGTGCGGCCCCCGATGCGGGGACCGGGACACTGATGCCGGACCCGGACTGTGCGGTGAGACGGGCGAGGAGCCTGGCGCTGTTGACCACTCCGCCATGGCTGAAGGCTTGCGGATAGTTGCCGAGTTGGCGGTTCGCGACCGGGTCGTACTCCTCGGCGAGAAGCCCGAGATCACTGCCCAGGGTGAGCAGATACTCGAACTGCCGGGTCGCTTCGTCGATGCGGCCGGTCAGCGCCAATGCGTCTACGAGCCAGAAGGAGCACAGCACGAAGGCGCCCTCGTCACCGGCCAGGCCGTCCACCCCCGTGGTGTCACCCGAGGTCGGGTACCGGCACACGAGCCCGTCGGCGGTGCCCAGCTCGCGCCGGACCGTGTCCACGGTGCCGACAACGCGAGGATCATCGCCAGGCAGAAAGCCCACGGCGGGAATCAACAGAGTCGCCGCGTCCAGCTCCTTCGAGCCGTAGGACTGGGTGAACGTGTTGCGTACGGGGTCGAAGCCCTTCTCGCAGACCTCCTGGTGGATCGCGGCCCGCAACTCGAACAGGGCGACCAGGTCCATGTCGAGGGCGCCGGCCTCGACCAGGCGGATCGTGCGGTCCACTGCCACCCAGGCCATCACCTTTGAGTGCACGAAGTGCCGCCGCCGGCCGCGGATCTCCCAGATCCCCTCATCGGGCTCCTGCCAACGCCGCGCCAACGTCTCGATCAGACGCCGGTGCAGCACTGCGGTGTCGGCGCAGTGGGCGACCCCGCTCTGATGAGCGAGGTGCAGCGTCTCGATCGCTTCGCCGTAGATGTCGAGCTGGAGCTGACTGGCCGCCCCGTTGCCGACTCGTACGGGGGCGGATCCCTCGTACCCGGGCAGCCACGGCAGCTCCCGCTCCGGGAGATCACGCTCGCCGGTGATCCCGTACATGATCTGCAAGTTCTGCGGGTCACCGGCCACGGCACGCAGGAGCCACCGCCGCCACGCCTGCGCTTCCTCCACGTATCCGGTCCCCAGGAGTACGCCCAGGGTTGTCGCGGCGTCTCGCAGCCAGGTGTAGCGGTAGTCCCAGTTCCGGCTGCCGCCGATCTCCTCGGGCAGCGACGTGGTCGGCGCCGCGACTATGCCTCCGCTGGGCGCGTACGTCATCGCCTTCAGCGTGATCAGCGACCTGACCACGGCCTCCCGATACGGTCCCTCGTAGGAGCACTGTCGTGTCCAGTCCGCCCAGTAGCCCAGCGTCGCGGCGAGAGCTGCCTCCGGATCCGGCACGGCCGGAGCGGGGGCGTGCGACGGGCACCAGCTCAGCACGAACGCTTGTGTCTCTCCGGCGGAGAGGGTGAAGGCGCTGACGATCACGCCGTCCTTCTCAACCTGCTCGGCACCGGTGTCCACCCACAGTGCTGCCGCGCCGGCCTCGGCGACCATGCGTCCGTCGACCTCGTGGACCCAGGGATGGACGCGGCCGTAGCCGAAACGTGGGCGCATGGTTGAGCGCATCGTCACCGTGCCCGTCAGGCCCTCGACGATCCGGATCACCTGCGGTTCGCACTCACGCGGCGGCATGAAGTCCGTGACACGAACCGTCCCCGCTGCCGTGCGCCAGACCGACTCCAGTACGAGGGAATCGCCGATGTAACGGCGTTCGGCGGCGACCTCGCAGCCGGGTTCGTCGGCCGACGCCGTCGGCGCGATCCGCCAGCTGCCGTGCTCTTCCTCACCAACAAGGTGGGCGAATACGGCCGGCGAGTCGAAGCTGGGCAGGCACAGCCAGTCCACCGATCCGTCGTCGCAGACGTGCGCACTGGTCTGCAGGTCGCCGATCAGGCCGTATTGCTCGATACGTGGACGCGTCATCGTAGAAATCTCCGTAAGGGGCATCGCTTCTGGGAGTGGTGGCTGCGCGCGCGGCCATCGCAGATGACCAGCCAGGCCGTCGGGCCGAGGATGAGCACAACGAGGGCAGCGCCGGTAGCGGTCACCTGCGTGGCACCGAGGCGGCAAGCACCAGAGCGGCGAGGGCCAGGGCGAATACGGCGCCTCGCATGACGTTCATCGGCGGCTTCCGCCACCGTCGTCGGCGCGGCGACTTCACGGTGACGGTGCTGTCGTTCCTCGCCACAGCGAGGAGCTGCTGGGTGGCCGTGGCCAGTTTGACGAGATGGACGCGGCCGGGCATGTAGCCGTCGGGAATGCTCTCCGAACAGATCTGCTGCGCCCGCCGCAGGGCCGGCTCGGTCGGCGAGGCCAGGGGGCCGAGGTGCTTGACGTGGCCCCGCAGTCGCAGGACGAGGTCCTCCACGTCGGTGGTGCTCTCTGGCAGGGGGGAGTCCTCGCCCAGCACGAGCAGCACGGTCTCCGCAGCAGCGGCCCGCTGATCTCGCTCCAGCCCCGGCGCACCGAAGGGAGTTCTTCCCCGGCTGCGGTAGCTGGTAGCCCTAGAGGCGGCCCTCGTGGTCATGCGGCGCCTTCCCCGGTGGTCGCAGGGGTGGCAAATCGGCCGTGCGTGGCCGCCGAGCCATCAGCGTCCACGTGAGCACCGCGTCCCTCGGCCGGCAGCTTCAGGCTCTCGTTCGAAGTGCGCTCGGCGTACTGCTCGACGTGCCGCCGAAGCGCTCGTGCTAGATCCCGGACCCGGTTCCAGGAAGCGAACGCGAAGTCGGAGTCGGTGCCACCGGGCACGCTGTTAAGCAGTGACTGGACCTGCCGGTGCTGCGCGTCAGCCTCCTCTTTGTCCTTGGGAAGAGCACCTAAGAACTGTCGGAGCTGGCCCTCTAGGGCGGTGGCCTCGGCCTCGATCTCTGAGAGCGTCGTGGTGCCGAGCTGCCGCGAGAGAGCTCTGTTGGCGATCAAGGTCGCGGTGACCGGGTCGACGAGGGGCACATTGGCCTGGTCGCTCGGGGGATGCGTCATAGCTTCTCCTGCGCCTGTCTCACGCGAAAGGTTCATGTCAGAACGTCGACATTGCAGAACTCGGCGACTGCGTGCCTGGACGCGCATGACAGGACATGACGTCCTGGGCGCGAGACGCCGAGGCACTGGGGGCCGCGAAACCCTCCAGCACGAGCAACGATGAAGCACTAGCAACGTTTCTCGCAAGCGAATGTTGCTAGATCGTCGAGGTTGCGCGGGAACTGGCATATGCCTGCGCCTCGCACCGGTACCCTGCGATGCCAGGGAGGTTTGTCGTGAGCGAAGGTCGCACCAACATTCACCGCCGCCGGTTCGGATCGGCGTTGAGGTCGCTCCGCATCAGTGCGGGGCTGTCGGGGGAAGAGGCCGCAGAGCGACTCGGGATCGCTGGGAAGTCGGCACTGTCAAAGATTGAGAACGGGAAGCAGCAGGTCAACAGCTTGGGCTTGACCGCCTTCTTCGCCGTGTACCGCGTGGAGAGCGAAGCGACCCAGGCCAAGGTGAGGCACATGGCCGCTCTCGCCGCCCCAGCGAAGCGCACGAACCTGCTAGACGAGTACCCGGACGCGATCACGGACGACTTCGAGGACTATCTGAACCTTGAGGGCATGGCGACGAGCGCGGACGTCTTCTTCGTCCAGGTCATACCCGGTCTGCTTCAAACTGAGCGCTACGCGACCTCTGTCGTGGAGCGAAGTGCGGTGTGGAGCACTGAGCGGGAAGTCGAGAGGTTCGTGGCGCTGCGGCTGGCGCGGCAGGCGGCCCTGCAGCGTGAGAACCCGCTGAGCCTGACCTGCGTCATCGACGAAGGTGCTCTGCGGCGTGTCGTAGGCGGGCCCGCTGTGATGCGCGATCAGCTCCAGTGGCTACTGAAAGTCATGGAACAGCGGAAGCACGTCACGATCCAAGTGCTCCCCTACAGTGCAGGTGCGCACGCGGCTCCGGATGGCTCGTTTCAACTTCTAGAATTCCCGATGGGCTCGCCCGTCTGTGTGGTTGAGACGAAGACAACCAGCCTCTACCTGGAGGAAGATAAGGACGTCGAGCTCTACGGTCGCACCTTCACCGACCTCTGCAAGCAGGCGCTCGATCCCACGGCCACCTGCCGCTACATTGAGAACATGATCAAGGACTTTGAGACATCATGAAGAGCACTGCCGATCTGACCAATGCCACCTGGGCGAAGAGCGCGCTGAGCAGCGGCGGCAACAACTGCCTGGAGGTGGCCATCATGGGTGACGTAGTCGCACTGCGCGACTCCGTGGACGTTGGCGACCCCGATGCCAAGATCCTCTTCGTGTCCCGCACCGACTACGAGCTTTTCACCCAAAGTGTGCGCGCTGGCCAGAGCGACCTGCTGCCGTAGCCCGCGCACCGTACGTATCAGGACGCCCCCTCGCTTCGGCCGGGGCGTTCTGACGTATGTGCAGCCGAACAGTCGTTGGTGGGGCTGCCTCCCCGAGGATGCGCTGCCGGCCGCATGACCCGTCGACCGGCGCCGTACCGGGCCTTCAGTCAGTGGCGCCTCAGGATGCGGAGCGTTTCTTCGCGGACTTCGAGGATGTGGTTTTCTTCGCCGCCTGAGTGTCGACGGGAGGGCGGGTCGTGCTGGCTCTGGTGGCCATGATGTCGGCCCTGGTCTCCTCTGCGGCGGTCATCGGCGCAAGGCCGGGCGCGGTTGCGGCGGGCGTGGCGAGGCCGGGAACGTGGGTTGCGACGCTCGACGGTTGGCTAAACCGGTGCTTCTCTCAACGATCGTCTGCGTCGGTTGACGGGTGGCGTAGGTCTGGGGACCAAAGCTGGGGACCAATGTGCCGTGCACGTAATTGCCTCGCGCTGTCGGTGTTGCCGGAAAGCACGTTCTACGACGGAGCGGCGTTTTTAGCCGGTTCAACGAAGCTCCGTTTCGGTGTCCGGAAGGGGTAGCGGTGTCTCGTGGCTCAGTGCTTCAAGGAGCAGTGGAGGGGCCGAGCTCGCAACTTGGTGTGGACCGCTACAAGACTTGCGAACCGGCCGGGGCCAACCCGATGACTCCATGGGCTGTCGAAGGGGCGAGATCTCGAAGCGGCCTGAGGCGCTCGCGCAGGGTTCGGCCGGACATTGGGAATGGGCTGAGTGGGGACCAACTGGGGACCACACGCTACGCGCGGCGGCGCACGGCACATACTTCAACGCACAACTTTCGCACGGATAAAGTCTGTAAAATCCTGAAAGTACCCTTGACTCCTACTCCTGGGGGTCAAGGGGTCGCAGGTTCAAATCCTGTCGTCCCGACTGGATGCAGTCGCAGATCAGGGCCGGTTTCGGAAGTTTCGAAACCGGCCCTTGGTCGTTGTCCGGCGCCGGGCCCTGGCGTTTTTCCGCCGGGAGCCCGGGTACGCGGTCGCAGACAGAGGACCGCGGCACTCCGACGGAGGGGTGCGACCGAGCAGAGGAGTAGCCATGCTGAAGGCGATCGCGGATGTGTTCCGTTCCATCGGCGGCGCCATCGCCACGGTGGTCACGCTGCCGTTCCGGGCTGTCGCACGGCTGTTCAGCGGTGCGTCGAGCACCGCCCACGGTCACCACTGAGCGCGCGCGCCGACTCGTCGTCACGGGTCTTCGAGGGGCGGTTCCGGAAAGGTCCGGAGCCGCCCTTCCGGCGTTTCGGGGCGCCCGTGTCCCCGGTCCGGTCCGGTCACGCGCGGCCCTGGCCGCCGCAGGGTCTTGCGGCGGGCGGAGCAAGTGGTGAATCATCATTCAGAGCTTGTTCCGGGCCGGTGCGCCGAGCAGGCGCGCCGCGCGGGACCGGCGAAGGCGATTCCCAGGAGAGAGGCCCAAGATCCACATGGCTGTGCGACACAGGTACTCGGGGACGGCCAGGACGATCGCAGCCTGCTGCGCGTCCGGCGTCCTCGCGGCGCTTCTCACCGCGACACCATCCGTGGCGGCGGCCCACGAGGGGTCCGGCGTCCCATCGGGGCCGAGGGGCGAGGCCTTCTATCACGCGCCCCGGGGACTGGTGGAGCACGGACAACACGGCACGCTCATCCGGGCCCAGCGGCTGACCGGGGTCGCGGCTTTCGAGGGCGCCGACAACTGGCGTGTGCTGTACCGCTCAGTGACCCCGCAGGGCAAGGCGGTGGCCGTCTCCGGCACGGTCGCCATCCCGCACGGGCGGCCCCCGGCCGGCGGCCGGCCGGTGCTCTCCTGGCTGCACGGCACGACGGGCGTGGCGGACGCCTGCGCCCCGTCGCGGGACAGCGCGAACGGACCGGTGCACGACTACCTCCAGTCGCTGCAGGACACCGTCGCACCCTGGGTCTCCCGCGGATACGCGGTGACCCGGACCGACTACCAGGGCCTGGGTACGGACGGCACGCACAGCTACCTCGTCGGTGAGGCAGAGGCCCGGGCAGCCGCCGACCTGACCCGCGCCGCGCACCAGCTCTCCCGCCACCTGAGCGACGAGTGGGTGGCGTACGGCCACTCGCAGGGCGGCCACGCGGCCGTCTTCGCCGCCGACCTCGCCAACCGCTGGACGCCGGAGCTGCGCCTGATCGGCGCGGCCGCGCTGGCGCCGGGGTCCCAGCTCAGCACGGCTGTGCCCGCGCTGCGCCGGCAACCGCTCGCCGGGGTGAGCGACTTCTTCCCGCTGATCGTGCGCGGAGCCCAGACCGTCAGCCCCATGCCCGACGAGCGGCTGTTCACGCCGAAAGCCCTGGCGGTGGCCGGTGACGCGGACCGGATGTGCAGCGCCCAGCTCCGTGCCCCCGACTCCTGGGGCTCGTTGAGGAGCGACGAGATCTTCCGCGAGGACGCCGACCTCACCGCCCTCGACCGGGCACTCGCCGACAACGAGCCGGGCCGGCTGTCCCCGCGCGTTCCCGTGCTGCTCGCGCAGGGCGGCAAGGACACGGTGATCCAGCCCGCCTGGACCGCCGCCCTGGACGCGCAGTTGCGGGCGAACGGCGTCCACGTCACCTCGTTCACCTACCCCGAGGCCGACCACCGCGGCGTTCTGTCCGCGTCCCTGCCCGACGTCACCCGCTGGATCGACCGCCTCTTCGGCAGGTCCGCCCCCGGAGAAGACCGGCAAGGCTGACGGCCCTCGGGCCTGTCTGACCATTCCCGTCTGCATGGCGCCGCCCTGCAGACGGGAATGGTCAGACAGGCCCCAGCCGGAGCGCCGTTTCCGCGAGGAGGATGCCGACGCCCCCGCCGCCGTGGGCAAGTTGGCATTGCGCGCACGGTTTCCTGGCAACCCGCGCAGACCTTCGCGGGTGCCCGGAAGAGGTCGGCCGCCGGTAGGGCAGGCAGGCCGGAATCAGCGCCGCGCCACGCGCTTGAGCTGCTGCGGGGCCGTCGTACGCCCGATCTATTCTGTCCCTCGCGCCGCGTCGGTCCGGGGGAGGAGACGACGCGTGGGGCGCACATGACGAGGGGGGTCTTGCATGTCGAACGCGAAGTCGGATCCGACGAACCCGGCACCGGATGCCACGGCAGCGGTCCGCGCACAACTGGGCGCGGAGATGCGGAGGATCAAGGAGGCCGCCCAGCTCAGCTTCGGCGGGCTGGCCGACCGTACGCACTACAGCCGCTCCTCGTGGGAGAGGTTTCTCAACGGCAAGCAGCTGCCGACCCCCGTGGCGGTCGAGGAGTTGGCCGCCGTGGCGGGCACACCGCCGGAACCCCTGCTCGACCTGCTGGCCAGGGCAGGCGTGCCGGTCGCGGACCCGGTGCCGGCGACGGGCGGCCGGGACCGGCCCGCGGCCACGCGTCCCGCCGCCGGTGACCCGGCCGTCCGGGCGCGGACGCCGGGCCGGCGGCCCGGGGTGCCATGGCGGCGGCGGTGCGCGGTGATCGGTTACATCGCGGCGGGCGCCCTGATGGGCTCGGTGGCGACCGGGCTGCTCTCCCCGTACCTCACGGGAGCGGACCAGGGCCCGGACGCCGCTACGAGCCGTAGCGAGAGCAAGAAGGCGAGCGGCCAGGGCGCGGACCTCGTCCCGGGCGCCGGGGACATCAAGGTCAAGTGCACGTCGGACACCTGCTGGCGCAACGATCCCCAGGCCATGGAGTGCCAGTGGGACGCGAAGACCGCCAAGAGCACCTTTCTGCGCGGCATGCAGATCGAACTGCGCTACAGCGCCGCCTGCCAGGCGGTCTGGGGGCGGATCGAGGGCGGGGCCGTCGGCGACAAGGTGATCATCAAGGACGCCCGGGGGATGGAGCTGGACGCCTTCATCCGCTTCGAGCACGACTCGTACACCAAGATGCTCGGGGTCTCCGAGGATGCGCCGCTCGACTCCATGAGCGTGTGCGGGGAGATCCCCTCGGAGAAGCAGATGCAGTGCGCGCCGACGGGAACGGCCAGGATGCCCTGACGGACGGAGCGTTGGGACAGGTGGGCCACCGCCGGTCCCTGACCCGTTGAAGCCGGCGCGCGGTAATTCGGTGGTGCGCCCCTCGGCGGGTCTTGTACGTTTCCGGCGCGCCCGCGCCCGGCGATGCGCCCGGCTGCGGCTACTTCCTTCCGAAACCCAAGTGACGCCGCCGCCATGTTCCTTGATCTCGCCGGGCGCGCGCGTCCACAACACTGCCTGATCCAGGGGGATTCACTGCCTCGTCATTCCCGACGCATCTCGAAGGTCTGGTCCGAGATGCTGGTGGCCCCGCATGTCTCGGCCGCCGCGCGCCACCTGACCGCTACCCGGTCCGTACCCGGCTCCACCGCACGGGACCTCCGAACGTACGAGGGCGGCCCGGCCTTCTTCCGGGAGCCCCGTGAGGAGCTCTTCCTCCTCGCCGTCGGCAACTTCGTCTCCCAGGAGACCTTTTACGAGAGGGGGGAGGACCGCGACGACCGGTACGCCGCCCTCGTCGCCCGCCTCGCCGTCGAGCACCCCGTGTGGACGGCCGGGCTGCTCCGCTGGCTGCGCGGCGAGGGCAACACGCGCACCGCGTCCCTGGTCGGCGCCGCCGCGTACGTACGCGCGAGGCTCGCCGCCGGGGCCCGCACCGGACCCTCCAACCGGTCCGTGATCGACGCGGTGCTCCAACGTGCCGACGAGCCCGGTGAACTGCTCGCGCACTGGATCGCGACGTACGGGCGCCAGGTACCGCAGCCCGTGAAGCGGGGCGTCGCCGACGCCGTACGCAGGCTCTACACGTCCCGCGCCCTGCTGAAGTACGACACCGCGTCCCGGGGCTTCCGCTTCGGTGATGTGCTCAACCTGGTGCACGCCTCCCCCGACCCGGCCAGGCCCGAGCAGGGCGCGCTCTTCCGGTACGCCCTGGACCGCCGCCACCATCCGGACCGGGCGACCGCTCCGGACGAGGACCGGGTGCTCACCGCGCACCGGGCGCTCCTGGACACCCCGGTGGACGAGCGGCGCGCCCTGATCACCGGCCCCGGCGGTGCTGAACGGCTGGCCGAGGCGGGCATGACCTGGGAGTCCGTCAGCGCGCCCGTCGCAGCCGCAGCGGCGCGTACACCACGAGCGCCGCGAGGAACGCCACCCCGTACGCCAGGTCGGCCCCGTGCAGCGCCTCGGCCACCGGGCCCACGTACAGGCCGGTGCTCATGAACGGCACCGCCGCCGCGAAGGCCGCGGCGAACGCGGCGAGCGCCGGCCACCAGGGGCGCGGCCGGTCGTGCTCGGCCGCGAGGTCGACGGGCGCGCCCCGCCGGGCCCGGGCGCGCGCCAGCCAGTCCACGGAGACGATCGCCACGAAGCCGGGGATCCAGTAGCCGACGAGAAGCAGTACGTTCTGGAAGCGGGCCGTCGTGTCCGCCGCGTGCATCCACAGCACCAGCGGGAACCCCAGGGCGGCGGCGAGCGCCGCGGCCACCGGGCGCGGCAGGCGTACCCCCATGGTCTGCAACGCGAGCGAACCGCTGTAGTCGTTCATCGCGTTGCTGCACAGCGCGGCCAGCGCCACCGCGAGCAGCCCGAACGCTCCGAGCGCACCCCCGCCGAGCAGCGAGTCCACGCCGCGCGCGGTCTGGTCCGTGAGGACCGAGGCCCCCCACAGCCCGATCGTCTGAACCGCCACGAAGGACGCGCTGATCCCGCCCAGCGCGCACCAGAACATGCGGGTCCGGGACGTGTCGCGGGGCAGGTAGCGGCTGAAGTCGCTCGCGTACGGCGCCCAGGACAGCGCCAGGCTCAGGGCGATGGTGCAGGTCAGGACGAACGCCCCGGCCCGGTCCGCGCCGTGCACGGTCGAGGCGGTCACCGGGTCCACCCCGCGCAGGGAGCCTGGTGGCGAGCACGGCGAAGGCCGCGGCCAGGGCGAAGGTCATCACGGTCTGGAGCCGGTGGATCACCTCGTAGCCCAGCACCCCGAGCGCGCCCTGCGCGGCCATCATGACCAGGACACCCAGCCAGAACGGCCAGCCGCACAGCTGCGCCAGCGCGTCCCCGCCGAACAGGCCGATCAGGGCGTCCCAGGCGACGGACGACAGCCACTGCAGCGCGCCCGGCAGTACCACGCCCGGCCCGAACGCCAGCCGGGCGAGCGGTAGTTGAGCGGATCCGGTGCGGCTGCCCCAGGTGCCCAGATACGCGGTCGGCGCGGCGCCGGCGAGGGTGCCGAGCACGACGGCGGCGAGGGCCGTCGCGAAGTCCAGGCCGAGCGCGACGCCGACGGTGCCGGTGAAGACGCCGGTCATGGTCAGGTTGGGCGCGAACCAGACGGTGAACAGCCGGCCCGCCCCGCCGTAACGGCGGTCCTCGGGGACCGGGGCTATCCCGTGCGCCTCGATGCGCAGATCGCCGGCGGCGGCGGGCATGCGCCCGCCGAACGCGGCGCGGTCCTCCCGGGCATGCGGCAACGACATGAAGACATCCCTCCGCCAGTGCTAACTGGTTCAGGTTCGACGGGTGTGATCTCAGCCCTCGTGCGGGGCACCCCGTGTCCGGTGTGGCGGCCAGAATAGCGCCGGCCTGTGCGATCTCCTCGCGGGGGTCGGCCGGACCCGCTCCGGCTCAGCTGAAGAGCTTCGTCACGAACGCGTGGAGGTTGTCGACCGTGCGGGCGATCTGCTCCTCCGTGCTCAGGCTCTCCTTGAACCGGGCCCCCGAGGCCACCGCCTTCTTCCCGCGCACGTACAGCGAGCAGGCCAGGTCGGTGCACATGTACAGGCCGACCGAATTGCCGTCGCGCCCGGCGGGGCCGGTCTTGCGGGCGGTCATCAGCGAGACCCCGCTGCCGGGGTGCGTGGTCAGGCAGAGCGAGCACATGCTCCGGTGCAGGAAGCCGCGCTGCTGGGACGGGAAGCGCAGCGAGATCCCGGCGGGCTCGCCCTCGTGCTCGGTGACGATGTAGCTGCGTCCCGGCGCGGACAGGTCGCGCCAGCCGAGGAAGTCGAGGTCGTCCCACGGCAGTTCCTCGAAGTCGCGGGGGAGCGGCAGACGCTTGGCCTCCCCCTTGGAGCAATTCACGAACGATGAGCGGATGTCCTGCTCGGTCAGGGCCTTCATGCACACGAAGCTAACTCTGCCTATGGCCCCTAGGCAAACGATTAATTCGGTTAGGGCTTCACCTGGAGGCCTTTGGGCGCGAGGGGGAGGCGGTGCACGGGCGGGTGCGGGATGCCGAGGTCCGGGCGCCAGGTCGCGAGGATCTGCGCCGACGGGCCGAAGAGCGGTGACGGGAGGCGGTCGAGCGCGGTCCATTCCCAGGTGCTGATCAGATGCGGCTCGGTCACCCGCGCCGTGCCGGTGTCCACGCGCACCAGGGCGGCCATCGTCACGCGGTTGATCCCGCCGAGGGCGTCGTGCAGCATCGCGAAGACGGTGACCTCGTCCTCGGGGACGGTCAGCCCGGTCTCCTCGCGCAGTTCCCGCACGGCCGCCGCCGCGACGGACTCGGGCACCGGCTCCACCTTGCCGCCGGGCAGCTCCCAGGTGCCGCTGTGGTGCCGGCCGAGCAGGATCCGGCCCTGCGGGTCCAGCACGACGACACCGACTCCCAGCGCCGCCTGGGCCTCGGGCGGCTGGGTGTTACGGGAAGGGGCGAGGGGGTTCTCAGTGGTCATGCTGCTCCTCCGGAGGGGTTGGGCGTCGAGCCTACGGGTGCGCCCCTTCGCCCGGCCCTCACACCGCCAGCCGCAGCGAGGTCGCCGAGACGCCGAGCCGTACGCTCTGCCCCCACGTCAGCTCCAGCGCGTCCGTCTCCATGCCGTCGCCGAACACCACCACGCGGTCCGACTCCACGGTCAGCCGCAGCCCCTCCCCGGGCCCCAGCTCGCCCGAGACGAACGACGTACCGGTCGACGGCGAGGGCCACGCCTCCCGGACGAACCAGAGCAGCCGGGGGTCGGCGGGCCCGGGCAGCGGGAGGGCGCTGCGGCGCTCCTGCCAGAGCGAGCGCAGCCAGCCGGTCGCCCCGGTGCCGGTGCCGACGAGGACGCCGGAGGACGCCTGCGCCTCGGCGGGGGAGTCCGCCGTGTCGCGCCCGAGCCGGTAGCGGGCCGTCTGGTGACCGGGCGGGCCGAGGTAGACCTCGTTGAGGGCGAGCAGCCGCTGTGTGTCGTCGGCCACCGCCTCCACCATCGTCAGCGCGTCGGCCCGCCCGCCGGGCGTCACGGCCGCCCGCATCAGCGCCCCCGCGTCGGCCGGCCGGTGGCGCACCAGGACGCCGGGGTTGCGGCCCGGATCGGTGTCGATGCCGATGACCGGCTGACCGGACAGGTACTTCGCGGCGTTGGCGACCAGGCCGTCCTGCCCGACGACCACCACCACGTCCTCGGGCGCGAACAGGAACCGGTCCAGGTCGGCCCGCTCCACCCGGCAGTGCCGCCAGGTGAGCGGAACGGCCGCCGCCACGTCCGCCAGGGCCTGCCGGGTCCGCTCGTGCCGGCGGGCCACCTCCTCGACGGACCGGCCCCGCGCGGCCAGGACGAACGCGGCCTGGCCCCGCGTGCCGTGGCGGGCGAGCAGTTCCTCGTACTCCGTGGTGCGGTGGACCAGGACCGCCCGCGGGGCCAGGCTCACGCCCCGGCCTCCGGCCGGCCCAGCTTGCTGAGCAGGCCCGTGAGCACGTCCGGCGACAGGGTGAGGCTGTCGATGTGCGGCAGGTTCTCGGCGAGCCGGGTGGCCGCCAGCGCGTGCAGCGTCGCGGCCTCCACCTCGCCGTGCGCCCGCAGCCAGGCCGCCTGTGCCTCGGCGCGTGCCGCACCCACCTGCCGTGCCGCCTCCGCCTCGGCCCCGGCCAGCCGTACCGTGCGGGCGGCCTCCGCCTCGGCGCGCACCCCGTCGGCGGCGGCGCCCTCCTCGGCCTCCCGGCGGGCGTTGGTGCCGCGCTGCTCGACGAGTTGTTCCTCGCGCCGGGCGAGCTCGATCTGGCTGGCGAGCTCGTTCTCGGCGATGGTCCGCTCGCGCTCGACGGCCACGGCACGCCGTTCGTACGTGGCCCGGTCGGCCTCCTGCTGGATCTGCTCGCGGGCGGGGGTGCGCAGGGCGCGCTCCACCTCGGCCTCGGGGCGGATGGCGACGACGCGCACGGCGACCACGTCGATGCCGGTGGCGGGGAGCCTCGGCTCGGCGGCGAGACCGGCCGCCACCCGCTCGCGCACGGCGGCGACGCCGTCCACCAGGGCACCGGCCAGCGGGGTGCGGGCCAGTACGTCCAGGGTGTGCTGCTGGGCGGTCTCGGTGAGCAGGGTGGCGATCTGTTCGAGGGGCGCGCCGCGCCAGGCGCCGGTGTCCGGGTCGACGGAGAAGTCGAGGCGGGCGGCGGCCTCGGCCGGGTCGCTGATGCGGTAGGTGACGGTGGCCTGGACGGTGACGTCCTGGAAGTCGGCGGTGCGCGCGTGGAACGCCATGGCCAGTTCGCGGTC
Source organism: Streptomyces sp. DT224 (assembly GCF_049844595.1). Taxonomy (NCBI): domain Bacteria; kingdom Bacillati; phylum Actinomycetota; class Actinomycetes; order Kitasatosporales; family Streptomycetaceae; genus Streptomyces; species Streptomyces sp. DT224. The sequence goes on from NZ_JBNCLI010000012.1 coordinate 95,344, forward strand.
GTTGACCGGCACCTCGGAGAGCGCGGCGCTCAGTGACCGGTACCAGAAGCTCAGTCCGGCGCCGTCGTGGGCGAGCCGGCCGCGCTTGTGGTGGCGGATGTGCGCGGTGGGCGCGGAGCGGAGATGGCGCCAGCCGAAGCGGCGGGTGATGTCGGCCACGGGAACTCCCCTGAGGTTGTTTTCGTCAGCACGACGATAAGCGGAATCCCGCCTTATCGTCAAGAGGACGAATAAAGAGCCTCGCCGGGTACACGAACGGCCGGTGACTTCTGGGAAGTCACCGGCCGGCCGGGTGCGCGCCGCCCCCGTCCCCACGGTGCGGCGCGGGCGGGCCGCCGCCATCCGCTCGGACGACGGCCCACGTCTGTCAGGGCCCGGACGCCGGGGCGTTCAGGCCGAGTGCGGGAAGGACTGCGCCCTCCACGAAGCGGACGAGGTAGTTCTCGTCCGCTTGGGCACCCGCGAGCATCGGGCGGGCCCGCATCACGCCGAGCAGCTGCGCGGCGACGAACTCCGCCGCCGGGTTGTCCGGCGCCACCTCGCCGCGCTCCACCCCGCGTCGTACGAGCGCGTCGATCGCTGCCAGCTCCGGCAGGATCAGTGACTCGCGCAGGGCGCACAGCAGCTCCGGGCTCTGCAGTGCCGCATGGCTCAGCGCCAGCATCAGCGGCGTGTCGCGGCCCGCGCCTTCGCCGATCGCCCGTGCCGCCTCCACCAGGTCACCCGCCAGTGAGCCGGTGTCGATCCTGCGCAGGGCGCCGCGCCGGGTGCCGTGCAGGGCGGCCACCACCAGCTCGGGCTTCGAGCCCCACTGGCGGTACAGCGTGGACTTGCCGCAACGGGACCGTGCGGCGACCCCCTCCATGGTCAGCGACTCGTAGCCGTTCTCCCTCAGCATGTCGAGCACGGCGGTGTAGAGCTCCTGCGCCCGCTCCGGCGTGATCTTCGAGCGGCGCTGCGCGGGGGGCTGCTCCTGCTCGGTCCGCTGCGGCGACATGTGTCTTCCCTCTCTGCGACTCTGCGACGAGGTCCATCGATACGTCAGTGTACCGATACGCGCGTGTACCGATACGTCGCCGTATCGGTACACTGGCGTATCGATAAGGGCGGACGACCGCCGAAGCGCATCAACTAAGGGGCACCGGGTGACGTACGCCGGCAACACGCCCGCCGACCGGAAGCCGGACACCTTCGCCCGCCCGCCCCTGGTCCGCGAGCTTCTGCTCGTCGTGGGGCTCTTCCTGATCTACAAGCTCGGCCGCCGGGCCGCGAACGGCCATGTGGACGAGGCGTTCCGCAGCGCGGACCACGTCTGGGACGTCGAGCGCGCCGTGCATCTGCCCGGCGAGGGCGCGGTCCAGGGCCTGCTGCTGCACGACGAGACGCTGATCCACCTGGCGAACACCTACTACGCGACCGTGCACTTCCCGGCCACGCTGCTCTTCCTGGTCTGGCTCTACTGGCGCAGCCCCCGTCACTACGTCTGGGCGCGCCGGGTCCTCGCCGCGCTCACCGGCGCCGCGCTCGCCCTGCACCTGCTCTTCCCGCTCGCTCCGCCGCGCCTGCTCGCCGCCACCCACCTCGTGGACACCGGCCGGGTGTACGGGCCTTCGGTGTACGGCGCCCAGCCGGCCACCGACTCCATGGCCAACCAGTTCGCCGCGATGCCCTCGCTGCACTTCGGCTGGGCCGTCATGGTCGGCGTCGGTCTGGTCGTCGCCACCCGCTCCCGGTGGCGCTGGCTGTGGCTGCTGCACCCGGCGATCACCCTGTTCGTCATCGTCGCCACCGCCAACCACTACTGGCTCGACTCGATCGTGGTGGCCGCGCTGCTCTCCCTGGCGCTCGCCGCGCTCCGCCTCCCGCGCGCCGAACCGGTCCCCCCGCCGCAGCCGTGGCCCTCCGTCGTACGGCAGCGGGAACACGCCGCCGCGTACGCCGCCTCCGGGGCGCACCGGTGAGCGCCACCCTCGCCGCCGTCGCGCTCTCCCTCGTCTCCGCCGCCGCCTACGCCGCCGCGGCGGTCGCCCAGGCCCGGCTGGCCGGCCGCACCGCGCCCGACGCCGGCACGCTCCGGCTCCTCGGGCGCGGCGCCTGGTGGTGCGCGGTCGGCCTGAACGCCGGCGGCGCGCTGCTGCACGTGGCCGCCCTGAAGTACGGCCCGCTCACCCTGGTCCAGCCGCTCGGCGCGCTGACCCTGGTCGCGGCCGTCCCGCTCGGCGCCCGGGCGGCCGGCCGCCGGGTCACGGTCACCGAGTGGCGCGGCACGCTCCTCACCCTCCTCGGCCTCGGCGCCCTGCTCCTGACGGCGGGCGGCGCCGCCCCGCACGAGACCCTGACCATGACCGAGGCACTGGCCGTGGGCGCCGGGACCATGGCGCTCGTCGCCGGGCTCAGCCGCCCCGGTGCCCGCCCCGGGCTGCGGCACGCGGCGGCCTCGGGCATCACGTCCGGTGTCGCCTCCGCGCTCACCCAGACCCTCACCGTCGCGGTGACCGACCGCACCGGCCCACTGCTCGACGCACGCCTGGTGGTCGTCGCCCTGCTGGTCTCCGCCTTCGCGATGGGCGGGCTGCTGCTCTCCCAGACCGCCTACCGGGGTGGGCTCGGGGCCCCGCTCGCCGTCGTCACCCTGGCCAACCCGGTCGCCGCCGCGGCCATCGGCCTGGCGCTGCTGGGGGAGAGGTTCCAGGGCGGACCGGTCGGTCTGGTCCCGGCGCTGCTCGGCACGGTCGCGGCGGTCCGGGGTGTGGTCCTGCTGACCCGGGCCCAGGCGCAGACGGCGCCCGCGGTGGCCGCTGCACCGCCGCCCGCCCCGTCGCGGGTGGTCATCAGCAGCCCCCGCGTCGCACGCCGCGAGCACCGCCGCCGGGTCGGCGCGGGGCGCCACTGAATCCGTACGCTGTACGAGTCACAGGGCGCCCCCGGCCGCGGCCGTGTTCCCTACACCGGCTCCGGATAGTCCTCCAGTGCCCGGGTCAGCCACCCGATCCAGAAGTTCTCCAGGTCGATGCCGCCGCGCAGCACCAGGTGCCGCAGCCGGTCCCCGGGGGCGTCCCGCTCCGGGGGGAAGTCCCGGATCTCGATCTCCTGGTACTCCGCGAGCTGCCGCCGGTGCAGTTCGAGGTGGCGGCGCAGCTCCGCGTCGAGACCGGGCGCCCCGACGACCGCCGCCGCCCGCATCCGCAACAGCAGGGGATCGCGGACCTGCTTGGGATCCTCCTGCCGGGCGACCCAGTCGGACAGCGCCTCGCGGCCCGCCGGCAGCACCTCGTACTCCTTCTTCTGCCCCCGGGCCGGCTGCGCGGGCTCCAGCGCCCTGATCCGCCCGGCCTGCTCCAGCTTGCCCAGCTCGCGGTAGATCTGCTGGTGCGTCGCCGACCAGAAGTAGCCGATCGACCGGTCGAACCTGCGGGTCAGTTCGAGCCCCGACGAGGGTTTCTCCAGCAGGGCGGTGAGGATCGCGTGCGGCAGTGACATGGGGTGCATCCTAGGGACGGCCGGGTCGCCCCGGCCGTCCGGTTCACAGCGCGGCGGCGAGCTCCGTGCCCTGCCGGATCGCCCGCTTGGCGTCCAGCTCGGCCGCGACGTCGGCGCCCCCGATCAGGTGCGCCTCGCGGCCGGCGGCGAGCAGCTCCTCGTACAGGTCCCGCTGCGGGTCCTGGCCCGCGCAGAGCACGATCGTGTCGACCGGCAGTACGTGCCGCTCCTCGCCCACCGTGAGGTGCAGGCCCTCGTCGTCGATCCGGTCGTACGTGACGCCCGCGGTCATCGTGACCCCGCGGTGGCGCAGCTCGGTGCGGTGGATCCAGCCGGTCGTCTTGCCGAGGCCCGCGCCGACCTTGCTCGTCCTGCGCTGGAGGAGATGGACGGTGCGCGTGGTCTTCGGGCGCTCCGGGGCCGCGAGGCCGCCGCGCTCGCGGTACTCCGTGTCGACGCCCCACTGCCGGAAGAACACCTCCGGGTCGAGGCTCGCCTCCTCGCCGCCGTCCGTCAGGAACTCCGCCACGTCGAAACCGATCCCGCCCGCCCCGACGAGCGCGACGCGGTCGCCGACCGGCGCGCCGTGGCGCAGCACGTCCAGGTAGCTGACGACGCTGGGGTGGTCGATGCCGGGGATCGCGGGCGTCCGGGGTGTGACCCCGGTGGCCAGCACGACCTCGTCGTAGCCGTCGAGGTCCCGGGCGCCGACCGGCGTGCCGAGCCGCAGGCCGACCTTCTCCTCCGCGAGCCGGGTGCGGAAATAGCGCAGCGTCTCGTTGAACTCCTCCTTGCCAGGCACCCGGCGGGCCACGTTCAGCTGACCGCCGATCTCGTCGGCCGCGTCGAAGAGCGTCACCGCGTGGCCGCGCTCGGCGGCCGTGACCGCGCAGGCGAGACCGGCCGGCCCGGCGCCGACGACGGCGACGCGCTTGCGGGTGCGGGTCGGCGACAGGACGAGTTCCGTCTCGTGGCAGGCGCGCGGATTGACCAGGCAGGAGGTGACCTTGCCGCTGAAGACGTGGTCCAGGCACGCCTGGTTGCAGCTGATGCAGGTGTTGATCGCGTCCGCGCGGCCCGCCGCCGCCTTCGCGACGAACTCGGGGTCGGCGAGGAACGGGCGGGCCATCGACACCATGTCGGCACGGCCCGACGCGAGGACCTGCTCGGCCACCTCGGGGGTGTTGATCCGGTTGCTCGTCACCAGCGGTACGGAGACCGCGCCGCGCACCTTCTCGGTGACCCAGGTGAACGCGGCCCGGGGGACCGAGGTCGCGATGGTGGGGATGCGGGCCTCGTGCCAGCCGATCCCGGTGTTGATGATCGTGGCGCCGGCCGCCTCGATCTCCCCCGCCAGACGTACGACCTCGTCCAGGGACGAGCCGCCGGGCACCAGGTCCAGCATCGAGAGCCGGTAGATGATGATGAAGTCGTCGCCGACCCGCTCGCGGACCCGGCGCACGATCTCGACGGGGAAGCGGATGCGGTTCTCGTACGAGCCGCCCCAGCGGTCCTCGCGGTGGTTGGTCGCCGAGGCGATGAACTCGTTGATCAGATAACCCTCGGAGCCCATGATCTCGACACCGTCGTACCCCGCGCTCCGGGCCAGCGCCGCCGCCGTCGCGAAGTCCTCGATCGTCGCCTCGACCTCGTCGTCGGTCAGGGCGTGCGGCGTGAACGCGCTGATCGGCGCCTGGAGCGCGCTCGGCGCCACCAGGCCCGGGTGGTGCGCGTACCGGCCGAAATGCAGGATCTGCAGGGCGATCCGGCCGCCCGCCTCGTGCACCGCCGAGGTCACCCGGGCGTGCTCGGCCGCCTCCGCCTCGGTGGTCATCTTCGCCCCGCCGGGGAACGAGCAGCCCCGCTCGTTGGGTGCGATGCCGCCGGTGACCATGAGGCCGACGCCGCCCCGGGCCCGCTCGGCGTAGAAGGCCGCCATGCGCTCGAAGCCGTTCTCGACCTCTTCCAGGCCGACGTGCATCGACCCCATCAGGACCCTGTTCGGCAGGGTGGTGAACCCGAGGTCGAGCGGGCTCAGAAGGTGCGGATACGGGCTCATGCGGCGGCTCCTCGGTGTGGCGTCGCCCCAGTTCTAAACCACCGCCGCGCCATTGTGCAACAAGTTGCACAATGGCGTTCGTCGCACTGTGTCACGGCTCACGCCCCGGGGTGAGCCGCCCGGATGGAGTAACACCGCGGTCCGCGTGCTCCACGCGGCGCGGAGAGTGGTGTCGTACGGAACCGAGGGGCCCGCGTCATCCGGGCGGGCCCCGGAATCCACCGGAGACCCCCATGGGCTGCGTCAACCGTCACGACCTCGGTCTGCTCGTCCTGCGCGCCGGCACCGGCGCGGTGCTCGCCGCACACGGCGCCCAGAAGCTCTTCGGCTGGTTCGGCGGCGGGGGAATCGAGGGGACGACCGCCGCGATGGAGGCGATGGGCTTCCATCCGCCCAAGCACAGCGCGCTCGCCGCCGGGCTCGGCGAGGCGGGCGGCGGCGCACTCCTCGCCCTGGGCCTGGCCACGCCGGCCGCCGGTGCGGCGGCGGCCGGGGCGATGGCGGGCGCGGTGGCCGTCCACGCGCCCGCGGGCTTCTTCGCGCAGGGCGGCGGCTACGAGTACCCGGCGTTCCTCGGCTTCACCGCGGCCGCGATCGGCGTGACCGGTCCCGGCCGCTACTCCGTCGACCACGCGACCGGGCACGCGTTCAACCAGCCGTGGATGGTCGCCCTGGCCTTCGCCGGCAGCGCGGCGGCGGCCGCGGCGGTGGTCGGCCGGCGGGCCCGGGCCCAGGTGCCGGAGCCGGAGGAGTTCTGAGCCCGGGCGCCCCGGGCAGCCTGCCCCTCAGCGGCGGCCTTTCGACGCCGCGACCAGTTCCGGGACCGTGCCGAACTTCACCCGGGGGCGTCCACCGTCCCGGCCCCGCGCCCGCTCGGCCCGGTCGATCGCGGCCAGGCCCCGGGCGTCGACCACCTGGCGGGCGCGGCCCCGGACCAGGCGGCCGAACGCCTTGGCCGGGTGGGCCGGGGAGGGCAGTGCACCGGCGACCGCGTCGGCGAGCAGCGTGCCGACCGTCTCGGCGGCGCAGGTGCGGTTGGCGCCGATGCCCCCGGAGGGCCCCCGCTTGATCCAGCCGACGACATAGGTGCCGGGCATCCCCGCCACCCGGCCGCCCTCGTGCGGCACCGTGCCGCTCGCCTCGTCGAAGGGAAGACCGGGAAGGGCCCGGCCCCGGTAGCCGATGGCCCGCAGGAACAGCTGCGCCGGTATCGCGGACTCGCCTCCGCCCGCCGTGACCCGGACGCCCGTCACGTCGTCGCGGCCGGTGATCTCCACGGGCGCCGAGTGGAAGCGGAGCACGATGCGCCGCCCCTCGGCGGGCGGGGCCGACCAGTCCACGCGCTCGCGGCGGACCCCCCGCAGCACGGCGACCGCGCTGCCGGACGCGGCATCCTCGACCGCCGGGCCGATGCGCGGGTCGTGGTCGTCCACGACCAGCTCCACACCCGGCAGATGCCTGAGCGCGAGCAGCTCGGACGACGTGCAGGCGGCGTCCTCGGGACCGCGCCGCCCGAGCAGCACGACCTCGCGCACCCCGGAGCCGCGCAGCGCGGCCAGGGCGTGGTCGGCGATGTCGGTGCCCGCCAGCTCGGCCGGGTCCGCGACGAGGACGCGCGCGACGTCGAGCGCCACGTTGCCGTTTCCCGCGACGACCACCCGCTCGGCCCGGGACAGGTCCACGGCGTCCGGCGCCACCTCGGGGTGCGCGTTGTACCAGGCGACGAACGAGGTCGCCGCGATGCTCGACGGCAGCTCCTCGCCCGGGACCGAGAGCCGGCGGTCGGCGGCGGCCCCGACCGCGTAGATCACCGCGTCGTGGTGCGCGGCCAGCTCCTCGGCGGAGACGTGCGTCCCGACCTCGACGTTGAGGTGCATCCGCACCCTGGGGTGGGCGTGGAACCGTGCGAAGGTCTCGCCGACCCCCTTCGTTCCCGGGTGGTCCGGCGCGACGCCGTACCGGACGAGCCCACCGGCCACCGGAAGCCGGTCGATCAGGGTCACCTCGGCGTTGGTGTGCAGCAGCAGGTCCTCGGCCGCGTACATTCCGGCGGGCCCGGTGCCGACGACCGCGACCCGGATCGGCGCGAAGTCGGACGGCAGGCTGCGCGTGAACGAAGGGGCGCCCCAGGCATGGAAGTTGGGCCCGGCGACGGGCTCGGGCTCCCGGTCCGCGTAGTAGGCCGCGTTGATGGCGGCGTACTCCTTCCGCGGCCCGGAGAGTCTGTCCACGGGGAAGATCGCGTCCACCGGGCAGGCGTCGGCGCACGCCCCGCAGTCGATGCAGGTCTCCGGGTCGACGTACAGCATCTCCGTATGCCCGAAGTCCCGCTCCTCCGGCGTCGGGTGGATGCAGTTGACGGGGCACACGGCGACACAGGTGGCGTCGTTGCAGCAGGTCTGGGTGATGGCGTAGGTCATGGTCGGCTCGGGCTCTCGGCTCGGGTCAGATCAGGTCGGCGCGCTTGTAGAAGAACAGGGCCGGCTTCGTCAGGAGACCGGCTGATGACAGGAACTCCATCAGCCCCGAACAGCTCGACCGCATCAGGGACTTGTGGTGCTCGTTGGTCCTCGCCTCGGCCCGCGCCCGGTCGCCGTCCAGGCCGGCGTTCGCGTAGACGTCCCGGTTCACCATGCTGGTGACGATGTAGTACGAGGCGATGGCGACGACGAGCGCGTTGAGATGCCGGCGCACCGGGCCCGCGTCGCGCAGGCGCTTGCGGGTCTCGTCGCGGGCGAACTTCATGTGGCGGGACTCCTCCACCACATGGATGTTGTTGATCGTGCGGACGAACGGCGCGACGCGCTCGTCGCGCATCCAGTCGCGCTGCATCACGTCGAGCACCTCCTCCGCCACGAGGATCGCCGCGTACGCCGCTTCGCCGAAGGCGAGGGTCTTGAAGGCGCGGCCCAGTTCGAGCACCGGGCGGCGCGGCCGGTACGCCGGTGCGCCCAGCTTCGCCGCGCCCCGGGCGAACATGATCGAGTGCCGGCACTCGTCGGCGACCTCGGTCAGGGCCCACTGGAAGCGCGGGTCGGTCGGGTCCTTGGCGTACATGTCGCGCAGCACCATCTGCTGGAGGATCATCTCGAACCAGATTCCGGTGCTGGCGACGGAAGCGGCCTCCTGGCGGGTCAGCGCCTTGCGCTGAGCATCCGTCAACTCACCCCAGTACGCGGTGCCGAAGAGCGTGCTCCACTCGGGGCTCGCGCCGTGGTGGTCCGTGTCCAGAGGGGTGTCCCAGTCCACTTCGGTGGCCGGGTCGTACGAGAGCTTCGCGGACGAATCGAGCAGGCGCCGGGCGACGTCCTGCTCGGCGGCCCGGTCCTGGTCCTCCGGCCGAACGGTGCTGCTTGCCATGCTGCGGCTCCTTGACTCGAGAGATCGACCCCGGCGCCGTCCGGCCCTCATCGTGTACCGGCCCGATGAGATCGCCGGCCGTCGGACACCGCCCTCGCTTGTTAGACGTGGCGTCTAGCAAGCTGTTAGACGGAAGGTATAGCAAGAGGCGGGCGCTCACTACCCCCGCGTAGGAAATTCGCACGTTCTCTCCACGGTGCGCCGGTGCGCGCGGCGTCGGCGGGCGACCGCAGGGCCTTGTCCGCGGATCGGGGCCGGGGGATCATGGCGGTCTACCGCGGCCCGGTGGCGCCGGCCCCGGACCGGCCGACCCGGGGGAGCGTCATGGTCATCGCCGTCGTCTACTTCGTCATCGCCACGTCCGCTGTCGTGAGCCTCGCGCGGAGCCTCGACCGGCAGATGGAAGGCCCCCGGCTGCGGGCCGCGTGGGCCGGGCGCACCGCCGAGGCGCGGTGCACGGAGGTCCGCATGGAGGAGACGCAGGACGCCGACGGAGTGCCCGTCACCCAGTCGCACCCCACTCTGGAGTTCCGTACGGAGTCGGGCCGGACCGTCGCCTTCGAGGAGCGCCGACGCCGACTGGACGTGACGGAGGGCGACTTCGTGACCGTGTACTACGCGGAGGACGCCCCGGGTGACGCCACCGCGCAGGCGCCCACTTTCGGGGTGCGGCGCGCCAGGGAGGTCTTGGCCGGGTCGGGGTGCGCCTTCGCGCTGGTGACGGCCGCGATCCTCGCCGAGGTGCTCTGACCGGCGTCCTGGGGCCTTCGCTCCCGAAGTACGGAGCCCTGACAACGTAAAGCCCGGTTGGGTCCGGAACGTCCCCATCTTGACGTGCCCAATTCAAGAAAGCGCCATCTTTTCGCGTTCACATCCTTGTACGGCCTGTCTCGGCGCCCCTATCCTCGCCAACCAGAAAGCGCTTTCCCTATCTCTCTCCGACGAATGGGAACGAACATGAGGCGACCAGTCGCGCTGCGACTTTCTGCGGCACTGTCCACGATGGCCCTGGCGGCCGCGGCCGGAGCGGTCCTGACGATGCCCGAGGCATCCGCCGCCGTCGCGGGCGGCGCCACCGGTTACGCGAGCCAGAACGGCGGAACCACCGGCGGCGCGGGCGGGCAGACCGTACGGGCCACCACCGGGACCCAGATCCACCAGGCCCTGTGCGGCCGGGCCAGCAGCAGCACACCGATCATCATCGAGGTCGAGGGCACCATCAACCACGCCAACACCGCCAAGGTGTCCGGCGACAGCTGCAACACGGCGGCCGGTCTCATCGAGCTCAAGCAGATCAGCAACGTCACCATCGTCGGCGTCGGCAGCGGGGCCGTCTTCGACCAACTGGGCATCCACATTCGCCAGTCCAGCAACATCATCATCCAGAACGTGACCGTCAAGAACGTCAAGAAATCCGGCTCGCCCACCTCCAACGGCGGCGACGCCATCGGCATGGAGAGCGATGTCCGCAACGTCTGGGTCGACCACGCCACCCTGGAGGCGTCCGGCGGCGAGGACGACGGGTTCGACGGCCTCTTCGACATGAAGGACAACACCCAGTACGTGACGCTGTCCTACAGCACCCTGCGCAACTCCGGCCGGGGCGGCCTCATCGGGTCCAGCGAGACCCAGCTCGACAACGGCTACGTCACGTTCCACCACAACCTGTACGAGAACGTCGACTCCCGCACCCCGCTGCTGCGCGGCGGCACGGCCCACATCTACAACAACTACTACGTGAAGCTGAACAAGTCCGGGATCAACTCCCGGGCCGGCGCCCACGCCAAGGTGGACAACAACTACTTCAAGGACTCCAAGGACGTCCTGGGCACCTTCTACACCGACACCACCGGGTACTGGCAGGTCAGCGGCAACACCTTCGACAACGTCACCTGGTCCGAGCCCGGCGAGGAGAACCACCCGGCCGGCCCGAACCCGCAGTCCAACACCTCGATCAGCATCCCGTACGCGTACACCCTCGACGACTCCGCCTGCGTGCCGGCCATCGTGACCAGCACGGCGGGCGCGGGCAAGGGGCTCAAGGTCTCGGACGGCGACTGCTCCACCACGACCCCGACGCCGGACCCGACCGACCCCACCCCGGACCCGACCGACCCGACGCCGGACCCGACCGACCCGACCACGCCCGCCGGCACCAACCTCAGCCTCGGCGCGGGTTCGGACGGCACCAGCAAGGCGAGCGGCACCAGCTACGGCAACGTGCGCGACGGTGACCTGAACACCTACTGGTCACCCTCCGGCTCGACCGGCTCCGTCTCCGTCAAGTGGGACTCCGCCACCACCGTCTCCTCCGTCAACATCCGCGAGGCCGCGGGCGCCCAGGGCGTCATCGGCTCCTGGCGGCTGCTGAACGGCGACACCGGCGCGGTCCTCAAGACCGGCAGCGGAGCCGGCGCGATCAGCATCCCGGCCACCTCGCTGCGCAAGATCACCTTCGAGATCACCGGCGCCAGTGGTGCGCCGAAGGTCGCGGAGTTCGAGACGTACGCCGGATAGCGGCGAAACCGCGGGCAGGCGGCCCGGTCCGGGAGCACGACCTCCCCGGACCGGGCAGCCGCACACATGAGTCACGCCGGGCGGGCAACCCGCACCCGTATGACACGGACACCGCGCCCCGGCCGCGACACGGAAGAACACCGGCACGACGGCGACGGCCCGCCACCGGACGTGGGCCCCGGGGAGGACATCGAGGAACGGGCACCCGACCAGCCCAGCGATCTGAGCGGCCGGTCCTGGCTCGCCGTTCTGCGCTCCACCGCGAGGGAGTTCAAGGACGACGAGCTCGCCGACCGGGCCGCGGCACTCACGTACTACGGAGTCCTGTCGCTGTTCCCCGCACTTCTGGTGCTGGTCTCCCTGCTGGGCATCGCGGGGGAGTCCGCCACCCAGCGGGTCCTGGACAACCTGCGCAAGCTGGCCCCCGGCTCCGCCCGGGACATCCTCACCGACGCCGTGCACCAGCTCCAGGGCAACGCCGGTGCCGGCTCCGTCATGGCGATCGTCGGCCTCGCCGTCGCCGTCTGGTCGGCCTCCGGTTACACCGCCGCGTTCATCCGCACCTCGAACGCCGTCTACGACCTGCCCGAGGGCCGCCCGGTCTGGAAGATTTTGCCGCTGCGCCTCGCCCTGACCGCGACCCTGATGGTCCTCGCCTGCGTCAGCGCGCTCATCGTCGTCTTCTCGGGCGCCCTCGCCCGGCAGGCCGGCACCGCCCTCGGCATCGGCACCACCACCCTGACCGTGTGGTCCATCGCCAAGTGGCCGGTCCTGATCCTCCTGGTCATCGTCATGATCGCGCTCCTGTACTGGGCGGCTCCGAATGCCAAGGGCCGAGGCTTCCGGTGGATCACCCCCGGCAGCCTCCTGGCCCTGCTCATCTGGCTCGCCGCGTCCGCCGGCTTCGCGTTCTACGTCGCGAACTTCGCCTCGTACAGCAAGACCTACGGCACTCTCGCGGGCGTCGTCGTCTTCCTCGTATGGCTGTGGATCACCAACCTCGCGATCCTGCTCGGGCTCGAATTCGACGCCGAGGCGGCCCGCCGCCGCGCGATCGCCGGCGGCCTGCCCGAGGACGAGGAGCCGTACGTCGCCCCGCGCGACACCCGTGCCTGGAGCGACGAGGACCGTCGCCGGATGGAGGAATGAACCGGGCGGTATCCGGGCGGTCACAGGGTAGCCGTGCCGGGACCGACACACGGACCGCTGCGCCGGACGGATGGGCGCGGCCCACGAATCGGACGATCAAAGAAGGCCAGGTGACCTCGTATGAGCACGATGGAGCGTCAGGCCCGCGCCACCGACGAGTCGGTGAACGTGCTGGTCTCGCGTGCCTCGCAGCAGATCTCGGAGCTTGTCCGGGAGGAGATGCGGCTCGCCCGGGCGGAGATGACCCGGAAGGGCAAGCGGTACGGCAGGGGCGGCGGCCTCTTCGGAGCTGCCGGCCTGCTGGGTTTCCTCACGGCTCAGGCTCTGGTGGCGACGTGCGTCGCCGCCCTCGCGTCGGTCCTGCCGGTGTGGGCGGCGGCTCTCGTCGTCACGGCGGTGCTGGCGGCCGTGGCCGCCGTCGCCGCACTGGTGGGGAAGCGTGAGATCACCGAGGCCGGGACGCCTGTGCCCGAGCAGACCATCGACAGCGTCAAGGCCGATGTGGCAGAGATCAAGGAAAAGGCACACCGATGAGCGACACACACCGGACGGACAACGAGGACCCCACACCCGAGGACCTGCGCAGGCGGGTGGAGAACACGCGCGACGAACTCGGGATGACCGTCGAGGCGCTGGCCGCCAAGGCCGACGTCAAGGCGCACGCGAAGGAGAGGACGGCCGCTGTGAAGCAGCAGACCGCGGAGAAGGCCGCTCTGGCCACCGGCCAGGTACGCGACAAGGCGGCCGAGGTCGCCCAGAAGCTGAGGGAACGCACCCCCGTCCCCGTCCTGGAGAAGACGGCGCAAGCCGCCGCCCACGTACGCGACAGCGCGGCCAGGGCCGGACAGTACGCGGCGGAGAAGGCGCCCGAACCCCTGCGGGAGACCGCGGGCCAGGCCGCCACCGCGGCGCGCACCCACCGCACCCCGCTGCTCGCGGCCGGGGCGCTGATCGCCGCGGTCATGCTGGTCCGCCGCAGCCGGGGGCACCGCCGGTGAACGCGGCGAAGATCGCCTACAAGCCGGTCGGGCTCGTCCTGGGCGCCGCGGGCGGCATGATCGCCGGCATGGCGTTCAAGCAGGTCTGGAAGGCCATCGAGGGCGAGGGCGACGCCCCGGACGCCATGGACGAGGACCGCCGCTGGAAGGAGATCCTGCTCGCCGCGGCCATCCAGGGCGCGATCTTCGCCGTGGTCAAGGCGGCGATAGAGCGTTCCGGCGCGGTGACCGCCCGCCGCCTGACGGGGAACTGGCCCGGCTGACGCGGCGCAGCGCGAGCGGAGGGGGCCGGCGCCGTGCCACGGGCGCCGGCCCCCTCCGCGTCCGCGGGCCGTGGGCGGGCGAAGCCGGCGGTCTTCGGGGAACGTGGACCACATGACTCCTTCGCAGACCCCGGACCCGGATCCGGAACCCCGCGAGACCACAGGACTGGAGCCCGGCGGCGGAGTGCCGCCCGGAGAGACCCCGCCCGGCGAGGGCAGCATGTCGGGGGCGGGGCCCCAGGACACCACGTACAACCCGCCGAAGGGCTGGGCGAAGGCCCCGATGGCGATGATCATCGTCGTGACGCTTCTCGTCGCGGCGTTCTTCCTGGTGTACGCGATCATCCTGCTGCTCTGACGCGGGAGGAGGGGTGACCCGAACGGCCGAACCCGCCCGGTGCGGGGAGGCCGTGCCCGCGCGCCCGCACGGCGGCCCGCCCTGCCGGGTGCGTCGACCTCGCATAACTTGATGAAAAGGCGCATACGTACACGTTCCGAAGGAGTCGACGCACGTGACGGACGTATCGAACAGCGGCCCCGCAGCCGGGAACGGGCGGGAGACGCTCACCAACCGGCAGGGCCACCCCGTCCACGACAACCAGAACCAGCGCACCGTCGGCGCCCGCGGCCCGGCCACGCTGGAGAACTACCAGTTCCTGGAGAAGATCAGCCACTTCGACCGCGAGCGCATCCCCGAGCGCGTCGTGCACGCCCGGGGTGTGACCGCGTACGGCTGGTTCGAGGCGTACGGCGCCTTCGGCGACGAGCCCATCGCCCGCTTCACCCGCGCCAAGCTCTTCCAGGAGCGCGGCAAGCGCACGGATGTCGCCGTACGCTTCTCGACCGTCATCGGCGGCCGCGACTCCTCGGAGGCGGCGCGCGATCCGCGCGGCTTCGCGGTGAAGTTCTACACGGAGGACGGCAACTGGGATCTCGTCGGAAACAACCTGGGGATCTTCTTCATCCGGGACGCGATCAAGTTCCCCGACGTGATCCACGCGCTCAAGCCGGACCCCGTCACGTTCGAGCAGCAGCCGCGGCGCATCTTCGACTTCATGTCGCAGACGCCCGAGTCGATGCACATGCTGGTCAACCTGTTCAGCCCGCGCGGCATCCCGGCGGACTACCGCCATATGCAGGGCTTCGGCGTCAACACGTACAAGTGGGTCAACGAGGCCGGCGAGTCGTTCCTCGTGAAGTACCACTGGATGCCCAAGGCGGGCGTGCGCAGCATGACCGAGGAGGACGCGGCCAACGTACAGGCCGACAGCCTCGGCCACGCCACGAAGGACCTGTACGAGGCGGTGGGCCGCGGAGCCCACCCGGAGTGGGAGCTGCTCGTCCAGCTGATGGACGACCACGACCATCCGGAGCTGGACTTCGACCCGCTGGACGACACCAAGACCTGGCCCGAGCAGGACTTCCCGCCCAGGGCGGTCGGCCGGATGGTCCTCGACCGGATGCCGGAGAACTACTTCGCGGAGAACGACCAGATCTCCTTCGGCACCGGTGTGCTGGTGGACGGGCTCGACTTCTCCGACGACAAGATGCTGGTGGGCCGCACCTTCTCGTACAGCGACACCCAGCGCTACCGCGTCGGGCCCAACTACCTGCAACTGCCGGTCAACCAGGCCAAGAACGCCACCGTGCGCACCAACCAGCGCGACGGCCTGATGACCTACCACGTGGACGGTGGCGGTGGGAACCCGATCGTCAATTACGAGCCGTCCATCACGGGCGGTCTGCGTGAGGCGCAGTCTCCCGCGCACGACGAGGTGGGACCGGAGGTACGCGGCCGGCTCACGCGCAAGCGCATCCCCCGGACCAACGACTACCTCCAGGCCGGGCAGCGCTACCTCCTGATGGAGCGGTGGGAGCGCGACGACCTCGTGCACAATCTCGTGAACCTGCTCGCGCAGTGCGACCGGCCGGTCCAGGAGCGGATGGTCTGGCACTTCCTGCTCGTGGAGAACGAACTGGGCCTCAAGATCGGCGAGGGTCTCCGCATCACCCCCGCGGACGTCAAGGGCCTGGAGCCGCTGCCCGGCCAGACCCTCACCGACGAGGACCGGCAGCGCCTGTCCCGCCTCGGAGACAACCCGCCGCGCGACGTCACCGGTCTGACGATGACCCACTGCGTTCCCGACGAACGCCACGTCGTCACCCGATGACGCGACCGGCCCTCCCGCGCGGCCGCGCGGGAGGGCCGGCCCGGTGCCGTCAGCGCTTCAGCGTCAGCAGACCGGGGCGGTAGGGCAGGAGACCGTAGTCACCGCCGGACTGGGGGCTGCGGCCCTGGTAGAGCAGCTGCAGGTTGCAGGGGTCGACGGTCATGGTCTGGTCGGGGCCGGTGCGGATCAGTTCGCCGTGGCTGATGTCGTTGGTCCAGGTGGCACCGCTGTTGGCCTTGCCGGCGAAGGGGTTGCTCTCGGTCGCGGCCTGCGGCGTCCACGTGCCGCCCAGGCTGGTGGCCGTGAAGGAACGGAAGTATCGGCCCTGGGAGCCGATCGCCTCGACCATCATGAGGTAGCGGTTCTGGCCCTGGAGCTTGTAGACCTGCGGGGCCTCGAACAGGTTGTTCGTGGTGTCGCTCATGACCACGGTCGAGGACGTCCCGAAGCTGCCCGGGAAGTTTCCGATCGGCATGCTCGCCCGGTAGATCTTGCCGTTGTCACCGGCGAAGAACAGGTACATGTTCGTACCGTCCCCGATGAGTGTCTGGTCGATCGGTCCCGTGCCGGAGCCGCTGATGCTCCCGGAGAAGAGAGTCTGCGGGGCCGACCAGCCGTTCGCGTTGGTGGGGTCGTTCGACGTCCGGTACGAGAAGGCGGTCGCGCCCCACTGGTAGGTGAGGACCCAGATGTTCTTCGGCGCGAAGTAGAAGAGCGTGGGTGCGACGGTCCCGGAGGACATCGCGTTCTGCCCGGCCGACGCCATGTCCGACCAGTTGGTGAACGGAGTGAAGTTCATGGACCCCCAGCTCGATCCAAGGTCGTGCGTCGTGGCGTAGACGAGCTGCTTGCCGTTGTACGGGACGACGGTGAAGTCCTTCAGCGAGGCCCATCCCGACCTCGGCTGCGCCAGCGCGCCCGTCGAGCTCCAGCGGTAGGAGGACGGGAGCTCGCACGTGCCGGTGCCGGGGTTCTCGTCGCCGACCTTCACCAGCTTCCACTGCTGGTTGGCGCCGCCCCAGTCGTCGTACTGGACGATGTTCGCGCCGTCGGCGGCGGAGGCACCCTGCACTTCGAGGGCCTTGCCGCTGAGGCGCGAGATCAGCCGCACGTAGCCGTCACTGCTGTCGGCCAGCCGCCACTGCTGGTTGGTGGCGTTCAGGTCGGTCCACTGCACGATCGAGCCGCCGTTCGCGGTCGACCAGTTGTAGACGTCCAGCACCTTGCCCGAGTGGCGGGACCTGACGCGGTAGTAGCCGTCCCCGGAGTCGACGAACTGCCACTGCTGCTGGGCCTGGTCGTTGCGGGACCACTGGGTGATGCGGGCACCGTCACCGGTCGCCAGATTGTAGACGTCCAGCGCCTTGCCGCTGCTGCGGTTGACCAGGACGTACGAGGCGTTGGAGTCGACGGTCGCGGCCGCCGCGGGCTCGGCGCCGAGGAAAGCGGCGACGAGCAACAAGGGCGCCAGGACGGCGAGCAGGCGTCCTCGACGGAAGGGAAACGGAAGGCGAAAGCGCATCTGGGGTCCTCCTGGGAGCAGGGATGCGAGGGGCACGGGCAGCGCCGAAATATTTCGAGCGGGGCCCGGCATGTGGTGCCACAAGCTAGAAATGTTAGCGCTCACAGTCAAGGTGTTCGGCGGAATCCCTTGCCGAAAGCTCGACTTCGGCCGTTTCGAAATATTTCGGAGCTGGATCGGAAACATTCTTGGTACGAAGTATTGACGATCCACTGTCAAACCCTCAATCATCCGTTCCTGAGCGGGCCACGCGGCCCGCCGCGCTCCGGTCCTACCGGGATCCCCCTACCGAGGAGGCACAGCCATGGGCTTCTACGCCCTTCCGAGATCCGCTCTCAGCCGGCCACTGCGCGCCCTGCTCCCGGCGCTGCTCGTCGGCGTCCTGGGCGCGTCCGCCGCGCTGGTCGCACCGTCGGGCGCGCACGCCGCCGAGAACACGCTCGGCGCCGCCGCTGCGCAGAGCGGGCGCTACTTCGGCACCGCCATCGCCTCGGGCAGGCTCGGCGACTCGGCGTACACCTCCATCGCCTCCCGCGAGTTCAACATGGTGACCGCCGAGAACGAGATGAAGATCGACGCGACCGAGCCCCAGCGCGGTCAGTTCAACTTCAGCTCGGCCGACCGTGTGTACGACTGGGCGGTGCAGAACGGCAAGAAGGTGCGCGGCCACACCCTGGCCTGGTACTCCCAGCAGCCCGGCTGGATGCAGAGCCTCAGCGGCAGCTCGCTGCGCCAGGCGATGATCGACCACATCAACGGGGTGATGGGCCACTACAAGGGCAAGATCGCCCAGTGGGACGTCGTCAACGAGGCCTTCGCGGACGGTAGTTCGGGCGCCCGCCGGGACTCCAACCTGCAGCGCACCGGCAACGACTGGATCGAGGTGGCCTTCCGCACCGCGCGTGCCGCCGACCCGAGCGCCAAGCTCTGCTACAACGACTACAACGTCGAGAACTGGACCTGGGCGAAGACCCAGGCGATGTACAACATGGTCAAGGACTTCAAGCAGCGCGGCGTGCCGATCGACTGCGTCGGCTTCCAGTCGCACTTCAACAGCGGCAGCCCGTACAACAGCAACTTCCGCACCACCCTGCAGAACTTCGCCGCCCTCGGCGTGGACGTCGCCATCACCGAACTCGACATCCAGGGGGCCTCGGGCTCGACCTACGCCAGCGTCGTCAACGACTGCCTGGCCGTCTCGCGCTGCCTCGGCATCACCGTATGGGGCGTGCGCGACAGCGACTCCTGGCGGTCGAGCGACACACCGCTGCTGTTCAACAACGACGGCAGCAAGAAGGCCGCCTACACCTCCGTCCTGAACGCGCTCAACAGCGGCTCGTCCACCGATCCCGGTGACGGTGACGGCGGCGAGGAGGGCGGACAGAGCGGGCAGCTCAAGGGCGTCGGCTCCGGCCGCTGCGTGGACGTGCCCAACTCCGCTACGTCGGACGGCACCGCGGTCCAGCTGTACGACTGCCACACCGCCACCAACCAGAAGTGGGAGCAGACCGCCGCCGGTGAGCTGCGGGTCTACGGCAACAAGTGCCTGGACGCCGCGGGCAGCGGCAACGGCTCCAAGATCCAGATCTACAGCTGCTGGGGCGGCGACAACCAGAAGTGGCGCCTCAACTCCGACGGGACCATCGTCGGCGTCCAGTCCGGACTCTGCCTCGACGCCGTGGGAGCCGGCACCGCCAACGGCACTCAACTCCAGCTCTACTCCTGCGCGAACGGCAGCAACCAGCGCTGGACGCTGTCGTCCTGACACGGTCCGCCGCTGTCCTCCTCCCCGGCCGGGACAGCGCTGACCGTCCGGAGGGCCGCCGCCGTCACGGCGGCGGCCCGCGCGGCTCCGGCTTCGTGAAACCGACGGACGAGCGAGAACCCGGCCCCGCCCGGAGCAGCCGAAGGGGAGACCTTCCCGTGCACACGTACCACAACCCGGTCATCAGCGGGTTCCACCCCGATCCGAGCGTCTGCCGGGTCGGCGACGACTACTACCTGGTGTGCTCCAGCTTCGAGTACTTCCCCGGGCTGCCGCTCCACCACAGCAAGGACCTCGTGCACTGGGAGCACATCGGCAACGTGCTCGACCGGCCCGGTCAACTGCCGTTGCCCCTCCCCGGAGCCAAGGCATCCGGAGGCCTGTACGCCCCCACCATCCGCCACCACGGGGGCCGCTACTGGGTCGTCAACACCAATGTCGACGGCGGCGGCAACTTCGTCGTCTCCGCCGAGCGGCCCGAGGGGCCGTGGAGCGACCCCGTGTGGATCAACCTGACCGGGATCGACCCCGACCTCGCGTGGGAGGAGGACGGCACCTGCTGGTGCGCCTTCTCCGGTCCCGCCGGGGGCATCAACATGGCCAGGATCGACCCGGCCACGGGCGAGGTGCTGGAGGGGCCCCTCCCCACGTGGTCGGGCAGCGGTCTCAAGTTCCCCGAGGCACCCCACCTCTACCGCATCGGCGGCTGGTGGTACCTGCTGATCGCGGAAGGCGGCACCGAACGCGGCCACAGCGTGTCCATCGCCCGCAGCCGCTCGCCGCGCGGTCCCTGGGAGGGCGCACCCGCCAACCCGCTGCTGTCCCACAGCGGGACCGGCCGCCCCATCCAGAACACCGGCCACGGGGACCTCGTACAGGCGCCTGACGGCAGTTGGTGGATGGTGCTCCTCGGCGTCCGCCCACGTGGCTTCACCCCCGACGTGCACGTGCTCGGCCGGGAGACGTACCTGACGCCCGTGGACTGGGACGACGAGGGCTGGCCCGTGGTCGCCCCCGTCCCCGAGCGCCACGTGGCGCCGGGCGGCGCCTGGCACCCCGTCCCCGCCCTGCCCGCCCGCGACGACTTCGACGAGCCCGCTCTCGCGCCGCACTGGATCTCGCCGTTCGCCCGCCCCCGGACATCCTGGTCGCTCGACGAGCGCCCCGGCCTGCTCGTCCTCAGGGCCACCGGTCCCACCCTCGACCGTCCCGGGTACACTTTCGTCGGCCGTCGCCAGCAGCACCACGACTGCCGGGTCACCGCCCTGATCGACCCCGGCACGGGCCGCGGCGGTCTCGGCGTGCGCCTGGACGAGGCCCACCACTACGAGGTGGAGGCCGGGGACGGCGAGGTCTTTGTCGTCGCCCGCATCGGACCCCTGCGCCAGACCGTGGCCCGCAGGCCGGCCACCGCCGGACCGCTGCGCCTCACCGTGACGATCCGCACCCACGACCTCGTGCCCGCGTCGCCCCACCTCACGGACGGCGGCACCACGGGCCCCGACACCATCGCCTTCTGGCTCGGCGATCCCGAAGCGCCGGACGCCCTGCCCCTCGCCGAGCTGGACGGGCGCTACCTGTCCACCGAGGTCGCCTGTGGCTTCACCGGCCGGGTGATCGGCATGTACGCCACACGGGGCTCGGTCGCGTTCGACTGGTTCGAGTACGTCCCGGCGGACGCGCGGCCGTCCGTATAGCCCGCGCGCGGACGCCGCACTCTGAGATGTGCCGGTGCGCGGAACGCCCGCCCTGAGCGCCGTTCGGCCCGCGAAAGGCCCCCTGGCCGGTTGGGCTAACCTTTTCCCATGCCGCCTCGACCAGCCGGATCGCGCCCCACCTTGTCCCTGGTGGCCAAGACCGCAGGTACGAGCGTTCCCACGGTGTCCAAGGTGCTGCGAGGCGGAACGGACGTCTCGGCGGAGACCCGCGCGAAGGTCATGGAAGCCGTGCAGGCCGTCGGCTACACCCGCAGGGCCGGGGCCAAGAGTGAGAAGGGGCGGGACGAGAGCGGCGGTCTGTCCCAGGTGCTCGACCTGGTGGTCACCCACTTCGAGGGATCGTGGGCGAACCTGCTGATAGCCGGTGTCGGACGGGAAGCGGCGGCAGCGGGGCTCGACGTCGTCCTGACCCTCGCGCAGCCGCAGGGCGACTGGGTGTCACGGTTGCTGCGGAGGCGCACCATCGGTGTGATAGGCACGCTGGTCGATCCCGCGTCACAGCAGTTCGGCGCACTTTTCGCCGCGGGCGTTCCCGTCGTACTGATCGACCCCATGAGCACACCCCCCTCCGGGGTGGCGAGCGTCGGAGTGGCCAACTGGGAAGGCGGCCGCATGGCCGGCGAACACCTGCTGTCGCTCGGGCACGAACGGATGGGAGTGGTCGCGGGACACGCCCGCCACCTCTTCAGCAGGGCGCGCGTCGACGGCTTCCGTGCGGCCGCCGACACCACGGCGGCCGGCACCGCCACGGTTTCGGTGGCCCACGGCGCGTGGAACCGGGCGAAGGCGGTGACCGCCACCCACGCCCTGCTGGACGGCGATCCGGGGATCACCGGAATCTTCGCCTGCGCCGACTCCATGGCGCTGGGCGTCTACGACGCACTGGCGGCCCGGGGCCTGCGGATCCCCGAGGACATCAGCGTCATCGGCTTCGACGACCTGCCCGAGGCGCAGTACATCACCCCCGGCCTGACGACCGTCAGACAGCCGAGTACGGAGCTGGGCGCCGCCGCGGTCAAGCTGCTCATCGAGCTCTCCCGGGGCGAGGACGGGGCCGCCCGGTCACCGGCACGCATGGAACTGGCCACGGAGCTGGTCCTCCGGGCCTCCACCGGTCCCGTCCCGGCGGACGCGCCGCCACCCCGCTGACCCGGGCAGGCCGGCGGCCCCGTCCCGCGTCAGGACGGCGCAGGGGTCACGACCTGGAGGACGAGGCGGCTCGGACGGGCGGCGCCATGACGGATCGTGTACTCCGCGACGACGGGCTCGGGCTCGTGCCCGGCCGGGTCGAAGACATTGCGTCCGACCTCCCAGCGCGGAGACGAACTCGGCGCGACGTCGACGCGCACCCGGTGGCCCGGCAGGAACGTGTGCGCCGTCGACCAGAGA
The DNA here is from genome assembly GCF_049844595.1 of Streptomyces sp. DT224. Classification (NCBI taxonomy): domain Bacteria; kingdom Bacillati; phylum Actinomycetota; class Actinomycetes; order Kitasatosporales; family Streptomycetaceae; genus Streptomyces; species Streptomyces sp. DT224. The sequence continues at coordinate 117,735 of NZ_JBNCLI010000012.1, forward strand.
TCGATCACGAACTCGTGATCCCGGCCCGGCTCCAACGGCCGTCTCTCGCCCACGCCCGTGACCGGGTCCACGGACCGCGCCGACCCGCGCTGCACCCCGTCGGTGACGACGCGGCTGATGCCGTCCGGGCCCTCATCGCACAGTCGTACGATCACGTCCGCGTCACTCCCCGTGGTCGTGAGGTGGACGACGGCGCGGACCGCGCCCATCACGGTGAGTTCCCCGGTGAGCGGCGCGGTGCGCCAGGAGACCACATCCCGGCGCGCCTCGACCGGTGCCTGATCGGCGGGCCCTGCACCGAACGGCCCGAAGAGGAGCACCGATCCGCCGCACGTGGGCACGGGGCACGCCGGATCGCTCGTCAGTCGCCGTTCGCCGGCCCCGGCCGCCTCCGTCGTCAACGCGCCTTCCGCGTTCAGGTACAGCTCCAGCGTCCGCGTGCCGGGCGGAGGAAATTCCTCCAGTTCGATCCACCGGTTCGCGCCCATGAGGAACAGCCGCACCGGCGGCAGGTCCGCCGCGGCAGCACGCAGCGTGGCGCCGAACCACAGCAGATGCTGTGTGGTGAGGTCCCCTCGGCCGCCGAGGTCACCGGCGGACGCCCCCGGCCCGAAGTCCGCTCCGGCGGCGCGGCCCGAGAAGTCGTCGTGCGTCCAGGGGCCGACCAGGAGGCGGGGGGCCGGCCCGCCGGTGTCCTTCGCACGGCGCAGCAGCCGCCGGTGGAGTTCCAGGGTCGGTCCGAGGAAGACGTCGAACCATCCGCCGATCAGGAAGACCGGTACGTCGACCGCGTCGATCCGGTCGACGACCTTCCCTTCGCGATGACGTTCCGACCCGAGCGGCTCCCGCAGCAGCTCCAGACCCCACGCGACGATCGCCTCCGCGTCCTGCCCGGTGTGCGGGGCCCCCGCCCGGAACGCGGAACGGTTCGTGACCGCCCGCTCGGTCGCCTCCCACCGTTCCCTCTCGGCCTCCCGCTCCTGTGCGGAACCGATACGCGCGATCAAATCCGGGGCGATCGCGTAGTGGGTCCACGCCAGGGTGCTGCCGATCTCCGGCACCCCGCCGCGGAAACGGAACCCGTCGAGTGCGGACATCGCCGGCGTCATGGCCGGGGCGATCGCCCGCAGCGCCGGTGAGCCTCCGAGCAGGGCGGCGCACTGGGTGTCCGAGGCGTAGGAAGCGCCCCACATCCCGACGGTGCCGTCGCATTCGGGAAGCGCCGCGAGCCACGCAACGGTGTCCGCGCCGTCGACCACCTCCTGCGCACAGGGGACGAACACCCCCTCGGAGCCGAAGCGGCCCCGGACGTCCTGGAGCGCGACGAGGTATCCGGCGGCGGCGAGCCGCTCGACGTCGAGCATTCCCTCGCGCTCCTCACGGGCGACGTCGTAGGGGTGGCGGGTCAGCAGAGCCGGCCAGGGCCCGGGTCCGTGCGGAATGAGCAGAAGGGTGCGCAGGCGCGTCCCGTCGCGCAACGTGCACGCCGTCTCGCGGCGTTCGGCGACCGGGCCCGGTGGTGTGTCCGCAGGACCGGTGCCCCGGAAGCCGGTCCGCCCTCGAGCCGCGCTCGTCCCGTCGCTCACCGCAGGGCTACCGCCGTCCAGGAGGTCGGCGGCAGCTCGATGGTGAGCAGGCCGTCGGCGAGCGCCGCGCCGGTGTTCGCGACCGGGGTCACCCGGTCCCGGTGGGCGAGCGTGTTCTTGGCGTACACGTCCGAGTCGGCGAGGGTCACCGCCTCGGTGATGCGCGAGCGGCCGAGGCTGCGCACGTCCACCGTGACCTGGGCCGCCTCCGCGATGTCGCGGTTGACGAGGAAGACCGCGGCCCGGTCCTCGTCGGCGGTCGCGACGGCGTCGATGACGGATGCCTCACCGTAGCGGGCCGTTTCGTACACCGGCGCGTCGATCAGGGGGCGGAGCACCTCGCCACTGGCCAGCCGGCTCGTGATCGAGAACGGATAGAAGGTCGTCTGCCGCCAGGCCGGGCCGCCGGGCTCCGTCATGATCGGTGCGATCACGTTGACGAGCTGGGCCAGGGATGCCGAGGTGACACGGTCGCTGCGGCGCAGAAGTGTCATCAGCAGGTTGCCGACGACCACGGCGTCCGCAACGGTGTAGGTGTCCTCCAGGAGGCGCGGCGCATGCTGCCACTCGGCGTGGATCTTGTCGGATTCCTGGTGCTCCTTGAGATACCAGACGTTCCACTCGTCGAAGGAGACGTCGATCTTCTTGGACGAGCGCTTCTTGTGCCCCACGTGGTCGGCGGTCGCGACGACGGTGTCGATGAAGTAGTCCATGTCGGTCGCCGAGGCGAGGAAGGAGCCGAGGTCGCCGTCGTGCTCCTGGTAGTACGCGTGGCAGGAGACGTAGTCGACGTGGTCGTAGCTGTGCTCCAGTACGGTGCGTTCCCAGTCGCCGAAGGTCGGCATGGCCGATCCGGAGGAGCCGCAGACGACGAGTTCGAGGTCCTTGTCGGCCCGCTTCATGGCTGCGGCGGTGCGGGCGGCCAGCTTGCCGTAATCGTCCGCCGTCATGAACCCGGTCTGCCAGGGTCCGTCCATCTCGTTGCCGAGGCACCACATGCGCACGTCGTGCGGTTGTGGAGTGCCATGGGCGACGCGCAGGTCCGACAACGTCGTGCCCGACGGGTGGTTGGCGTACTCGAGCAGGTCGAGTGCGGGCAGGATGCCCCGGGTGGCGACGTTGACGGCCAGCATCAACTCGGAGTCGGTGAGCCTGAGCCATCTGGCGAACTCGTCCAGACCGACCTGGTTGGATTCGAGTGAACGCCAGGCGAGGTCGCGGCGCACCGGCCGTTTCTCGCGCGGGCCGACGGAGTCCTCCCAGCGGAACCCGGAGACGAAATTGCCGCCCGGGTAGCGGATGGTCGTGCTGCCGAGTTCCCGGACGAGATCGACGACGTCCATGCGGAACCCGTCCGCGTTCGCGCTCGGGTGGCCCGGCTCGTAGAGACCGGTGTACACGCAACGGCCGAGGTGCTCGACGAACGAGCCGAAGGTGCGGCGCTGGACAGGGGCGATGACGGCCTGCCTGTCGAGTTCTATGTGGGCGCGGGGCAATGCGGCGGTCCTTTCGCGGTGATGGCGCGTGCCGGGCGGTCGGCATGGGGCAGCGGCCCGCCCCCGCCGAGACGTGCGGCAGGGGCAGGGTGCGGTGGGCGGTCGGGCGGGCCGGCTGCCCGCGTCAGCCCTTCACGGCGCCGGTGAGGCCACCGACGATGCGCCTCTCGAAGATCGAGAAGAAGATCAGTGCGGGCAGCATGGCGAGGGAGGTGAAGGCGAGAACCTTCGCGGTGTCCGTGGAGTACTGGGAGGTGAAGACCTGCACACCGAGCGGCAAGGTGTAGTTCGCCTGCGTGTTGAGGATGTACAGGGGCAGGATGTAGTTGTTCCAGCTGCCGACGAATCCGAGGATGCCGACGGTCACCACTCCCGGCAGTGACAGCGGCAGCACCATGCGGAAGAAGAAGCCGAGCCGGCCCAGCCCGTCGATCGCGGCGGCCTCCTCGATCTCGTTCGGGATGGCCCTGAGGAACGGTACGAGGATGACGACGGTGGTCGGCAGGCCGAAGGCGATCTGCGGAATGATGACGCCGAGCAGGCTGTCGACGAGTCCGAGGTCCTTGATGACGAGGTACAGCGGAGTGATCGCGATGACCATGGGGAACATCAAGCCGGCGGCGAACAGGGAGTACATCGCCCCCTTGAGCTTGAAGTCGTAGCGTGCGATGACGAAGCTCACCATCATCCCCGCGGCGACGATGCCGACGGTGCTGGCGATCGCGACGATGAGGGAGTTGGCGAACTCGCCCCAGAAGACGTTCGACGTGAGGATGCCGGTGTAGTTGCCGATCACCCAGGGGTGCGGCAGGCCGGCCGGGTCCGTGGTGATCTGCGAGTTGGAGCGGAATCCGCCGAGCACGATGTAGAGGACCGGTGCGACGCAGACACCGACGAAGAGCAGCGCGACGAAGTAGGTGACGGGGCTGCCCCACTTCTGTGGAGCGCCGCGGCGGCCGGCGGACGGTTTCGGCCGCGTCGCGGGGGACGTCCGGGAAACGGTGGTCGTCACGCTCATCACACGGTCCCTTCGGTGACGGCGCCCCGGAGGTCGCGGCGCAGGACGAAGCGCTGGTAGATCAGGGCGACGACGAGCGAGATGACGAACATGACCACCGCTACGGCGCTGCCGTAGCCGTAGTTGCCCGCGTTGCGGCCCTGGGCGAGCATGTAGATCGCCATCGTCGAGGTGCCGGTCGTGCCCGCCACGTAAGGGCCCCAGATGATGTAGACGAGGTCGAACAGCTGCAGTGAGCCGATGATCGACAGGAAGGCCCAGATGCGGATCGTCGGCCCCAGCAGCGGCAGCGTGATGCGGCGCTGGATCTGCCAGTAGGTGGCACCGTCGATCTGAGCCGCCTCGAAGATCTCCTCGGGGATCGACTGGAGGCCGGCGAGCATCAGGATCACCGCGAAGCCGATGTACTTCCACGTGATGATGGCGATCAGGGTCCAGATGGCCAGGTCCGGGTCGGCGATCCAGTCGGCCGTCAGGGAGCCCAGGCCGATCCGTTCCAGCAGGCCGTTGGCGGCTCCGTTGCTCTGCAGGATCAAGCCCCAGCCGATGCCGACGATGATCTCGGACACGATGTAGGGCACGAAGACCAGGACGCGGATGGCCGAGCGGCCGCGGATCTTCTGGTTGAGCAGCAGCGCGAGGCCGATCGCTATCGGGCCCTGGACGACCAGTGACAGCACGAGGAGCAGACCGTTGTGCCACAGGACGTCGTGGAACGCGGGGTCGGTCAGGATCAGCTTGTAGTTGCCCAGGCCGACCCAGTCGGTGGGGTCTCCGTAGCCCTTCCACCGGTAGAACCCGTAGTACGCGGCGAGCACGATCGGGAAGATCACGAACGCCAGGAACATGATGATCGCCGGCGCGGACAGGACCGTGATCTCCAGTCGCATCCTGGCACGGCCTCGGCGGTGGGCAGCCGCTCGTGGCGGGGCCGGGGTCGCGGACTTCGCCACACCCCTGGCCCCTTGCGTGCCCTGCGACTGGCGGCCGTGGGCCGGGTCAGCGCCCAGGGTGTCGCTCATGTGTGCTTACTCAGCCCTTCTCGGCGGCGGCTTTGACGTCCTTCACGATGTCGCCGGCGGTGCCCTTGCCGGCCATCAGGTTCACGACGGCGATGTTCATGGCGTTGCCGACGTTCTGGCCGTACACGGTGTCGAGGAACTGCATGGAGTACGCCGCCTTGTTGAACGCCTGCAGCGCAGAGATGTTGTAGGTCTCGGTGACGACCCCCTGGGCGGCCTTGTTCACCGGAATGGTGTCGAACGCCTTCCCGTACGCTTCCTGCTGCTCCTTGGTCACGACGAACCGGAGGAAGTCCGATGCCGCCTTCGGCGCGTTCTTGGCGAGGGAGTAGCCCCCGGCGCCGCCCATGATGGCGGTCGGGTCGCCCTTGCCGCCGGGCACGGAGGGGAAGGGGAACCATCCCAGGTCGGGGAGCTGCTTCTTGTCGGGCGTCAGGTCGCCGATCACACCGGGATCCCAGTTGCCCATGAGTTCCATGGCCGCCTTGTGGTTGGCGACCATGCCGGCGGAGGATCCGGCTCCCTGCTGCGACGTCGCCGTCAGGAAACCCTTCTGGAAGGGTTCGTGCCCCAGCAGACCGGCCAGGTCCTCACCGGCCTTGTTCCAGCACGGGTCGTCGAACGTGAGCGACTTCGCGGCTGCCTGCATGGTCTCCTGGCTGCACTCACGCAGAACGAAGTTGTAGTACCAGTGCGCGGCCGGCCAGGCGTCCTTGGCGCCGACGGCGATCGGCGCGACTTCGGCCGTCTTCAGCTTGGCGACGGCGTCCACGAGTTCGTCCATCGTCGTGGGTTGCGAGGTGATGCCGGCCTTCTTGAACAGGTCCTTGCTGTAGTAGATGCCTTCGGGCTGCGTGTCGAGCGGCATCGCGTAGACCTTGCCGTCGATCGATACGCCTTGCAGGGCCGCCTCGCCCACGTTCGCCCTGTCGGTGTCCGTCAGGTCCAGTGCCCGGATCTGCCCGGCGTCGACCATGGCCTGCATCTTGCCGCCGCCGCGCTGGAGGAAGATGCTCGGCGCGGAGTTCGAGTTGAGCGCGTTCTGCAGCTTGCCGTCGAGGTCCTCGTTCTGGACCGACTGGATCTTGACCGTGACGTCCTTGTGCAGGGCCTGGTACGCCTTCGCGGCGTCCTTCCAGTACTTGGCCCCGCGACCCTCCATGGCATTGGTCCAGACGGTCACCGTGGCATGCCCGTCGGATGTGCCGCTGCCGTCGTCGCCGCCGCCTGCGCAGCCGGCAGCGGCGAGTGCGACGCACAGGCCGATCGCGGCACCGGTCGTGCTGCGGATTCTCCTCGTCATCGTGGGAACTCCTGATCTGTTGCCGGTGGTCCAACTGCCGGGTTTTTTGCGCAAATTAATGAGCGACCCGTGAGGTAGGTGCAAGGTCTACCGCCTGAAATGGGCGCTGAGCAACCATGAGTTTTCGCAAGTTGCGGGATCGTTATCGATCGTTTCGATCGTCGTGGGAACGACCGCGACAAGGGCGCCGAAGGCCACCGGACGGTCAGTCCGACGTCTTGACACCGCTTTCCCGATCTCCCTACGGTGCGCAGCACATTGAGCGAGCGTCGGCCTTCCGCCCGCCCGTCCGGGCGCACCCCGCGCCGCAGCGCAGCAGAGGAACCCCACCATGCGGATCGTCGTCCCCCGACAGCCGACAGACCGACTGTCCGATGCCTGGCGTCATTGCGTCGGCACCGGCCGCCTCGATCTCGCGCTCCGGCGCGACTACCAGGAATCGCTCGCCCTCGTGCAGCGCGACATCGGCTTCCGGTACATCCGGGGGCACGGTCTCCTCAGCGACGGGATGGGCGTCCACCAGTCCTACGAACACGCCGGCGAGCGGCGCGTACGTCACGCGTTCACGTACGTCGACCAGGTGGTCGACGCCTACCTGGAGATGGGCATCGCACCCTTCCTCGAACTCGGGTTCATGCCCTCCGGGCTGGCCTCCGGCGACGACACCGTGTTCTGGTGGAAGGGCAATATCACTCCTCCGCGTGACGAGAGGGAGTGGGCGGACCTTGTCCGGTCCGTCATGAGGCACCTGATCGACCGCTACGGCGCCGACCAGGTGCGCCGGTGGCCGATCGAGGTGTGGAACGAGCCCAACCTGGCCCCGTTCTGGGCCTCCGACCAGGACGGCTATCACCGCCTGTACGAGGTGACCTCGCTGGCCGTCAAGGAGGTCGACGCCGAGCTCCAGGTCGGCGGCCCCTCGCTGGCGCCGGGCTACCAGGACGAATGGATCCAGCGCTTCGCGGAGTTCGTGGACGCTCGCGACCTTCCCATCGACTTCGTCAGCCGCCACGCCTACTCGTCCGGTCCCGTCCAGCCCGTGCCGTTCGGCGCTCACCAGACGCTCATGCCGGCGTCGGCGCTGCTGGAGCAGTTCGCAGCCCCGCGGCGGCAGTTGGCGGGCACCGGGCTCGCGGAGCTGCCGTTGCACATCACGGAGTTCAACTCCTCGTACCGGCCGGACAATCCGATTCACGACACCGCGTTCCACGCGGCGTACCTGGCACCGGTACTCGTGAACGGAGGTGACCTCGCGGACTCCTTCTCGTACTGGACCTTCAGCGACGCCTTCGAGGAGGTGGGCATACCCACGGCGCCGTTCCACGGCGGCTTCGGGCTTCTGACACACCGCCAGATCAAGAAACCCACGTACCACTTGTACGCCTTCATGGCGGAGATGGGCGAGCAGGTCCTCGCCCGGGGCGAGGACCACCTGGTGACGCGGCACGACGACGGCCGCGTCACGGTGCTGGCCTGGGCGCCGGCCGACCCGACAGGTGGCGACCCCGTGAACGGGCACTCCATCCGGCTCTCCCTGCCCGTCGGAGCCCCGGACGCGCGGAACTCCGCCTACCTGCGTCGCCGCTCCGTGAGTGAGGAGGCGGGCAACCCCTGGGCTGCCTGGTGCGAGATGGGGCGGCCGCTCGCGCCCGGCCACCGCCGGCTCGACGCCTTGCGCGAGGCGGCCGAACCGGCCCACACGCACGGGAACGTGCCGGTCGTCGGCGGACGTGCCGACGTGGACCTCGTCCTGAGCCGGCACGAGGTGACACTCGTGGAGCTCACCCCGGTCGCCGACGAGACGCCCGAGTGGTGGAGCGACGACCGGCTGTTCGGCCTCGGCGACGAGGGCGCCGGTGCCTCCTCGGACGTGGACTGAGCCTTCACCGCACCGCAGGAGAGGAGCACACCCGTGCCGAAGGCGCCCGTCTCCCTGTGGGACCGCCTCCACGCGGCCGGCCTGACCGACGTCATCGCGATCGAGCCGGCCACGGGAGGCTTCGCCGCGACCGGAGGGCTGGCCCGCCGTGCCGACGGTACGTCGGTGTTCGTCAAGGCGTTCGATGAGCCACCCTCGGATGACGTCTTCGCCGCGGAGGCAGAAGGGCTCGCCGTCTTGCGTGAGGCGGGCGGCGTCACCACACCCGAGGTCGTTCACGCGGACCGCGACGTACTCGTGCTGTCCGCGCTGCGGCCCCGGCCGGAGACCGAGTCGTTCTGGGAGCAGCTCGCGCATGTGCTGGCCCGCCTGCACACCGGCACGCGGCAGACCCGATTCGGGTGGCACCGGGACAACTGGCTGGGACGCCGCCGTCAGGTCAACACCTGGGCCGACGACGGATTCGAGTTCTTCGCCCGCAACCGTCTGCTGCGCTGGCTCGGCGAACGACGCGTCGAGCAAGCACTCGACACCGCGGACCGGGCGGCGCTGGAGCGGCTGTGCGACCGGCTGCCGGACCTGCTGCCGGTCGCGCCCGCGTGCCTGACGCACGGCGACCTGTGGACGATGAACGTGATGGCCACCCCCGGCGGGCGGCCCGCGCTGATCGACCCGGCCGTGTCGTACATGTGGGCGGAGGTCGACCTGGCTCACCTGTGGACGACGTCGCCTCCGCCCGAGTCGCACGTGTTCTTCGAGGTGTACGCGGAGCTGACCGGCCTCGACCGGGACTGGCGCGCACGCATGCCGATCCTCCAGCTGCGCCAGCACCTGGCCGTCATCGCGCAGTTCGACGCGGACTGGGGAGCCGCCGACCTCGTACGTGCCACGCTCGCGCCGTTCCGGCGGTCCTGAGCCCGCGGAGTGATGCGCCGTGGAAGGTGGGTGTGCCACCGGTGCGGGCCCCCACGGCGTGTTCACCGACCGCCGCGGCGATGCGGTGCGGGCTCTCGGGGCTCAGGATTCCGCTCGTCCACCCGCCGCGGTGTCGCGCACGGATCCGGGCTCGAGCGCACCATCGCCCGGCTGCACGGCGTCCGGCGGCGCCGCATCCGCCGGGAGCGGCGAGACGGCATCCACGAAGCCTTTCCCGGCCTCGCCGTCTGCCCCATCACGCACCGGCACGTGAGACGGCCTTTGTCGGGACTTCCTACACGAAGGCGGGCAGTGGGCCGGAAGGGTCTGCGAGCCGGGTGCGGGCGCACGACGCGCCGCTGCTCCCCTGGGGCCCGGTCTGCCCGCTCGCACCGAGATGGCCGATGACCTCGGCGAGTGTGCGCAGTGGGATGTCGGGCGCGGCGGTGCAGCCGGCGCTCGGCGAACAGTGGCCGCACTTCACCGATCGCACGCGTAGCGGTGGAGCGGTCCCCGCCGAACCAGCAGGCCGGCACGTCGCGCGCCGCTGCATGCCAAAGGTGCACGGGCGTGGCCAACGGGCGGTCAACGAAGACCGGCTTGTGCTCAGTACTCCAGCCCTGGATCGTGACCCGGGGTCTGTGCCGATTGGGTTGACCAGTTGGTTGCCGCGATGGCGTCGCGTGCGATGTCGGTGACGGCGCGGCCGTCGGTGGGTACTCGTGCGACCCAGGGAGGTGCGGTGACTTCCAGATGTTGGGCCATGGCAGTGCTTCGGGTGATGTGGGCGTCGAGTTGGCCGCCGATTTCCCGGGTGCGGAGGCGCTGTCGAGTGGTTGCGTCGTCGGCGGTCAGGAGTACCGCGGTGATGCGGGGTGTGCCGCCCATGGCGCGGGTGATCAGGTCGGGCTCCAGAACGGAGACGGTGTTGGTGTAGATCAGCCTGCGGTATCCCAGAGCGGCGTAGTTGCGCCAGAGCGCGGCGAGGTTTGCCTCGGTCATCTTCGTGCGGGCGGGGTCGTCGGCCGGGGCGGGGAATGCCTGGTCCAGGTTGTCGCCCTCGATCAGGCAGTGGGCGATGTGCAGGGTCTGCAGTTGCGCGGAGATCTCCCAGCCGACCGTGGTCTTGCCGACCCCGGCGCGGCCCCCGATGAGGAGTGCTTCGTACGTGGCGGCCGGCACAGGTGGTCTCCTTGCGTTTGCAGGGCCGATGGTGGCTGAAGCGATATGGATGCGGCCACCGTTGATCATCGGTGTGTGAAGACAAACGATCATGCGGTGGCCGAGGGTCACAGCGTAGACCCGGCCCGCCGGCAGGGGGCGTCCAAGGGCCTGACGGGCCGGATCGCGGGTCGAACCACGTGGGCGGGTACGGAAGTTGGTGCTCGGTCTGTTGTCGGACCTGCCACTGACGGACTGATGGCCGAATCAGGCGCTTGGGTGCTCGTGGTGTGTCGGCGATCACAACGGCTCCCGGCGGGGTGCTACGTAGGATTGCGTGGGTGGCGGGATGGCGGGCGGGGGGTTGCGCGAGGCGCCCCGAACGTCGCCTGGAGAGGCGTCAGGAAAGTCGGCAAGTGGTCAGCATGGGTCCTGAGGGACCTTGAGGAATGCTGCCCGAGCATGCGACTCGTTGTAGAGTGGCCAATCAGCCCTTGACCTGCAAAAACGCGGGCAGGGAGCCTAAGTCCAGGAGTACTTCAATGATGCGAACGATGTTCAAGTCCAAGATCCACCGCGCCACCGTGACCCAGGCCGACCTGCACTACGTGGGTTCCGTCACCGTCGACGCCGAGCTGATGGAGGCCGCGGATCTGCTGCCCGGGGAGCTCGTGCACATCGTGGACATCGACAACGGGGCCCGGCTGGAGACGTACGTCATCGAGGGCGAGCGCGGTTCCGGGGTGATCGGGATCAACGGGGCCGCCGCGCACCTGGTGCACCCGGGTGATCTGGTCATCCTCATCAGCTACGCCCAGGTCGAGGATGCCGAGGCGCGTGCCCTCGTCCCGCGTATCGTGCACGTCGACGCGGACAACCGCATCGTCGCACTCGGTGCCGACGCCTCCGCGCCCGTGCCGGGCAGTGACACCGAGCGCAGCCCGCACGCGGTGCCCGCGGCGCTCTGAGGCGGCTCGTCGAACGAGGGGCACATGGCCATGGCAGAGCAGACCGGGCCCGAGATCCGTGACGACCGGGCGGCCGGCAAGCTGTCCGCGTACGAGGACGGTGAGGCCGTCGGCGTCATCGCGTACTTCGTGCTGGACGGTGAGCCCGCCGGGCTCGTCGCCGTCCACACGGTCGTCGGGTCCGGACACGAGGGCAAGGGCATCGGCGGTGCCCTGGTCAGGGAGTTCTACGCCATGGCGGGGCGCGAGGGCGTGCCCGTCGTGCCGCTGTGCCCGTACGCCGCGAAGTGGGCCTCGCGCCATCCCGACGAGGCTCCCGAGGTGCCCGAAGGGCTCGTGGAGCGCGCGAAGACGCAGCTCGCCTCGCACCCCGAGCTGTACTGAACCGGAAGGAGTGGGCCGGGCATGACGCTCGCGCTGCTGCACACCTCGCCCGTCCACATCCCGGTCTTCGACGCCCTGCGAGACGCCGACCACCCGGGAACGGTCCTGCGCCACGTCGTACGGGAAGAGCTGCTGACCACGGCGATGACGCTGGGGCCCGAGGCGGTGGCCGACGAGGTGGAGGCGGTCGTCGCGGATCTGGTGGCCGGAGGGGCGGACGCCGTGCTCTGCACCTGCTCGACCATCGGGGCCGTCGCGGAGGCCGCGGGGATCGCGGTCGGCGCCCCGGTCCTGCGCGTCGACCGGCCCATGGCGGCGGCGGCCGTGCGGGCGGGCCGGGTCACCGTCCTCGCCGCCCTCGCCTCCACCCTGGAGCCGACCCGCGCGCTGCTCACCGAGGAGGCGGCCGGCGCCGGGCTGGCGGGGGCGGAGGTGCGCACCGTGCTGGTGGACGGGGCCTGGGAACGCTTCACGGCGGGGGACGGCGACGGCTTCCTCGACCTCGTGGCGGCCGCGGCCGACGCCGTGCGCGACGCGGATGTCATCGTGCTCGCCCAGGGCTCCATGGCCGGCGCGGCCGAGCGGACGACCACCGGAATCCCGGTCCTGTCCAGCCCGCGCCCCGGCCTGGCCGCCGCGGTGGTGGCCGCGGGGCGGTGACCGGGCGGGGCCGCACGCGTCGTCCGTACGCAGCAGAGTTCCGCGGCCGTACGTGTGGGCTCGCCGGGCGCGGGCAGCCGCTCCGGGAGACGGTGGAAGAGGTCCACCCCCGATCGTTCGGAGGCCCGAGATGACTCATCCGTTCCCCGACCCCGTCCCTCCGGGGCCGACCCCGGGTCCGCTGCCGGAGCCGACGCCTCCGGCGCCGACCCCGCCCGCACCCACACCCCCGGCACCGACGCCGCCCGCTCCGCCGGGCCCCGCGCCCGACCCGATCCCGCAGCCGCCTTCGCCGGACCCCGAGCCGGTGCCGCCGCCCGAGCCCGAGCCGTCACCGGTCTGACCGCCGGAGCCGATCCGCGCCCGGCCGTCAGCCGGCGGCCAGCATCGCGTCGGCCCGGGCGGTGACCTCGGCCAGTACCCGGCCCGCCGCGGCCAGGTCCTCGGCCGGCAGGTCCCCGTACAGCCCGGCGGCGATGCCGGCGACGCCCGCCTTGTACGACTGGATCAGCGCGTCGCCCGCAGGGGTGGGCGCGAGCAGGTCACCCGACCGCTCCTCCAGCAGGCCGGCGGACGTCAGCTCGGCGACGGTGGCCTCGGCCGCCGGAACGCCGAGCTTCACCGCGCCGGTCAGGCGCTCGATCAGCGCGCGGCGCTCGACCGTGCCGCCTGCGGCCTCGGCGGCATTGAGCGCCAGGGCCTGGAAGAAGGTGGTGCCCTGGGGAAGGAGCCGTTCGGCGAGCGCGCGGGTGGCGTAGTGGGCCATACCGATGACCTGGCCGTTGACAGCGGGTGCGGTGGTCATGACTACTCCTCGTGGGAAGCGGTGACTGGGGGAGCCGGCACGTCGAGCAGGGCCGTCAGTGCCTCGGTGAACGCCTCGGTGCCCTTGCCGCCGAGACCGCCGAGAGGTGCCAGCAGCCCGTCGACGAGTTCCCGCACCACCGTGACCGCGCGGCCGGTCCTCGCGCGGCCCTCCTCGGTCAGTGCGAGCCGGACGGCCCTGCTGTCCGAGGGGTCGGTGGTCCGTTCGACCAGGCCCGCCGCCTCCAGGGCGCGGGCCAGTTTCGAGACGTAGAGCGCTTCGAGTCCGGTGTGGTCCGCCAGTGCGCGCTGACTCGGCCGCAGCCCCGCGTGCTCCATCCCCTGGAGGGACGCGACCAGCGAATACTGCGCGTGCGTCAGGCCCAGCGGGGTCAGCGCCCGGTCGATGGCCACCCGCCACTTCATGGACAGGCGCCAGACCAGAAAACCCGGGGTCGCGCCTTCGATCGCGTTGCTCATGACGAATACCGTACATGGCGACTATGTCCATGGCTACTAAATTCGGCGATGCCGTGCGCCGACCCACGGAAGCAGGCGTGCCGTCGGCTCAGTCCCCCGGGCCGAGCAGCGCGTCGGCGTGCGCGAGGCCGCTCTCGGCCGAGACCGAGTCCAGCGACTGGGCGTCGCGCACCGGCGCGAAGCGCACCACGGGCTCCTCGCGGCCACTCGCACCTGCGAGGTCGAATCCGTACACCGCCGGGCGCGGCAGGCTGTTGTACGACCACGGGGTGGAGAAGTAGTACGCGCCCGTGTCGTACAGCACCACGTAGTCGCCCGCCCGCAGTTCGGGCAGTTCCCGGGCGTGCGCGACGACGTCCCCGGCGAAGCAGCACGGCCCCGCGATGTCCTGGACCACCGAAGGCCCGCCCTTCGGCCGCCCTTCGGCGTCGAAGGCGCCGACCCGCAGGGGCCAGGCGTCCGGCATGAAGACCGTACGGGTGGCGGTCTGCGCCCCCGCGTGGGTCAGCGCGATACGGCGGCCGCCGGCGTCCTTCGTGTACTCGACCAGCGCGCCGATGAAACCGTTCTTCGCGAGCAGGGACCGCCCGAACTCGGTGACCAGCTCGTACCGCCCGTCGAAGAGTCCGGGGACGGCCGCCCGCAGCGCCGCCGCGTACGCCGCGAAGGTGGGGCGCACCTCGTCGTCGGCGAAGTTGACCGGCAGGCCGCCGCCGATGTCGAGCCCGGTGACCTGCCGGCGGCCCAGCGTCCCGTTGATCTCCTCGGCCAGCCGGTACGTCTCGGCGATCCCGGCCGCGATCAGCTCCAGCGAGCAGCCCTGCGAACCGACATGGGCGTGCAGCCGGGTCAGCCACGGGTGTGCCGCGAACGCCTTCACCACCTGTTCGCGCGCGCCGGGGTCACGCAGCGCCACGCCGAACTTCGACGTGGCCGTGGCCGTGCTCATCGCGCCGATCGAACCGCCGCCGACCTGCGGGTTGACCCGGAGGCCGATGTCGGACACCGCGTCCGCCGGGCGCAGCGAGGCGATCCGGTCCACCTCGTCCAGGTTGTCCGCGTTGATCGCCACGCCCACGGCCAGGGCGCGCCGGATCTCGTCCCGGGTCTTGGCGGGGGAGTCCAGCACGATCTTCGACGGCGCGAACCCGGCGTCCAGCGCGAGCCGCAGCTCACCCGGACTCGCGACCTCGCAGCCCATCCCGCACTTGGCGAGCAGCCGCAACACGGGGACCAGCGAGGACGCCTTCGCGGCGAAGGTGTGCAGCACGGCGGGCACCCCGGGGAACGCCTCGTGCAGGGCGGCGACCGACGCGCGGACGCCGTCCGTGTCGATGAAACCGGCGACGGGGCTCGCCTCGCCGAGCAGGCCGGCGGCCACGGCGTGGCGGACCACGGCCGCGACACGCGCGGAACCCGCCGGGATCGAAGGGGACAGGGCGGAGGAAGGCGAGGAAAGGCTCATGGAGCCAGAGTCGGCGATGGATGCCCCCAGGTCTCTGTCCGGGCGGCCAAGAACGGTGCGCCTGTTTGTCGGTCCGGCCAAGCAGGGAAAGACCCGCAGCCGTACGAACAGACGGCAACCTACCCGCTGATCCGGACGGCGAGCGTGACCAGAAGCCTGGTGTCGGGGTCGTCCAGGTCCACCCCGAACCGCTCCCGGGCCCGCCGCAGCCGGTAGCGCAGCGTGTTCGGGTGGATGACCAGGCGCGCCGCCGCCCGCGCGACGTCCCCCGACGCGTCGAGATAGGCGGCCAGCGACCGGACCAGCTCGCCCCCGGCCGCCAGATCCGCCCGGACCAGTTCGTGCACGGGCCCCCGCCCCGCCTCCCAGACAGGCCGGGCCGCGTCCAGGATCCTGGCGACGTCCAGCGAGGGCCCCACGCCTGCCGCGTCCGCCGACCGACGGGCCTCCCCGGCCGCCGCCCGTTCGCGCAGCACCCGCACGACGAGCAGGGCCTCGTCGCAGGACTCCCGCACCCCGGCCGCCCCGGCGGCCACCGGCCCGGCCCCCGCCAGCACCCCGGCGTCCTGCGCCTGGCCCGCCAGCTCCCGGGCCAGCGCCGCCGCGCCCCGGTCCGCCCCGGCGTCCACGGGCAGCAGCACCAGCAGCCGGTCGCCGTCGCGCAGCACGCGCACGGACGGGCGGTACGTCGCCGCCTGGAGCGCGGCCACATCGAGCGTGCGGTCGCCGGGGCCGGGCGCGGCGGTGAGGGGTTCGGCGACCACGACCGCGCAGGCGGCGTCGGGGGAGAGACCGAGCGACCAGGCGTGCGTACGGGCGTCCCCGTCCCCGTACAGCAGTCCGCGCAGGGCGAGTTCGCTGCGTCGGGCGGCGCCGCTCTCCCGCAGCCGGTGCCGCACCAGCAGGGGAGCGGCGACCTCGGCGGCCCGGCGCAGGGCGTCCGGCGCGTCCGGGCGCAGCGGTCGGCCGTCACCGGCCACCCAGATCGAGCCCAGGACCTCCGGGCCGCTGCGGACCGCGATGATCAGGCGTTCGGGCCCCTCGGCGTCGGCCGCGCGGTGGATGACGTCGCGGGACGTCCACAGCGTCCGGAGCAATCCGCTGCGCCGCAGCTCCGCGACCCGCCACTCCGGGACCCGGCCGCCCAGGATGGTGGACCGGCGCAGCGCGTCGGCGTCGGGGCCGGTGGCGGAGTGGGCCAGGACCCGCAGGCGCGTGTCCTCGATGGTGATCGACCCGCCGGTGTACTCGGCGACGGCCGCCGCGAGCGCGCTCAGGCTCTCCGGGCCTCCGGCCGCCATGCGCCCCGCCGCCCCCTCGTCGGCGCCCGCCCGGGCGCAGGCCAGCGCGGAACGCAGCAGCGCGGCGGCGTCCGTCCAGTCGGCCCACTCCGCTCGGGTGAGCAGGGCGACCCCCGTCTCCTCGGCGGCGGCGAGCACCTGCGGTGCTGCGGCCACCCCCTCCACGGCGCGCAGCACCACGCCGGACGCGCCGCGCCGAGCGGCGTCCCGGACCTGGGCGGCGGCTTCGGGGGACGTAGCGGGCGCACCCGTCACCAGGACCAGGCAGCCGTCCAGCGAGCGGGCCGGGCCCTCGTCGCCCACGGCCACCCCGCGCACCCCGACGTCACGGCCCGAGGGCGCGAGCAGCAGCCGCAGGCTGCCCCCGTCGTCGAAGGCGAGGAGCTCGCGCAGTGCGACGGACGGCTCCGGCGGGAGGGCGGCACGGCTCGTCATGGCAGCCGAGCATACGAGCACCCCGGTGCGCGGGCCGGGCTCACTCGTCGTTGAGATCGCTCCGGCTGCACGCCAGGACCCCCGCCGTGCCCGCCAGGCGGGCCGTCAGCACGTCGGGGTCGCCCCGCCCCTGCACGCTCAGCGCGATCTCCACGGTCCCCTCGGCGTCCTGCGAGCGGCGCCGCCGGTATCCGCCGGGGCCGGAGAGCGTGGTCAGCTCGGACACGGCGAACCCGGTCTCCGTGCAGTGGTTGACCAGGTCGCGCAGGGCTCCGACCCCCTCGGTGTACGTGACGCGGTAGCCGATCGACGCGTTGCGCAGGGCGGGGAGCCGGTGGGCGAGAGGGCGTACCCCGTAGGACACCAGGAAGTACGCGAGCGTGGCCAGCGTCGCGAGCACGGGCAGCCCGGCGCCGGCCGCGCAGCCCACGGCGGCGGTGAGCCAGATAGAGGCCGCCGTGGTCAGGCCCCGCACCGAGCCCCGGTGGACGAAGATGACGCCCCCGCCGATGAAGCCGAGCCCGGAGACGATCTGGGCCGCGACCCGCGACGGGTCCAGCTCCACCTGGCCGGTCACCACGACATCGGAGAAACCGAACTTGCTGACCAGCGTGAAGAGCGCGGCTCCGAGCCCGACGATCGTGTAGGTGCGCAGCCCGGCCGCCTTCTGGCGGATCTCACGCTCGATCCCGATCGCGCACGACAGGACGAACGCGATGCCGAACTGCGCCGCGTGCGTCCAGTTCTGACCGAACGGTTCGTTGATGTCGAGTGCCACGCAGCCTCCGTACCCCGTCCGGCGGAACATGATCGGACAGAGTCCACCGTACCCGGCCATTCGGGGCCCGCAGGCGCGTGGCAGGGCGGTCACGGGTCAGGGAGCGGCAAGAAGGCGGCGGCTCCCGTGCTGCTCGGGAACCGCCGCCGTCCGCGTCAGGCGCTACGGGTTGACGCAGCCGATCGAGCCGACGGGGAAGTCATTGCCCGTCGAGGTCGCCGTGAAGCCGAAGGTGACGCTGCCGTCCGGCGGGACGGACCGGTTGTAGTCGGCGTTCTTCACGGTCAGCGTGCCGTCGGACGCGGTGCTCAGCACCCCGCTCCACACGCTGCTGACCTTGGTGCCGGTGCCGGGCTTCCACTGCACGGCCCAGCCGTCGAGCGCGGTCGTGTTGTGGTTCATGACCTCGACGGAGCCCTGGAAGCCGCCGCTCCAGGAGTTGGTCACGTTGTAGACGGCCATGCAACCGGAGTGCGGGTCGGTGGGGTCGGTCGGGTCCGGGGTCGGGTCGGTGGGGTCCGGGTCGGGCGTGCTGCCCGAGCCGCGGATGCCGGTGACCTCGCCGTTCCCGCCGTCGAAGACGATGTCGGAGCAGGAGAAGAAGTTCTCCTGGCTGTCCGAGCGCACCCACTGGATGAACATCACCGCGTCACCCGAGCGGCCCGAGGGCAGCGTCAGGTCCCAGTAGTAGTGACCGCCGTCGGTGCCCGGCGAGCCCACCTGGGGCGGGTTGGTCACGGTCTGGATCAACTCGAGGTCGTCCCAGCCCAGTTCGGTGGTGGGGGAGTATCCCGGCTTGGAGACGTACACCCGGAAGGAACCGGGGTGTGCGGCCCAGTTGCTGTGGTCGACCTCGATCTTGGCACCCGAGGTGAGGTGCGTACGGGGCCAGTCGCCGCGCGGCGCGTTGTAGCCGGTGAAGTCGTACGGGGAGCGGTCGCCGGCGCTGCACAGGGTGCCGTCCGGGACGTAACCCTCGCCCCGGCCGCCCGCGTTGGAGTCGAGCACGGCGAACCAGTTGTACAGGGAGCTCGCGCCGCTCTCCGCGAGCGCGGCCTTGCACGCGGGGTTGGTCGGGTCCAGGGAGCCGGTGCTCGTCTTGGCGTCCAGCCAGCAGAGGTAGGTGCGCGAGCCCGGTGACATGGTGACACCGTGGGCCTGCGCGCTGCCCTGGCCCAGCAGGGTGAAGGCGATGCCGCCGAGCAGTGTCGCCAGCACCGCCGCCAGGGAGGCGAGTTGTGTTCTGCGTCGTGCCATGGTGTCTCCTTCTGCGGGTGCGGGGGGCCTTCGTCGTACGTGAAGGTGGCGCCGGGCGTGCGGGGGTAGTCCTCCGGGGCCTCGGGGGTGGGGGAAGCGTGGGTGGGCAGGCCGCGGAGGTGGTGCGGGGATGCGTACAGGTGGGAGCGCTCCCATGCATTCGTTGGTAGGGGACTGTAGGACACGGTCGTGTCCCTGACAACCCTGTGGGCGGCATCGGCCGAATCGTGTCGCGACTCGTGCACGAGCCGAGCAGGCTCGACCAACTGCCGCTTTGATCAACCCGACTGACGCACCATCAATCGTGTGCGCAGGATGACGTGATGCCAGGCGACCTTCGGCCGGCTCATCTCCTCCAGCAGCAGCCGCACCATCGCCCGGCCGATCTCCTCCATCGGCTGGCGGACCGTCGTCAGCGGCGGGTCGGTCTGCTCGGCGAGCTCGAAGTCGTCGAAGCCGACCACCGCCACGTCCTCGGGCACCCGCCGCCCCGCCGCGTGCAGCGCGGCCAGCGCCCCGGCCGCCATGCTGTCCGACGCGGCGAACACCGCGTCGACCTCCGGGTGCCGCTCGATCAGGCGGGCCATCGCGCGCCGACCGCTGGCCTCGGTGAAGTCCCCCTGGGCGACCAGGGACGGCGGCTCGGCGCAGCCCGCCTCGCGCAACGCTTCCCGGTAGCCCCGCAGCCGGCACTGGGCGACGTACATCTCGGGCGGACCGGCGATCGCGGCGATGGTTCTGCGCCCGCCGCGCACCAGGTGGCCGACCGCGTCCCGGGCGCCGCCAACGTTGTCGGCGTCCACGTAGGTGACCCGCTCGTCGCCCGAGCGCCGGCCGAGCAGCACCGTGGGCACCCCGGCGTCCGCCAGCATGTCCGGCAGCCGGTCCTCGGCGCTCACCGACATCAGCAGCACCCCGTCGACCCGGCCGCCGCGCACGTACTCCAGGAGTCGCTGCCGTTCGGTGTCCGTGCGGACGAGGGTGAGCAGCAGTTGCACGCCCCGCTCGTCCAGGGCGTCCCCGACCGCGCGCACGATCTCCGAGAAGAACGGCTCGCCGAACAGCCGCCAGTCCGTCTTCGTCATCACCAGGGCGACGGCGCCCGCGCGCTGTCCGGCCAGGGAGCGTGCGGCCAGGTTGGGTACGTAGCCCAGTTCGTCGATGGCGCGCTGCACGGCGCGTCGGGTGGACTCCCGGACGCCCGCCGCGTTGTTGATCACTCGGGAGACCGTGCCCCGGCCTACCCCGGCGAGCGCCGCCACCTCTTCCAGCGTCGGCGTGCCGGAATCCCTGTTCAGCATGGACCACCCCCAAGAGCCACCGATCCTACGGCCCGGAGGGTGGGCGGCCGAAGGAGTCGGATCAATTGACGGCACGATCGCGTCACCGATCTGGGAGCGCTCCCAACTTTATTTGTGCATGACAGCGTCGGATGGCTATGCGCGGGCCCCCGGGGCGTGTACGGTCTCGGGCCGATGGGTTCTGGGAGCGCTCCCATCCAGTTGTTCCTCAGTTGTTCCCCTTCGAACGAGGAGAAATGCTGTGAAACGCTTCTTGGCTCTACTGGCGGCCGGTGCCACGGCCACGGGCCTGACGGTCCTGGCCGGCCCCCCGGCGGCGGCCGCCACCGGATGCAAGGTGGAATACACGGTCGCCAGCCAGTGGGAGGGCGGCTTCCAGGGCGGGGTGAAGGTCACCAACCTCGGTGACTCCGTCAGCGGCTGGCACCTCACGTTCACGCTGCCCGGCTCGGGTCAGAAGGTGGTCCAGGGCTGGAACGCCACGTGGTCGCAGTCCGGCTCGGCGGTCACCGCCGCCCCCGTCGACTGGAACCGCACCCTGGCCACCGGCGCCACGGCGGACCTGGGCTTCGTCGGCTCCTTCTCGGGCGCCAACCCGGCGCCCACGGGCTTCACGCTCAACGGTGTCGCCTGCACCGGCACCGTCGGCGGCGGGGGCGACGACGACGATCCGCCGCCCGCCACGGGTGACGGCACCCCGGTGGAGACCAACGGTCAGCTCCGCGTGTGCGGTGTGAACCTGTGCAACCAGTACAACCGCCCCATCCAGCTGCGCGGCATGAGCACACACGGCCTCCAGTGGTTCAGCCAGTGCTACAACAACGCGTCGCTGGACGCGCTGGCGAACGACTGGAAGGCGGACCTGCTGCGCACCGCCATGTATGTGCAGGAGGACGGTTACGAGACCGACCCGGCGGGATTCACGAGCAAGGTCAACAGCCTGGTCGACATGGCCGAGGCCCGTGGCATGTACGCCCTGATCGACTTCCACACCCTCACCCCGGGCGACCCGAACTACAACCTGGCGCGCGCCAAGACCTTCTTCGCTTCGGTCGCCGCCCGCAACGCCTCGAAGAAGAACGTCATCTACGAGATCGCCAACGAACCCAACGGCGTGAGCTGGGCCGGCATCAAGAACTACGCCGAACAGGTCATCCCGGTCATCCGGGCCGCCGACCCGGACGCGGTCGTCATCGTCGGCACGCGCGGCTGGTCGTCCCTCGGCGTCTCGGACGGCTCCAACGAGAGCGAGGTCGTCAACAGCCCCGTCAACGCCACCAACATCATGTACGCGTTCCACTTCTACGCCGCCAGCCACAAGGACAACTACCGCGCGACGGTGAGCCGGGCCGCCTCGAAGCTTCCCCTCTTCGTGACGGAGTTCGGCACGGTGAGCGCCACCGGTGGCGGCGCGCTGGACCGGTCGAGCACCACCGCCTGGCTGGACCTGCTCGACCAGCTGAAGATCAGTTACGCGAACTGGACCTACTCGGACGCCGATGAGAGCAGTGCCGCTTTCAAGCCCGGCACCTGCGACGGCGGCGATTACAGTAGTAGCGGCGTGCTGACCGAGTCGGGTGCGCTGCTCAAGTCCCGGATCAGCACCCCGGACAACTTCCCCACCGGCTGATCCGTGAGATGCGGGGGCTCCGGCGCGGCCGGGGCCCCCGCATCCGTGTCTCCAGCGGCCGAACCTTGACAGCCCGTCGACAGCGGCGAGACACTGGGCCCCTCCTCGGAGAGCGCTCTCCGAGCCCTCCGGCCGCCGTGTCGACCCACTCCCCGCTGTCGGCATGGTACGGAGGCCCGCCGGGGTGCAGGTGAGCCCAAGGCCCCCCCGGGGTGGGGGTATATTGGGGCCGGCGGCCAAAGAAATGGGGGAAGGAAAAACACCGCCCCGGGGGG
>NZ_JBNCLI010000012.1:139862-172171 GCF_049844595.1 Streptomyces sp. DT224
CCGCCGTGTCGACCCCCTCCCCGCTGGCGGCATGGTACGGAGGCCCGCGGTGGTCACGGTCCGCCGTGACCACCGCGGGCTTCTGTGTATATTCGGCGAGGCGTAAAACTAAGGGGTCTAGGAAACACGTCGGCAGGGGTGGACATGGTGCGCGCGGGGCTCACGACCGAACGGGTCGTGGCGGCTGCGGCCGATCTGGCGGACTCGGCCGGCTTCGACAAGGTCACCATCTCCGCACTGGCCAGGGGCTTCGGCGTCAAGGACGCGAGCCTCTACTCCCACGTCAGGAACCTGGGCGACCTGCGCACCCGCGTCGCACTCCTGGCCGCCGGGGAGTTCATCGACCGGATCGAGGCGGCGGTGGCCGGCCGGGCCGGGAAGGACGCGCTGTTCGCGTTCGCCGACGCCTATCGCACCTTCGCGCTGGAGTGCCCCGGCCGCTATGCCGCCACGCGCTACCGCGTCGACCCCGCGATCGTCGCCGAGGCGCCCGCGTACCACCGCACCGTCCGCACCACCTCTGCGATGCTGCGCGCGTACGGCCTGACCGACCCGGACCTCACGGACGCGGTACGGCTGCTGCGCAGCACCTTCCACGGCTTCACCGACCTGGAGGCCGAGGGCGGCTTCGAGGCCGACCGACCGGTGCAGACCTCCTGGGAACACGCGGTCGAGGCGCTGCACTTCCTGCTGTCGAACTGGACCTCGGCGACCGGCGGGGCGTAGCCGTCGCCCCCGGACGAACCGTGCGGGCACCGCCGGCGAGGGGACCGGACTGCGGGGAACCGCTCGGCGGTAGGGCCTTTGACGTGGGGGAGCCGCCTCGAACCGGCCGCGGTGCGTCCTACGGCAGGCTACGGGTGAGCCATACCAGCTCGCCACGGTCGTCGGCCGAGACGTGGTCGCGCTGGAACCCCAGCTTTTCGAGGACGCGAAACGACGGCACGTTCCAGGGACGCACTGTCGACCAGAGCCGCTTCCGCCCTGTCGTGATCGCCGCGTCGAGCACCGCGGACGCCGCCTCGGTGGCATAGCCCTGTCCGTGCACACGCCGGAACAGCTCACATGCGATCTCCGGCTCGTCGACAGAAGCCCGGCCGGCGGTGAGCCCGCAATACCCGATGAAATCGCCCGCATCGCGGCGGATGACCGGCAGCAGGGCGATTCCTGTCAGTGCCGACGCCGCGCGCTGATCCTCGATCATCCGCCGGTTGTCCTCGATCGACGGCGTGCCACCACCTCGCTCGGCGACGAGCAGGCGATGGGCATCGATGTCGGGCTCGGTCCACTGACGCCACGTCAGCCGTGCCGAGGCGAGTGGGAGCGGCATCGGTGCATACGGCATGGTGACACCTTATCGACGCCGCTCCCCGCGAGGGTCCGCCGGTCGCGACCGCCCGCGGAGTCGAAACCCCCGGCGGCGTCGGTGGTCCGTCGCGGCCGGGGGTCGTCGTGGTGGGTGGCCGGGGTCAGACGGCCGTGCGGGAGGTGGAGGTTGTCGCTTCGCGGATCAGTTCCGCGTAGCGGCGGCCGCTCGTCTTGACCGTGCGGCGCTGGGTCGCGTAGTCGACGTGGACCAGGCCGAACCGCTTGTCGTAGCCGTATGCCCACTCGAAGTTGTCGAGGAGTGACCAGGCGAAGTAGCCGGCCAGCGGGGCGCCCTTGCGGACGGCGCGGGCGCAGGCCGCGAGGTGTTCCTCCAGGTACTGCGTCCGCTCGGGGTCGTGCACGGACCCGTCGGGCAGGACGACGTCCTGGTAGGCCGAGCCGTTCTCCGTGACGTAGACGCGCTCGACGCCGTACTCCTCCGTCAGGCGCAGGAGCAGCTGCTCCAGGCCCTGCGCGTGCACCTCCCAGTCCATGTGGGTGTGGCGGGAACCAGGCAGGTAGACCTGCTTCGCGTGCGGGACCGGGCCGGCCGGGTCGGCGGTGACGACCTGGCGGAAGTAGTAGTTGACGCCCAGCCAGTCCAGCGGCGCGGAGATCAGTTCCATGTCGCCCTCCTGGACGGGGAGTTCGACTCCGTACAGGTCCACCATGTCCTGCGGGTAGCCGCGTCCGAGGATGGGGTCGAGCCACCAGCGGTTGGTGTGGCCGTCGCCGCGCACCGCCGCGGCCCTGTCGGCCTCCCGGTCCGTGGCCGCTTCCACCGGGCTGAGGTTGTTGACGATGCCGACCCGGGCGTCGGGGGAGATGCTCCGGATCGCCCGGACCGCGAGGCCGTGGCCCAGGTGCAGGTGGTAGGAGGCCCGGACGGCGGCGGTCAGGTCGGTGAGACCCGGTGCCATCGTGCCCTCCAGGTGCCCGATCCACGCCGAGCACAGGGGCTCGTTGAGGGTCGCCCAGTCCTTGACACGGTCGCCGAGGCGTTCCACGACGACCGAGGTGTACGCGGCGAAGTGCTCCGCGGTCTCCCGTACGGTCCAGCCGCCCCGGTCCTGGAGGGCCTGCGGCAGGTCCCAGTGGTAGAGCGTGGCGAACGGGGTGATCCCGGCCTCGAGGAGCCCGTCCACCAGCCGGTCGTAGAAGTCGAGGCCGGCCGCGTTGACCGGTCCGTCGCCGCCGGGCACGACGCGCGGCCAGGCGAGCGAGAAGCGGTACGCGTTCGCCCCTACTTCCTTGATCAGGGCGATGTCCTCCGGGACCCGGTGGTAGTGGTCGCAGGCCACGTCGCCGGTGTCGCCGCCGGCCACCTTGCCCGGGGTGTGCGAGAAGGTGTCCCAGATGGAGGGGGCACGGCCGTCCTCGGCCACGGCTCCCTCGATCTGGTACGCGGCGGTGGCGACGCCCCAGGTGAAGCCGGCCGGCAGGGCGCTGAGGTCGTTCACGGACTTCCTTTCCGGGGCGGTCACTTGACGGCTCCCGCGGTCAGGCCGGCCACCAGGTAGCGCTGCAGGAGCAGGAAGCCGGCGACGATCGGCACACTGACGACGAGCGAGGCGGCCATGACCTGGTTCCAGTACACGTCGTTCTGGGTGGCGTAGCCCTGGAGGCCGACAGCCAGGGTGCGGGTGGTGTCGTTGGTCATGACGGAGGCGAAGAGGACCTCGCCCCAGGCCGTCATGAACGCGTAGACGGCGACGGCGACGATGCCCGGCACGGCGGCCGGCACCACGACCCGGAACAGGGCCCGGATCGGCCCGCAGCCGTCGACGAGCGCGGCCTCGTCCAGGTCCCGGGGGATCGAGTCGAAGTAGCCGATGAGCATCCAGATGGAGAACGGCAGCGAGAACGTCAGATACGTGAGGATCAGACCGCCGCGCGAGCCGTACAGGGCGACGCCCGTGCTGTTGCCGATGTTGACGAAGATCAGGAACAGCGGCAGCAGGAAGAGGATGCCCGGGAACATCTGGGTGGAGAGCACCGTCACGGTGAACACGCGCTTGCCGCGGAACTTGTAGCGGCTCACCGCATACGCGGAGAAGATCGCGATGATCACCGAAAGGACCGTTGCCGCGCCCGCCACGATCAGTGAATTGACGAAGTACCGGGCGAGCGGGACGGTGTCCCAGATGTCGATGTAGGGCTTGATGGTCAGCCCGGACGGGATCCAGTGGAACTTCCCCGACACGTCCTGGAGCGGCTTGAGCGAGCTGCTGACCATCACGTAGACGGGCAGCAGGACGAAGGCGGTCAGGAAGGTCAGGATGATCCGGCGGACCCAGAGGAAGGACCGGGGCGCGGCCATCGGCGAACGGGGGCGCGAGCGCCCTGTCGTCTTCGCCGGCAGTGCGGACGGCTGGGCATGGCTAGGCATCGGCACCCTTCCTTCCGCGTGAGGTGATGAGCAGGTAGACGGCGGTCACGACCAGCAGGAACAGCAACAGCAGCACGGACATCGCGGAGCCGGTGCCGAAGTTCCAGGTGACGAACGAGGACTGGTAGATGTGGATCGAGATCAGGTCCGCGTTCTCGGGGGCGGCCTTCCCGAACAGCACGTACGGGGTGTTGAAGTCGTTGAACGTCCACAGGAAGAGGACGAGCACCAGGACCTGGTTGACCGGGCGCAGCGAGGGCAGCGTGATCTTGCGGATCTGCTGCCAGATGCCGGCGCCGTCGATCGAGGCGGCCTCGTACAGCTCGCGCGGGATGTTCTGGAGCCCGGCCATCACGATCAGGAAGGCGAAGGGCCAGCCCTTCCAGACCGAGACGATGATCAGCGCGTAGATGCTGTTGTCGCCGATCAGCCAGAACGACGGCTGGTCGGTGAGCCCGAGCTGGTCGTGGAGCACGTGGTTGACCAGGCCGTTGTCGCGCTGGAACATGAAGGCCCAGGTGATCACGGCCGCGTACACCGGCAAGGCGTACGGCACGAGGAAGATCGCCCGCAGGAAGCCCCTGCCGCGGAAGTTCTCCTGCAGCATGATCGCCGCCGCGACCCCGAACAGCCACGCCAGGCCGACGGCGAAGAACGTGAAGACGCAGGTGACGAAGAACGAGTGGAGCAGTGCCTCGCCGATCGGGGCGTTGACGTCGACGGCGATCTTGTAGTTGTCGAAGCCGCTCCAGGGCGCCCCGCCCCAGTTGTTGATGTAGAACTGCGTGAACTGGCGGAAGCTCATCACGATTCCGATGATCATCGGAATCACATGGACGAGGAGTTCGAGCAGGACGGCCGGCAGGAGCAGGAGATAGGGCAGTCCGCCTTGGCGGATCCGGTCGGGGATGCGCGGCAGTCTCCTGCGCGCACCCCCGCTGCCCCGGCTCGTCACCCTGTCCGACTTCTCCGTCAGGCTGTCGGTGGTCACGGTGGCGGTCATGAAGGGTGCCTTACTGCTGCATCGTCTGCTGGGCCTTTTCCAGGCGCGCCTTGACGGATTCGGTGGTCACGGGACGGCCGGCGGCCGCGTCGGCCCACAGCTCCTTGACCGCGGTGCCGACGGCGGTCTCGAACTGCGACTCGTTGGGCACCTGCGGCAGCGGGGCCGCGCTCTTGGCCAGCGTGTCGCGCAGGACCGCGAGGTCGGGCGCCGAGAAGGCCTGGTCCGCCTGGGCGGTCTTGACCGGGGGGATCGACCCGTAGGTCTTGTTGAGCAGCTTCTGCTCGTCGTCGCTCGTCATGAACTTCACGAACTTCTTGGCGCCGTCGAGGTTCTTGGTGTTCTTGAACACCGCCATGTTGATGCCGGCGACCATGGAGTTGACGTTCTTGCCCGTACCGGGAGTGCCGGAGGGGACCGGGACGGGGGCCGCGCCCCAGTCCTCGGGCTTCATGCCCTGCGAGGCGAAGGTGGAGGCGGCGGCCTGCCACAGCACCATCGCGGTCTTGCCCTTGGCGAAGTCCGTCAGGGACTGGTTCTGGGCGTACTCCGCGTTGCCCGGGGCGATGATCTTGTCCTTGGCCATGAAGTCGATGTACTGCTTCACGGCCGCGACCGCGCCGTCCGAGGTGAAGGTCGGCTTGCCCTCGGCGTCGAAGAAGTCGGCGCCGTGCTGCTGGCCCAGTGCGAACGTCTGGTGGATGTTGTTGGAGAGGTTGGACCCCTCGGCGCCCAGTCCCCACTTGCCGTTCTTGGAGAGCTTCTTGCCGTCCGCGACCAGCTCGTCCCAGGTGGCCGGGGGCTTCTCGATGCCGGCTTCGGCGAAGCTCTTCTTGTTGTAGTAGAGGGCGTACGCGAGTGAGTACAGCGGGACCGCGGCGGGGTCCTGGCCCGCCGCGCCGGCCGAGGCGACCGCCGAGCCGACGAACCGGTCGCGGCCGCCGATCGCGTCGAAGTTCTCCTTGTTCCAGGGGAGCAGCGCACCGGTCGCCTGGAGCGAGGCCGTCCAGGTGTTGCCGATGTTCAGGACGTCCGGGCCCTGGCCGGACGTGGTGGCGGCCAGGATCCGGTTGAGCAGGTCGGCCCACGGCACGACCTCCAGCTTGACCTTGATGCCGGTCTGCTTCTCGAACTTCTTCAGCTCGGGAGTCAGGATCTTCTTGTCGGCCTCGATGCTGGGGCCCTGGTTGGAGGCCCAGTACGTGAGGGTCTTCGGTGAATCGTTGCTGCCGCCGCCCGAGGACGTACCGCCTCCGCAGCCGGTGACACCGGCGGCTATGGAGATCGCGAGGGTGGCGGCTGCCGCGGCTCTGATGGTGCGCATGCGGAATGGCCCCTTTCCGGGGAGGAAGGCCGTGTTCGGGACCCGAACGACCTTCAGGTCTTAATTTATGACGTGATTTAAGAGGTGGGAGAAGGTCGCGTCAAGTCCTGGGGTCGCGGTATGTTTCCGCCAGGGAAGGAGCCACATGGCTGAGCGCAACAGACGGACCGTGCGTGACCTGCGACGGGGCAACCGGTCGCGGGTATTGCAACGGTTGTATTTCGACGGCCCGCTGAGCCGCCAGGAGCTCGGTCCCGCGACCGGGCTGAGTTCGGGTTCCATCAGCAACGTCGTCGCGGAACTCTCCGCGGAGAACCTGCTGGAGGAGGCGGGTGTCGTCGACTCCGACGGCGGCCGCCCCCGCACCCTGCTGCGCGTCGCCCCCGGCGGCGGCCTCCTCATCGGCATCGACATCGGTGAGACCCGGATCAGGGTGGAGCTCTTCGACCTCTCCCTGACCGAGCTCGCCCGCACCGAGCGGCTGCTCGCCCAGCACGGCTACGACGTGGACCGCATCGTCGGCCATGTCCGCAGCGGCGTCGCCGACGTGCTGCGGGACGCCGGCGCCGACCCGCACCGGCTGCTCGGCATCGGGATCGGCGTCCCCGGCATCATCGAGCGCCACGCGCCGGACGGCGTCGTCGGCGACGTGGGCTCCGTCGTCCACGGCCAGACCATCGACTGGAGCGCCGTCCCCTTCGAGCGGCTGCTCCGGGAAGCCGTGCGGGTGCCGGCCGAGGTCCCGTTCTTCATCGACAACGGCGCCAAGACGCTCGGCCAGGCCGAGATGTGGTTCGGCGGCGGGCGGGGCGCGGGAGCGTCCGCGATCGCCCTCATCGGGTCCGGGGTCGGCGCCTGCGTCAACCACGGCGACCTCCTGGACGAGGACCGCGACAGCCAGGCCCTGGAGTGGGGCCACAGCACCGTGCAACTGCGCGGCCGGCGGTGCCGCTGCGGCTCGATCGGCTGCCTGGAGGCGTACGCGGGTGCCGAGGCGATGCGCGAACGCTGGCACGAGGCGGGCGGCCCGCTGCCCGCCGACGCCGACGACGAGACCGCGCTCGCCGCGCTCCTCGCCGCCGCCTACCCGCCCCCCGGGGCCGAACCGGACCCGGTGGCGGTGGCGCTGCTGGACGAGACGGCCGAGTGCCTGGGCGCCGCGCTGGGCGACCTGATCAACCTCTTCCTGCCCGAGCGCATCCTGCTCGGCGGCTGGGCGGGCCTCCTCATCGGCCCCCACCTGCTGCCCGACATCCGGCGGTACGCAAAGGAGTACGCGCTGAAGCACGCCGCGGCCCGGACCACCATCGAGATGGGCCGCCTCGGCCCGGACGCGGTCACGGTCGGCGCGGCGACCCTGCCCCTGGCCGACTTCCTGGCCCGCGGCGGCAGCCGCCCCTCACCCCCGCCCCGGACCGGCGCGGCGGCACCGGCGCTCCGGACCCCGGCGGACGCCGTGCGCAGCAGGGAACGGCCCAGGACGGAGCAGGGCGCGGCGGGGTGAGTGCGACGCGGGCGGGCCGCCTACGCCGAGTCCCGCACCACCAGCGACGGCTCGAAGATCACGGACGTCGCGGCGCCCTCCGGCTTGCCCAGCCGCTCGATCAGCAGCCGGGCCATCTCGGCGGCCATCGCCTCCACCGGCTGGCGGACCGTGGTCAGCGGCGGACGGCAGGCCAGGGCCGCGCTGCTGTCGTCGAAGCCGATCACCGCGACGTCCTCGGGGACCCGCTTGCCGCGCTCCCGCAGGACGTGGCAGGCGCCTGTTGCCATCAGGTCGTTGGCCGCGAACACCCCGTCCAGATCGGGGTGTTCGGCCAGCAGCCGCTCCATCGCGGTCTCGCCGCTCTCCTGCGTGAACCGCCCCTCGGCGATCGCGATGTAGGGGTGCCCGTTCTGTGTCATCGCGTCCCGGAAACCGGCCAGCCGCTCCTGCACCGCGGGTACGTCGAGCGGTCCGGTGATGGTCGCGATCCGGCGGCAGCCCCGGGCCAGCAGATGCTCGGCCGCCAGCCGCGCGCCGTCCTGATGGGCGACGTCGACATAGCTGATCCGGGCCGCACGCGCCGGGCGCGCGTACAGCACGGCGGGCAGCCCCGCGTCCGTCAGCATGCCCGGCAGCGGGTCCTCCGCGTGCGTCGAGACGACCAGCGCGCCGTCGGCGCTGCCCTGGCGCAGGAACGCCACCACGTCCTCCCGCGCCCGTGACGTCTCGGCGAACATCAGGACCGGGTGCATGCCGCGCGGCCGCAGGTAGTTGACGACACCGGTCACCACCCGCCCGAAGAACGGGTCGGCGAAGACCTGCCCGGTGAACGAGGCCCCCTCGCCGCCGTCCGCCTCGTCCAGCGGCGTGTCCTCGTCCGCCTCCGGCTCGACGCCCGCGCCGGACACCACCAGCGCGATGGCGTCGGTGCGCCGGGTCACCAGTGAGCGCGCCGCGCGGTTGGGCGCGTAGCCGGTGGAGGCGACCGCGCGGCGCACCGCCTCCTGGATCACCGGGTCGACATTCCGTACGCCGTTGATCACCCGGGAGACGGTGGCGCGGGAAACGCCGGCCGCCCTCGCCACGTCCTCAAGGGTGGGTGTTCCGGCCGGTCGCAGATCATCCGTCATGAGCGCATTTATAGCATCAGCGGAGAGCGCTCTCCATCGTGCTCCGAACCGTTACCGGATCCTTTCCCGGCCGCATCCGCACCCGGCCGCGCCACGACACCCGCGGCCAGCGGCAGATCGCCCGCGGAACGGCCCCCGAGCAGCGTGAACGCACCGGCCTCCGTCTCCCACCCGCGCCCTCCGGGCGACCAGTGGGCCAGCGCCCGCCCGTCCACCCGGACCACCGCGTCCGCGCACTCCCCGGGCTCCGCCTCGACCGCCGCGTAGCCGATGAGCTTGCGCACCGGCCGCTCCACGGCGGACCCGCCGCGCGCCAGGTAGACCTGCACCACCTCCCGCCCGCGCCGCCGCCCGGTGTTCCGCACCCGCACCCGCACGTCGAACGGCTCGCCGGCCCCCACCGCCGCCGGGGCCGTCAGCTCCTCGTACGTCCAGCCGGTGTAACCGAGCCCGTGGCCGAACCAGTACGCCGGAGCCGCCCCCGACCGCAGCCAGGCCCGGTGACCGATGTGCGGACCCTCCGCGTAGTGCAGCCGCCCGTCCGCACCGGGTGCGGTCCCGAGCACCGGCACGTCGTCCTGGGAAGCGGCCCAGGTGGTCGGCAGCCGTCCGCCGGGTTCGGCGCGCCCGAACAGCACGTCGGCCAGCCCGTCCCCGGCCTCCTGGCCCGGGAACCAGGCGAGCAGCAGCGCGGGCACCCGGGTGTGCCAGGGCAGGGCGACCGGGCCACCGGCGTTGACCACCACGACGGTGCGCGGGTTCGCCCGCACCACCGCCCGCACCAGCGCGTCCTGGCCCTCCGGCAGGTCCAGGCTCTCCCGGTCGTGGCCCTCGGACTCGTTCTGCTCCGTCGTGCCCACGACCACCACCGCGACGTCGGCCGCGCGTGCGGCGGCGACCGCTGCGGCGCGCGCGGCGTCCGCGTCGCCGGCGGGCGGGGCCGCGGCGAGGACCGTCGCCACCCCCGATCCCGGAGCGAGCGAGCGGAGCGCGACCACCTCCACCTCGCGGCCCGCCGCCAGTTCCACGCGGGCCGTGTGCAGCGGCGGGGCGACGTGCACCCGGGTCGGGTCGTCGCTGTCCAGGGGGAAGGTGCCGGACAGCACCTCCCGGCCGTCGACGCGGAGCACGATGTCGCCCCAGCCGCCCACCGCCCACGTCCACACGCCGCTCTCGGCGGGCCGGAAGAGGGCCCGGACCTCCACCGCGGCGGCGCCCTCGGCCCCGGCCGACGGCTCCACGATCCGCCCGGACAGCCGGTGCTCCGCGTGGAGTTCGGTGCCCCGCGCGTCGAGCAGCCGTACGAGCACCCCGGGCTCACCGTCGCGCGGATCGCGGGCCCGGTCGCGCCCGAGCGGTTGTGGCCGGTCCGACGCCGGGAGCCCGGGCCGGTACGTCACCGCGGCGATCCCGTCCAGCTCCCGCTCGATCCCGGCCAGCGGGGTCACCACGTGGTCCGGGAACACCTCCGCGCTGCCGCCGCCCTGGATGCGTACGGCGGTGGCGTGCGGGCCGATGACCGCGACGGACCGGAGCGCCGCAGGATCGAGCGGCAGCAGCCCGCCCTCGTTGCGGAGGAGCACCGCACCGGCTGAGACGGCGCGGCGCAGCAGGGCGCGCGCGGCGCCCGGAGCCACCGGGGGGCGGTGAGCCGGGCGGCCGGGCCCCGTCGTTCCGTGTGCCGGGCGGTCCGGGCCGAGCGCGCCCACCCGGCGGGCCAGCCGCAGCAGCCTGCGTACCTTGTCGTCCACGGCGACGGCGGGAACCCGGCCCTCTTCGAGCGCCGCGAGCAGTCCGGCCGCCCAGGGACCGTCCGGGCCCGGCATCGCCAGGTCCTGGCCGGAGCGGGCGGCGTCGATGAGCGTGCGCACGCCTCCCCAGTCGGAGACCACGAGACCGTCGAAGCCCCAGGCGTCCTTGAGCGGGCGCTCCAGGAGCGGTGAGGCGGACATGGTCACGCCGTCGACCTTGTTGTACGCGGACATGACCGCCCAGACCCCGGCCGCGACCGCTTCCTCGAACGGGGCGAGATACACCTCGTGCAGGGTGCGTTCGTCGATGCGGACATCGACGGTCAGCCGGTCCGTCTCGGCGTCGTTGCCGACGAAGTGCTTCGCGGTGGCGGCCACTCCGCCCGACTGGATGCCCCGGATGAGCGCCGCGCCGATGCGGCCGGTGAGCAGCGGGTCCTCGGAGAAGCACTCGAAGTGCCGGCCGCCCAGCGGGGAGCGATGCAAATTGAGGGTGGGGGCCAGAAGCACGTCGACGCCCTTGCGTCTCGCCTCGGAGGCGAGCAGAACGCCGAGGTCCGTCAGCAGCCGTTCGTCCCAGGAGGCGGCGAGCGCGGTGGGGGAGGGGAGGACGAGCGAGGTCTCGCGTTCGTCCCACGTCTCGCCCCGGACGCCGGCCGGTCCGTCGGAGAGGGTGAGCGCGCGCAGCCCGGCGGCCGGTTCGGCGTGCGTGCGCCAGGTGCTGGCACCGGTGAGCAGACGAACCTTCTGCGCCGCGTCCAGCTTGTCGAGCAGCGGTTCGGTCTCTTCGTCCGTCATGCGGCCATGCTCCTTCGTGCACCACGCTCCCACGGCTCGTGGAGAGCGCTCTCCCGGCTGTCGGCGCCCAGCGTCCCCGGTCGCCGCCGACCGTGTCAATGGGGGCCCGGTGCGGGCCGGTCGGAGCGGCCGGACCAGGGGCGGCGCCCGGGGCCTGTTCGGCGGATCCTCACGGGCCCACGACGCCTGGCGCGCATTCTCGCCGCCCGCCCGGGCCGGGGACGCGCCGGACGCCGCGGGCCGATCCGCGAAGATGCGCCGGAAGCCCCGGGGCGGGCGGTGGCCGAAACGTACCGTGGTCTTGTCATCACCCGCTGTTTGCACATAAGTTGACCGCTTGCGACGTGTCCTACAGCCAGTGGGGGAGCCAAGTCATGGCCGCGAACGGACGGCACCGCAGATACCAGCCGAGCCGCATCAACCGGGCTTCGCTCACCGTCACGGCAGGAGGGGCCGGTCTCGCCCTGCCCCTCCTCACGGCCGCTTCGGCGGGTGCCGCGTCGACGGACGTCTGGGAGAAGGTCGCCGCCTGCGAGTCCACCGGCAACTGGCACATCAACAGCGGCAACGGCTACTTCGGCGGACTCCAGTTCACCCGCTCCACCTGGGCGGCGTACGGCGGCACGGTGTACGCGGCGCGCGCCGACCTCGCGACCAGGGACCAGCAGATCGCCATCGCGGAGAAGGTCCTGGAGGGCCAGGGACCCGGCGCCTGGCCGGTCTGCTCCGGAAAGGCGGGCCTGACCCGGGGCGGCGCCACGCCCGGCGTCAGCCCGCAGAGCGAGCGCACGGCGAGCGTCTCGACCCCGAAGAAACCGGGCAGCGCGTCGGCGCCGTCCCGCCGCACGCAGACCGAGCGGACCACGACCGCGGCCACGCCGACCACGGTGCCGGGCAAGCGCGAGTCGTACACCGTGACGCCCGGCGACTCGCTCTCCGGGATCGCGTCCGACCAGCACCTCCAGGGCGGCTGGCAGCGGCTCTACGCGGCGAACCGCACGGTCGTCGGCGACGACCCGGACCTCATCTTCCCCGGCCAGCGCCTGACCCTGACCGCAGCGCCCGGGACGGCCACGAAGGCGGCGCCGAGGACGGCGACGAAGCCCGAACCGAAGACGGCGCCGAGGACGGCGACCGAGGCCGGACCGAAGACGACACCCAGGACCGCACCCAAGGCAACGACGAAGACGGCGCCGAGACCCGCCCCGAAAGCCGAGCCGCAGCAAAAGCAGCAGACCAAGCCGCAGCCGAAGAAGACCCGGACGCACAAGACGGAGCAGGCGCAGAAGCACAGCGGGCTCACCGCCCCCGTCGCGGCCCGCACCGGCACCCCGTACCACCAGGCCGGTTCCTGGTCCAGCGGCTACCACACGGGCGTCGACTTCCCCGTCCCCACCGGCACGTCCGTGAAGGCGATGGCGGCCGGCACCGTCGTGTCGGCGGGCTGGGCCGGGCCGTACGGCTACCAGGTCGTCATCCGGCACGGCGACGGCAAGTACAGCCAGTACGCGCACCTGTCCTCGCTGCTCGTGCGCGGCGGGCAGCACGTCGGCGGCGGCCAGCGGATCGCCCGCTCCGGCGCCACCGGCAACGTCACGGGGCCGCACCTGCACTTCGAGGTCCGTACCGGCCCCGACTACGGCTCCGACATCGACCCGCTGGCCTACCTGAGGGCGGGCGGCGTCAAGGTCTGAACGCCCCCGTCACCGGCCTCCCCGTCGGCGCGGTGCCCGGCGCCCGGGGGAGGGCCGAACTCGACCCGGCCGGCCAGGCCCTCCAGTGGCATCCGTGCGGGAAGCGCCGGGGGAGGAGTCCGCGGACCCGCCGCCCTGGGACCGGCCACGGCGGCCGGAGCCGGCTCCTCCGTGCGAGACGGGATGCCCGTCGAGGCCGGCGGCCCGGCGGGCGCGACGAAATCCGCGGGCTCCGCCGCGTCTCCCGCGCCCGTGGTCGCCGCCGCCTCCGAGGCCGACCGCTCCGCGTTCATCCGTTCCGTGGTCAGCATGATCAGCCCGCCGGCCGCGACGGCCCCGCACACCAGGGCCAGCACCGTGCCCGTGACCCCGTGCCGGAACTGCTCGCCGAACAGCGTGATCCCCACCGCCGCGGCCACCACCGGATTCACCACGGTCACCGTGGCGAGCGGGGCCGTCAGGCCCGCGCCCCGGTAGGCCGCCTGGGACAGCAGCAGACCGGCGCCCGCCAGCGCCGCGATCACCAGCAGGGGGAGCAGACCGGACTTCACGGCGCCCGCAGTCCACTCCATGGCCACGGTCTTCGTGTACACCGACGCGATGCCGAAGGCGACGCCCGCCGCCCCGGCCAGCACCACACTCCGCGTCACCGGCCGGCGCATCGCCCGGGAGAGAAGGACCAGGGCGGCCACCGCGCCGAAGGTCACCACGGCCAGCATGAGCTGCTGCGGGGCCCCCAGACCGTGCGCGTCGGCGCTGCCGGTCAGCGCGAGCAGCCCGGCCAGACCCACCGTCGCCATGATCGCGCCGCGCCAGGCAGTTGCCCCGGCCCGGCGGCGTACGAACAGCGCGGCCATCGGCAGCGCGAAGACGATCGTGAGCGCCCCCAGCGGCTGCACGAGGCTCAGCGGGCCGTACGCCAGCGCCACGACGTGCAGCAAGGCTCCCAGCCCGTTGAGGACGACGGCCGCCCACCAGACCCGGTTGCGCAGCGGTGCGAAGGAGCGGCCGTCACAGGCGGTGGCCACGCGCTCCTGGACGATCGCCCCGGCCGCGTAGGCGACCGCGGAGACCAGTGACAGGAGCACGGACAGCGCAAGGGAACTCATGTACACCACGATCCCCTTTTCCAGCCGCCGCGTCGTCGTCCCAGAGGCGGCGATCCGGCGTACTGCTTGGGTAGTACGGCAGTGGTCCGGGTGTCCTCCTCCCGACGGTAGTCCTCTCCGCGGCGGACGTCAGAAGGATCTTGCCGGGTGGCCGCCTTCACGGGACCGACACGCGGGTCATCCGTCCTACCTCTTGACGCGGTCACGACGGAATCCAAGAATGATCGCGCTCTGACAACGTTGTCCTAAGGAGTCTCCCATGCATCGGACCTCACGGCCGGGACTGCGCGGCCCGGCGGCCGTACTCGCCGCCGCCGCGCTCCTGGGCGGTGTCCTCCTCCCCGGGGCCACGGCCGAGGCCGCCCCCCGGAGCGACGGCCGGCTCACCGACCTGGTCAATCCGTTCATCGGCACCCAGAACGAGGGCAACACCTATCCCGGCGCCTCGGTGCCCTTCGGCATGGTGCAGCTCTCGCCGGACACCGGCCACAACACCGGGTACGACTACGGCGAGAACCACATCCGAGGCTTCTCCTCCGTCCACCTCTCCGGCGTCGGCTGCGGCCTCGGCGGCGACCTGCCGACGCTGCCCACCACCGGCGACGTCACCGAGACCGACTACGCGAAGTACGCTGCGGAGTTCAGCCACGACGACGAGAAGGCGAGCCCCGGCTACTACAGGGTCGGGCTGAAGACCGGCATCGAGGCCGAGCTGACCGCCACCCGGCGCACCGGGGTGCAGCGCTACACCTTCCCCGCCACCGACAAGGCCAACGTCCTGCTCAACGCGGGGCAGTCGCTGCACCGGACGCTCGGCTCCGACGTGGAGATCCTGGACAACCGCACCGTCCGGACGGCCATCACCGGCAGCGGCTTCTGCCAGGACACCAAGCCGTACACGGTCTACACGATCACCCGCTTCGACCGCCCCTTCACCGCCTCCGGCACCTGGAAGGGCGACACCGTCACCGAGGCGAAGAAGTCCGAGGCGACCGATGCCCGCAACGGCGCCTGGCTGCGGTTCGACACCACCGAGGACCGCACCGTCGAGGCCACCACGGCCCTCAGCTACGTCGATGCCAGGGGCGCCGCGCTCAACCTCCACGCCGAGGGAGGCCACGACTTCGACCACGTCCTGCGCGCCGCCGAACGCATCTGGGAGGACCGCCTGGAAGGCGTCAAGGCCCAGGGCGGCAGCGACGAACTGCGCCGGACCTTCTACTCCTCCCTCTACCGGTCCTTCCTCGCGCCCAACGTGGGCAGCGACGTGGACGGCCGCTACACCGGCTGGGACCAGAAGAAGCACAAGGCCACAGGCTTCACGTACTACCAGAACTGGTCGCTCTGGGACACCTACCGCACCCAGGCCCAGCTGCTCTCGCTGCTCGCCCCGCGCGAATCCCGCGACATGGCGATATCCGTCCTGCGCATCGACGCGGAGAGCGGCTGGCTGCCCAAGTGGGGCTACGGCACGGTCGAGACCAACATCATGACCGGCGACCCGGTCACCCCCTTCCTCACCAACGCCTACCAGCAGGGACTCCTGAAGGGGTACGAGGAGGAGGCCTACCGCGCCCTGAAGAAGAACGCGGACGGGGTGCCGCCCACCGGCTCCGCGCCCGTGGGCCGCGAGGCCAACGCGCAGTACCTGAAGGACGGCTTCGCCCCGTACATCAAGGGCAGGCCGCACGCGAAGCCCGGTGACTCCGACTTCGACCACGGCGCCTCCGCGACCCTGGAGTACGCCCTGGCCGACGGCATGCTCGCCGAGATGGCCCGCGACCTCGGCCACCAGGCCGACGCGGCACGCTACGAGGCCCGCGCCCAGAACTACCGGAAGATCTTCGACCCCTCCACCGGCTTCTTCCGCGCCCGTGACGCCGCCGGCGCGTTCACCGGCCCCGCCGACCCGGCCGAGAGCGAGGGCTTCCACGAGGGCACGTCCTGGCAGTACCAGTGGATGGTTCCGCAGGACATCCCCGGCATGGTCGGCCTCATCGGGGGGAAGGACGCCGCCAATCAGCGGCTCGACTCGTTCTTCGCGTACGACAAGCTCCTCGCCGACCCGGCGAAGACCGCGCGCGAGGTGTGGGTGAACGGCCCGTACGCCTACTACAACGCCGACAAGTACAACCCGCAGAACGAGCCCGACCTCATCGCCCCCTACACCTACCTCTCCACCGGCCGGCCCTGGAAGACGACGGACGTGGTGCACGCGGCCCTGACGCTCTTCACCAACGGCCCGACCGGCATGACCGGCAACGACGACCTCGGCACGATGTCCGCCTGGATGGTGCTGTCGTCCATCGGCGTCTTCCCGGTCCAGCCGGGCACCGACACCTGGGGCCTGTCCACGCCCGCGTTCGAGCGTGTCGACATCCGGCTCGACCGGCGCTACTACCCGCACGGCGCGCTGACCGTCAGCGCCCCCGGCACCTCGGACGCCGACCGCTACATCCAGTCCGCCAGGCTGGACGGCGCACAGCAGTCGCGTACGTACCTGACCACGCAGGACATCCGCTCGGCCCGCTCGCTCTCGTTCACGGTGGGCGCCGAGCCCTCGGCGTGGGGCACCTCGCCCGAGGACGCCCCGCCCGCTTTGAACTGACCGGGCGGCCGCACGGCCGAGCGCCCTTCTCCCGCAGGCAGGGAGAAGGGCGCTCGGCGTTTGCCTCTTCGCTACGCGGGAAGCGGCGGGTCGATCGCCTCGGCGACGCTCGGGAAGACCGGGACCGCGCTGTCCAGACCCAGAACGGAGATCAGCCGCTCCATGAAGACCGAGGGTGCGGCGAGCCGCAGCCGGGGACCGAGAGCCGTCTGTCCCTGCAGCAGCACGTTCACCGTCGTGGAGTCGGCGAAACTCACGTCCGAGAGGTCGACGACGACCGGCCCGGCACCCTCCCGCGACGCGTTCTCCAGCGCGGCGCCGAGGGGCGCCACGTTGTCGATGTCGAGGTCACCGGTTACCGCGAGCACCAACGCCCCACGTTCGTGCCGTGGGACGATCTGCATGGCGCGGCCGGCGCTGGGCGGTGGAAGCACGTTCACCTCGTGTTGCACTGGGCGGCGGGGGTAACGCCGCGATCGGACGGGCAGTTCGATTCTGCTCCGTCCCTGCTCGCGGCGGGAATGCTCAACGATAAAATTAACAGTTGCCATTTGACAACATTCTTCGTGGGGCAACAATCTGTACCGAACGATCAAGTGAGCGCCCGTCCGAGCGGCGCCTTCGGAACGCGGAAGCAGGGGCGTGCATGAAGCTAGGCGCTGTCCGCGACATCGTCGCGAAGCCGGGCGGCGGTACTCCGCGCACCGGTGAGCCGCTGCGATGCCGCCGAGCGGAAGGCGGTCAGCCCCACGGCCAGAGCGGCCACCTCGGAGGGCTGCATCCGCTCCAGCACGGCGGTCAGCTCCCGCGTGCGGATCGCCCGGTACTCCTCCAGCAGCTCCCGGCCCTGAAGGGTCAGCCTGAGTTCCACCTCCCGGCGGCTCGTCGGGCTCGGGTCTCGCTGGACCAGTCCCATGGCCTCCATCCGGTCGCACAGCCGGCTCACCGACGGCGCCCGCGAGCCGAGCGCCTCCCCGAGCGAGCGCAGGTTGCTCCCCTCCTGCTGCTCGATGACGAGGAGCGCGCGAAGCTGGGAGGGGGAGACCGCACCCCGGGCCGCGGCCTCCTGGCCACGCCCCCACAACACCTCCAGAAGCTCGGACGCGGCACAGACGTCCTCGGACACCTGTTCAGGGCGATGAGGGAGGCCGGTACGGTGGGGCATTCTTCCACTCTGTCACCCGTAGCGTGCTCCTGTCAGCCTCGCTCCGCTCCCACCACCCACCGAAGAATGGGCGAAGCAGCGTGAATGCCCCCACGCACATCGAACGAGCGCTCCGCGCGGCGCCGCCGTACGCCCTGGTGGACACGGTGCGCGAGGTACTCGCGAAGTCGTACGGCGCCCTCTCGGTGCAGCTGTTCCTCGCGGATTACGGGATGACCGTGCTCAACCCGGTCGACGCCGGCGACGGTCCCGGCCAGCCGCTCTCCCTGAACAACAGCCCCCAGGGCCGCGCCTTCGGCAGCCAGCGCCCGCACCAGGGCCGCACCGGCCCCGACGACGCGGCCGATCACCACTTCCCGGTCACCGTCCGGGGCGAACGCCTCGGCATCCTCACCGTCCGGCTGCCCTCCGCGCGTACCACCCCGCAGATCACGGACGACCTCACCCATGTGGCGGACCTCCTCGGCCACGAGATCGTCGTCGCCGAACGGGACACCGACCACTACCAGCGGGCCCGGCGCACCACGCGCCTCACTCTCGCCGCCGAGATGCAGTGGCAGCTGCTTCCGGCCAGGTCGTTCACCGCTGCCGAGTACGCCATAGGCGCCCAGCTCGAACCCGCCTACGCCATCCACGGCGACAACTTCGACTGGGCGGCGGAAGGCGACCAGCTCAGCGTCGCCGTGACCAACGGCATGGGGGAGGGCATCCGCGCCTCCCTCCTCACCAACCTCGCCGTCAACGCGCTTCGCAACGCCAGACGGGCCGGCATCGGCATCGCCGACCAGGCGGCCCTGGCCGACCAGGCCATCTACGAGCAGCACCGCGGCGCCGCCCACGTCTCCACCCTGCTGCTCCGCTTCGACCTGCCCACGGGATCGGTCGAGGCGGTGGACGCGGGCTCCCCGCAGCTGTGGCGCCTGCGCGGCCGCACGGTCACCCGGGTCGCGCTGGACGCCCAGCTCCCGCTGGGGATGTTCGAGGAGTCGCAGTACGCCGTGCAGCACCTCCAGGCCCGCCCCGGCGACCGGCTGCTGCTCGTCAGCGACGGGGTCTACGACGCGGTCTCCCCGCTCGGCGAGATGTTCGCGGAACGCGGCCTGCCCAGGGCGGTCCTCGCCACGCGCCTGCTGCCGGCGTCCGCCGTCCCCGGCGCGGTCCTGCGTGAACTGGCGGAACACCGGGCGTCGGACACGCTGGACGACGCCCTGGTCATGTGCATCGACTGGTTCGGCCGGCCCGGCGCCAGGGGCTGAGCCCGGCCGGCCCGGCGCCTGCCCGGCGCCCCCGGGCGGTTCAGCTGCTCAGCGTGAACTCGGCCCGGATCCGCTTGCCGACCGGCACCCGCTCGGCCGTGACGCGGTCGCACAGGGCCACCACGATCTCCATGCCGTGACCGCCCAGGCGGCTCGGGTCGGGGGCGTAGAAGACGGGCAGTGCGCTGCTGCTGTCGTACACCGTGATGCTGATCCGCTCCGCGGTGCCCTCCAGCTCCAGCAGATACGGGCCGTGGCTGTAGCGCTCCGCGTTGGTCACCAGCTCGCTGACGGCCAGCATCAGGTCGTTGCGGGTGTGCGTGCCGAGCACGGCCATCCACTCGGACACCAGCCTGCCGAGGAAGCGGTCTGCCAGGGCCCGCGCCTGGGAGATGCACCCCGGCTCGCCGGCGAACACTTCGGCGCTGTGCAATGCCTCCGTGGGCGGACAGCTCCCGGGGGAGTCGTCCGGCGGGGAGATCGCCTGTTCGTTCATGTGCTCCAGCCAGGGCGCAGCGGGGAGGTCGCAGACCTCTTTCTCGTGATCGTGTACCCGCGTCGGGAGATCCCACTCCCCTGCGTCGTCAGCGAATATTACGCGCGGCCGGGAAGCCGCACCACGGTGACGAAGAAGTCATCGATCTGCCGGACGGCCGCGATGAACTGGTCCAGGTCGACCGGCTTCGTGACGTAGGCGTTGGCGTGCAGCTTGTAGCTGCGCAGGATGTCCTCCTCGGCCGAGGAGGTCGTGAGCACGACGACGGGGATCAGCGCGAGTTCCGGGTCCTGCTTGATCTGCTCCAGCACCTGGCGGCCGTCGTACTTCGGCAGGTTCAGGTCGAGCAGGATCAGATCCGGCCGCGGCGCCTCCGTGTGCGCGCCCCGGCGGTAGAGGAAGTCGAGCGCCTCCTCGCCGTCGCGGACCACGTGGAGCGTGTTGCGGATCTTGTTGTCCTCGAACGCCTCACGAGTCATCAGCTCGTCGCCCGGGTCGTCCTCGACCAGCAGGACCTCGATGGGCTCTACGGGGGTGTTCACGTCGTCTCTCCGGAAGTCTCGGCGGGCAGGGCGGTGTCGTCCGGCTCCGCGGGCGCGGGGTCGGGGTCGGCGGGCAGCGAGAAGTGGACCCGCGCCCCCTCACGGGAGTCGGGATCGAGCCAGATCCTGCCCCCGTGGAACTCGATGATCTTGCGGCACAGGGCGAGGCCGATGCCGGTCCCGTCGTACTCGTCACGGGCGTGCAGGCGCTGGAAGATGACGAAGACCTTCTCCGCGAACTCCGGCGCGATACCGATCCCGTTGTCGGCGACCGTGAAATGCCAGTCGTCCCCCTCCCGCTCGCACCCGACCGTGATCACGCACGGTTCGTCGGGGCGGCGGAACTTCACGGCGTTCCCGATCAGGTTCTGCCAGATCATCGCGAGCGTCGTGGGGTCGCCGGTGACCGACGGAAGCGGGTTCTCGCGGACGACCGTGGTCCCCGACTCCTCGATCACCAGCGCGAGGTTGGCGAGCGCCCGGTCCAGGGACCGGTCGAGCTCCACGGGAGTCCAGCTGTCGTGGACCCGTCCGACCCGGGAGAAGGTCAGCAGGTCGTTGATGAGCACCTGCATGCGCTTGGCGCCGTCGACCGCGAAGTCGATGTACTGCTTGCCCCGGCCGTCGAGCTCGTTCCCGTACCGCTTGTCCAGCAGCTGGCAGAACGAAGCGACCTTGCGCAGCGGCTCCTGGAGGTCGTGCGAGGCCACGTACGCAAACTGCTCCAGCTCCGAGTTGGACCTCCGCAGCTCCACGGCCTGCTGTGCCAGTACGTCCTCCCGCTCCTGCACGGCGTCGAGCTCGGCGACCAGCCTGCCCCGCATCTCCTCGACCGCGGCTGCCACCGCACGTACGTCGGCGGGTCCGCGCACCTCGATCCGCTGCCGGCGGAAGCTGCTGGAGCGGACCCGCCGGGACGCCTCGGCGAGCGCGCTCAGCGGCCGCCCCACGGTGCGCTGGAGCAGCACGCTGAGGGCGACCACGCAGAGCGCGAAGACGACCAGCAGGGCGGCGAGCACCCGGTCCCGGGTGTGCCGGGCGTCGTCCAGCTCGCCGCGCACCCGGTCCCGGGCGGCGTCGAGATGGGCCTGCTGGGTGCCGTAGAGCTGCCGCAGCTCGTCGAAGGCGGCCTTGCTCTCGGCGGTCCTGGCGGAGGAGCGCGCCTGGGGGCCGTCGCGCCGGACAGCGGCGATCAGCGGGTCGGCGTGCACCCGGCGCCACTCCGCGGCGGCGGCGGCGATCCGGTCAAGGTCGCGGTTGTACGGCTGGCCGTCGCCCATCGCGGAGCGCACCCGGGCCAGCCGGTCCGTCTCCTCCTTCTTGCCGGCGGCGAACGGCTCCAGGAACGAGGCGTCACCGGTCAGCGCGAAGCCCCGTACCCCCGTCTCCTGGTTCAGCAGCGCGTTCTGGAGCTGGAAGGAGGCGGAGCGGGCCGGCTGGATGCGGTCGACCAGCTCGGTGGTCCGGTCCGAGATGCCGGCCAGGACCAGGCCGCCCGCCACCACACAGCCGCAGACGACCAGGACGAAGGCGGCCAGGATCAGGTGGACCCAGTTCTGTACGGACAGCCGCGCCCACCTGCCGGCGGGCCGTACGGCGGTGTCCGGTATCTCACTGCTCATGGGGGGTGCTTCTCCAGCCGAGGTGCAGGACGGCGACGTCGTCGGCGAGACCCCCGTGCGGGGCCGCCGCTTCCGAGGCGCCCGCGACCAGTGCGTCCACGAACGGACGGGCGGCGAGCGGGGCCATGTCCCGGGCCATCCCGAGAAGTCCCT
Source organism: Streptomyces sp. DT224 (assembly GCF_049844595.1). Taxonomy (NCBI): domain Bacteria; kingdom Bacillati; phylum Actinomycetota; class Actinomycetes; order Kitasatosporales; family Streptomycetaceae; genus Streptomyces; species Streptomyces sp. DT224. The sequence goes on from NZ_JBNCLI010000012.1 coordinate 161,757, forward strand.
CCTCGCCCAGCCTGCTGTGGGGTCCGGTGCGCCCTTCGAAGAGGCCGTCGGTGAACAGGACGACGGCGGCGCCGGGCGCGAGTTCCAGGTCGGTGGCCGACCACTGGCCGTGGCCCGGCAGCAGCCCCAGCGCCATCCCGCCCTCGGGCTCCACCCAGTCGACCTCCGAGCCGTGCCGGAGCAGCAGCCCGGGGTGGCCGGCCCGCATGACGCGCACGCGGTCGCCGCCGGGCGGAAAGGCCAGCGTGGTGACGGTCGCGAAGACATGGGGGTCGGAGCGCTCGGCGACCAGGATCGACTCCAGGAGCCCGAGCTGTTCCAGCGGGTCGGTGCCGCACAGGACGGCGGTGCGCCAGGCGACCCGCAGGCACACCCCGAGCGCCGCCTCTGCCGCACCGTGCCCCGAGACGTCGCCGATGACCGCCCACACCGTGCCGTCCGACGTCTGGACCACGTCGTAGAAGTCACCGCTGAGCAGCCCATGTGCCCGGCCCGGCTCGTAACGGGCCACGGCCTGGAAGCTGTCGTCGTTCAGCAGGGGGACGGGCAGCAGACCGCGCTCCAGGCGCGCGTTCTCCTGCGCCATCAACTGGTTGGCGCGCAGCGCGGAGGCGGCCCGCTCGACCTGCTTGCGCTGGAGGGCGTACCGGATCGCGCGCGCGAGGGTCTGCGGGTCGAGAAGGCCCTTCGTCAGGTAGTCCTGCGCGCCCGTCGCCACCGCCGCGAGCCCCGCGTCGGCCTCGGCCAGGCCGGTGAGCACCACGATGGCCGCGTCGGGGGAGGTCTCGACGATCTGGGTGACGGCCCGCAGGCCGTGCACGTCGGGCAGATGCAGGTCGAGCAGGACACAGACGGGAGCCTGGTGCGACCGCAGGAAGGTCAACGCCTCGGACAGGGTCTTGCACCACGTCAGTGTCGGGTCCAGCTCGCCGTCGGCGAGCATCTCCTCGACGAGCAGGGCGTCGCCCGCGTCGTCCTCGACCAGCAGGATGGTCCCGCTGACGTCCCACACGGATTCGCGGTCGTCCGCCTCGGACACCGCCTGGACCGGGAAGGTCCCCGGGACGGGAGGCCGGGCCGGGGCGCCCACGCGCATCTCAGCCACGTTTCGCTCTCTCCTTGCACCGTGCGGGCCACCCGCCTGGTCTGCGCAGCATATGTGAACGACGCCCGGCGATCTGCCGCCGGGCGTCGTTCACATCGTCTTCGGCCACACTCCGCCGGTGTGTGACCGATTCGGGAGGGTGGTCCGACCCGGGCCGGCTTACGCTCGCGCGCGCCCGAGGCCGTGAGGCTCAGGCTTCCACGGACATCCCCGCCCGCAGCCGCTTGACGATACGGGCGAGCAGCCGGGACACGTGCATCTGCGAGACCCCGAGCTCCGCGCCGATCTGAGCCTGCGTCATCTCCTCGCCGAACCGCATCTGGACGATCCGGCGCTCGCGCTCGTCCAGCTGCTCCAGCAGGGGCGCCAGCGTGTGCAGGTTCTCGACGGTCTCCATGCCGGGGTCGGCCTCGCCGATCACATCGGCGAGCGACCGCTGCTCGTTGCCGGAGTCCGTCTCGGCGCTGGGGGTGTCGAGCGATCCCGCCGAGTACCCGTTGGCCGCGACCAGGCCCTCGATGATCTCCTCCTCGGACAGATCGAGGTGGGCGGCAAGCTCGGCGACCGTCGGATCGCGGTCCAGCCGCGCCGACAGCGCCTCCTTCGCCTTCGCGAGATCGACCCGCAGCTCCTGGAGCCGGCGCGGTACGTGCACCGCCCAGGTGGTGTCCCGGAAGAAGCGCTTGATCTCGCCGACGATGTAGGGGACGGCGAATGTGGCGAACTCCACCTCGCGCGAGAGGTCGAAGCGGTCGATGGCCTTGATCAGACCGATGGTGCCGACCTGGATGATGTCCTCGGTGTCGTCACCGCCGCGATTGCGGAACCGCGAAGCGGCGTACCGCACCAGCGAGAGGTTCATCTCGATGAGGGTGTTGCGCGCGTACTGGTACTCGTGCGTGCCCTCCTCCAGCGTCTGCAGCTGGTCCAGGAACATCTTGGAGAGGGCCCGGGCGTCCTTGGGGGCGACCTTTCCGGTGTCCTCGATCCACGGCAGCTCCGCAGTCCCCGCACCGAGGTGCGCGCCGTCCTCTCCGGTGAGCGTGCACGCGTCGCCGAGAAGTCCGTCGGTCTGCTCCGTCGTGGTCGCCATGATGTGTGGCCCCTCCTGCTGGATCGCCAAGTGCTTCGCGCACCGCCTGCCCCGGATTCGCGATGCCATGCACAACCGGTGCGAACTTTTTTCGCGCTCCTTCCGCCCGGCCCGTCCTCACCCGATCGGAGCAGCTCGCGGATCATGGCAAACTTGACCGAGCCCCACGCCCCCGGTGAGGCCGGCGGCACGAGCACAGAGGAACGGCGATGACGGTGACAGAGGACGGCCCCGAGATCGTGGCCGGGACCGAGACATTCGGTCCCGGTATCGACCCCGAGCGGCTCGCCGTCTGCCTGAGCGTGCTGGATGAACTCGACACCATCGAGGTCGACCACCCGGACGCCGTCGCGGTGCGCCGGGCCACGGCAGGGATCTACCGGACCGTGAAGCAGCGCCGCCGCCAGGAGCGCCGGGCCGCCAAGACCGCGCACGACAAGGCGGTGACCGAGGCCACCGCCACCGGCTCGGCCGAGCGCATTGACGACGAGACCCAGGGGGTCCTGCCGTCGTCGTCCGCCAGGAGCGAGATCGCCGGCATCCTCCAGCGGCCCCGGTCCTGCTACGTGTGCAAGACGCGGTACGTCGAGGTCGACGCGTTCTACCACCAGCTCTGCCAGGACTGCGCCCGGGAGAACCGTGCCCGCCGCGACGCGCGCACCGACCTGACGGGCCGCCGGGCGCTGCTCACCGGCGGCCGCGCCAAGATCGGCATGTACATCGCGCTGCGGCTGCTCCGTGACGGGGCGCACACCACGATCACCACGCGCTTCCCCAACGACGCGATCCGCCGCTTCAAGGCGATGGAGGACAGCGACGAGTGGATCCACCGCCTGAAGATCGTCGGCATCGATCTGCGCGATCCGGCCCAGGTCGTCGCCCTCGCCGACTCGGTGGCCGCCGAGGGCCCGCTCGACATCCTGATCAACAACGCGGCCCAGACGGTACGCCGCTCCCCGCAGGCGTACAGCGAACTGCTGGCGGCCGAGTCCGCCCCGATGCCCGCCGGTGAGCTGCCCGCGGCCGAGGTCATCGGCACCTTCGGCAGCGGCAGCATCGACCGCGTCGCCGCGCTGCCCGCCGCCCGCAAGGAGCTGCTGAGCGCGCAGGAGGTCACGGACCTGGCCCTGGTCAGCGGTTCGGCCTCGCCGGCCCGGATCGCCGCCGGCACCGCGATCGACGCGGGCGGTCTCGTTCCGGACCTGCACGACACCAACAGCTGGATCCAGACAGTCGACGAGGTCGAGCCGATCGAGCTGCTGGAAGTCCAGCTCTGCAACTCCACGGCGCCGTTCATCCTGATCAGCCGGCTCCGCCCGGCCATGGCGGCGACCGCGGCCAAGCACTCCTACGTGGTCAACGTCTCCGCGATGGAGGGCGTGTTCGGACGCGGCTACAAGGGCGCCGGGCACCCGCACACCAACATGGCCAAGGCCGCGCTGAACATGCTGACCCGCACCAGCGCCCAGGAGATGTTCGAGAAGGACGGCGTCCTGATGACCGCCGTCGACACCGGCTGGATCACCGACGAGCGCCCGCACCCGGACAAGATGCGGCTGGCGGAGGAGGGCTTCCACGCCCCGCTCGACCTGGTCGACGGCGCCGCCCGGGTCTACGACCCCATCGTGCGCGGCGAGGCCGGCGAGGTGCTGTACGGATGCTTCCTGAAGGACTACGCCCCCGCCAACTGGTAAGGGGGGCGGGGCGGACGCCCCGGAGTGCGGAGACCCGGCAGGGATGATTTCCTGGCCGGGTCTTTTCCGTACACGGTGGCTGAAAGTGACCCACAGCACACGATCCATCGAGCGCGGAAGCGCTCATCTGGTTACTCTGATGTGAACGGACGTCATCGAGGAGTCCACGAACCTTCCTCGACCGTCCTGGGACAGGCTTGTCAACCAAGTCGCCGTCCCGCCCCCGTACCCGGCGCCACCGCGACCGAACTGTTCCTGCCCCTGCCCCGCATGGGCGGCTGATTCCCGGCAATGAGAACCGGAGCGTCGGCGACGCCCGGGGCTACGCGACACGAAGGAGTGCGCGGTGACGACACCGGAATTGACGAAGCAAGAGAAGCGGCCTGCCGAACGGCATGGAAAGCCGGGGCGCGGCAGCGACAAGCTCCAGAACATCGAGGTCTGGGCCAGGTCCGCCCCGATCCGCCTGGCCGGCTACGAGGACGACCTCGCCGAGCCGCACATCCTGCCCGGCATCGACTGATTCCCCGGACACCCGCTGTGGCCCGCCCCCGCCGGGGCGGGCCACAGCACGTTCTGCCGTTCCTCGGAACACCGCGCGCGCCACGGCGGCCCACTTCCGGACCGCCGAGCGCCTGGGGGAGCTGGTCCCGGGCCGGCGGGTGGCGAGCGACGACGAACTGGTCCAGCGGATCAGCCGGCTGCTGCGGGCCCGCGAGAGCGGGAAGCAGCCGCTCAGGCCCGGGTCGGGCGCAGGAAGTCGCGGACGAACGTGCGGTGCCACCAGCAGCCGGTGGCCCGCAGTTCGGACCACGTGGTGAACCGGTAGCGGAAGACCCTGGCCCGCACCTGGGCGGGCGGGGCGTCCGGGAACGGGTTGTGCCGCAGCAGCCGCAGCGTGTCCCGGTCGTTCTCCAGCAGCCGCTCCACGAACGGCCCGAACCAGGACCTGGCGTACGCGGGGGAGAGCGCCGCGAACCACATCATCCAGTCGAGCCGCAGATGGTACGGGGCGAACTGGCGCGGCATCCGGCGCGGATCGCCGGGCTTGCCCCGGAAGCCGTACTCCTTCCACACCGTGCCGGGGTGCACCACCGCGTCCGCCGTGCCCTCGACCACCACCTCCAGGCGGACCCGGCTGATGCTGCCGAAGGCGCCGTACGTGTTGACCAGGTGCAGCGGGTCGAAGGACCGGTTCATCACCTGGCGGCGGGAGACCAGATTGCGGGCCGGGCGATAGCTGAGGAGCAGGACCAGCGCGGTGACCGCGATGACCACCACCTCGTACCAGACGGGCGCGCCCCGCTGGGCCGGCGGTTCGGTCAGCGGCGACCAGTCGATGGCCGGCAGGGCGAGCGTGATGGTCAGCCAGTTCAGCCAGGCGAAGTTCCCCGAGAGCACCAGCCACAACTGCGTGACGACCATCAGTCCGGCCGCCGCGCTCGCCACCGGCTGCGGGGTGAACAGCAGCACCGGGACGAGCAGCTGCGTCGCATGGTTGGCCGCGACCTCCACCCGGTGCACGGGGCGGGGGAGATGGTGGAAGAACCAGCTCAGCGGGCCCGGCATCGGCTGCGTCTCGTGGTGGAAGTCCAGACACGTCAGGTTCCGCCAGCAGGCGTCGCCGCGCCACTTGATGAGCCCGGCGCCGAACTCCAGCCGGAACAGCACCCATCGCAACAGCCAGAGCACCAGCACCGGTGGCGCCGTGCCCGCGTTCCCCAGGAAGACGGCGAGGAAGCCCGTCTCGAGAAGCAGCGATTCCCAGCCGAAGCCGTACCAGACCCCGCCCACCTGCACGATCGACAGATACAGCAGCCACGGCACCGCCCAGAGCGCCATCGCGGCCCCCAGCGGCACCAGGTTGTCCGCCCCGGCGATCAGCGCGACGGAGACGGCGCACCCGGTCCAGGCGACCGCGGCGAAGAAGCGGTCGGAGCAGTGGAGCCGGAAGAGCCCCGGGGCGGTGCGCCAGGACGTACGCCGCAACTGCCCGGTCGCGGGCAGCATGCCGTGCTCCCCGATCAGCGCCCGGAACTGAAGCGCGGCGGCGAGGAAGGCGGTCAGGTAGATGACGGCGAGGGCCTTCTGGAAGACCAGCCGTCCGAGCCAGTACCCGTCAGCGGTGAACCACTCCATCGCCACCAGTATGGCCCGGCGTCCCCGGGCTCAGCGGATGTGCGCCTCGCGCCGCTCGCGCTCCTCCGTGACGATCCGGCGCAGCGTACGGCCGAGCCGGCGGGCGTACCACCGCTGGAGCGGCGGCACCAGCGGACCGCCGAGCCGCGAGTACCAGCGGGCAGGCCGGCTGAACGCCGTCACGGTGAACGAGACCGTGCCGTCCTCGGCGAGTTCGGCCACGAAGCACTCCTCGCCGCGCTCGGGGTGGCCGGTCTCCGTCCCGTATCCGAACCCGGTCCGGGCGGGCCCGTACTCGGCCCAGACGACCTGGCAGGGGACGGCGAGCCGCAGCGGGCCGGCCTGGACCGCCACCCGAACGGCCGCCCCCGTCTCGGCGCGCGGCGCGGAGGTCTCCACGCGTGCTCCCGACCGGCGATGCAGACGGAACTCGGTGATCGCGGCACCGGCCGCCTCGAAGTCGGCGTGTCCGCGCCCGACCCGGGCGCGGTGGCGCAGGTGGTTGTAGCCGTCGGGGAGCGGGCCGAGACGGGTGGCCCCGACTTCCGGATAGGTGAGGCTGTTCATCGAGTGCTTCCTTCGTCATGGAGGTGCAGGCGCTGCCAGGCGAGGACCGAGCAGAGTGCGAACCCGAGCGCGTTGCCCACGCCGTGGGTGGCGGCCATCCAGAGGAGGCCGGGATGCGGCATTCCGGTCGCCTCTCCCAGCGCCCAGGTCAGGGCGAGGACCATGGTCCCGGCGAGCACGGCGGCCGAGACGGCGAGCAGCAGCCGGGTGACACGGTCGCGCTGGGCGGGCCGGATCGTCCGCCACGTCAGCAGCGCCACGGTCCACATCCCCGCCGTCAGCACCACCGCTCCGGCGAGTTCGGCCCAGTCGCCGATGAAATAGCCGGCCAGCACGAACAGGGTGCCCAGAGGGACGCTGAGCGCCGCGAACCGGCCCGCCGGGCCATCGGCCACCCGGCTCACCAGACCCGCCACCAGGGCGGCGGCGAACCCGGCGAAGTGGAAGTGAGGCACAGTCAGGGCCAGGATGCCGAGGCCGAAGCCGAACAAGGGGTGGCCGGCGCGTTCGGCGACCAGCGCGGTGGCGGCGACGGCCGGCGTCATCAGTGCGGTGAGCAGGGCGATCTCGGCGGGCGCGGTGGCCGGGGACCGCAGGGGCCCGTCGCGGCGGGCGACGCGGGGCAGGGCGTGGAGGGCGAGCAGCGAGGCTCCGGCGCCGTAGCAGAGGGCCAGGGCGGTGGCGGCCGGACCACGCGGCAGCCAGAGGCAGAGGGCGCCGGGGGCGGCGAAGAGCGGCCACAACCGCCGGATCCGGTCCAGCTCCGGGACGTCCGCCAGCCGCAGCCCGGCCGGCACGATCACGAGCATGCCCAGCGTCACGATCAGCCCGACCAGGACCGACATGGCCCACCCCCCGACTTGAACACGTTCAAATTGTCGTCGCGCCCCGACTCTACGGCCTGACCTGAACACGTTCAAGACAGCGGGTGCGCCGACTCCGCTCGTCCGTCCCGGTGGAAGGCGTCCGGCTTGCGGGCGGGGGGGAAGTACGGCAGACATGAGGGGATGATCCGGCACCCGTGAGCAGGCAGGAGGCGCCGTCGTGCACGCACGCACCCGTCTACGGCGCACCGTGGCGGCCCTCCTTTCCCTCGGCACGCTCCTTGCCGCCGGATGTGCCCAGGACGCCTCCGAGGGCACAGAGGCGGCCGGTACCGGGGAAGTCCTCCTGCAGCCCGCGTCCGACCCCGGGACCGCCCCCTTCACCGCCTCCACCGCGGGCGGCCCCGGCCTTCCCCGGGCCGCTCCCCGGACCGGGGCACCCCGCTCCCCGTCGGCACCCGGCCGGGCGCTCAGGCGCACCGGATCGACGCCGGGCCTGTACGCCGGAACACGCGCCGTCCCCTCCTGCGACGTCGAGGCGCAGATCCGGATGCTTGCCGTGGACCCGGCGCGGGAAGAGGCGTTCGCGCACACCGTGTCCGTCGCCCGCGACCAGGTCGCCGGCTTCCTGCGCGGCCTGACCCCCGTCCTGCTGCGCGCCGACACCCTGGTCACCGGGCACGGCTTCCGGGACGGCTCCGTCATCACCTACCAGTCCGTGTTGCAGGCAGGCACCGCGGTCATGGTCGACGACCGGGGGCTGCCCCGGGTCCGCTGCGTCTGCGGCAACCCGCTGGACCCGCCGTCCGGCCCCGGGGACGCGGCGGCCGGGACAGGGAAGCGGTGGGAGGGGTACGACCCGGCGCGGACCGTCGTGGTCGAGCCCGCCGTGCGACCCGTGGCGGAGCTGGTGATCGCCGACCTGGCCCACCACAGCTGGATCGCCCGCCCGGCCGGCGACGAGGGCACCGGCGACCGTCTTCCCGAGGAGCCGCCGCCGTACACCCCCGACACCGACATCACCGGCCCGCTCCCCGACGTACCGCCGCCGGGCACGAAGCGGCCGAAGTCCCCGACGGAGTCCGAGCGGCCGGAGGAGCCCATGCCGTCCCGGTCCCCCGAGGACTGCCCGACGCTCGGCGTTCCCACGCCGGAGACGCCCACACCGCCCGGTGAGCCGGCGGCGGCCGGCCGCGTACCCGCCCGGGCGCCGGGGGAAACACGCTGCCCGACACCGACCGGCGAGCCCACGGACGAGCCTTCCGGGGTGCCGTCGGCGCCGGACCGGCCGCCCGGGTCCGACGAGCCGCCGACGTCCATCCGGCTGCCCCGGGGCGCCGACGACGGTTTTGCCGCGCGGTGGTGAGGGGCGGCGGCCTCACTCCTCGGTGGGCAGCCAGTTGCCGTGGAGGCCCAGGGGGACGCGGACCGGGATGCGGACCCGGGCCACCGGTCCCGACGCCGGGTCCTCGGACGGGATGACGAGCAGCCAGCTGGTCCCGTCGGTGCGGTCGGTCGCGTACGTCATCCAGTAGCCGCCCTCACCCGGCCCGGTCCCGGGGACGGGCGCGAACACCGGCTCACCCACCGAGAGGTCCCCGGCCCGCCACACCACATGCGGGCCGCAGGGGTCGTTGCCGTCGTACCAGCGCAGTGCGTCGTACTCGCCCGGCAGCAGGTCCTGGCCGCCGGAGTCCGAGGCCACGGCCAGCTGGTGGTGGCGCCTGCCGATCAGCCGGTCGTCGGTGCGCGGGAGCTCCATCCGGACGTCGTCCAGCACGGTCCGGCGCATCGTGCCCGCGACGGGATCGATGACCGCGCGCACCAGACCCGCGCGGTTGGGTCCCGCCCCCTCGGCGGGCGCGCCCAGGGACAGGCGGGTCCACTGCACGTAGTCCAGCACCACATCGCCGCCACCGGGCTCGGTGTCGTACGCGTTGACCGTGTGCCACAGCCAGAAGGCGTCGTCCGACGCCCAGCGGACCGGGCCGCCGTCGCGCGGGACCAGGGCGAGGCGGGTCCCGCGTTCGGGGCGCCAGCCGAGCATCGAGCCGCCGTTCATGGCCGCCGCGATGTCGAAGAACACCGGTGCCATCACGATTACCAGGAAGCGAGGGGTGATCGCCATGTCGTGGATCATCATCGGCTCGTCGGCCCCGTCCACCGGTGTGGGTCCCCGGAGCACGTCGCCCTGGGGGCCGATCGCCGACCAGGTGAGATAGGGCGGCTCCAGGCCGTAACAGAAGACCAGCATCTCGCCCGTGATCGGGTCCGTCTTCGGATGCGCGGTGATGCCCGCCGGGAGCGCCCCGCCGAAGGTCTCCTTGCCGACGGTCGCCAGGTCGGGCCTCATGAGGAACGGGCAGTCGGACTCGGCGAGCGCCAGCAGCCGTCCCGCGTGGCGCACCACGTTGATGTCGGGCATGTCGCGGAAGGTGCCGGCCAGCTCCGGTCCGACGTCCGGCTCCTGCGGCAGGATCATCGACTCGATGCCGCCCCACAACGCCCGTCCCGCCCGCTCCTCGGCGACCACGGCGGGTGTCCGGACGAACCGGTTGCGGTAGCGGGCCCGGCCGCCGGAGATCCACACGCCGTGCAGCATGCCGTCGCCGTCGATCGGGTAGAGGTACGAACCGATCGGCGTGAAGCGAGGGTTGGGCCCGTTGCGCAGGAACACCCCGTCCAGCTCGCCCGGCAGTGCGCCCGTCACGTCAAGGTCCGCCTGGTCCACCTCCTCGGTCACGGGGGCGAATCGCCCCGAGAGGTGGACGACCCGGCTCGGGTCGAAGGCGTGTGCGGCATGTGCGGCCATGGCGGCCTCCCTTGCCGGGACGTGGGGCGCACCCGGATGCGTGCCGGACTGACTCTCCATTCAATCCCCGGCCCGGGACCGCCGCAACGCCCGGCGGCGTGGTCCTCCCGGAGGCCGGCGACCGGCTCGTTGGCGTCGCCCTGCGTGTGGCCGAGCCGGCCGCCCGGGCCCCGCTGGATCC
>NZ_JBNCLI010000012.1:172181-352747 GCF_049844595.1 Streptomyces sp. DT224
CCGGCCCGAGCCTCGCCCGGGCGGGGGCCCGCCGCCCCCCCGGGCGGGGGGGCGGCGCGCCGCCCCCCGCGCCGGGCGTTGCGGCGGTCCCGGGCCGCGCGCACGCCTCCCCATGACGTACACCGGCCCCGGGAGACCCTCTGACGGCGGCGGCCCCGCACACCTCCGCCGGGTGTGCGGGACCGCCGCCCGGCGTCAGTTACCGGCCTCCGAGGCGTCCAGCATCGCCTCGCGCTCCACGACCTTGACGCGCTCGCGGTCCTGCGCGGCTCCGAGGGCACGCTCGTGCGCGTCGAGGCGGTACCAGCCCTCACGGGTGGTGTAGCGGATGCCGCGCTCCTCCAGGAAGGCGGTGACGGCCTCCGGCTCGGGGCGCTCCGGTGCGGGCAGCCGCCCGGCGGCGTGGTCCTCCAGGAGGCAGGCGACCGTCTCGTTGGCGTCGCCCTTCGTGTGGCCGATCAGGCCGACCGGGCCCCGCTTGATCCAGCCGGTGACGTATACCGACTCCATCGGCTCGCCGCCTTCGAGGACCCGGCCCGCGGCGTGCGGGACCGTGCCGGACGCGACGTCGAACGGCAGCTTCGGCAGCTCGCGCGAGTAGTAGCCCACCGCCCGGTAGACGCTCTGGACGTCCCAGTCGTGGAAGGTTCCGGTGCCGCGCACGTTTCCGGTGCCGTCCAGTTCCGTGCGCTCGGTGCGCAGGCCGGTGACCCGGCCCTCCTCGCCGATGATCTCCACGGGGGACTCGAAGAAGTGCAGGAAGAGCTTGTGCGGCCGGTCGCCGACATCGCGGATCGCCCAGTTCTCCAGCGTGGAGGCGACCATGTTGGCCTGCTTGTTCCCGCGCCGGGTCTCGATCGAACCCGCGTCGTAGTCGATGTCCTCGGGGTTGACGATGACCTCGATGTTGGGCGAGTGGTCCAGTTCGCGCAGCTCCATCGGACTGAACTTCGCCTGCGCCGGGCCGCGCCGGCCGAAGACGTGCACCTCCAGCGCCTTGTTCGCCTTCAGGCCGTCGTAGACGTTGGCCGGGATCTCCGTCGGCAGCAGCTCGTCGGCGGTCTTCGCGAGGATGCGGGCCACGTCCAGGGCCACGTTCCCGACGCCCAGCACGGCGACCTTCTCGGCCTCCAGCGGCCAGGTGCGCGGGACGTCCGGGTGGCCGTCGTACCAGGAGACGAAGTCGGCGGCCCCGTAGGAGCCGTCCAGGTCGTGGCCCGGGATGTCGAGCGCGCGGTCAGCGTCGGCGCCGGTCGAGAAGATCACCGCGTCGTAGAAGGTGCGCAGCTCGTCGAGGTCCAGGTCGTTCGGGTAGTCGACGTTGCCGAACAGGCGCAGCTGGGGCTTGTCCAGCACCTGGTGCAGCGCCTGCACGATGCCCTTGATGCGCGGGTGGTCGGGCGCTACGCCGTAGCGGATCAGGCCGAACGGGGCGGGCATCCGTTCGAAGAGGTCGATGGAGACGCCCGGGTCGGCGGCCGCGTCGGATTTGAGCAGCGCGTCCGCCGCGTAGATGCCGGCGGGACCGGCTCCGACGATGGCGACGCGGACGGGGCGTGTCATGGCGAGCTGTTCCTTCGAACGGGTGAGCAGAAGCGGGGCCGGTTGGTAAGGCAAGGCTTAGTCGACCCCCGTCGCACACGTTAGCCCCTGCTCGGACCCGCTTTCGGGGCGGGGCGGCCCTACTGGGCGGTATTCGGGCCTTCCTCCCGCGCCGATATCCGGGAAATCCTTGTGATGCGGCCCTTCGGCGCTCTCCGCGGATGTGTCCTATTGCACGTTCACCACATGGACGGTTCAGTCGAAGAATCGGACAAATGGTGGCAGAGTGACGCACATGGATGATCGGGTAGCGGGTGCCCTGTCACTCCCGGACGACTGGCCCGCCCACCCGGATCTCAGCCTCGCCCTGAACCGAATGGGCAGCTTCGACTGGGATCTCGACAGCGGCCTCATGCATTTGGACCGGCCCGCCCTCGACGTGTTCGATCTGAGGGCCGACGAATACGACAACCGGCCCCAGACGCTCGGGCTTCGCGTGCCGCCCGACGAGGGCGTCCGGCTGGACGCCATGGTCTCGGAGACGCTGAAGAGCGGCCGCAGCAACTACGGGGCGTACTTCCGCCTCCAGTCGCGCGACGGGACCCTGCGCTGGGCGCACACCCAGGGCTTCGTACGACGCGACGACAGCGGCCGTCCCCGCCGGATCATCGGCATCGTGCGGGACGCCGGTCCCGAGCTCGCCGAGTCCGCCGCCCGCCGCGAGCTGGACGAGGAGCTGCGCCGCCGTACCAGCCTGGTCGACGCCACCACGGCCGCGCTGGCCCACGCCCGTACCGTCAAGGACGTCATCGAGGTCCTGAAGAACTCCGAGGGCCTGGCCCTGCTCGGTGCGACCAGCCTGGTCATGGGGCTGACCGAGGCCGGGCGCATCCACCTGGTGGCCGACGGGCCCGAGGGATCGTTCGTACCCGGCACCCGGTACACCCGGACGGACGAGCAGTACCCGATGAGCGAGGTCGTCCGCACGCTCGGGCCCCGCTTCATCGAGTCGGCCGAGGACTTCGCCGCCTCCTACCCCGCCCTGTGGCCGCACATCAGCCACCTCGGGATCACCTCCGCCGCCTACCTCCCGCTGATTGCCCAGGCCCGCCCCGTCGGCGCGCTCGGCCTCCTCTACAGCGGCAAGAACGGCTTCACCGCCGACGAGCGGAACCTGCTGCTGGCCCTCGGCAGCTCCATCGCCCAGAGCCTTCAGCGGGCCATGCTCTACGAACAGGAGCACGACCTGGCCGAAGGGCTCCAGCAGGCCATGCTGCCGCGCCGGATCCCCGACGTGCCCGGAGCCCAGATCGCGGTGCGCTATCGCTCGGCCAGGCTCGGCCGGGACATCGGCGGCGACTGGTACGACGTCATCCCGCTGCCCGGAGGCCGGGTCGGCGCCGTCATCGGGGACGTGCAGGGCCACGACACCCACGCGGCCGCCGTGATGGGCCAGCTGCGCATCGTGCTGCGGGCGTACGCCGCCGAGGGGCACAGCCCCGCCACGGTCATGGCACGCGCCTCCGTCTTCCTGCACGAACTCGACACCGACCGCTTCGCGACCTGCATCTACGCCGAGGCGGACCTGACCACCGGCGTGGTCCAGCTGGTGCGCGCCGGGCACGTCGACCCGCTCGTGCGCGACGCTGACGGCGGCTGCCGAAGGGTGCCCTCCGAAGGCGGGCTGCCGCTCGGGCTCTCCGCCGAGTTCGGCCGGCTCGAATACCCGGTCGGCACGGTCGAGCTGGACCCGGGCCAGACCATGGTGCTGTTCACCGACGGACTGGTGGAGCTCCCCGGCGCGGATCTGGACGAGGGAACCCAGCGGCTCACCGCCCTCGTCACCAACGGCCCGCAGGACCTCGATCAGCTCGCCGACCGCCTCTGCGCGTCCGTGGACGAGCGCGGCGGCGAGGACGACGTGGCCCTGCTGCTCCTGCGCCGCAAGGCCGCACAGGCCCCGCAGCCGGGCGGGCGGCTCCAGCAGCACGTCGCCCAGAACGACCCCGAGGCGCTCAGCTCGGCCCGCCACATGATCCGCGCGGCGGTCCGGGCCTGGGGTGCGGGCGACCGGGCCGACGAGGTCGAGCTGGCCGCCGACGAGCTGGTCACCAACGCCCTGATGCACACCGACGGCGGCGCCATCGTCACGATCCGGGTCCTCACCGGTCCCGAGCGACGGCTGCGGGTCGACGTCGAGGACCGGTCGAGCGCCCTGCCGCGCCGCCGGGACGCGGGTGAGGCCGGAGTCTCCGGACGAGGTCTGCTGCTGGTCGACCAGCTCGCGGACGCCTGGGGCGTCGAGTCCCGGGGCACCGGCAAGTGCGTCTGGAGCGAATTCGTCGTTCCGCCACGCGGCTGACCCTTCGCCCGCCCCTTCGTCCGTACGGCCGAGAAGTAACGCGCAACGAGATTGTAACTGAACGTAATGTATCTGTACTTGACCGTGATGGATCGCCGGAGATTGACTGCGATCCGGTCGGTCTCCCGTCTTCGATGACATGAGGACCCGTTGGGCACTGAGCTACTGGCACCCCTCGATCTCGCCTTCTGGCACCTCGAGTCCGCTGCCCACCCCATGCACCTCGGCGCGCTCGCCGTCTTCGCGCCACCCCCCGGCGCCGCCCCCGGCCCCGAGGCGCTGCTCGGCCTCCTCGGCGACCGCGCCGCCGCGATTCCCCGGCTGCGCATGCGGGTACGCGACGTGCTGCTGCCCGTCGGCGGTGCGGCCTGGTCCCCCGATCCGGAATTCGACGTGCACCGCCACGTCCGGCGCGTCCGGCTGCCCGCCGAGGAGACGGCGCCCGGCGGCGCGGGCTTCATGGCGGCCGCGACCCGGCTCGCCGGAGAGCTGATGGAGCGGCCGCTCCGCAGGGGCCTGCCGCCCTGGGAGATGTACCTCATCGACGGACCGGGCGGCGGCCCGTTCGCCGTGCTCGTCAAGCTCCATCACGCGCTCGCCGACGGGATGCGGGCGGTCGCCATCGGGGCCGGGATCTTCGACCAGATCGCCACCGCGGCCGCCCGGCCCCGCCCCTCCGCCCGGCCGCGCCCGGTGCCGCCCCGGTCCTGGATGCCGGGTCCGCGCCAGGTCGCCGGGCTCGCCCTCGGCCGTATCGAGGACCTGGGCCGCGCTGTCGGAGTCGGCGCCTCGCTCGTCCGGGCCGGCCGCCTCGACCCGCGCGGCGCACCGGTGCTCCGGGCCGGCTCCAGCGGGACCCGGCGGCTCGCCACGGCCGACCTGGACCTCGACGCCGTGCGGCGCGTCCGCCGCGTGACCGGCGGCACCGGGAACGATGTGCTGCTCGCCGTCGTGGCGGGCGCGCTGCGGCGCTGGATGCTGGAGCGCGGCGAGACCCCGCCGCGCGACGACCCGCGCGCCCTGGTCCCGGTCTCGCGGCGCCGGCCCGGCGGCGCGGCCGTGGCGACCGGCAACCGGCTCTCCGCCTACCTCCTGGACCTCCCCGTCTCGGAGCCGGATCCCCGGGAGCGGCTGCGCGCGGTACGCGAGGCGATGGACCGCAACAAGTCAGCGGGCCCGCTGCGCGGCGCCGGGGCGGTCGCCGTGCTGGCCGATCAGCTGCCTTCGCTGGCCCACCGTTTCGGTGCCCCGCTCGCCGGGAACGCGGCCCGGATGCTCTTCGACGTCCTGGTCACCAGCGTGCCCCTGCCGCGCTCCCGCCTCTCGCTGGCCGGCTGCCCGCTGAGCGCCCTGTACCCGTTGGCGCCGCTGGCTCGGGGGCAGTCGATGGCCGTCGCGCTGACGACGTACGGCTCGCGCGTGCACATCGGAGTCGTGGGTGACGGCAAGGCGCTGCCCGGCCTGGACGGGCTGGCGCGGTGCGCCGACGAGGAGCTGGCCGCGCTTCTCGCGGAGGTGGCGGAGAGCTGACGGCCAAGGCATAGATCGGACAGGTCCATCCCTGATCTCCGCAAGTGGTGACCGCACGGGTGTTGACGTGCCCAAGTGATCCGATGAATATTCGCTGGTGGCAGCGATCATCGAGGAGGGCGGCGACAGCATGCGGCGCAACGGGCTGGGCGGCAGCACGGTCGGGATCACCGAACTGTCCTTCGGTGCGGCCGCCATCGGCAATCTCTTCAGCGAAGTGGAACCGGAGCGGGCGGCGGCCACCGTCGACGCCGCCTGGGACGCGGGCATCCGCCACTTCGACACCGCGCCGCACTACGGACTCGGCCTCTCCGAACGCCGCCTCGGGGAGGCCCTGCGCGGCCGCCCCCGCGACGCGTACACGCTCTCCACCAAGGTCGGCCGCGTCCTCGAACCGCTGCCCGCCCCGGAGACCGCCGCCTCCGACGGGCTGTCCGAGGGCTTCGCCGTACGCGCCACGCACCGCCGCCGCTGGGACTTCAGCGCGGCCGGCGTCCGCCGCAGCATCGAGGACAGCCTCGACCGCCTCGGCCTCGACCGCGTCGACATCGCCTACCTCCACGACCCCGACGACCACGCCGGACCCGCCTTCCGCGAGGCGTATCCGGAACTGGAGAAGCTGCGCGCCGAAGGGGTCGTCGGGGCGATCGGCGCCGGCATGAACCAGACCGCGATGCTCACCCGCTTCGTCCACGACACCGACGTCGACGTCGTCCTGTGCGCCGGCCGGTTCACCCTCCTCGACCAGTCGGCCCTCACCGACCTGCTGCCGGCCGCCGCCGCACGCGGCCGGAGCGTCGTCGTCGGCGGGGTCTTCAACTCCGGGCTCCTCGCCGACCCGCGCCCCGGCGCCACCTACGACTACGCCACCGCCCCGACCGGCCTCCTCGACCGCGCCCTCCGGCTCAGGGGCATCACCGAGGCCCATGGAGTCCCGCTGCGCGCCGCCGCCCTGCGGTACCCCCTCACCCACCCGGCCGTCGCCGGGGTGCTCGTCGGCGCACGCTCCCCGGACGAGGTGCGCGACGCCGCCGTACAGCTGAACCGGGAGATCCCCGACGCCCTCTGGGACGACCTGCGCGACCAGGGCCTGCTGCCCGGGAACGGACACTGACATGCGCATCGCCCTGCACACCAAGATCCGCGCCGATCGTGTCGCGGAGTACGAGGCCGCGCACCGCGAGGTCCCGTCGGAGCTGACCCGGGCGATCCGGGCGGCCGGCGTCGGCTCCTGGACGATCTGGCGCAGCGGCACCGACCTCTTCCACCTCATCGAGTGCGACGACTACGCCCGCCTGCTCGCCGAGCTGGAGCAACTGCCCGTCAACGTCGCCTGGCAGGCCCGGATGGACGGCCTCCTCGACGTGGCCCACGACTACTCCGCCGAGGGTGCCGAAGCCGGGCTCCCCGTCGTATGGGAGCTGTGAGGTGAGGGCCGCGCCCCGCGTCGTGGACGCCCACCACCATGTGTGGGACCTCGCGGTACGCGACCAGGACTGGATCACCGGTGAGGCGCTGGCCCCCCTGCGCCGCGACTTCACCCTCGCCGACCTGGAACCGGAGGCCCGTGCGGCCGGGGTCGGCGCCACCGTGCTCGTCCAGACCGTCACCGTGCCTGGGGAGACGCCCGAGTTCCTGGCGCTCGCCGCGGGCAGCGAGCTGGTCGCCGGGGTCGTCGGCTGGACCGACCTCACCGCTCCGGACATCGCCGACACCCTGGCCGCCCTGCGCGAACTCCCCGGGGGCGACCGGCTCGTCGGGCTGCGCCACCAGGTCCAGGGCGAACCGGACCCCGAGTGGCTGCTCCGGCCCGACGTGCTGCGCGGTCTGGCCGCCGTGGCCGACGCCGGGCTCGTCTACGACCTGGTGATCCTCCCGCACCAACTGCCCGCCGCGACCCGGGCGGCCGCCGCGCTCCCGGGCCTCGTCCTCGTACTCGACCACGCGGGGAAGCCGCCGATCGCCACCGGGCGCACCCGGCCCTGGGCCGACGACCTGCGGGCCCTCGCCGCCCTCCCCAATACCGTCTGCAAGCTCTCCGGACTCGTCACCGAGGCGGACTGGCACGCCTGGACCCCGGACGACCTGCGCCCGTACGCGGAGACCGTCATCGACGCCTTCGGGCCCGGGCGGCTCATGTTCGGCTCGGACTGGCCGGTGTGCCGCCTCGCCGCCACGTACACCGAGGTCCTGGACACCGCCCGCGCCCTGGTCCAGGACCTGAGCGAGGGCGAGCGGGCCGCCGTGCTCGCCACCACCGCCGAACGCGTGTACGGCCTTCGGTAGGCGTCCACGGCGCGGCTGCGGCAGGCTGGAACCATGCCCGAACTGCCGGAAGTCGAAGCACTGCGGCTCTTCCTCGACGACCACCTCGTCGGCAAGGAGATCGACCGCGTCCTGCCGGTCGCGATCAGCGTCCTCAAGACCTACGCCCCGCCGCTCACCGCCCTGCACGGCGGCACGGTCACCGATGTGCGGCGGCACGGCAAGTTCCTCGACATCGGCGTCGGCCCGCTCCACCTGATCACCCACCTCGCCCGGGCCGGCTGGCTCCGCTGGAACGACGCCTTCCCGGCCGCCCCGCCCCGCCCCGGCAAGGGACCGCTCGCCCTGCGTGCCGTCCTCACCGGCGGCGACGGCTTCGACCTCACCGAGGCCGGCACCACCAAACGCCTCGCCGTCCACCTCGTGCACGACCCGGCCGAGGTCCCCGGGATCGCCCGCCTCGGACCCGACCCGCTCGGCCCGGGATTCGACCGGGACGCGTTCGCCGCGCTGCTCGACGGGGAACGCCGCCAGATCAAGGGCGCCCTGCGCGACCAGTCGCTCATCGCCGGCATCGGCAACGCGTACAGCGACGAGATCCTGCACGTCGCGAAGATGTCGCCGTTCAAGCCCACCGCGAACCTCACCGCCGACGAGATCACCCGCCTCCACGAGGCCGTGCGCACCACCTTGGAGGACGCCGTCGCCCGGTCCGGCGGCGTCGAGGCGGGACGCCTCAAGGCCGAGAAGAAGAGCGCGATGCGGGTCCACGGGCGCACCGGCCAGGCGTGCCCGGTCTGCGGGGACACCATCCGCGAGGTCTCCTTCAGCGACTCCTCGCTCCAGTACTGCCCGACCTGCCAGACCGGCGGCAAACCGCTCGCGGACCGCCGCCTGTCCCGGCTGCTCAAGTAGGGGCGCGATGCGCGGAGGGCACGCCTTACACTCCGGCCTCATGCTCCGCGTACTCGCCGTCGACGACGAAGAACCCGCCCTGGAGGAACTGCTCTACCTCCTGCGCGCCGACCCCCGCATCCGCAGCGCGGAGGGCGCCACCGGGGCCACCGAGGCGCTGCGCCGCATCGGGAGCGCCGTCGACGCGGGCCCCGACGACCCGACCGCCATCGACGTGGTCTTCCTCGACATCCACATGGCCGGTCTCACCGGGCTCGACGTCGCCCAGCTCCTCGCCGGGTTCGCCGCACCGCCGCTCATCGTCTTCGTCACCGCCCACGAGGGCTTCGCCGTGCACGCCTTCGACCTCAAGGCCGTCGACTACGTCCTCAAACCGGTCCGCCGCGAACGCCTCGCCGAGGCCGTACGACGCGTCGCCGAACAGGTACAGGACCGTTCGGCGCCCGTCGTCCACGACACCGCGCAGGACCAGATAGCCGTCGAACTGGGCGGCGTCATCCGCTTCATCCCGATCGACGACATCGCGTACGCCGAGGCCCAGGGCGACTACGCCCGGCTGCACACCGCCAACGGCAGCCACCTCGTCCGCGTCCCCCTCACCACCCTGGAGGAGCGCTGGCGCACCCGCGGTTTCGTCCGCATCCACCGCCGCCACCTCGTGGCCCTCGGCCGGATCGACGAACTCCGCCTGGACGCCGGCACCATGAGCGTCCGCATCGGCACCGCGGAACTCGCCGTCAGCCGCCGCCACACCCGCGCGCTGCGCGACCTCCTGATGCGCGGGACCAGCCGCTGACCAGCCGCTACCCGCCCCGAACCCCCTTCCCAGCAGGGCCGGGTGCCGCCTACACTCCGGCCCCATGTCCGCAGAGCCCACACCCCGGCGCGAAGTGGTGACGGGGGAGCCCCGGCGGGTGCGCCCGCTGCCGCGCTACCGCACCCAGTCGGAGATCGACGAGCAGACCGCGCTCGGCGGCGCCTACGTCCGCTCACTCATGCGCGGACAGCTGCGGGCCGGGCTGACCGCCTTCGCGGCCCTCGCCGCCGTCGTGGGCACCCTGCCCCTCGTCTTCGAGGCCCTGCACAGCTCCGCCGTCGTCTGGGCGGTCCTCGGCTTCGCCGCCTACCCGCCGCTCACCCTGCTCGCCTGGTGGTACGTGCGCCGCGCCGAGCGCAACGAGAGCGACTTCGCCCGGCTCGTGGAAGGCCGCCCCGCCCCGTGAGCCGCACGTACGCGGTGGCTGCCGTCGCCGTCGTCGTCCTGGCCACCGTCCTCGTCGGCGGCTTCGGGCTGCGGATATCCCGCACCACCTCCGACTTCTACGTGGCCTCGCGCACCGTGCGCCCCCGGCTCAACGCCGCCGCCATCAGCGGCGAATACCTCTCCGCCGCCTCCTTCCTCGGCATCGCGGGCCTCGTCCTCGTGCACGGCCCCGACATGCTCTGGTACCCGGTCGGCTACACCGCCGGCTATCTGGTCCTGCTGGTCTTCGTCGCGGCTCCGCTGCGCCGCTCGGGGGCGTACACCCTGCCCGACTTCGCCGAAGGGCGCCTGGAGTCCCGGCAGGTCCGCCGGCTCGTCAGCGTCCTCGTCGTCGGCGCGGGATGGCTCTACCTGGTACCCCAGCTCCAGGGCGCCGGACTCACCCTCAAGATCCTCACCGGGGCGCCCGGCTGGCTCGGCGACGTGCTGGTCGCCTCCGTCGTCGTCCTCGCCGTCGCCGCCGGCGGGATGCGCTCGATCACCTTCGTCCAGGTCTTCCAGTACTGGCTGAAGCTGACGGCGCTCCTCGTTCCCGCGATCTTCCTGGTGCTGGCCTGGCAGGGTGACGGACAGCCCCGCATCACCTTCGACGAACACCTCTCCGCCTTCCGCGCCGACCACCCCCTGTACGCGACCTACGGCCTCATCGTGGCCACCTTCCTCGGCACCATGGGCCTGCCGCACGTCGTCGTCCGCTTCTACACCAGCCCCAACGGCCGCGACGCCCGCCGCACCACCGTCGCCGTCCTCGCCCTCATCGGCGTCTTCTACCTCCTGCCGCCCGTCTACGGCGCGCTGGGCCGCCTGTACGCCCCCGAGCTGATCCACGGCGGCGACGCGGACGCCGCCGTGCTCCTGCTGCCCGGCCGGGTCATCGGCGGACTCGGCGGCGACCTGCTCGGGGCGCTCGTCGCGGGCGGCGCGTTCGCCGCGTTCCTCTCCACCGCGTCCGGGCTCACCATGGCCGTCGCCGGGGTCATCACCCAGGACGTGCTCCCCTCACGCGGGGTGCGGCACTTCCGGCTGGCCACCGTCCTCGCGATCTCCGTGCCCCTGGCCGGCTCGCTGCTGGTCAGCCGGGTCCCCGTCGCCGACGCCGTGGGCATGGCCTTCGCCGTCTCCGCGTCCTCCTTCTGCCCGCTGCTCGTCCTCGGCATCTGGTGGCGCCGGCTCACCCCGCCCGGGGCGGTGGCCGGCCTCCTGCTCGGCGGCGGCTCCGCGCTGCTCTCCGTCGCCATCACGGTCAGCGGCGCGGTCCGTCCGCCCGGCTGGCCGCACGCCCTGCTCGCCTGGCCCGCGGTCTGGTCCGTACCCGTCGGCTTCCTCGCCATGATCCTGGTCTCGCTCGCCACGCCGAACCGCGTACCACCCGGCACCAACGCCGCGATGACCCGCTTCCACCTGCCCGAGGCGCTCGCCGCCGGGAGACACCGGTGACCGGGGCCGGATACGCCGTCATCGTCGTGCTCGCCCTCCTGCTGTTCGGCGGGGGCCTCCTGCTCGGCCGCCGGACCGCCCGGCCCCTGCGCACCAGCGACGTCGGCACGCCCGTCGAACACGCCACCTTCGAGACCCTGCACACCGCTTCCCTGGCCGCGCCCCCGCTCCGCGCCGGGCTCACCGAGGACAGCGCCCGCCGGTCGGCGCGCCGGCTGCGCTCGCTGCTGGGCACCGACGCGCTGTGCCTCACCGACCGCGACGGGGTGCTGGTCTGGGACGGCGAGGGCGACCACCACGGCCGGGACGTCATGGAGCAGGTCGCGGGCGTCCTGGAGACCGGCCGCGACACCGCCTTCCACAGCGGCTGCGACGATCTGGACTGCCCGCTGAAGTGGGCCGTCGCCGTACCCCTCACCGTCGACCACCGCGTCCTCGGCACCCTCGTCGCCTACGCCCCGCGCGAATCGGCGGTCCTGGCGCGGGCCGCGGGCGAGGTCGCCCGTTGGGTCTGCGTCCAGCTGGAACTCGCCGAACTCGACCGCTCCCGCACCCAGCTCATCGAGGCCGAGATCAGGGCCCTGCGCGCCCAGATCTCCCCGCACTTCATCTTCAACTCACTGGCCGCCATCGCCTCCTTCGTCCGCACCGACCCGGAGAAGGCCCGCGAACTCCTCCTGGAGTTCGCGGACTTCACCCGCTACTCCTTCCGCCGCCACGGCGACTTCACCACCCTCGCGGACGAACTGCACTCCATCGACCAGTACCTCGCCCTGGTCCGGGCCCGCTTCGGCGAACGGCTCTCCGTCACCCTCCAGGTCGCCCCCGAGGTCCTGCCCGTGGCCCTGCCCTTCCTCTGCCTCCAGCCGCTCGTGGAGAACGCCGTCAAACACGGTCTCGAAGGCGCCGTCACCTCCAGCCGCATCACCATCAGCGCCCTGGATGCCGGCTCCGAGGCCGAGGTCGTCATCGAGGACGACGGCACCGGCATGGACCCCCAGCGGCTGCGCCACATCCTGCGCGGCGAGGGCGGCGGATCGACCGGCATCGGCCTGCTCAACGTGGACGAACGGCTCCGCCAGGTGTACGGCGACGAGTACGGGCTCGTCATCGAGACGGGCATCGGCGCCGGGATGCGGATCACCGTCCGGCTGCCGAAGTACCGCGCCGGGGTGCACGGGTCCTGAGCGGCGCCCCCGGTGCGGGTGCACCGACGACACGCAGCGTCCGTCAGTACAGGTGCACCGCGAGGTGTCCCAGCGGCAGGCCCAGCTGCCAGGCCGGGGTCCACACCCGCGCCTCCTCCTCCGCGCCCTCCGCCGCCTCCTCCCAGGGCGGCAGCTGCCCGACGGCCTCCGGATCGGCGGCCAGCAGCTCGGTCTCCTCCAGCCACCGCCAGGCCGACCGGGCCAGCGCCAGATCCGCCCCGGTGCCGCCCGCCACCGGGGCGGCCAGCCGGGTGCGCACCCAGCGGCGCCACGGCGCCCCGGCCGCGGTGAGCAGCCGCAGCTCGTCCACCCGCGCGGCCGGCAGCGCCCCGGCCACCGCGCCGTCCAGCAGGAAGATGGTCAGCGCCAGCGCGTCCCGCCCCGCCCGGAACTCCAGCGTCGCCGGCTCCATCAGGTCGCCGGTGCGCAGCAGTTCACCGGCCAGGTACTCCGCGTACATCCAGGCCATCGGAACCGGCAGCTCGCCCGCGCCGGACCCCTCATGACGTTCCGGAGGCATCCCGTATCGCCCCATTCCCTCGGTCTCGGGGCCGTACGGCCGGCGGGCTGCCCGGCCGATCGCCCACGCAGCATTGAACCGGGGGAGCGGGCCCGGTGTGGCCGGAAAGGCGGTATCCGCGGGACCGGGTCCGTCACAGGCAGGAGGCGCCGACGACCGTCCGCTGCTGAGAGGGGCGGCGCGTGTAGCCGGGCAGATTCCGGGACAGCAGCCGCAGCGCGTAGTGCGAACGCGACTTGACCGTGCCCGCCGGTATCCCCAGCACCTCGGCCGTCTCGCCCACGCTCAGCCCCCGGAAGTAGATCTGCACCAGCACCGACCGGTGCTCCGGACTCAGGGCGCGCACCGCCTCGCGCACATCGAGCGCCGCGACCGCGGACTCCGCCGTGTCGGCCCCCGCCGGAGCGCACTCCAGGCCGGCGTCGCCGACCTCGGCCGGCCGGGCCAGCCGGGAGCGCCGGGCGTCGATCGCCAGCCGGCGCGCCACGGTGAACAGCCAGGGCCGCATCGACTCGTACGGGCCGTCGAACGCCTCCGGGTGCTGCCAGGCCCGTACCAGCGTCTCCTGGAGCAGGTCCTCGGCCCGCTGGCGGTCACCGAAGGTCAGACCGAGCAGGAAGTGGAACAGGGCGGGTCCGTGTTCACGCTGGAGCTCCGCGAGCGCCCGCTCATCGGTCTTCGTCGTGGTCATGGTGAACGCCCTTCCCGCCAAGGTCCCGCCTCGCTGCCGACCTGGCGTATACGAGCGCATCCAGGCCACGAGGAACAGGACAAACACCGCCCTGTGCGACGAGCGGTCGCTCAGAGCGGCGAGTGGTGCGGTGAACGGTCGGGCGGCGCTGCGGGGGAGGGCTCTACGGCACGACGGTGACCGGCCAGCGGCCCGCCTTCACCAGGCGGACGGCCACCGAACCGATGAATCGGTGCCCCGCCGACTCCGACGCGCCCACCACGACGGCGTCCGCCTTGAGTTCGTCGGCGGCGGTCACCAGGCCGTTGAACGGGTCACCCCGGAAGGTGTGGAACTCCCAGCGGACATCCCATATGTCCTTCATCCGGGCCGTCGACTGCCGGATCTCCTCCACCAGCCCCTCGGCCACCTCGGCGGTCGCGTCGCCGACCGAAGCCCCGAGCGCCGCGCCCGCCGCCAGCACCGGCTGGACGTACACGAGGGCCAGCATGGCCCGCTGGCGCCGTGCGAGCCCGGCCGCGTAGGCCGCCGCGCGCATGGACGACTCGGAACCGTCGATGCCCGCGACGATCACCTTCGGTCCGTCTGTGCCACGTTCGAACTGGTGGGAGTGCTGATCTGTCACGGCAGTGAGGCTATCGGCTCGCCCCGCGGCCTGTGGCCCGCCCTCCCGGCGGCCGGCTGCGCTCGCCGGGGACACCGGGGCCTTCCCGCCATCCGGGTGCAAAAAACTCGGTGGCCGGTGTCGCTGAGGCGGGCGGCGAAGCGGGCGTGTGAGCAGTGGGGGATGAAGAGTGATCACAGGCCGCCCCTGCGGAGAACGGTCCTGCGGCTGGCCGCCGGCCTGGGCGCGGTGGCCGCCGTACGGCTCGTCGCCGCGGACCCCGTCACCTCCCCGGCCCGTCCGACGCCCCCCGGCGCGGGTGCGGCAGGCTCCCCGGCCACCGCCTTCCGCGGCCGGGAGCTCGCCTATAGGCTGCGGCCCATGACGGGACAGACGCCGCCCCGGTACCACCCTGCGGCCCCGCCGGTGCGCACCCGGCCGTTCGAGCAGCTGCCCGACATCGGGCACGCCATGGTGCTGTCCTTCGACGACGGGCCCGACCCGCTCCACACCCCGCACATCCTGGACACGCTGCGCGAGCACGACGTACGGGCGATGTTCTTCCTCTGCGGCGAGATGGCGAACGACAACCGCGACCTCGTCCGCCGGATCTCCGACGAGGGGCACACCGTGGGCAACCACTCGTGGACACACCCCCTGGTCACCAAGCTCTCCCGGGCCGGGATCACCGATGAGCTGGGCCGTACCAGCGATGTCATCGAGGAGATCACCGGCGCGGCACCGCTCTGGTACCGGGCGCCCTACGGTGCCTGGAACCGCGACTCCTTCGAGATCGGCGCCGCGCTGGGCATGGAACCGATGGCCTGGACCGTGGACACCCTCGACTGGACCGTGCCCGGCACCGACACCATCGTCCACCGGGTCAGGCAGGGGGCCGGCCCCGGGGTCGTGGTGCTCTCGCACGACGCGGGCGGCGACCGCTCGCAGAGCGTGGCGGCGCTGCGCCGGTATCTGCCGGAGCTGCTGGACGACGGATACCGGCTCACGGTGCCGCGGCGCCGCTGACGAGCGCTGTCAGCGGGTGTCCACCAGGCGGGCGAAGACCACGACGTTGCCGTCGTAGCCGTTCGCCTTGGTGTAACCGCCGCCGCAGGTGATGACCCGCAGCTCGGGCTGCCCGGTGTCGCCGTACACCCGGGCACCCGGGAAGTCGTTCTTGGCGAAGACCTCGACGCCGTACACCTCGAAGACCGCCACCCGGCCGTCGCTGCGGTCGACCTCGACGTGGTCCCCCTTCTCCAGCGAGCCGAGCCCGTAGAAGACGGCGGGCCCCGCCTTGTTGTCGACGTGGCCGACGATGACGGATGTGCCGGCCTGACCTGGGGCGATGCCGTTCTGGTACCAGCCGGCCAGATTGGGGTCCTCCGGCGGCGGGGTCTCGATCCAGCCGTCCGCGTCGAGACTCACATCGATGACCGGTGCGTCGACCTGGATCGAGGGGATCGCCACGCGGGCGACGGGCGCGTACGGGAGCGGCTTGACGGCCGGGCCCGCCACCGGGGCGGCGGGGGCGTCGTTCCGGTGGCCCACCGAGGCGGCGGCGACCGGCTGCGGGGGACCGGGGGAGAGGTCGGCCCCGTTGCGCATGAGCGCCAGGCCGGAGAGCATCGCCAGGGCGAGCGCGCCCCACGGCGAGTGTCGGATCCGTTCCGGTCGCCAGTTGTCCCGGCCCATGGTTCTCCCTTCGTCGCGACGAGCAGAACGCTAGGCGCGGTGCCACCGGGCGGCGATCAGAGACGGGCGAACGGGTGGCGGCGTACCACCCGGATGCTCATCGGAGTAGCGCGCGGACAAAATTCCTGACAGCCCGTGACCTGGGCATCCGTCAGCTTCGGGGGCGTCCGCACGGCGTGTCGGATCACCGGTCCGGAGCAGCGCCGAAATGCGGGCGATCAAGCTTCTGGTGAGGGTTCGTCATGGGAGGCGTTCTCGTCGATCCATCCCGGCGCACAGAGCCCCGGGGCGCTTCCCGGTGGAGGTTGGAACGATGCGTGCTACACGCGCTCTGGTGGTCGCGGCGGCCGCCGTCGCCGCCCTCGGGGCCGGTGCCCCCATGGCGACCGCCGGCGGAGACGTCGGGAACAACCAGAACAACAACCAGAACAACAACCAGAACAACGACAACAACCAGAACGACTGGAACGACCCGGGCGGCTGGAACAACGGCAACAACAACGGGAACGGGAACAACAACAACAACGGGAACGGGAACAACAACGGCAACGGGAACGGCAACGGGAACGGGAACAACAACGGCAACGGGCGCAACAACGGCCCCAACAATGTGACCGTCGACCCCGAGCGCGTGCACCAGGGCGCGGCCATGCAGGTCAGCGCCGAGGGCTGCGGCCGGGGCGGCAGCGTCTCGTCCAACGCGTTCCGCACCACCCGGCTCTCGGCCGGCCGGGTCGGCCACGCCCGGGTCCGCATCTTCGACGACGCGACTCCCGGCACGTACAACCTGACGGTCCGGTGCGACGGCACCGACCGGACGGCGGGCCACCGCTTCACCGTGCTCGACAGCCGGGGCGCCCAGGGCGGGCTCGGCGGCTCGATGGCGGCGACCCCGGCCGAGATGGGCGTCGGCGCCGGTCTCGTCGCCTCGGCGGCCCTCGGCGGAGGCGTGTACATCATGCGCCGCCGGAGGACGGGTCATGGGACGGCCTGACCGTCAGGACGCCCCCGCCGGACCGATAACGAGAGTCGCCCCGGATCCTGTCACAGGACCCGGGGCGACTCTCGTTGCCCTTTGCGCTCGTACCGTCAGTGCGAGCGGCTCTCCCTGCGGCGGCGTACGAAGAACACGACACCGGCCCCGGCGGCCACGGCGAGCGCGGTGCCCGCCACGATCTCACCGGAGTTCACGCTGTCGATGCTGCCGCCCAGGCCGCCCTGCACACCGGCCGGCGACGCCGTGGCGGCCGCCGTGCTGGTCGAGCTCGTGGTGGGCGTGCCCGTGGCCGCGCTGACGGTGAGGTTCACCTTGGCCGTGGAGCTGGGCGAGGTGTTGCAGATGAACGTCACCTCGTAGGCGGCGCCCGGCTTGGCGTCCCAGTCGACGGTGGCCTGGGCGCTGCCGTTCACCGGGATGGTGACGGTGTCGAACACCCCGGAGGACGCCGTGGCCGTCGTCGAGCAACCCCGGGCCGCCAGGGTGACCTTGCCCCCGGGCGCGACCACCGACGGCGTCACGGTGTATCCGTTCCCGCCGCCCGACGGACCGCCCGCGGTCGCGGCGTACGCGGTCACGGCCGGGCCGGTCAGGGCGAGTGCGGCGGCGCCGAGCAGAGCGACGGGGGCGACACGTATTGCGCGCATGGTGAATCCTCCGGGTCCCCGAGGAGCAGCTGCGGAACGGATTTCCACAAAGTGTCAGAAATGCACCTCGAATGCCGCCCACGCTAGAAGTGGTGCATTTCGCCCGCGATCGGGGTCCGGCGAATGGGGCACCGCTGTCCCCCGGGCGGCGCACCGGCCATCGGTCAACCGTCCGCCGCCCCCGGAAAGAGGTCGAGGAAGGGGGCGGCGGTGGCGGAGAAGCCCCGTCCGAACGGGGAGTCGAAGTCCCAGATGAGGAAGAGGAGGAAGGCGATCAGCACGCTGAAGAGCCCCGCGAGCAGGAGTTCCCGGAACGTCCGGCGGATCTGCAGGGTGAAGATCAGCCCCACGGTCACCAGGGCGCCGATGATCAGCCCGAACCACACCACCCCGGGCATGGTCGCGCCCGCGCTCTGCCCCCGCGAACTGCGGGCGTCGTCGGCGGCGGCCACCTGGTCCACCAGCGGCTGGTACGCCTCACCCTCGTGGTCGGTCTTCGGCCGGTAGTCCGTGACGTCGGCGCGCACCCTGTCCAGCAGCTCGGTGCCGCGGTCGCTGAGCCTCCCGTGCTCGGTCATGGTCCGCCACTCGTCGTGCACCACGTAGCTCACGTACGCGTCGACGTCCGCCCTGATGCGGGTGCGCACCTCCTGCGGATAGACGGCGGAGCGCGCGCTCACCTCGTGCAGGGCCTGGGCCTCCTGGCGTACGTACTCCTGCGCGGCGCTCCGGCCCTCCCAGACGCCGGCGATGGCGAGGCCCAGCACGATCGCGTAGATCACTCCGATCATCATCGTCATGTACTCGATGACATCGGGGGTTTCGGACGGGTCGTCGTCCTCCGGAAGTCTGCGGTTGCTGAGAACGGCGATGGTCAGGACGACGGCGGTGGCCGCGACCATGGCGAGCGTGAGGACGAGCCATTCCGACATGGGCGTCTCCGGGATTCATCGGGAACGGGGGCGCAGCACGGCGACGGCGAACACCGCGGGCGCCGTGATCATCAAGGTGAGCGTGACCAAGGAGGTGTGGCGCTGCGGTGTCTTCCGCACCGGCCTGCGGTAGGCGGGGAGCGCGACATGAACGGAAGGCGAGGGCCGTACCGATGGCGAAGGACTCGGCTTCGGCTTCGGTACGGGCTTCGGGGCCGGTGGCGGGGGAGGTGGCGGCGGCGGTGGTGCCGGTTCGGGCTCGGGTGCCGGAGGCGGCGGCGGAGGCGGTGGTGGTGGTGGTGGTGGTGCCGGCTTCGGGGGCGGCGGTGGAGGAGGGGGTGGAGGGGGCGGCTTCGGTTTCGGCGTGGGCGTCGGAGCGGGCTCCGGCTCCGGGCCGGCGAAGCAGCTGCCGTCGCCGCTGACCGCCACCGCCGTACCGCCGTCGTCCTCCCCGATGGACGCGTACGCGCAGCTGTCGGCGGTCGCGGAGGTGGGGGCGGTCAGCAGCCAGGTGAGCGCGAGCGCCGCGGCCAGCCGCCAGAAGAGTGATCCGTACACGACCGGGAGCATGTTCCGGGCCGTGCGGCGGCACGCCGGACCTCCTCCGGATTCGCCTGATGGAGGGGACCTGGGGTGCGCGGGGTTTGGCGCCGCTGAAATGGAACAGGCGCATGCGGGGTCCCGGTCTCCGGAATTGGCCGATTGTCGACCCTCTCCCCGGGAATGGCACCGAAGGACCTGTCACCGGTCCCGCTTATTCCCGGCCTTGGCGCGGCAAGGAGGAGATGTGCGCCGGTCCGCGGGCGCCCGGACGCTCCCGCCCCGCTCCGGGGGCTCCCGGACCGTGAACGCCAACGTCCCTGGCCCTCGCGGAACATGATGCCCGGGCTTCGCCGACGCGTACCCCGCTGACATGCCAAAGTAGTCCGGGAGTGAACTATTTGATCCCTCTCGTTGGGCGAATGTGACGGGCAGCGACGAGTCGGTTGCACATGCCATGGGAGTGTGACCAATAACGGACGGCTAATTTCCGTTTCGGCTCGCTCTCTTGGCGGACGATCAGTAGCCTCTGGTCCACACTGACCATGGACATGGCCGGATCGCCGTGGCGACTTGTTGGAGACATCGATGGAGCGTCCCGCCTGGGCACCGCAGGGCATTGACATTTCGGTGCCGAGCGTGTCCCGAATGTATGACTTCTATCTGGGCGGCTCGCACAATTTCGAGGTGGACAGGGAAGCGGCCCGGAAGGCCATGGAGTTCATGCCGGGACTTCCCAAGGTCATGCAGGCGAACCGGGCCTTCATGCGCCGCGCGGTGCGCTACGCGCTGAGCCAGGGCGTGGGCCAGTTCCTCGACATCGGCTCCGGGATACCCACCTTCGGCAATGTGCACGAGGTCGCCCAGGCGATCGACCCCGCCGCCAAGGTCGCCTACGTCGACCACGACCCGGTCGCCGTCGCGCACAGCCAGGCCGTCCTCGAAGGCAACGACGGCACCACGATCGCCTCGGCCGACCTGCGGCGCCCCCAGGAGATCCGGGACAGCCCCGAGGTGAGCGGACTCCTCGACTTCGACCGCCCGGTGGCGCTGCTGCTCGTGGCCGTCCTCCACTTCATCGAGGACGCCGACGACCCGCAGAGCGCCGTCGCCGCCCTCCGCGACATGCTGGCCCCCGGCAGCCTCCTGATCGTCACCCACGCCACGTACGAGGGCATTCCGCTGAGCCGCGAGGAGGCCGGCGGCGCGGTCGGCGTGTACCGGAACATCCGCAACCCGCTGATCATGCGCACGCCTGACGAGGTCGCCCGCTTCTTCGACGGTTACAAGTTGGTCGAGCCCGGCCTCGTCGCGATGCCGGAATGGCGCCCAGAGAACGCCGCGGCCCCCGAGAACGAGGACCCGTACGCCTTCTCGGGCATCGCGGGAGTGGGACGCAAGGCGTGAGCATTCCCGCCCAGTCGTCCGGCGCCCCGGAGGCGGCGCCCGACGGCCCCGAGGACCGGCTCCGGAGATTCGCCACCATCTGGAGCCGGGCCATCTTCCCGTCGACGGCCACCTCCCTGACCCGGCCCGAGTTCGAGCAGCACCTGCTGCCGCTGGCCCGTACGCTCAGCGAGACCCTGCACGCCCGCCCGTTCGACGCGGCCGCGGCGAGCGGGGTGGGCGGCGCTCTCGTCGCCGCCCACTGCACCGACCCGGACGCGCTGAGTTCCACGCTCGGCGTCGTCGACTCGTACCTGGTGCTCTACTGCGGCAGCAACGGACCGGTGGCCCTGACCACCGAGGACAGCCGGTCCCGCTGCGCCCGCATCCAGCACGCGGTGGCCGCCGGCTTCACGCAGGCCCTGCGCGAGCGGACCCTGGCCGAGCAGGAGGCCATCGCCCGCTCGGCGCTCGCCGCCCGCTCCCACGCCGAACAGGCCCTGCACGCCACCGAGGCACGGTTCCGCGCCGTCTTCAAGGACGCGGCCATCGGAATCGGGATCGCCGACCTCGACGGCAATGTGCTGGAGGTCAACGACACCCTCACCCGGATGTTCGGCGGCCTGGAGAACCACGTCCTGAGCCACCGCGTCAACGAGTGGGTCCACCCCGAGGACTCCCCGCAGGTCTGGAAGTACTACAACGAGCTGGTCCGGGGCGAACGCGAGCACTACCGGGTCGAGAAGCCGTACTACCGCAACGACGGCACCGTGCTGTGGACCAATCTGACGGTGTCGCTGCTGCGCGACACCGAGGGGCGGCCCGAATACCAGCTGGCGCTGCTGGAGGACACCACCGAGCGCCGCCTGCTCAACCTCCGCCTCCGCTACGAGGCCACCCACGACGCGCTCACCGGCCTGCCCAACCGGACGCTCTTCTTCGAGCGCCTGGAGAAAGCGCTCTCAGCCGGCGACGACAGCCGCTTCGGCCTCTGCTACCTGGACCTGGACGGCTTCAAGGCGATCAACGACAGCCTCGGCCACGCGGCGGGCGACCGGCTGCTCGTGGAGGTCGCGGACCGCCTCCAGAGCTGCGCGACCGCCTCCGGCGAAATGGTCGCCCGGCTCGGCGGCGACGAGTTCGTGGCGCTCACGACGAGTTTCGACAGCCCCGCCGAGGTGGACGAACTCGCCTGCCGCATCCTCGGCGTCCTCGGCACACCCATCCGGATCGACGGGCGCGAGCTGACGGTGCGCGGCTCGATCGGCGTCGTCGAGGGCCCCGCCGGCGAACGCAGCGCCGCCGAGGTGCTGCGCAGCGCCGACATCACCATGTACCGGGCCAAGTCCGCGGGCGGCAACCGCTTCGAGCTGGCCGACGCCGAGGCGGACGCCCGCGCCATCACCCGGCACGGCCTCACCACGGCGCTGCCGGCCGCCCTGGAACGCGGTGAGTTCTTCATCGAGTACCAGCCGCTGGTGCACCTGGGCGACGGTACGGTGCACGGCGCGGAGGCCCTGGTGCGCTGGTGCCATCCGCAGCACGGGGTGCTGGGGCCCGACCGGTTCATCACGCTGGCCGAGCACACCGGGCTCATCGTGCCGCTCGGCCGCTGGGTCCTGGAGGAATCGGTCCGGCAGGCCAACTTCTGGCAGGAACGCCACACCGACGGCGGCCCGCTGCGGATCAACGTCAACCTCTCACCGGCCCAGCTGCACCACCCGCAGCTCGTCGCGGAGACCGTCGAAGTCCTGGAGCGCTCCGGGCTCGAAGCGGGCGCGCTCTGCCTGGAGGTCACCGAGTCGGCGCTCATCGGGGCCGACGAGGACGTGCTGAAGCCGCTGCGCCAGCTCGCCGAGATGGGCGTCGACATCGCGCTGGACGACTTCGGCACCGGCTACTCCAACCTCGCGAACCTGCGCAGGCTGCCGGTGAGCGTGCTGAAGCTGGACCGGTCCTTCACCCAGGGGATGCAGCACCACCCGGCGGACCCGGTCGACCTGAAGATCGTGGAGGGGATCGTCTCGCTCGCGCACAGCCTCGACCTGGCGGTCACCGTGGAGGGCGTGGAGACGGGCGCCCAGGCCGAGCAGCTGCGGCAGCTCGGCTGCGACACGGCCCAGGGCTGGTACTACGCCCGCCCCGGCGCCCCGGACCGCATCCACTCGCTGCTGCTGGCCGACGCGGTGTGAGCCGGGCGGGCACGGCGCCCCTCAGGGGCTCGCCGTGCCCGCCCGCCCCGCCAGCAGGACCCGCTGGAGCTCGCGCGCCGCGCGCGGCGGGGCCACGTCGCTGCGGTGCGCCAGCGCGATGGTGCGGCGCAGTCCGGGCCGGGCCAGCGGGGTCGTCCGCAGGTCGGCTCCGGACCGGGCCGCGACCATGGCCGGGACGACCGCGATGCCCAGGCCCGCACGGACGAAGCCGAGCACCGCGTCCATCTCTCCGCCCTCCACCGTGAACGACGGCTCGAAGCCCTCCGCGCGGCATGCGGCCACCGTCAGCTCCCGCAGGTCGTAGCCGTGCCGGAACATCACCAGCGGCTCGCCCTCCAGATCCGCGATCCGCACCCGCCCGCCCCGGCCCGGCCGGGGACGCTGCGCCGACGAGACGACGACCAGGTCCTCCTGAAGCAGCTCGACCGTGGTCAGCGCCGGTGACGCGGCCGGCAACGGCAGGACCACCAGAGCCAGATCGAGTGCCCCGCGCGCCAGCTCCCGTACGAGATCGTGCGAACCGCCCTCCTCCAGCAGCAGCTGGATCCCCGGGTGCAGGTCGTGGAAGGCGCGCAGCACCTCCGGCAGCAGGCCCGTGCACACGCTGGGCGTAGCCCCGAGCCTCACCCGGCCCCGGCGCAGCTGGGCGAGCTCCTGCACCTCGTGGCGTGCCGTGTCGGCGTCGGCCAGGATGCGGCGGGCCAGCGGCAGCAGTGCCTCGCCCGCGTCCGTCAGGGTGATGTTGCCGCGTGCCCGGCTGAACAGCTCGGCGCCCAGCTCGTTCTCCAGGGCCCGGATCTGCTGGGAGAGCGAGGGCTGCGAGACATGCACCTCCTCGGCGGCACGGGTGAAGTGCCGGGCCTCGGCGACGGCCACGAAATAGGTGAGCTGCTGGAACTGCATCACCCCACGCTACCCCGCTTCATAGGCTCAGGCTATGGAGATCAGCCGTTCCATGACTTGGACTGATCGGGCCCTCCGGCCCTAGCGTCGTGTCCATGGCATTGGCAACCCGGACGGACCGACGGCCGTCCATGACGCGTACGCTCTGGGGCTCGACCGTCGGCAAGAAGGCGATCATGGCCGTCAGCGGTCTGGTCATGCTCCTCTACCTGGTCGCCCACATGATCGGAAACCTGAAGATCTTCTTCGGGTCCGGTGAGTTCAACGGCTACGCGCACTGGCTGCGCGTGATGGGGGAGCCGGTCCTGCACCACGAGTGGGCGCTGTGGATCGTGCGCCTGGTGCTCGTCGCCGCCGTGGTGCTGCACGCGGTCTCCGCGTACCAGCTCAGCAGGCGCGACCTGCGGGCCCGGCCCCTCACGTACGTGCACAAGCGGCCGCGCGCGAGCTACGCCACCCGCACCATGCGCTACGGCGGGGTCATCCTCGGGCTGTTCATCGTCTGGCACATCCTGGACCTGACGACCGGCACCGTGCACTCCGGCGGATTCCAGTCCGGCCACCCGTACCAGAACGTCATCGACACCTTCTCCACCTGGTACGGCAACGTCATCTACATCGTCGCGATGCTCGCCCTGGGACTCCACGTCCGGCACGGGTTCTGGAGCGCCGCGCAGACGCTCGGCGCGGGCCGCGCGAGCCGCGACCGCGCCCTGAAGACCCTCGCCCATGTCCTCGCGCTGGTGCTGACGGTGGGCTTCATCTCCGTACCCGTCGCCGTCATGACCGGAGTGGTGAGCTGACATGAACGACTACACCCACTACACGACCGGCGAACCCGTCGCCGACACCAAGGCCCCCGCCGGCCCCGTCGCGGAGCGCTGGGACACCCGCCGCTTCGAGGCCAAGCTGGTCAACCCCGCCAACCGGCGCAAGCACACCGTCATCGTCGTCGGCACCGGCCTGGCCGGCGGCTCGGCCGGTGCGACCCTGGCCGAACAGGGCTACCACGTCGTCCAGTTCTGCTTCCAGGACTCGCCCCGCCGGGCCCACTCCGTCGCCGCGCAGGGCGGCATCAACGCCGCCAAGAACTACCGCAACGACGGCGACTCGGTGCACCGCCTCTTCTACGACACGGTCAAGGGCGGTGACTTCCGCGCCCGTGAGTCCAACGTGCACCGGCTCGCCCAGATCTCCGTCGAGATCATCGACCAGTGCGTCGCGCAGGGCGTCCCCTTCGCCCGCGAGTACGGCGGCCTCCTCGACAACCGCTCCTTCGGCGGCGTCCAGGTCTCCCGCACCTTCTACGCCCGGGGCCAGACCGGACAGCAACTGCTCCTCGGCGCCTACCAGGCGCTGTCCCGGCAGATCGCCGCGGGCAACGTCGAACTGCACCCCCGCACCGAGATGCTCGACCTGATCGTCGTCGACGGCCGGGCGCGCGGCATCGTCGCCCGCGACCTCGTCACCGGGAGGATCGACACCTACTTCGCCGACGCCGTGGTCCTCGCCAGCGGCGGCTACGGGAACGTCTTCTACCTGTCGACCAACGCGATGAACTCCAACGCCACCGCCATCTGGCGGGCCCACCGGCGCGGCGCCTACTTCGCGAACCCCTGCTTCACCCAGATCCATCCCACCTGCATCCCGCGCACCGGCGACCACCAGTCCAAGCTGACGCTGATGAGCGAGTCGCTGCGCAACGACGGCCGCATCTGGGTTCCGAAGGCGAAGGGCGACACCCGTCCCGCGAACGAGATCCCCGAGGACGAGCGCGACTACTACCTGGAGCGCCAGTACCCCTCCTTCGGCAACCTGGTGCCCCGCGACATCGCCTCGCGCGCCGCGAAGAACGTCTGCGACGAGGGGCGCGGCGTCGGACCCGGCGGCCAGGGCGTCTACCTGGACTTCGCCGAGGCCATCGGGCGGATGGGCCGGGCGAAGGTCGAGGAGAAGTACGGCAACCTCTTCGACATGTACGCCCGGATCACCGCCGAGGACCCGTACGTGACCCCGATGCGGATCTATCCGGCGGTGCATTACACGATGGGCGGGCTCTGGGTCGACTACGACCTCCAGACCACGATCCCGGGCCTCTTCGCGGTCGGCGAGGCCAACTTCTCCGACCACGGCGCCAACCGCCTCGGTGCCTCCGCGCTGATGCAAGGGCTCGCCGACGGCTACTTCGTCCTGCCGTCCACCATCAACGACTACCTCGCCCGCAACCCGCACCGCGACGACGTCGACGCCTCGCACCCCGCCGTCGAGGAGGCCGTAGCCGAGACCGAGGACCGGCTCAACCTGCTGCTGGCCGTGGACGGCGACCGCACCCCCGACTCCTACCACCGCGAGATCGGCGAACTCATGTGGGAGTACTGCGGGATGGCCCGCAACGAGGAGGGACTGCGCACCGCGCTCGCCCGGATCCCGCAGATCCGCGAGGAGTTCTGGCGGCGCATCAAGGTCCCGGGCACCGGCGACGAGCTCAACCAGTCGCTGGAGAAGGCCAACCGCGTCGTGGACTACCTGGAGCTCGCCGAGCTCATGTGCCTCGACGCCCTGCACCGCGCCGAGTCCTGCGGCGGCCACTTCCGCGAGGAGTCCCAGACCCCGGACGGCGAGGCCGCCCGGCGCGACGAGGAGTTCTCCTACGGCGCCGCCTGGGAGTTCACCGCCACCGGCGAGGCCCCCGTCCTCCACAAGGAAGACCTCGTCTTCGAGTACGTCCACCCCACCCAGCGGAGCTACGCATGAAGCTCACCCTGCGCGTCTGGCGCCAGAAGAACGCCGACGCCCCCGGCGCCATGTCCACGTACGAGGTGGACGGCATCTCGCAGGACATGTCGTTCCTGGAGATGCTCGACACGCTCAACGAGGAACTGATCCTGGCCGGTGACGACCCCGTCGCCTTCGACCACGACTGCCGCGAGGGCATCTGCGGCGCGTGCAGCCTCGTCATCAACGGCGACGCCCATGGTCCGGAGCGAACCACCACCTGCCAGCTCCATATGCGGTCCTTCGACGACGGCGACACCATCGACATCGAACCGTGGCGCGCCTCGGCCTTCCCGGTCGTCAAGGACCTGGTCGTGGACCGCTCGGCCTTCGACCGGATCATCCAGGCCGGCGGCTACATCTCCGCCCCCACCGGTACGGCCCCGGACGCGCACGCCACCCCGGTGCCGAAGCCGGACGCCGACTTCGCCTTCGAGCACGCCGAGTGCATCGGATGCGGCGCCTGCGTCGCGGCCTGCCCCAACGGCTCGGCGATGCTCTTCACCTCGGCGAAGGTCAACCACCTCAACGTGCTCCCGCAGGGCGCCCCCGAGCGGGAGACCCGGGTGCTCGACATGGTGGAGCAGATGGACAGCGAGGGCTTCGGCGGCTGCACGCTCGCCGGTGAGTGCGCCACCGCCTGCCCCAAGGGCATCCCGCTGCCGTCGATCTCGGCCATGAACAAGGAGTGGCTGCGGGCGACCCGCAAGGCCCGCCGCTGAGCCACCGCACGGCCGAGGGTCCCGGAGGCCGCCCGCCTCCGGGACCCTCGGCGGTCAGGACTTGGTCACGGAGAGGTCGTCCCCGTACACCGTGCCCTGGCCGTACCAGCCGTGCAGGTAGACCGTGACCGAGCCGCCGGCACCGGTGGTGAAGGTCACCGACTGCTTGGTGTAGCCGCTGAAGAGGCCCCAGGTGCTCGCCGTCGCGCCGCCCCGCACACCGAGGTAGGCGTAGTTCCCCTGCACGTAACCCTGCAGGGTGTACGTGGTGTTGGGGGAGAGGGTGAGCGTCTGCGCGCACTCGCCGGTCTGCGACGAGGTGGCCGCGACGGACAGCGCGTGCGTGCCGCCGTGCACCGGCGAGGAGACGACCGCGCCACCGGACTCGCAGGTCCACGGACCCAGGGCACCCGTCTCGAAGTCACCGTTGACCAGGGACCCCGTGCCGCCACCGGCGCCGGGCACCGTCAGGGTGAACGAGGCAGAGTGGCTGAGCGTGCCGGAGGTGCCGGTCACGGTGACGGTGTACGTGCCCGGGGCCGCCGACGCCGAGGCGCTGAGCGTCAGCGTCGAGGAGCCGCCGGCCGTCACCGAGGTCGGGCTGAGCGTCGCGGTCACCCCGGCCGGGGCGCCGCTCGTGGTCAGCGCGACCGTCTTGGCGGCGCCCGAGGTCACCGCGGTCTTCACGGTCGCGGTCGTCGACCTGCCCGGCTCGACCGTGGCCGAGGAGGGGGTCACGGCCACCGAGTAGTCGTCGGTCACCGGGCCGCTGCCGCCGCCGGTGAACGGGGCGAAGGTGTGCGTGAAGTACCAGGTGTCCTGCGCGATGCCGGAGCAGGTGTCGCTCCCGCCGGTGCCGGGGCAGCCGCCGTTGTCGCGCTGGAGCGCCCAGAACGACAGGGTGCCGACGCCCTTGGAGACGGCCCAGTCGTACACCACGGGCGCGTTGGCCGTCGTGAAGGTCTCGGCCGGTCCGTAGTCGTCGATGCCGGGCATCTCGATGATGCCGGTCATGCCCCACAGCTGGGCGTCGGTCTTCGACGGGTAGAGCTTCGCCAGCTGGCCCTTCAGACCGGTGATCGCGGTCTGGGTGTCCTTGGCCATGTCGTGCGCGGCGCCGTCGTAGTAGTCGAACGTCATGAGGTTGACGACGTCGACCTGCGTGCCGTTGGACACCGCGTTCTTGAGCACCGCGAGACCGCTGCTCGCCAGACCGCTGGTCGTGGTGGGCAGGGTGTACGAGATCTGCAGCGGACGCCCACTGGCGGCGGCCCAGTCCTGGACCTTCTTGAGCGCCTTGTTGCGGCGGTCGATGCCGGCGCTGTTCGTCAGCGAGTTGTCCTCGATGTCCATGTCGAGGCGGGACACGTCGTAGGTCGTGATGACCTTCTCGTACGCGGTGGCGATCGAGTCCACGTCGGTGCAGCTGTCGGCGATCTCGGTGCCGGTGTTGTCCGCGGTGTAGCCGCCGAACGACGGGATCACGTCGCCGCCGCGCGAGCGCATCGTGGTGAAGTCGGCGCCGAACTCGGACTGGGCGATCGGCATGCCCGAATCACCGTTCCAGTACGGGGTGCAAGAGCCCTTGGTCGCGGCCTGGATGAAGGCCATGGTCAGGTACTTGGCGCCGGACGCCTGGGCGAGCGCGGCCGGGCTGTCGCCGTTCCACGCCTCGAAGTACGGGGCGAAGACGTGCGCGGGCATGGGGGTGGCGGCGGTGGTGGCGGCCTGGGCGCCGGCGCCTGATTCGAGGACCAGACCTGCGGACGCGACGGCGGTGGCCAAGGCGCTCAGGACGGCGCCGACTGTTCTTGGACGTCTCATGGGGCAGCTCCCAGCGGGGTGGGACAACGGGCGGATGCACGGCTCGGCCGCGCCCGGGGAGGGGCGCGGCCCGTTCCTGTGATTCCCGGCCGGGGCTCACATGCCGCTCGGCGACGTACGACCGTGTGGCATGCCCATGATTGGTATGGACCAGATAACTGTCAACATTCTTTACTGTTTCATTCCCCTTCCCTGCGCCGAACGCCAACCCTCATGAACCCCACCGGAGTTGGGGATCGCCGACCGCTCAGGCAAGCCCGAGAGCGGTCCGCAGATACCCCGCGGTCCGGCTCTCCGGTACCCGCGCCACCTCGGCCGGAGGCCCCTCGGCCACGATCCGGCCGCCCCGGTCACCGCCGCCCGGACCGAGGTCGATCACCCAGTCCGCACCCGCGACGACGGCCATGTCGTGCTCCACGACCACCACCGTGGACCCGGCCTCCACCAGCCCGTGCAACTGCCGCATGAGCACCTCGACATCGGCCGGATGCAGCCCCGTCGTCGGCTCGTCCAGGAGGTACAGCGTGTGCCCCCGGCGCGTCCGCTGGAGCTCCGCCGCCAGCTTGATCCGCTGTGCCTCGCCGCCGGA
Organism: Streptomyces sp. DT224; assembly: GCF_049844595.1. NCBI lineage: Bacteria > Bacillati > Actinomycetota > Actinomycetes > Kitasatosporales > Streptomycetaceae > Streptomyces > Streptomyces sp. DT224. The sequence goes on from NZ_JBNCLI010000012.1 coordinate 201,743, forward strand.
CAGCTCCGTCGCGGGCTGCCCGAGCCGCAGATAGCCGAGCCCCACGTCCAGCAGCGTCCCCAGGCTGCGCGCGGCGGCCGGGGTCCCGGCGAAGAACCCGGCCGCCGACTCCACGGTCAGGTCCAGCACCTGGGCGATGTTCAGCCCGCGCAGCGTCACCTCGAGCGTCTCCGGGTTGTAGCGCGCCCCGTGACAGTCCGGGCAGGGCGCGTACGTGCTCGGCAGGAACAGCAGCTCCACCGAGACGAACCCCTCGCCCTGGCACGTCTCGCACCGCCCGCCGGTCACGTTGAACGAGAACCGCCCGGCCCGGTACCCCCGTTCCCGGGCCAGGGGGCCGGCCGCGAACAGCTTGCGCACCACGTCGAACAGGCCGGTGTACGTCGCCAGGTTGGAGCGCGGCGTACGCCCGATGGGCCGCTGGTCCACCTGCACCAGCCGGTCCACCGCGTCCAGCCCTTCGGCGCGGGCGTATCCGGCCACCACCTGCTCCCGCTCGCCGGAGTCCGGGCCGGCACCGCGCCGGTCCGCGAGCGCCCCCGCCAGCACCTGCCCCACCAGCGTCGACTTGCCGGAGCCGGAGACCCCGGTCACCGCCGTGAACACACCCAGCGGGAACGCCGCGTCCACCCCGCGCACGTTGTGCCGCTCCACCCCGTACAGCCGCAGCCACCCCGAGGGTGCGCGCACCTCGCGCGACGGGGGAGGCGCGTCCGGGAACAGGAAGCGCCGGGTGGCCGACTCCGCGACCCCGGCGAGCCCGGCGGGCGGCCCGCTGTGCAGCACCCGGCCACCGTGCTCACCGGCCAGCGGCCCCACGTCCACCAGCCAGTCGGCCCGCCGCACCACGTCCATCTGGTGCTCCACCACGAAGACCGTGTTCCCGGCCTCCTTCAGCCGCCCCAGCACCGCGAGCAGCGCCTCGGTGTCCGCCGGATGCAGACCGGCGGACGGCTCGTCCAGGACGTACACCACGCCGAAGAGCCCTGCCCGCAGCTGGGTCGCCAGCCGCAGCCGCTGGAGTTCGCCGGAGGAGAGCGTGGGCGCCGTGCGGTCCAGGCTCAGGTAGCCGAGGCCCAGTTCGGTGACGGTCCCGATGCGGGCGAGGAGGTCCGCCGTCAGCACCCGGGCGGTTGCGTCGCCACCCGCCGCCGCGAGCAGATCGGCCAGCTCGGTGAGCGCCAGGCCCGCGAGCTCCGCGATGGTGCGCCCCGCGAAGGTGACGGCCATGGCCTCCGGCCGCAGCCTGCTGCCCCCGCACACCGGGCAGGGCTCGCTGGTCAGGAAGCGCTCGGCCTTCGCCCGCAGGGTGGCGCTCTTCGAGTCGGCGAAGGTGTGCATCACATAGCGCCGGGCACTCATGTACGTGCCCTGATAGGGCCGTTGGATGCGCCCCGCCTCGCGCACCGGGTGGACGGTCACCACCGGCTGCTCGTCGGTGAACAGGATCCACTCCCGGTCGGCCGGGTCCAGCTCCCGCCACGGCCGGTCCACGTCGTAGCCGAGGGCGTCCAGCACATCGCGCAGGTTCTTGCCCTGCCAGGCGCCCGGCCAGGCGGCGATCGCGCCCTCCCTGACCGACAGGTCCGGGTCCGGGACCAGCAGTTCCTCGCTGGTGCGGTGGACCCGGCCGAGGCCGTGGCAGCGGGGGCACGCCCCGGCGGCGGTGTTCGGCGAGAACGCGTCCGAGTCCAGCCGCTCGGCCCCCTGCGGATAGTCCCCGGCCCGCGAGAACAGCATCCGCAGCGAGTTGGACAGCGTCGTCACCGTGCCCACGGACGACCGGGCCCCCGGCGCCGATCTGCGCTGCTCCAGCGAGACGGCCGGCGGCAGTCCGGTGACCTCCCCGACGGCGGGCGTGCCGACCTGATGGATCAGCCGCCTGGCGTACGGGGCCACGGACTCGAAGTAGCGCCGCTGGGCCTCCGCGTAGATCGTGCCGAAGGCCAGCGAGGACTTGCCCGAGCCGGAGACGCCGGTGAAGACGGTGAGGGTGTCGCGGGGGATGTCGACGTCGGCGTTCCGCAGATTGTGCTCGCGGGCGCCTCGGACCCGGACGTACGGATCGTGGGGCGAGGTCATGGGGGAGGGGTCTCCGTACTCGGTGCGGGCCGGCCGCCGGTCGTGCCGGTTCGCCGGATGGTGCCGCCGCTTGGTTTGCTGGCCGCATGAGAAACGACGTCCGGCCGGTGGCCGTGTTCGATCTTGACGGTACGCTCGCCGACACCACGCACCGCCAGCACCATCTGGAGGGCCGCCGGAACTGGGCCGCCTTCTTCGCCGCCGCCATGGACGACCCGCCGCTGGACGAGGGCGTACGGCTTGCGCTGAGCAGTGCCGAGGAGTGCGAGATCGTCTACCTCACCGGGCGGCCGGAGCGGTGCCGCAAGGACACCGTGGCCTGGCTGGCCCGTCAGGGGCTCCCCGAGGGGCGGCTGCACATGCGGCGCAACGACGACCGGCGGCCGGCGCGCCGGACCAAGCTGGAGATCCTGGAGCGGCTCGGCCGCGACCGTACGGTGCGCATGCTCGTGGACGACGACGAACTGGTCTGCGACGCCGCCGAGCTGGCCGGATTCACCGTCGTGCGCGCCCGCTGGACCCCGGCCTCGCCCGCGCTGAGGGACGCACAGGAGCGCGAGGGGCGGACCTGAACCGGTCGCGCCCGCGCGGGGTGACGGGCCGGCGCGTCACTTCGGGTCGTCGAGCCGGAAGCCCACTTTCAGGCCGACCTGGTAGTGCGCGATCCGGCCGTCCTCGATCTGCCCGCGCACCTGGGTGATCTCGAACCAGTCGAGATTGTGCAACGTTTCCGAGGCTCTTGCGACACCGTTGCGAATCGCCTCGTCCACGCCCTCCTGGGAGGTTCCTACGATTTCGGTGACACGATACGTGTGATTTGACACGGTTTGTCTCCTCTCGTCCCTACCAAGGTGCCCTACCTCGGCCCGGTTCGCGAGAGGTCGCCGACGCCGGGCATGTCCGGAACGGCGCTTGACCAAAGTATTGGTCCATACCAAAATCCAGCCACGCCCGTGCGAGCGCAGTTCGCAGTCCCCCACACCGGGTCCGCAACTTTCGTCCTGCCGTTCCGCAGAAGGTGAACCGTGAAAAACCGCATGCTCATCGGAGCTGTCGCCCTTATTTCCACTGTTGCGCTGGGTGGCTGCGGCGTGATCCCCGGAACCGGCGGCTCAGGCGGCAAGAAGGTGACGATCTGGCTGATGAAGGACAGCGTCACCGCCGACTTCCTGGACCGTTTCAAGAAGTCGTACGAGGACGAGCACTCCTCGGTCGAACTGGAGTTCAAGATCCAGGAATGGGGTGGCATCGGCCCCAAGGTCCTGGAGGCGCTCGCCGGCAAGGACACCCCCGACGTCATCGAGGTCGGCAACACCCAGGTCGCCCAGTACGCCGAGAGCGGCCACCTGCGCGACCTCACCCTCGAATCCATGCGTGACCTGGGCCGGGAGGACTGGCTGCCCGGTCTCGCCGAGCCGGGGAGCATCGGCGGCGTCCAGTACGGCATCCCGTGGTACGCGGCCAACCGCGTGGTGATCTACAACAAGGACATCTTCGAGGACGCGGGCATCAAGAACCCGCCGAAGACGCGCGCGCAGTGGATCACCGACACCCGGAAACTGAACCGCGACGGAATTCAGGGCATGTACCTGCCGGGGCAGAACTGGTACGTCCTCGCCGGGTTCATCTGGGACGAGGGCGGGCAACTCGCCAGCGACGAGGAGGGCGACTGGGAGGGCACTCTCGACACGCAAGCCGCGCTCAAGGGCATGCAGTTCTATTCCGAACTCCAGGCGCTGGGCGACGGACCCAAGGACGCCGACGAGGAAAAGCCCCCGCAGGCCAATGTGTTCGCCGAGGGGAATGTCGCCCAGATCATCTCCACCCCCAGCACGGCGACTCTGATCGAGAAGAAGAACCCCGAACTCAAGGGGAAGCTCGGCTACTTCCCGATTCCCGGCAAGTCCGCCAAGGCGCCCGGTTCGGTGTTCACCGGCGGCTCCGACCTGATCGTGCCGCAGAAGTCCGATCAGCGCGCCGCCGCCTACGAGGTCATCAAGGCGCTGGCCGGGGCCGAGTGGCAGGAAGAACTGGCCAAGACGATGAGCTACGTGCCCAACAAGCCCTCCCTCGCCCATGTCATCGAGGGTGAGGAGAGCACCGCCGCCATGGCCGAGGGCGCGGCGCAGGGCCACGCCACACCCAACTCCCCGCAGTGGGCCGCGGTCGAGGCCGACAACCCGATCAAGAAGTACATGACGGCCGTCCTCCAGGGCGGTGACCCGGCGACCGAGGCGAAGACCGCCTCCGAGAAGATCACCGCCGTGCTCGCCGGCAGCTGACCCCCCGGCGCGGGTACGGGACCGGACACCGCCGGCCCCGTACCCGTAGCTCCCGGTCAGTCCACCGTGGACAGGGACAGCGCGAATCTGCCCTCGGAGTCCGTCCACCAGTGGGCCAGGCGGAGCCCCGCCCCGGCCAGCTCGCCGCGCACCCCGTCCTCGCGGAACTTGGCGGACACCTCGGTCCGCAGTTCCTCACCCGCCTCGAACGGCACCACGAGATCCAGTTCCGGAATCTTCACCGTCAGGGACCGGCGGGCCCGCAGCCGCATCTCGATCCACTCCTCCTGCGGATTCCACCGCGCCACGTGCGCGAAGTCCTCCGGTATGAAGTCCGCGCCCAGCTCCCGGTCGACGACCGACAGCACGTTGCGGTTGAACGCCGCCGTCACCCCCGCCGCGTCGTCGTACGCCGCGACCAGCACCTCCTCGTCCTTCACGAGATCCGTGCCGAGCAGCAGCGTGTCCCCGGGCACCAGCAGATCGCGCACCGACTTCAGGAACACCGACCGCTCACCCGGCAGGAGGTTGCCGAGGGTGCCGCCCAGGAACGCCACCAGCCGGGGCCCGGGCGTCTTTGGCAGCGTCAGCCCGGCGGTGAAGTCGGCGATCAGCGCGTGCACGGACAGCCGCGGCCGCTCCTTCAGCAGGGCGTCCGCCGCGCCGCGCAGCGCGCTCTCGCTGACGTCGACCGGTACGTAACTGTGCAGATCCGTCAGCGCGTCCAGCAGATACCGGGTCTTCTCCGACGAGCCGGAACCCAGCTCGACCAGGGTGCGGGCGCCGGAGGCTGCGGCGATCTCGCCCGCCCGGTCGACCAGGATCTCCCGTTCGGCGCGCGTCGGATAGTACTCGGGCAGACGGGTGATCTCCTCGAACAGTTCGCTGCCCCGGGCGTCGTAGAACCACTTCGGCGGCAGCGTCTTCGGGCGCCGGGACAGGCCGTGCAGCACATCGGCGCGCAGCGCCGCGTCCGTCGCGTCCACGGGCAGGGTGCGGGTCAGCAGGAAGGGACTCACGTGCGGGGCTCCTTCAGCGGGGTCAGCAGGACGTCGCCGGCGGTCGCGGTCAGCAGGGTGCGGTCGGGTACCTCGTACCAGCGGGGGTCGTCGTCGTACGGCTCCGAGGCGACGACCGTGTGCCGGCCGGGCTCGGTGAGATGCCACAGGGTGTCGCCCCAGGCGGTCGCCACGATGGCGCGGCCGTCGGTGAGCAGCAGGTTGAGCCGGGAGCCCGGCGCCGCCTCCGCCACCTCGGACACCGAGTCCGCCACGGCCTGCGGGAGCGGGTCGCCCGTCGCGAGCCGGTGCCGCACCAGCGCCCACACCAGGGCGGAGTCGCTGCGCGCCGCGAGCCGCAGCAGCTCGGCCGGGGGCAGGGTGGCCGCCACGGACGCCATCGAACCGGGCCAGCCCAGCACCGCGCCGTTGTGGCTGAACAGCACCTGGTCCGCGGCGAACGGAGCCGCGGCCGCCTCGCCGTCCGGATCGGCGCCGGTCGCGTCCCGGACCGCGGCGAGCAGGGCGTGGCTGCGGACCACCCGGACCAGGTCGGCGAAGGTCTGGTCGCCCCAGACGGGGCCCTGGCGCCGGTAGCGCCCCGGGACCGGGTCGCCCTCCGCGTACCAGCCGACCCCGAAGCCGTCCGCGTTGACCGTGCCGTACCGCTGGCGGCGGGGCTCCCACGACTGCCGCACCAGGGAGTGCGCCGGGTGCGACAGCACCTCGCCCAGGGCGACCGGCGGCCCCAGGTAGGCGATGTGCCGGCACATCAGAGGTCCCTCGCGGTACGGAACCCGGCGAAGATCTGCCGCCGGACCGGCAGGTCCCAGTTGCGGAACGTGCCCCGGCAGGCCACCGCGTCCACTGCGAACGAGCCGCCCCGCAGCACCTTGTGCTCCGGACCGAAGAACACCTCCGAGTACTCCCGGTACGGGAACGGGGCGAACCCCGGGTACGGCAGGAAGTCGCTCGCCGTCCACTCCCACACGTCACCGATCAGCTGACCCGCCCCGCAGGGAGCCCGCCCGGCCGGGTACGCCCCGGCGGGCGCGGGCCGCAGATGGCGCTGCCCCAGATTGGCCCGCTCCGGCGTCGGGTCCTCGTCGCCCCACGGATAGCGGCGCGAGCGCCCGGAGACGGGATCGTGGCGCGCCGCCTTTTCCCACTCCGCCTCGGTCGGCAGCCTGCGGCCCGCCCAGCGCGCGTACGCGTCGGCCTCGTACCAGCTGACGTGCACCACCGGCTCGTCGTCCGGCACCGGCTCGGTCACCCCGAAGCGCCGCCGCAGCCACTGCCCGGCCTCCCGGTGCCAGAACAGCGGGGCGCCCAGATCGTGCTCCCGGACCATCGCCCAGCCCTCGGGCGCCCACCAGCGCCGCTCGCCGTATCCGCCGTCCTCGATGAACGCCCGGTACGCGCCGCATGTCACCGGAGCCGTGTCGATGACGAACCCGGCGACGTCCCGCCGGTGTGCGGGGCGTTCGTTGTCCAGCGCCCACGGTTCGGCCGACGTGCCCATGGTGAACGGGCCGCCGGGCACCAGGACCTCCGCGGGCAGCACCGGGGCGTCGTCCGCCGGGCGCGGCGGCTCCGGGGCCGTCAGGGCGGCCGGACCGGAGCGCAGCTGATGCGTGATGAGCATCGTCTCGTCGTGCTGCTGTTCGTGCTGCGCGATCATCCCGAAGGCGAAGCCGGACCTGACCAGCGCGGGCCCGTCACCGAGCGGGGCGGACTCCAGCACGTCCAACGCCCTGCCGCGCACCTCCGAGGCGTACGACCTGGCCTCGTCGGGCGCCAGCAGCGGCAGGGACGGCCGGGTGGCGCGCGGATGCTCGAAGGCGTCGTAGAGCCCGTCGATCTCCGGGCGCATCGCCTCCCGTCCGGCCACACCGCGCAGCAGCCACAGCTCCTCCTGGTTGCCGATGTGCGCCAGGTCCCAGACCAGCGGTGACATCAGCGGCGAGTGCTGGGCGGCCAGTTCGTGGTCGTCGACACTGTCGGTGAGGAGCGCGGTGCGCCTGCGGGCGGTGAGCAGCGCGGCGAGCGCGTGCCCGCGCAGCGCCTCGGCGTCCCCGGCGTGCGGGGGCGCGGGGGATTCGGTCATGACAGGGTCCCCTTCGGATGGGCCGGGCGGCGCGCCCCGCCCGTGGTGAGCAGGTCCCGCAGGTCGTCGGCCGGGCATCTGCCCCGGGCGACGAAGCGGTCGTGGAAGCCGGCGACCGCGTCCCGCACCGCGACGCTCGCGCCCAGCCGGGGCAACGCCTCCAGGGCGAGCCGGAAGCAGGCGTCCGCCGCCTGGCGCAGCTCCGGATCCGCCAGGCCGTCGCGGGCGGCCGCGGTCCACAGCGGGTTGCGTGGTGCGGCGTCCGCTCCGGCCGTCTCGGCGAGCGGCTTCACGGTCCGGTACACCGTCTCCGCGGCCTCCGGGTCGTCGAACAGGGCGGTCGTGACCGCGAGCGGCACGATCCAGCCGTCGTCACCGGACTGCGCGTCGATCATGCGCAGCTCCAGGTGCCCGCGCGGCCGGGCCGGCGGGAACAGGGTGGTGACGTGGTAGTCGAGGTCGCTCCGGTCCGGGCGGCGCCCGGCCGCCCCGGACCGGATCCAGCCGCGGAAGGTGAGCCCGTCCGGCACGTGCCACGGCCCCTCGCCCCGTACGCACAGCACGGGCGTGTCCAGGACGTGTGCGGCCCAGGCGTCCCGGGGCGGCAGCAATCCGTCCGGGGCCAGTGTCCGCTTCGGGTCCAGGGCGGCCCACAGTGCCTGGCGGGTGGACCGCCAGGGCGTCGGCCCGCCTCCCTGGAACGGCGAGTTGGCGAAGGCCGCCACGAGGACGGCGCCCAGCAGGTGGGCGAGCCGCCAGCGCCGCGCGTACCCGAGCGGGCCGGGCTCCTCCTCCCCGGCGTCCAGGCAGACCTGGACGGACGCGGTGGTGCACATCATGGCGCGGCCGGCCGGGCCCCATCGGTCGAGGGCCTTCTCCATGGCCTCGTACCGGGGCTCGCGCAGGAGCCGGCGCGGTGTCTGCCAGGGATCGACGCCCAGGCCCGCCGGAGCCAGGCCCAGTCCGTCCAGGGCGGCGCGTACGGCGGTGAGATCGGCGGCGGTGTCCTCGACACACGCCGTCAGGGAAGCGGCGGGGCGCGAGCTGAGTTCCAGCTGGCCGCCGGGTTCGAAGGTGAGCGCCGCGCTCAGGGGCAGCGCCCGGACGGCCGTTGCGGCCGCCTCCAGCAGGTGGGGCGGGACGGTGCGCCGCGGTTGGTCACGGTCGTGCAGGAGCCATTCCAGCTCGACCCCCACCGTGCGCGGCGGTCCCGTCTTGAAACAGATGCCGCGCAGTAAATCCTCCGCCTCGCCCTCACCGAGGGGCGGGGTCTGACCGGGTGGCGGACCATGGCCGCCGGGTGTCTCGGATGACATGCCGGGCCTCCTTGTTCCGGTGCGTCCGTCCTACCCAAACCGCTACTGAGGCATCGCACAAGAGTGCCTTCTTCGCCGGATATTCGCTTGCGTGTCCGGGAGAAGAACGCCGATCATGCCCCGTATGCACCATAAGGGGGAGGGCCCATGAGCGCCCGGCTGCGTGGCATCGCGCGCGAGACGGAAGCGATCGTCCGGGCGGGTTCCTACCGCGCCGGGAACGGGCGCGAGATCGGCATCGGGACGGCTGTGGCGGCCGCCCTCGCGGGTACGCGACTGTACGGCCCCGAGCCGGTGCCGGTGGCCCCCGACCGGGACCGGACCCCGGTCATCGAGGTCACCGGCGAGAGCAGCCTCCAGGCGGCCGCCCGGATGACCCGCGAGGGGCCCGGCGAGGTCGCCGTCCTGAACTACGCCTCCGCCCGCAACCCCGGCGGCGGCTACCTCAACGGCGCCCAGGCCCAGGAAGAGGCCCTGTGCCGGGGCTCCGCGCTGTACGCCACGCTGCTGCGGGTGCCCGACTTCTACGCCCGTCACCGTGCCGAGCGCAGCGCGTTCTACACCGACCGGGTCATCCACTCACCCGGCGTGCCGGTCTTCCGCGACGACCGGGGCCGGCTGCTCGACGCCCCGTACACGGCCGGATTCCTCACCTCCCCGGCCCCCAACGCCGGGGTCATCCGTGCCCGCACCCCGCAGGAGGCGCACCGCGTTCCGGCCGCGCTCGCCGCCCGCGCCGAGCGGGTGCTGGAGGTCGCGGCGGTGTGCGGCTACCGCAGGCTCGTCCTGGGTGCCTGGGGCTGCGGTGTGTTCCGCAACGACCCGGCGGAGGTGGCGGGCGCCTTCCGCGCGCTGCTCACGGGAGAGGGCCGGTTCGCGGGCCACTTCGAGCAAGTCGTCCTCGGCATCCTCGGCCGCGACGACGATTCGCCCACCCGGGTGGCGTTCGACCGGGTGTTCGCCGGCCGGGGGTGACCCTCACCCTGAAGTCGAGGGTGAGGACCGGGCCCTGTCGGGCGGCCCCTCACGCCCAGCCGTAGTGCTCCCGCAGCCGCCCGACGACCAGGTCGAACCTGGCCCGGTCCAGGGCGCACGCCTCGCGTCGCATCCCGTCCTCGTGCACCCGCAGGACTCGGTCCAGATCCACCCAGGACTGACGCCCCGAGCTGTCCCAGGGGCCCGCGCCCAGCGCCACCCACTCCCGGTCCATGTCGTGCTGCTTGCTGGACAGCTGCACGGCCAGCAGCGTGCCCGCCGCCTCCCGCGCCACGACCAGGACCGGCCGGTCCTTCCCGCGCCCGTCGTTCTCCTCGAACGGCACCCAGGTCCAGACGATCTCGCCGGGGTCGGGCGCGCCGTCCCGGTCGGGGGCGTACGAGGTGCGGACCGGGCCCACGTCGCGCGGATCGGCCTGGGCGGTCGCGGTGGAACCGGTCCGGCCGGGGAAGGCGGCCGGACCGTCGTAACTGTCGCTGCGGTGCTGGATGGTCATCGCAACACCCTAGGCGGTTCCCCCGCCCGGCCTGCGCGCCGGTGCGCCGCAACGGTCTGGAAGACTGCCCGGAGCCATGAGCCAGTTACCCGATCAGCCCACCGAAGGCCCCGTTCCGACCAGCGCCGACGTGGCGCGGCTCGCCGGCGTCTCCCGGGCCACCGTGTCCTACGTCCTCAACAACAACGCGCAGGTGCGGATCAGCGACCAGACCCGCCGCCGGGTACGGGAGGCCGCCGACGAACTCGGCTACGTACCCCACGCCGCCGCCCGCACCCTGCGCGCCGGCCACTCGCGCATGGTGCTGCTGCCCACCGGCAACGTGCCGACCGGCCCCCTGCACCTGCGCTTCCTGCGCGACCTGGAGTCGGGGCTCCGGCGCCTCGACTACACGGTCGTCCAGTACGGCTCGCTCGGACTCAACGCCGACGACGCCGCCCGCGCCTGGGCGGAACTGCGCCCCGCCGCCGTCATCGTGCCCGGTTCCGTCCCGCTCGCCCCGCGCGGCACAGCCGTGCTCCGGCGCTCCGGAGCCAAGGCGGTCATCACCCTGGGCCCCCACCCGGTGGAGGGCGCGCACGCCCTGATCATGGATCAGCGGGAGGTCGGCGGCTGCGCGGTGCGCCATCTGCTGGAACGCGGCAGGCGCCGCATCGGCGTGGTGATGCCCGAGGACCCCGCCACCGCGCTCTTCGCCGCCCCGCGCCTGGCCGGCGCCCGGGAGGCCGCGCTGAACGGCGGCGCCCACGTCGAGGTGCTGCCGCTGCGCTACGAGGAGGAGTCGGCCGCGTCGGTGGCCGCCCGCTGGCCCGCGCTCGGCCTGGACGCCGTCTTCGCGTACGACGACACGTACGCGATGCTCCTGATGCGGGCGCTCCAGGACGCCGGCATCGCGATACCCGCCGAGGCCGCCGTGGTGGGCGCCGACGACTCGATGCTCGGGCGGCTGCTGCGGCCGAGGCTCAGCAGCGTACGGATGGAGCTGGCGACCGCCCAGCCGCTGGCCGACCTGGTGGACCGCCTTGTCCGCCACCCGAGGACTCCGCCCGAGCGGCACGACCTGCTGCGCGCCCGCACCGTACGACGGGAATCCAGCTGAGCCGGACCGACGACCTGCGCGGCGCACCGCCCGTGCCCAGGGCCTGTCCGGCGGATCTTCGTGGGCCCACGACGCCTGGCACGCATTCTCGCCGCACGCCCGAATCATCCAAGTACATCCAGTACAAGGATGATCCGGGCGCACGCCGAGGAGTGGGGTCTCCCCTGTTCGAGCGAAGCCGAGAACGTGGGGATGCACCAGATGCCGCGTGCTGATCCGCGAAGATCCGCCGGACAGGCCCTAGCGTCTTGGCCATGAGCGATCCGCAGAGCTACGAAATCCTCATCGTCCCCGAGTTCACCGACGACAAGGCCCCCGCGACCGGAGAAGGCGCGACGGGGGCCAGCGTCAGGGGCGCCGCGGCCAAGGGCTCCGACGGCGGGGGACCGGGCGCCGCCATCCGGTCGGCCGTGGTCACCGCCACGGGTGAGACGGGCGAGACCGGCTATCCCCGGTACGCGGGGGACGGCATGGTGGCGGACATCGACCCGAGGACCAAAGCCGTCGAGGGCCTCCTCGTCGACGGGTCGGAACTCCCGTACGGGCTCTCGGCCCGGGTCGCGGAGCGCGCGGCCGACACCTGAGGCAGCCCCGCGGGGGCAGGCGGTGCTACTGCTGCTGCCCCTCCGCCTCGCCCTTCTGCTGCTCGGCCTCGACGGCCTTGCGCACCTCGTCCATGTCCAGCTTCCTGGCCTGGCCGATCACGTCCTCCAGAGCCGCCTCCGGCAGTGCGCCGGGCTGCGCGAAGACCGCCACGTTGTCCCGCACGATCATCAGCGTGGGGATCGACCGGATCTCGAAGGCCGCCGCCAGCTCCTGCTGCGCCTCCGTGTCGACCTTCGCGAAGACCAGGTCCGTGTGGCGCTCGGACGCCGCGTCGTACACCGGGGCGAACTGCCGGCACGGGCCGCACCAGGAAGCCCAGAAGTCGATCAGGACGAACTCGTTGTCGCTGACGACCTGGTCGAAGTTTTCCTTGGTGAGCTCTACGGTGCTCATGCGTTGCTCCCTCTTCCTGTGCCCGTATGAGACGTGTCCGGGTCAACGGTGCCCGATCTCGTGCTATTCCGTGCCTGCCCATGTGGCCGACGCCCACACCCCCCGCCAGAATGAGCCGCATGACACATGGAGCGGAGCCCGTCGAGTACGACGTCGTGGTCATCGGAGCAGGTCCGGTGGGTGAGAACGTGGCGGACCGGGCCCGGGCCGCCGGGCTGACCACCGCGGTGGTCGAGTCGGAGCTGATCGGCGGTGAGTGCTCCTACTGGGCGTGCATGCCGAGCAAGGCGCTCCTGCGACCCGTGGTCGCCCGCGCCGACGCCCGCCGCGTCCCCGGCCTGAGCGGCGCCGTCCAGGGACCGCTGGACGCCGCCGCCGTCCTCGCCCACCGCGACGAGTACGCCTCGCACTGGAAGGACGACGGGCAGGTCGCCTGGCTCGACGGGATCGGGGCCGACATCTTCCGCGGCCACGGCCGGCTGACCGGCGTCAAGCAGGTCACCGTCACCGCGCCCGACGGCACGGAGCACCGGCTCACCGCCCGGCACGCCGTCGCCGTCTGCACGGGCAGCAGGGCCGTGGTCCCCGGCCTGCCCGGCATCGAGGAAGCCCGCCCCTGGACCAGCCGCGAGGCGACGAGCGCCAAGGCGGTCCCCGGCCGGCTCGTCGTGGTGGGCGGGGGAGTCGTCGGCGTCGAGATGGCCACCGTGTGGAACGCGCTCGGCGCGGAGGTCACCATGCTCGTGCGCGGCCAGGGGCTGCTGCCCCGGATGGAGCCGTTCGCCGGCGAGCTGGTCGCCGAGGCGCTCACCGGGGCCGGCGCGGACATCCGTACCGGAGTCTCGGCCACCGCCGTACGCCGCCCGGACGGCGAAGGACCGGTCACCGTGGAACTCGACAACGGCGAGAGCGTCGAGGCCGACGAGGTCCTCTTCGCCACCGGTCGCGCCCCGCGCACCGACGGCCTGGGCCTGGAGACGGTCGGCCTGGAACCCGGCTCCTGGCTCACCGTCGACGACACCTGCCGGGTCGAGGGCACGGACTGGCTCTACGCGGCCGGCGACGTCAACCACCGCGCGCTCCTGACCCACCAGGGCAAGTACCAGGCACGCATCACGGGCGACGCGATCGGGGCCCGCGCGCAGGGCAGGCCACTGGACACCGCCCGCTGGGGCGCCCACGCGGCGACCGCCGACCACGGGGCTGTCCCGCAGGTCGTCTTCACCGACCCGGAGGCCGCCTCGGTGGGCCTCTCCCTGGCCGAGGCGGAACAGGCCGGCCACCGCGTCCGCGCCGTTGACTACGACCTCGCCTCCGTGGCCGGGTCGGGCCTGTACGCGGACGGCTACCGGGGCCGTGCCCGCATGGTGGTGGACCTCGACCGCGAAGTCCTGCTGGGTGTCACCTTCGTCGGCCCCGGCATCGGCGAACTGCTCCACTCGGCGACCATGGCGGTCGCGGGCGAGATCCCCGTCGACCGGTTGTGGCACGTGGTCCCCTCCTACCCGACGATCAGCGAGGTGTGGCTGAGGCTGCTGGAGACGTACCGGGGGTAGCCGGGCCCGGCGGGGCGAGCGGCCGCCCCACGCGCAGGTTCCAGCGCCCCGGCCGGCCGCTCAGCTCCGTCAGCGTGAGCGGGGCGACGTCGAGGCGCCAGAACGCCGGTGGCGGCAGCGCGAGCGCGTGGACCACGGTCGCACGCACCAAGGACGGTTCGGCGACGGCCAGCACCCGGCCGGCACCGCTCAGCGAGTCGAGCCAGGCCCCCGCCCGCGCGCACAGGCCGAGCAGCGACTCGCCGCCGTGCGGGGCGGCCGAGGGGTCGGCCAGCCAGGCGGCCACTTCCGCCGGCTCGCGCGTGCTCACCTCGTCCAGCCGGGCACCCGTCCAGCGGCCCAACTCCCAATCACGAAGCGCGGGTTCGCCCATCGAGCGCAGGCCCAGTGCCGCCGCCGTACGGGCGCACCGCTGGGACGGGCCGTGCACCGCCCGGTCCGCGTCCGGGACGTGTGGTGCGGCCAGTCGTGCCGTACGCACACCCGACACGTCGAGCGTGGCGTCACCGGCGAACCGGGCCTCACGCAACGCCGCGTTCATTGCCGGTGAGATCAGCATCACCCGTACCGTCATACCCGCCCTCAACTCCCGGAACACAGGCCCCGCGGCCCAGCACACCATGGCATCCGGGTCCCACCGGCCGCTTGCAGGGGGCATGGCGGAGCCCGGTGCCCAGGCGGTATGGTCGCGACGACATGACGAGGGTGTGACGGAAGTCCGGTGAGAATCCGGCACGGTCGCGCCACTGTGTACCCGCGCACGCGGGAAGTCAGACCCAGCACCCTCGTCTCAGGCACCACGAACGGGACGCGTGTTCCCACAGGAGGTTCTGCCATGGCACAGAGTGCTGCCCCCGCAACCGGCGCACCCGCCATCACCCCCATCTCCCTGAAGGCCATTGCTCCTTGGGCGGTCTTCTTCGGCATCCTCATGCTGGTCCTGCTCTACTTCGTCGGCGCCGAACAGGGGGCCACGGCCCTCATCTCGGGCGAAGGCGTCCACGAGTGGGTCCACGACGGCCGTCACCTGCTCGGTTTCCCCTGCCACTGACCGCCCCACCGGCTGATCCAGGGGAATCCCTCATGAACTCCATATCTGTCAGAGCCCTGTTGATCCGCGGCATGCTCGCCGGACTGGCCGCGGGGGCGCTCGCGCTGCTCGTCGCCTACTTCCTCGGCGAGTCCAGGGTCGACGCGGCCATCGCCATCGAAGAGGCCGCGCACAGCGCCCACGGCCACCACCACGGCGCCGGCGAGGAACTCGTCAGCAGGGGCGTGCAGTCCACCGCCGGCCTGGCCACCGGGGTGCTCGTCTTCGGCGTCGCGGCCGGCGGCATCGCCGCGCTCGTCTTCTGCTATGCGCTGGGCAGGATGGGCCGGTTCGGCCCCAGGGTCACGGCCGCGCTGATCTCGGGCGCCGCGCTGCTCAGCGTGTACGTCGTGCCGTTCCTGAAGTACCCGGCCAACCCGCCGGCCGTCGGCAACCCCGACACCATCGGCGAACGCACCGCGCTGTTCTTCCTGATGGTCGCCCTCAGCGTGCTGCTCGCGGTCGCCGCCGTCATCGCCGGCAGGCGGCTGGCACGCCGCCTGGGCAACTGGAACGCGACGGTCGCGGCGGCGGCCGGCTACGTCCTGCTGATCGCCCTCGCCTATGTGTTCCTGCCCTCGTTCAACGAGGTCGGCACGGACTTCCCGGCCACGCTGCTGTGGCAGTTCCGGCTGGCCACGCTCGCGGTGCAGGCCACGCTGTGGACCGCGTTCGGCCTGCTCTTCGGCCACCTCACCGAACGGCTGCTGGTGCCGAGGGCCGACGCGCTCGCGGACGGCCGGACGAACCGGACGGCCGCCGCCGTGGGCTGACGGCCGCCGTGGACGAGGCGACGGGCGGAGCCCGCCGGGTGGGTCACCGGCAGGCTCCGCCCGTCCTACGCCGCCCACTCGACCAGGTAGTACGTGAGCGAGGCGTCCTCGCCCACGAGGCGCATCCCGGCCGCCGCCATGACCCGCTGCGAGGGGATGTTGCCCGTGTCGGCGTCCCCGCGCACCCGGGCGACGCCCTGTCCCCGCGCGAACCGGAGCAGCGCCCGCAGCGCCTCGGAGGCATAGCCCCGTCCGCGCGCCGACTCCACGAGCCCGTACCCGATCGTGACGCCGCCCCGCTCGTCCGGCGCCCCGTGGAAGCCGATGCCGCCGATGACCACACCATCGGCCCGGAGCCGTATCTCGTACGAGCAGAACGGGGTGGGGTCGCCGGTGTCCGCGCAGGTCGTGAGGAAGCGCGAGGCGGCGCCCCGCTCGCCGGGGGAGGGGTAGCCGGGAGCCCAGCGCGCCCCGGCCGGCGGCGAACCCGCGGCGACGTGCTCGGCGTCGGCGGGGCTCATGGGGTGCAGGAACAGGCGCGGCGTCTCAAGGTCGTTCATGGTCCTGTGGAGTATCACGTGGCCGCCGTTCCCGGCACCTGGAATATGGCGGGTGCCGGGACGCGCTCACGCCGGCCCGAGGTCACCGGACAGCGCTGCCGCCAGCCGCAGCTGTGTGTCCGCCTCGGCCTGCCGCCCCTGGCGCTCCAGGGTCCGGCCGAGCATCAGGCGGGCGTAGTGCTCCACCGGATCGCGCTCCAGAACCGCGCGAAGCTCCGTCTCGGCCCGCCCGAGGCTCGCCGAGTGGTAGTAGGCGCGGGCCAGCAGCAGCCGGGGCGCGACCTGCTCCGGGACCTCCGCGACGAGGCCGTCCAGGATGCGTGCCGCGGTCGTGTACTCCTTCGCGTCGAAGAAGAATCCCGCGCGCTCCCAGCGCTCGGCGGCGGTTCCGAACTCGTAGTAGCTGTCGCTCATGTCGTCTCCTCGGCCGGGCGGGTGTCCGATCCGCACAACACCGATAGGTGGTTTAACATTCCACTAATCATCCGGCGTGGGTGCCACCCGCCCCCGCCCGCAGCGGAATAGGTTGAGCGCCATGAGCAATCTCGATCGCCAGGCCGTCCCCACCGTCTGCGGGGGCCGGGGTTTCGTCGTCGCGGAGCCCGTACGCGAACTGCTGGCCCCGCGCACGGTGCGGCTCGGCGAGTCCACCGAGGTCCGCAGGCTGCTGCCCAACCTGGGCCGCCGGATGGTCGGTGCCTGGGCCTTCGTGGACCACTACGGCCCCGACGACATCGCCGACGAACCCGGGATGCAGGTGCCGCCGCACCCCCACATGGGCCTCCAGACCGTCAGCTGGCTGCACGAGGGCGAGGTCCTGCACCGCGACAGCCTCGGCAGCCTCCAGACGATCCGCCCGCGCGAACTCGGCCTCATGACCTCCGGCCGCGCGATCAGCCACTCCGAGGAGAGCCCCAAGCCGCACGCCGCCCTGCTCCACGGTGCCCAGCTCTGGGTGGCGCTCCCGGACGCGCACCGCTTCGCGGATCCCCACTTCCAGCACCACAGCGACCTGCCCGCGGTCACCGCCCCCGGCCTCACGGCCACGGTGATCCTGGGCGACCTCGACGGCGCCACCTCGCCCGGCACCGCGTACACCCCGATCGTGGGCGCCGACCTCTCGCTGACCCGAGGCGCGCGGGCCCGGCTCCCCCTGGACCCCGACTTCGAGTACGCCGTGCTCTCGATGTCCGGCGAGGCCGAGGTCGACGGCGTCCCGGTCCTCCCCGGCTCCATGCTCTACCTCGGCTGCGGCCGCACCGAGCTCCCGCTCCGCGCGGAGTCCGACGCGGGCCTGATGCTCCTGGGCGGCGAACCGTTCGAGGAGGAGCTGATCATGTGGTGGAACTTCGTGGGCAGGACCCAGGACGAGATCGCCCGGGCCCGGGAGGACTGGATGGGCGGCGACCGGTTCGGGGCCGTACACGGCTACGACGGGCCGCCCATTCCGGCGCCGGCGCTGCCGGACGTGGGACTGAAGCCGCGGGGGCGGGTGCGCTGAGCTGCGATTCCTCCGAGGGCTGTCGCAGCCTTCCCGGGGCGCGTCCGCGGATCAAGGCGTACAAGCTTGCCGAGACCGCCACTCGGGGGCGTGGGACTTCCGTGAGCACCGCCGCCGTGCGCCGGCTGGCGTGGGAGGGCAATCCCTGGGCCATGGGCCCGCGACCGCAGTGGTCCGTCTCCTGGCCGCCTGGGATAGGAGATCTGGGGCTCCGGCGTCACGGGATCATCGGGTGCGTCGGTGCGCCGATTCGGGCGGCGGCCGCGTCCCAGGCGGCGCTGTTGCCTTGAGGGGTGTAGTGCCGCAGGTGCTGGGTGCGGGCGACGAGGCGGCGCATGTCGGGAAGGCCGCCCACCAGGCCGGCGGCTCGGGCTTGGACGAGGATATTGCCGAGTGCGGTGGCTTCGCTGGGGCCGGCGACGACGGGCAGGCCGGTGGCGTCGGCGGTGAGTTGGCAGAGCAGTTCGTTGCGTGATCCGCCGCCGACGAGGTGGATGCGGGTGATGTCGCGGCCGGCGAGCTCGGCGGCCTGGCGCAGGGCGCGGCGGTGTGCGAGGGCCAGGCTTTCCAGAATGCAGCGGACGATGGCGCCCTGTGTGGCGGGGATGGGTTGTCCGGTGCGGGCGCAGTATGCGCGGATGCGGGTGGGCATGTCGCCGGGGGCGAGGAACTCCGGGGCGTCGGGGTCGAGGACCGCGGCGAACGGTTGAGCCTCCGCGGCTTCGGTGAGCAGCGTGGGGATGTGGGTGGGGAGGCCCTCCTTGTCCCACGTGCGCCGGCATTCTTCCAGGAGCCACATGCCCATGATGTTGCGCAGGTAGCGCACGGTGCCGTCGATGCCGCGTTCGTTGGTGAAGTTCGCCGCTCGGGAGGCGGCGCTGAGGACGGGGGCGTCGAGTTCGAGGCCGGCCAAGGACCACGTTCCGCAGGAGATGTACGCGAAGCCGGTTTCGGTGGCGGGTACGGCGACGACTGCGGAGGCGGTGTCGTGGGAGGCGACCGTAGTCACCGGCGTATGCGAGGGGAGTCCGGTGCAGGCGGCTACGTGGGGGAGGAGGGTACCCGCCGCGTCTCCGGGCCTGCGCAGGGGCGGGAAGAGGCCCGGGTCGAGGGAGAGCCGCTTCATGAGGTGGTGGGACCAGGTGCCGGTTCGGGCGTCGAAGAGACCGGTGGTGGAGGCGTTGGTCTCCTCGGCACCCAACGATCCGGTCAGCCAGTGGATCAGGAGATCCGGGATGAGCAGCAGGGTGCGGGCGGCGTCCCTTTGAACGGCTCCCGTGCCGGCCGCGAGCTGGAAGACCGTGTTGAAGGGGAGGTGCTGGAGGCCCGTGATGCTGTACAGCGTCTCGGCGGAGACTTCTGCCCAGACGCCCGGGGCGATGCCCTCGGTACGCGAGTCGCGGTAGTGGAAGGGGTTGCCGAGGAGGGCGTTGTCGCTGCCCAGGAGGCCGTAGTCCACGGCCCAGGTGTCGACACCGATGGAGGCGACGCCGCCGGAGCGGGCGCATTCACGCAGTCCGTCGAGGATCTCTTGGAACAGGGCCAGGACGTTCCAGTGCAGGCCGTCCGGCAGCCGCACGGGGGTATTGCCGAAGCGGTGCACTTCGGTGAGGTCGAGACGGTCCGGGCCCACACGGCCGACGATCACCCGTCCGCTGGTGGCGCCGAGATCGACCGCGGCGAACGCGGAGGGCGGGGGAGTGCTGGTCACGGGGTGCATACCTCTGCGGTGCGGGCGGCTCATCGGGAAGTTGGGGAATGGCGGACCGGCGGCGCCGTGCCGGGCCTGGTGTCAGGGCCGGGCCTCGGCCGGCATCGTGCCGCCGGTCCGCGGTGCACCGGGGCGGGTGCGTCAGTCACCCGCCCCAGGCGATCGAGGGTGCTCAGCGGAGGAAGGCCGCAGCGACACCGGCGTCGACGGGGATGTGCAGGCCGGTGGTGTGGGTGAGGTCACCGCCTGTGAGGGCGAACACCGCGTTCGCGACGTGCTCGGGCAGGACCTCCTGCTTCAGCAGCGTGCGCCGGGCGTAGAACTCACCGAGCTCGTCCTCCTCGATGCCGTACGTCGCGGCGCGCTGCGCCCCCCATCCCGCGGCGAAGATGCCCGAACCGCGGACGACGCCGTCGGGGTTGACGCCGTTGACGCGGATGCCGTGCTCGCCGAGTTCGGCGGCGAGAAGGCGGACCTGGTGGGCCTGGTCGGCCTTGGTGGCGGAATAGGCGATGTTGTTCGGTCCGGCGAAGACGGCGTTCTTGGAGGCGATGTACACGATGTCGCCGCCCAGGCCCTGCTCGATCATGACTCCGGCGGCCGCGCGGGAGACGAGGAAGGACCCCCGGGCCATGATGTCGTGCTGGAGGTCCCAGTCCTTCGCGGTCGTGGCCAGCAGCGGCTTCGAGATCGAGATCCCGGCGTTGTTGACCACGAGATCGACCCCCCCGAACGCGAGAACGGCCGCACGGAACGCGGCGCTGATCTGCTCCTCGGAGGTGACGTCCACGGTGACCGCGACGGCCTTGTCCGGGCCGCCCAGCTCCTCGGCCACGGCAGCGGCGTTCTCGCCGTTCAGGTCGGCGACGACCACGCAGGCGCCCTCGGCGACCAGCCGGTGCGCGATGGCCTTGCCGATGCCCGAGCCCGCACCCGTCACCAGCGCCACACGCGTCGCCAAGGGCTTCGGCTTCGGCATCCGCCGCAGCTTGGCCTCCTCCAGGTCCCAGTACTCGATGCGGAACTTCTCCGCTTCATCGATGGGGGCGTAGGAGGAGACGGCCTCGGCGCCGCGCATGACGTTGATCGCGTTGAGGTAGAACTCGCCCGCCACCCGCGCGGTCTGCTTGTCCTTGCCGTACGAGAACATCCCGACGCCCGGCACCAGCACGATCGCGGGGTCCGCGCCGCGCATGGCCGGCGAGTCGGGGGTGGCATGCCGGGCGTAGTAGGCGGCGTACTCCTCGCGGTACTCGGCATGCAGTTCCTTCAGCCGGGCCACGGCCTCATCCAGCGGGGCCGCAGGCGGCAGGTCCAGGACGAGCGGGCGGACCTTGGTGCGCAGGAAGTGGTCCGGGCACGAGGTGCCCAGAGCGGCGAGACGCGGGTGCTGGTCGTGCGCGAGGAAGTCGAGGACGACGTCGGTGTCCGTGAAGTGGCCGACCTGCGGCCGGTCCTGCGAGGCCAGGGAACGGATGACAGGCGCGAGCGCGGCGGCCCGTGCCTGACGCTCCACGGCCTCCAGCGCCCCGTAGCCGGCCAGCGGAACGCCGAACGGCTGCTCCTTGCCGTGATCCGCGAGGAAGGCCTCCGCCGTGCGGATCATCCACAGCGCGTTGGCCTCGCACTCCTCGGCGCCGGCACCCCACGCGGTGATCCCGTGCCCGCCCAGGACCACGCCGACGGCCTCGGGGTGGGCATCCTTGATCGCCGCGATGTCCAGGCCGAGCTGGAACCCGGGACGCCGCCACGGCACCCAGGCCACCTTCCCCCCGTAGCACTGTGCCGTCAGCTTCTCCCCGTCCGAGGCGCAGGCGAGCGCGATGCCGGAGTCCGGGTGGAGGTGATCCACGTGAGCGGCATCCACCAAACCGTGCATCGCGGTGTCGATGGATGGCGCCGCTCCGCCCTTCCCGTGCAGGCAGAAGTCGAAGGCGGCGACCATCTCGTCCTCGCGCTCCACTCCCGCATACACGTCCCTCAGGGCCCGCAGCCGGTCGAGCCGCAGGACGGCGAGACCGTCCTCGGTGAGGGTGCCGAGGTCGCCCCCGGACCCCTTGACCCACATCAGCTCGGTGTCCGAGCCGGTGACGGGGTCGGGGACGGTGCCCTTGGCGGATGCGTTGCCGCCCGCGTAGTTGGTGTTGCGCGGGTCGGAGCCCAGCCGCTGCGCACGGTCGAGGAGGGCGGCGACTTCGGGGTGGGTGGCCATGGAGATCGGTCCTTCAGATGCGAAGTGTGCGGAGGAGGAAGAGGAGAGGGCGCCTGCTGGGCGCGAAAACAGATCGGAGGGCCGGCGCGCTCAGGCGCCCCAGCCGGCCTGCTGTCCGCCCACGCGCGCGGATGCGACCCGCTCCTGCCATCCGGAAGCGGCATACGCGGTGACCGGGTCGGGATGCAGCCCCTGTTCCTCCCGCACCTCCCGCAGCAGAGGGCGGACGTCGGTGTTGTAGGCATCCATCAGCACGGCATTCGCGGCGAGGACGTCACCGGAGAGCTGCGCGGCGGCGAGCGCGTCGAGGTCGACGAGCAGAGCCTTGGCGGTGGCCTCCTGGACATTCATCACGGACCGAATGACAGCAGGGATCTTGGCCTCGATGTTGTGGCATTGGTCGAGCATGAAGGCCACGTTCCCGGAGGCGTCCAGACCGCCGTTCTTGGAGACCTCGTGCATGATTCGGAACAACTGGAAGGGGTCGGCGGACCCGACCATCAAGTCGTCGTCGGCATAGAAGCGCGAGTTGAAGTCGAAGCCGCCGAGCTTCCCCTCGCGGAGGAGGAAGGCAACGATGAACTCGATGTTGGTGCCCGGGGCGTGGTGGCCGGTGTCCACGACGACCTGCGCCTTGGAGCCCAGTTGGAGGCAGTGGGCGTAGGACGTCCCCCAGTCCGGCACGTCGGTGGTGTAGAAGGCCGGCTCGAAGAACTTGTACTCGAGCAGGAGCCGCTGGCCTTCGCTGAGCCGCTCATACACCTCGGCCAAAGACTCCGCGAGCCGGTCCTGGCGGCCGGTGATGTCGTCCTGGCCGGGGTAGTTGGTGCCGTCGGCGAACCACAGCTTCAGATCTGTGGATCCGGTTGCGTCCATGATGTCGACGCACTCCAGGAGGTGATCGACGGCCCTGCGGCGCACCTTCGCCTCCGGGTGACAGACGCTGCCGAGCCGGTAGCCGTCGTCTTGGAAAGTATTGGAGTTGATCGCGCCCAGTTCCAGACCGCGCTCCCTGGCATAGGCAGCGAGAGCCGTGTAGTCGTCGACCCGGTCCCACGGGATGTGCAAGGACACCTTCGGCGCGACACCGGTGAACTCGTGCACCTTCGCGGCGTCGTCCAACTTCTCCCACGGCGTCCTCGGGACACCGGGCTGGGAGAACACCTTGAAGCGGGTGCCGGAGTTCCCGTAGCCCCAGGACGGGGTCTCGATCCTCTGGGACTTGAGCGCAGCCTTCACGGCGTTCCGTACGACAGTCATGGGCAACCTCACAACCAGAGCCGTGCTCTACGCATCAGCGTTTGAATCGTTTCATCACCAATGAAACACGTGCTGCACTGCTAGTCAAGGTGCTGCGTTCGAGGTGATTGAAAGGATTCATTGCGGCGCGAGGGGCTGGCTTAGGATGACGTTCCTACGGACTCGAGGAGAACGGACGTCGTCAGTGGTCGGCATCAAGGAGGTGGCGCGTCAGGCAGGCGTTTCCGTGGGCACGGTCTCCAATGTCCTGAACAGGCCCGATCGTGTCTCGCCCGAGGTGCGGACTCGTGTCCACGCCGCGATCGAGCTGTTGGGGTACGTCCGGAGCGAGTCGGCACGACAGCTGCGTGCCGGTCGGAGCCGCATGCTCGGACTGCTGGTCATGGACACCGGAAACCCCTTCTTCGCCGTTCTCGCCCGGGGCACCGAGCGCGTCGCCGCCGAGGCGGACCTCGGCGTGATGGTGTGCAACAGTGCGGAGAACACGTCGGCCGAACAGGCCTACCTGTCGCTCTTCGTCGAGCAGCGCCTCCGCGGGGTCCTGTTCGCTCCGGTCGCCTCGCACGGGGAGCCCTGGGCGGCGCTGCGGCGGGCGAACATTCCGTTCGTGGTGGTCGACCGGGCGGCCGATGAGCAGACGGCCTGTTCAGTGGCGGCCGACGATGTCCTGGGGGGCCTGCTCGCTGGCAGGCATCTGGTTGCCGGTGGTCACCGGCGCATCGCCTTCGTGCGCGGCCCCCAGCATCTGCAGCAGATACAAGACCGGCGCCAAGGGCTGGCACGTGCGGTTCAGGAGGCGGGCCTCGACGCCGACGCGATCGTGGACATCCGGGCCGACAGGCTCGACGTCGCCGCCGGCAGGGACGCCGGGGCCCGGCTCATCGGCCTCGCGCCCCGCCCGACGGCCGTCTTCTGCGCGAACGACCTCATGGCCCTGGGCGTCATGCAGACGGCCTTCGACGCGGGCGTGGGCGTCCCGGACGACCTGGCCGTCGTCGGCTACGACGACATCGAGTTCGCGGAGGCGAGCCTCATCCCGCTGACCTCGGTACGCCATCCGGCGGCGGAGATCGGCCGCCTCGCCGCACAACTCCTGCTCCAGGAGATCGAGGCATCCGACGCGGCCCCTGAGCACCAGCACACCGGCATCGTGCTCCAGCCCGAGCTGGTCGTACGCAGGTCGAGCACGCCGCGGTCCTGAACGCGGAGGGCGCGCCCCGTGGGCCGGCTGCCACCCCGACGGCCCGTCGGCCGAAGGCTGCCCGCACGGCCCGCGGCCATGCTGCTCACCAGCGGCGGGGAGGTGCGGGTCGAGAGGGCGCAGCGTGGCTGATTTCTGCTCACCGGGCCCCGCGCGGCAGTCCCTCGGCGGCGCTTCGGGACCGCCTCGCAGGGGTGCGGGCGGATCAGCCCCGGCGGTGCCCCGGCCGCGACGCGTACGGCGTCGCCCGGGATCCGTCCACGCCTACTTCGAGGCGGCCGATCTTCTCGATCTCGACGACGACGCGGTCCCCGTCGCTGAGCGGTCCGACTCCGGCCGGTGTGCCCGTGGCGATCACGTCGCCGGGGTACAGGGTCATCACCGAGGAGGCGTAGGCGACCAGTTCCCGCACGCCGAAGATGAGGTCCTCGGTGTTGGTGCTCTGCCGGGTCCCGCCGGACACATCGCAGCGCAGGTCCAGCCGGTCGGGGTCGGCGATTTCGTCGGCGGTGACGATCCAGGGGCCGATGGGGGTGAAGGTGTCGAAGGACTTGCGGGTGGAGCGGTCCTCGCCGGAGCGGACGGTGATGTCCAGCAGGCAGGTGTACCCGAAGACGTGGTCGAGGGCCTTCTCGGCGCTGACCTGCGAGGCGGTCCGGCCGATGACGACGGCCAGTTCCCCTTCCTGGTCGGTGCGGATGTCGGAGTAGGGCAGGACGATGTCCTGATCCGGGCCGATCACCGACGAGTTGGCCTTCAGGA
Source organism: Streptomyces sp. DT224 (assembly GCF_049844595.1). Lineage (NCBI taxonomy): Bacteria > Bacillati > Actinomycetota > Actinomycetes > Kitasatosporales > Streptomycetaceae > Streptomyces > Streptomyces sp. DT224. Next base: position 226,744 of record NZ_JBNCLI010000012.1, read on the forward strand.
AGACACCCAGGTCGGCGATGGAGGTGGGGTAGTCCATCTCGGCCTTGTGGTCGAGGTAGTTGACCGGCGCACCGATGATCTTGCCGGGGCGAGGCAGCGGAGCCTCCAACCGCACGTCGGTGAGCGCAACGCGGCGCCCGTCCGCCGGATCGAGCACCGCGCCGGAGGCGTCGGACAGCCCCTCGATGTACAGCTGAAGTGTGCCGGACGGGCCGGCGGATGAGCGGGTGACCTGGTCGGTCACGTCGGTGATGGTGTCGCCCTCGACGATGCCGAGGCGACCCTTGTCGAACAGGGCCAGACGCATCGTGGCCTCCTTGTCGGTGTGGGAAAGCGGGGGAGTGATCAGGCGCCGGGGTCGGCGCTCTCGCTGCGGTAGAGACCCAAGGACCGCATCACGGGTTCGTCGCTGTACGAGAACAGGACCGCGTCGGCGGACGTGGAGGTGTTCAGGTGCCGGTAGGAGGCCCAGCCAGGGATGGCGAAGGTGTCGTTCTCCGTCCAGTCCAGGCGCTTGCCGTCCACGAGGGTGGCGCCTTCGCCGCGGACGACGCTGAAGACGGTGGAGGCGGTGTGGCGGCGGCCTGCCCCTTCGAAGCCCGGTCGCAGCCGTTGGATCCGGCAGGAGATGGTCGGCATGACCGGGCCGCCGGTCCAGGGGTTGGTGTACTCCAGGACGATCCCGTCGACGTCGCTGCCCTGGGCGCTGTCAGCGATGGCCTCCAGTGCCCGGCTGGTCTCCTGCCAGGTGTAACGGGTGATGGGCGAGTTCGGCCCGTCGGGGGTGATCCAGGAGGGAGTCAGGCGGCCGTGGAGGAACTGCCGGCTGCCTCCGTCGTCGGGACGGGTGACGGGCTGGAGCCGCTGCGGGTACTTCTCGTAGAAGCCCGCTTCCAGGGCGTTGACCAGGGGGTAGTCCAGGGCGTCGAGCCAGATCATCGGCGCGTCACCCTCATGGGTGTGGTCGTGCCAGTGCCATCCGGGGGTGAGCAGCAGGTCGCCGGGGGCCATGAAGACGCGCTCGCCGTCGACGGTGGTCCAGGCGCCGTCGCCCTCCAGGACGAAGCGGAAGGCGTTGGAGGTGTGGCGGTGGGCCTGGGCGGTTTCGCCGGGCAGGATGATCTGCAGGCCGGCGTAGAGGGTGTTGACCGTGGCGGGCGGGTCGGTGAGCCCGGGGTTGACCAGCATGAGGACCCGGCGTTCGGCCTCGTCCAGGGACAGCGTCCGGGAGAAGTGCAGCAGGTGGGGCCGCAGTTCCTGCCAGCTCCACCGGTAGGGGACGGCCTTGCTGCGGGGCTCGGCCGGGAACAGGTTGCCGTAGAACCGCCACAGCGGTGCGGCGCCCAGCTCGTCGAGTGCCTCGTAGGCGGGGTCGTCGATCACGGGATCTCCTCAGGGTGGTTGTTCACAGGGTGGTGGCCGGCGGGCGATCGCCGACGGGGGTCCACACCCAGGCGATGTCGTCGAAGTCCTCGGGAGTGCGGCCGGAAAGGAGTTGGTCACGCAAGAAGGCTCCCGTGCCGTCCATGTGGCAGATCTCGCCAAAGCGTCGCGCGTTGGTCTGGATCGACGCGGCCCTCTCCGTACGGAGGGCGGCATACGACGCAAATGCATCCTCCGGGCGGCCGTGATCGCGCAGAGCGTGACCGAGGGCCACGGCGTCCTCCAGCGCCTGACAGGCACCCTGGGCCAGGTACTGCAGCATCGGGTGCGCGGCGTCGCCCAGCAGCACGATGCGGCCATGCACCCAGTCGGTGATCGGGAGCCGGTCGAACAGCGGCCAGCGCCGGTCCCGGGCGACCAGGGGCAAGGCGTCGCGCACGGCGTCGCAGGCGCCGGCGAACCGCTCCTCCAGCTCGGCCTCGGTTCCCCAGTCGTCGGAGTCGGGGTCGTAGTGGTCGCTCTCGAAGACGGCGACCTGGTTGTACAACTCGCCGCGACGCACGGGGTACTGGACGAGGTGCATGCGCGGACCGGCCCACACGAGGACCGACTCCGTCGTGGCGTGCTGCGCCATCGCCCCCGTCATGCTGGTGACGGGCAGGGCGCCGCGGTAGGCGACGTACCTGGAGCAGACGGGGGCGCCGTCGTTCACGAGGATCTGCCTGAGCCGGGAATGCAGGCCGTCGGCGGCCACCACCGCGTCCGCAGCGAGCTGTTGGGGCGTCTCGGCGAAGTGCAGGCGCACCTCTTCCGGCGTCTGGACCGCGTCGGTGACGGTCCGCCCGGTGTGCAGGGCGATCGACGGGTGCTCCTCGCAGGCGGTCAGGAGGGCGCCGTGGAGGTCGGTGCGGTGGGTGACGAGATAGGGGTGCTCGAACCGGCTGCGGTAGGCGGCGCTGCGCAGGTCGAGAGCGGTGACCTGCCGGCCGGTGAGCGCGTCCATCATGACGAGCCGGGGTGGGGCGACGGCGGAGCGCCGCACGGCATCGAGGACGCCCAGTTCCTCCAGCGCGAGCGAGGCGTTCGGAGCCAGCTGGAGGCCGGCTCCGATCTCGCCGAATCGGGCGGCGCGCTCCACCACGCTCACGCGGTGGCCGGAACGGGCGATGGCGAGGGCGGCGGCCAGGCCGCCGATGCCACCGCCGACGACAGCTATGTGCAGGGGCGTAGTCGTCACGACAGGTGCCTCCTTGGGGCAGGGTCCGTCTCCCGACACCTGGGGGTTCCGCGTCGGGATCTTTGATGAACGGACCATCGGGGCAGGAGCAGGAATTCGCGGTGCGGGCCCACGCAGGGACCGGCGGGGGAGGGAGAGCGGTCAGCAGGCGGAGGCGGTGCTGTCGGCGTGAATCGGGGCGCCCGTGCGCGTGCGGAGGTAGTCGACGGTGACACCCGGGGCGGTCTCGACCAGAGCAAGGCCCCGGTCGGTGACGTCAAGGACGCAGAGATCGGTGATGATCCGGTCGACGCACCCGCGGCCGGTGAGCGGGAGGGAGCACTCCTGGACGATCTTCGGGGTGCCGTCCTTGGCCGTGTGCTCCGTCAGGACGACGACCCTGCGCGCGCCGTGGACGAGGTCCATGGCGCCGCCCATGCCCTTGACCATCTTCCCGGGGATCATCCAGTTCGCCAGGTCACCGGTGGCGGAGACCTGCATGGCGCCGAGGACCGCGGTGTCGATGTGTCCGCCGCGGATCATCCCGAACGAGAGCGCGGAGTCGAAGAACGAGGCGCCGGGCAGGACGGTGACGGTCTCCTTGCCGGCGTTGATGAGGTCGGGGTCGACCTCGTGTTCCTCGGGGTAGGGGCCGGTGCCCAGGATGCCGTTCTCGGAGTGCAGCACCACCTGCACACCGGCCGGGACATGGGCGGGGATGAGGGTGGGCAGGCCGATGCCGAGGTTGACGTACGAGCCGTCGGTCAGTTCGGCGGCGGCTCGGGCGGCCATCTGGTCGCGGGTCCAGGCCATCAGGCGCGCACCGTCCTCTTCTCGATGAGCTTGTCGGCCGCTTGGGCGGGGGTGAGGGGTACGACGCGCTGGACGAAGACACCGGGGAGGTGCACCTGGTCGGGGTCGAGGCTGCCGGGTTCGACGAGTTCCTCGACCTCGGCGATGGTGATGCGCCCGGCCATGGCGGCAAGCGGGTTGAAGTTGGCGGAGGCGCGGCGGAAGACGAGGTTGCCGTGCCGGTCGCCCCGCCAGGCCCGTACCAGGGCGAAGTCGGTGGTGATCCCGTGCTCCAGGACATGGGTCCGGCCCTCGTACTCCCGGGTCTCCTTGACGGCCGAGGCGACGGCGACGGCGCCGTCGGGGGCGTACCTCCAGGGAAGCCCGCCGTCGGCGACCTGGGTGCCTACTCCGGCCGGGGTGTAGAAGGCGGGGATGCCGCAGCCGCCGGCGCGGAGCCGTTCGGCCAGGGTGCCCTGGGGCACGAGCTCGACTTCCAGCTCTCCGCTCAGGTATTGGCGGGCGAACTCCTTGTTCTCGCCGACGTAGGAGCCGGTGACCCGGCAGATGCGCCGCGCCGCCAGCAGGATGCCGAGGCCGCGGTCGTCGACGCCACAGTTGTTGGAGACGACCCGCAGACCGGTCGCCCCCTGGGCGTACAGGGCACGGATCAGGGTCTCGGGGATGCCGTTGAGCCCGAAACCGCCGACGGCGAGTGAGGCGCAGTCGGGGATGTCGGCGACGGCGTCGGCGGGTTTCCGGATGACCTTGTCCACGGTTCCGGGTGTCCTTTCAGGTGAGGGGGCCGGGCAGCACGGAGGACCGGCCGCCGTCGAAGACGAGAGGGGCGCAGGGGGCACAGGAGGCTTCCTCGGACGCGAGGAGGGCCGCGGTCCGGGTGATCTCCCGGACGTACCGGGCGGTGCCCGCTACCAGGGCGACCTTGCTCTCCGGCCGCCTCATCGGCCCGTCCCGTCGAGGAGGGCGTCGGACACCGACTTCACTCCGCCGTGCGAGGTGAGGCCGCCGTCGACCGGGATCTCCGCGCCGGTGATGAACGACGACTCGTCGGCGAGCAGGAACACCACCAGCGGCGTCACCTCCTCGACCGTGCCCACACGGCCCAGGGGCGTCTCGCGGATGTTGCTCTCCCGGAAGGCGGGTGCGGCGGAGGCCGTCATCTCGGTCTCGATGAAACCGGGATGGACGGTGTTCACCCGGATCCCCCGCGGGCCGAACTCCAGGGCGGCGGTCTTCGACAGTCCGCGCAACGCCCACTTGCTCGTCGTGTACGCCACCGGATAGTGGGCGGTCAGCGCGGCCGAAGAGCCGACGTTCACGACGGAGGAGCCGGGCGGCATCAGGGGGGCCAGGTGCTGCATTCCGAGGAGCGGCCCGTTGACGTTGACGGCGTGGACGCGGTTCATGTCCTCGGCGGTGACCTCGTCGAGCCGGGCCCGCCAGGTGATGCCGGCGTTGTTGACCAGCCCGTGGACGGCCCCGTAGGTGTCGCGGAGGGAGCCGGCCAAGGCCGCCCAGTCGTCGGCCCGGGTCACGTCGAGCCGCCGGACACCCTCCGCGCTGTTCACGTCCGTGGCGATGACCGAGGCACCTTCACGCTCCAGGGCCACCACCTCTGCGGCGCCCTGGCCCCGGGCGGCGCCGGTGACGACGACCACCTTGCCTGCCAGGCGTCCGTTGGTCACGGACGCTCCCGGGTGCGGCGCCGGCCCTGGGGCAGGGCGGTGGGCTCGGTGCCGGAGACCACGCGGGTGGTGAGGGACCCGAGGGCTTCCACGGTGAGGGTGACGGTGTCGCCGGGCTTCAGAGGCGGCGGGACCTGTTCGCCGTTGCGGCCCCACAGCTCGGCGAGGCAACCTCCGTTGCCGCAGGTGCCGGAGCCCAGGACGTCGCCGGCGACGATCCGGGTGCCGCGCGAGGCGTAGGCGGCCATCTCCTCGAACGTCCAGCTCATGTTGGACAGCAGGTCGCTGCCCACCCGGTCGCCGTTGACCTCGGCCGTCAGGGCCAGACGCAGGAAACCTTCGGCGTCTCGGTAGGGCTCCAACTCGTCGGCGGTCACCAGGTAGGGGCCGAGGGTGGTGGCGGAGTCCTTGCCCTTGCACGGGCCGAGACCGACCCGCATCTCGGCGGACTGCAGATCCCGCGCGGACCAGTCGTTGAACACGGTGTAGCCGACGATGTGCTCGCGGGCCTGTTCCGGGGCCAGGTCCCGGCCCTCGCGGCCGATGACCGCCGCCACCTCCAGCTCGAAATCGAACGCGGACGAGCCGGGCGGCACGGGGATGTCGTCGTGCGGGCCGAACACGGCGTGCGGGTTGGTGAAGTAGTAGGTCGGCGCCTCGTACCACTGGGCGGGAACCCCGGATTCGCCGCTGACGGAGCGGCGAACACCCTCGACGTGCTCCTCGAAGGTGACGAAGTCCCTTACGGAGGAAGGCTGGAGGGGCGGGAGCAGCCGGACCTCGGAGACGTGCGGTCCGGGCGGAACGTCCAGGGCCTCTGCTCCGGCGGCGAGGAGGCCGGGAAGGCCGTCGGTCTCGCGGATCAGGTCCGTGAGTGAGGTGACGCCGGGCAGCGGGAACAGCGTGCCGTCGTCCTCGACGACGGCGACACGGTTCCGGTGCCGGTATGCGTAAGCGGCGAAGCGCATGGTGCGGCTCCCATGTGGAGAAACGGGGGGACACGGGACCGGCCGTCCGCTGTGGAGAGACGGACCGTCGCCGGCCGTCCCGACGGCCTGGTCCCGTGGACCGGGGCCGGGAACGCGGCGATGGCGGACTGGGCCGGCCTGGCCCCGTCGCGTTCCCGGAGACCGGATTGCCGGAGGTCAGACCGGCGGGGCGAGGAAGCAGCCGCGGTCGGGGTCGTTGAACGACTCCTTCGCGACGAGTTCGTTCATCGGGTTGGCGGTGCCCCACTGGTCGGTGACCTCGGGCCGGGAGAAGTCGTACACGTGGGGGTGCCAGGTGTCCTCGTCGAGGTTCTCCAGCTCGGTGGTGTACTCGACGGTGTTGCCGTGCGGGTCGAGGAAGTACGTGAAGGTGTTGTCACCGGCCATGTGACGGCCCGGCCCCCAGATCTTCGTGTGGCCTGCCCGCAGGACCCGGCCCGTGCCGCGCATGTACTCGTCGATGCCGCGCATCTCGAAGGAGACATGGTGCAGCGAGGTGTGCGGGCCCTTCGCCAGCGCCATGGAGTGGTGCTGCGAGCTGATCCGCATGAAGTGCATGACCTCGCCCATGTGGGGCGAGCTCAGCGTGTCGGACAGAAGGAAGCCGAGGTGCCGCTCGTACCAGGCGCGAGTCCGGTCGAGATCGGGGGAGTTCAGCACGACGTGGGAGAGCTTGACCGGGATCGACTCCTTCTCCTCGATCTTGCGGTGCTCGCGGACCGCCACGTCGGCGGAGACCTCGATGGTGCGCCCGTCGACGTCGAAGAACCGGAATCCGTAGCCGCCGCCCGGCGTATCGACCGGCCCGGGGCGCGAGATCAGCTGCACGCCGCCGGCCAGGAGCTGCTCGGCGAGTGTGTCCACGTCGGCCGGCGTCGCGGCACCGTAGGAGACGAGGTCGAGTCGCTTCTCGTCGGCCCTGCGCAACCGGACGACGTACTGTTCGGGGCTGCCCTCGGCGGCCAGGAAGGAGATGCCGGAGTCCTCGGCGACCTTGGTCAGGCCCCACACACCGGCGTAGAAGTCGAGCTGCTTGTCGTAGTCGGGCACGGCGAGGTCGACGTGCCGCAGATGGGTGAGCAAGCGGTTGTTCGTCATGAGACGCCTCCTCGGGCGGGGGACAGGTTGAGCAGGGCGGCGGCGTTGGCGCCACGGACGGCGTCGAAGTCGTCCTCGGCCAGGGCGGCCTTGCGCAGCGCGCCGACGGGATCGTCGGACCCCATGTCGAAGGGGAAGTCCGAACCGAGCAGCACCCGGTCCGCTCCCGCAGCGTTCACCAGCGCCCGCAGTACGGACGGGTCGTGCACGAGCGAGTCGAAGTACAGGCGCCGCAGATAGCTGCTGGGAGGCTCGGCGCAGCCGGCGGCCGCGTCCTTCCGCGCCCGCCAGGCGTGGTCGCTGCGCCCGATGTGGGTGGGCAGATAGCCGCCGCCGTGCGCCGCGACGATCTTCAGGCCGGGGTGGCGGTCGAGGACGCCGGAGAAGATCAGGTGCGAGAGGGCGACGGCGTTCTCCGTGGGCTGCCCCACGGTGTTGGACAGGTACCACCGGTCCAGGCGCTCGTCGAGGGTGCAGCCGAACGGGTGCAGGAACACGACCGCCCCCGTCTCCTCGGCCCGCGCCCACAACGGTTCGTACGCCGGGTCGGACAGCTCCCGGCCGGGCGCGTGGCTGGAGATCTCCACTCCCGAGAGGCCCTGCTCCAGGGCGTGGTCCAGGGCAGGTACGAGCAGTTCAGGGTGCTGCAGAGGGACGAGTCCCAGGCCCCGCAGCCGCTCCGGCGCGGCCGCACAGTGCGCGGCGGTCGCCTCGTCGGCCAGCCGGCAGACCTTCTCGGCCGTGTCCGCGTCGGCCCAGTAGTGGTAATGCGACGGCGAAGGGCTGACCAGCTGGACGTCGACGCCCTGGGCGTCCATCCGGGCGAGCCGGACGGCGGGGTCGGTCAGGGCCGGGATCCGGTCGCGGACCATGGGCCCGCTGACGGCGAGCGCGTCGGGACCGTTGCGGCGGGCGTCCAGCGCCTTGGCATCGGCGTGTCCGGGAAGACCCGAGACGAGCTCCTCGATCTGCGGCAGCAGGACGTGGGCGTGCACGTCCACGGTGGGCGCGGTCACGGCAGGTCCCGCAGCATCGTCATCGTGCGGGCCATCAGGCCGGGGACATCGGCGTCCCGGACGCCGTCGAGCTGCCACTGACCGATCTGCACCGATGCCTCCACGACCGGACGGACGCGTGCGATCCGCCGCTCGTAGTAGCCCTGGAACAGCTCGTCGTCCCAGAGGTCCGTGGCGGTGAGCATCCGGGCCAGGACCCAGGCGTCCTCCAGCGACAGTGCCGCGCCCTGCGCCAGGGTGGGCGGGCAGCAGTGAGCGGCGTCCCCGACCAGCACCACACGTCCTCGGTGCCAGGCCCCTTCGACCAGCAGCCGGTCGAACCAGGTGTAGTTGACCTTCGACGGGTCGGTGATCGTCGCGGTGATCTCCGGCCAGGCGCCTCCGTACGCCGAGGCGAGGCGCACCATTTCCTCGGCGTACGACTCGACGGGTATGGAGGCGCGGTCGCGGTTCTCTTCGACCACGTACGCGTAGAGCGTGGTGTCGCTGGTCGGGCAGTAGCCGGCGATGAACGCCGGGCCGCCGTAGGCGAGGTCGGTGTGCTGGACCCCGGCGGGCCGGGGTGCGGCGACGCGCCAGATGGCCATGCCGGTCGGTTCGGGCTTTTCGGTGATGCCGATCTGCGCGCGGGTGGCGGAGCCGAGGCCGTCGGCGGCGATCACCAGGTCGTAGCGGTGCTCGCTGCCGTCACTGAGCTGGACCGTGACGCCGGAAGCGTCCTGGTCCACGACCGTGGCGGTCGTACCCAGCCGCACGGTCGCGCCGCTCGCGCGGACGGCGTCAATAAGGATCTGCTGGAGCCGGGGGCGCTGCATGCCGAGGGTGGCGGGCAGGTCGTCGCCACCGGTGCGCAGGTCGCGCTGGACGTGCAGCACGGTGCCGTCGGGTGCGGTGATGCCGACGGACCCGAAGGGGAAGCCGGACGTCTTCACCTCTTCCCAGACGCCGAGTTCGCGCAGGACGCGCAGGGCGTTGCCCTGGAGGGTGATGCCGGATCCTGCGGTGGCGTTCCAGTCGTCCTTCGCCTCGACGAGGTCGACGTCGATTCCGGCGCGGCGCAACAGGATCGTGGTGGCGTTGCCGGCCGCGCCGCCGCCGACGACCAGGACCTTGCGGGGTGTGCTCATGGGGAACTCCCTTGTTCCTCGGGCCGTTGGCCCCGGGACTATTTGACGGCGACGGGATTGACGGGGGACCCGACGGCGCCGGTGATGGGCAGGGGAGCGGCGGTCAGCCAGAACGCGTACACACCGTCGGCCGCGCAGTCCTCGGCAAGGGCGTCGAGGTCCCACATCTCACCGATCAGCAGACCGATGTGCGGGATGGCGACCTGGTGGAGCGGCTGGAAGGCGTGGTCGAACTCATTGGGCCGCACCTCGAAGCCCCAGGTGTCGGTGGCGATCGCGGCGATCTCGCTGCCGTGCAGCCACGACGCGGTGGTGAACGACAGACCGGGGGCGGCACCGCCCGCGTAATCGCCCCACCCCTCCCGGCGCACCCGCGTGAGCTGCCCGGTGCGTACGAGGACGATGTCGCCGCGTCCGACGCTGACACCATGGGCTTCGGCGGCGGCCGTCAGGTGCTCCTCGGTGATGGCGAAACCGTCGGGCAGCTCGCCGTCCTCGCCGACGGTCCGGCCGACGTCGAGGAGCACGGCGCGCCCGGCCACGTGCGGGGCCATGTGCTCGATACCGGTCACCTGGTCGCCGTCGGAGGTCACGACCTGTTCCGCGGGACGGCCGTTCCACGCTGTGCCGTGGTCGAAGATGTGGCCGAGCCCGTCCCACTGCGTGGAGCACTGCAGCGGCATCGCGATCACGTCGTCGGCGCCACCGATGCCGTGGGGGAGGCCCTGGTTGCCCAGCGCGGCGTCCGTCCCGGTGTCGAGCATGGTGTGGACCGGGTTGGTACGACGGCGCCAGCCCTTCTGCGGCCCGTCGATGTCGAAACGCTGGGACAGCGAGAAGCTCACCCCCCGGCGGATGAGGGCGGCGCCTTCCCGGCGCTTGCCCGCGTCGAAGAAGTTCACGGTGCCCAGGCGGTCGTCCTCGCCCCAGCGGCCCCAGTTCGAGCAGGCGGCGGCCGCTGCCGCGATCGCGCCGGCGGGGTCGGTACGGTTCACGCTTCCTCCGCGACGCAGCGGGTGCGCTGGGCACCGAGGCCGGTGATGGACGCGTCCATGACGTCGCCGTCGCGCAGCAGCCGGCCCCAGTGCATGCCGTTGCCCGCCGGGGAACCGGTGAGCACGAGGTCGCCCGGCAGGAGCTGGGCGCTCTGGGAGGCGTAGGACACCATGCGCGCCACGTCGAAGATCATGTCCCTGGTCGACTCGTCCTGCATGACCTCGCCGTTGAGTTTCAGGGTCAGCTGCAGATCACCGGTGTCACCGACGGACTCGGCCGGCACGATCCACGGCCCGAGCGGCGTGAAGCCGGGGGCGTTCTTGCTGCGCAGCCAGTCCGTACCGATCTGCGGCATGTCCCTGCGGAACACCGTTGCCCGGTCGGTCAGGTCGTTCGCGATGGTGTAACCGGCCACGTACTCCAGCGCTTCGGCGGGCGAAACCCGGTGGGCGGGACGGCCGATGACCGCCGCGAGCTCCAACTCCCAGTCCGGCTTGGCCGCCCACTGGGGAAGCGTGACGTCGTCGTAGGGACCGGTGACCGAGCTCGGCAGACCGATGAACACGTACGGAAGGTCCTGGGCGGCCCGCCGGTCCATGATCTCGGCAGCCTCGGCGCGCGCCTCCTCTTCGGAGCGGCCGTCGGACGGATCCCGGTGCGCGACGTGCAGATCGATGACGTGCTGGCGGTAGTTGGCACCGGACTGGAAGATCTGCCGCGGCTCGACGGGCGCGAGCACCCGGAACTCCGAGAGGGGCCGGCGGGGGAGCTCCGTCCCGACAGCGAGATCCCGCAGCCGCGGGAGCGCCGTCTGCCACTGTTCCAGCAGTCCCCGCAGGGTCAGGGCCGGGTCGGCGAGAGCCTCCCGCAGGTCGAGCACCTGCCCTGCGCGGTCGACCAGGGCGGGAAAGACCGTGCCGTCATCTGTCGAGAGCGTGCCGAGCGCGAAGGGCCCGGAGAAGAGCTCATTGGCTGTTTCAGGTTTCACCGACATGTCCTCCTGATTGCGATGCACCTAATCTGGACCCGCGCCTGCAATCAGGGAAATCGATTCTATGGATCGCTACCATTCGTGGAGTGGATAGTCAGTGGTTCAGCCCTCCGGACAAGGACGTGCGACGTGAACTTGGCAAGCCTCGACCTCAATCTCGTCGTCGCACTCCGTGCCCTCCTGGAGGAGCGCAACGTGACGAGAGCCGGGCTACGGGTCGGACTCAGCCAGCCGGCGATGAGCGCGGCTCTGGCGCGGCTTCGCCGGCACTTCGGCGACGAACTCCTCTCCCGCGTCGGAAGCCAGTACGAGCTCACCGCCCTCGGCCAGGTTCTCCTGGACCGCACCGCCACCGCCTACGACGTCCTCGAACGGCTCTTCGCCAGCCAGGCGGCCTTCGACCCCGCGACCGAGACCCGGGAGTTCCGCATCGTCGCCTCCGACTACGCCGTCGACGTCTTCGGGGTCGAGCTCGCCCGCGTCGTCCACGAGGAGGCCCCGGGCATCCGGCTGCGCTTCACCCGCACCCCCATCACCGTCGTCGATGACACCGCCAGCCTGCTCAGCGCCACCGACGGACTGCTCATGCCCCACGGCGTCATCAGTGACTTTCCCGCCACCGACCTCTACGACGACCGATGGGTGTTCGTCGTCTCCAAGGGCCACCCCAGCGTGGAGGACCGGCTCACCCGACAGGACCTGGCGCGACTTCCGTGGGTCACCTATCAGCGCACCTACGACGCCCCCGCCGTACGCCAACTGGGCATGCTCGGCATCGAACCGCACGTCGAAGTCTCCGTGGACAGCTTCCACGCCCTGCCCGCCCTCGTCGCCGGTACCCGCCGCATCGCGCTGATCCAGGCCCGCCTGGCCCGGCTTCTCGCGCCCCTGGCCGCTGTACGCGTACTCGATCCTCCCTACGAAGCCGTCCCCCTGCGCGAAGCTCTCTGGTGGCACCCCGTCCACACCCATGACGCCGCGCACATCTGGCTGCGCGAAACCGCAGCCAGGGCCGGCCGCCGGATCGCCGAATCGGACGGATGAGCGCCGCGGGTCACCGCTGCTGTCCGGAAGGAAGGCAGCCATCCACGGGATGGATCGAATCCATCCCGGACTTCGATGACGCAAGGGGTGGGCAGGCCCTTCGCAGGTGCGCATAGTCGAAGATGCCCTGACTCGGGCGACGCCGCGCGCGGGGGCGGATGCCCAGGCACGGGCTCTTCCGCTTCCTCACCTTTCCGGAGCGTTCCATGCCCGCGGCACTGTCTTCCCTTCCCCACGTCGCGTGTCCGCGGCCCATGCGCGGCGCGCGCGCGGGTTCTGGGAATCGGTGGCTAAGAGCCCTGTGGCGCGGCGGTGCTCCGTCGCACGACCAGTCGCGGAGTCATCGTGGTCCGCGTGGCACGGTCGCGCCGTCCCTCGACCCGTTCGATCAGCATCCTGGCCGCTGTCGCTCCCATGGCGTGACCGGCCTGGTCGACGCTGGTGAGCTGGACGGGAGCGAGCGAGGCGATCGCGGTGTTGTTGTAGCCCACGAGCGAAATGTCGCCGGGGACGGACAGACCCAAGTCGTCGGCGGCGCGGTAGACACCCAGCGCCGCGACGTCGGCTCCGGTGAGGATGGCCGTGGGCCGTTGTGCACCGGACAGCAGTGCCAGGCCGGCGGCGTGGCCGCCGTCGTCGGAGTAGGCGGCGTGACGCACGCGCGCGCGGTGACCGAGACCGTGCCGGTCCATGGCCTGAAGATACCCGTCCGTCAGCGCGATCTCGGGGGGCCGCCGCCAACGACCGGTCTTGCTTCCGGCGGCCGAGATCAGCGCGATGTCCTGGTGCCCGAGCGACACGAGGTGATCCACGACCAGGCCCGCACCGAGGTCGTCCGCATCGACGACCGAATCATGCGCGTCGGAGGCGTCGTGGTGGCCGATGACCACCGTGGGTGTGGTGGCTGCCGTGGCCAGTACCTCGGACCGTGGCGTCCCCGGAGCGATGAGGATCAGGCCGTCCATCTGACGGTCCACCATCGACCGGATGGTGCGCGACTGCTCATCCGCGCTGAATCCGGCCGCCCCGATGAGCACGGTGTACTCGCTTTCGTTCAGCGCGTCACGGATGCCGTCGAGGATGTCGGCGAAGAAGGCGTTGCGAACGTTGTCGAGCAGCACTCCGATCGTGTACGTGCGGCCTCGCATGCCGCGGGCCGCGGCATGGGGGCGGTATCCCAGCTCTGCCATGGCCGTTCGGACGCGCTCCTGCATCGCCGGACTCACGCCGTAGGCATTGCGCATGACCTTGGACACGGCCGCGGTCGATACGCCGGCATGCCGAGCCACGTCGGTGATCGTCACCCGCTTGGGGCTCTTGGGCGAACTGCTCGCGGACACGGCTACCAGATCTCCTCGGCTCTAGTGCAACGTTCTACGCCAGCGACGACCGGAACCTGCCGTCCGGTGGGCCGCGGCATGGTGATGTTACGCGTCTGTGTCTTGACGGTGCCAGTGGGATGGGGTCAAGGTGTTGCCGCACCTGGATGGAGAACGTTCTACAAATCTCCGTCCCCTCGTGGCGCTTCGGCCACCCGGCGTCTGTCTCGTCGCCCTCTCTCTTCTCGCACCCTCTCTGGGAGTCACCCGTGCCCCACCGCATGAACCGCGCTCGCCGCGCGCGACTGACCCTCTTCTCGGCCGGGGTCACCTCCCTGGCCGTACTCGCCACCGCCTGCGGCGGCAGCGGCGGTGGCGCTTCCGCCGCACCCAAGGACTTCACGTACCTCAGCGTGACGGAGAACACCACCACCCGTGCGGCACTGACCACGCTGTCCAAGGGCTCCTGCAAGGCGGAGAACGACGCTCTGCCCCTCAAGGTCGAGACCGTCCCGCAGTCGCAACTCGACCAGAAGCTGCAGCTGCTCGCCGGCCAGAAGGCCCTGCCCAGCCAGTTCGCCGCCGGCAACGCCCCCGCCCTGACCAAGCAACTCGCCAAGTCGGGCCAGGTCGCCGACCTCGACGTCGAACTGGAGCGCCTCGGCGTGGCCGACCAGCTCGAACCGGCCGCTGTTTCCACGATCAAGGCGCTCTACGGCGGCAAGCTGCAGGTGCTGCCCTACGAGTACAACATCGAGGGAATCTTCTACAACAAGAAGATCTTCAAGGAGAACGGCATCGCGGTCCCCGGCACGTGGGACGAGCTGGTGGCCGCGTCGGGCAAGCTGAACTCCAAGGGCATCCAGCCGTTTTCCGCCTCCGGCGCCCAGGGCTGGCCCCTCACCCGCCTCATCAGCGGCTACCTGTACCGCAGTCTCGGCCCCGACGCGCTCGACGCCGTCGACCTCGGCGAGGCTCAGCTGACCGATCCCGAGTACGTCAAGGCGGCCGAGGAGATCGCCGCCCTGGGGAAGAAGGGGTACTTCGGCAAGGGCGTCGGCTCCATCGACTACGACACCGCGATGAACCAGTTCCTCACCGGCAAGTCGGCCATGTTCTACATGGGCAGCTGGGCCCTGGCCAACATCTCCGACCCCAAGCAGAACAAGGTCGGCGCCGAGAACGTCGGCTTCATGCCCTTCCCGGCTGTCAAGGGCGGAGCCGGCTCCGTCGATCAGTACCCGTCCAACGTGGGCCTGGCCATCGCGCTCAACTCCAAGCACTTCGACAAGAAGACAGACGCCTGGGTCAGCTGCATCGCCAAGAACTACGGCAGCACCGCGCTGAAGGACAACGGCTCGATCTCCGGCTTCAAGGTCAACACCCCGGTCAAGGACGCCAACGCGGTCACCAGCACCGTCCGCAAGACGATCAGCTCGTCCCAGCAGAACGTGCTGTGGTTCGAGGCGCTCTTCAGCACCAAGGCGACCACGGTCAGCCAGACCAACGCCGCGGGTCTCGTCAACGGAAGCATGAGCCCCAAGCAGTTCATGGAGACCGTCCAGGCCGCTCTCAGCAGCCACTGACCCGCGACCGGCGGCCTGCCGCGTACGGCGGGCCGCCGGCTGCTCCTGGCCGGCCCTTCACCAGAAACGAAGTGGACACCACTCATGCACCGCGTACTCGGTGACCGCAGGGCGATCATGATCCTGCTCGGTCCCGCACTGCTCATCTACACACTCATCATGCTCGTCCCGATGGCGTGGTCGCTCGGGTACTCCTTTACCAAGGGCAACTCCATCGACGGCTTCACCGGAAACGGTCTGGCCAATTTCACCCGGCTCCTCTCCGACCAAGCCGTCCACGACGCCCTCTGGTTCACCCTGAAGTACGCGGTCGTCGTCACCGCCGGCCAGATCATCGCGGGTTACCTCCTGGCACTCCTCTACGTCTTCTTCCTCAGGAAAGCCTCCGCGCTCATCCGCACCCTGGCCTTCTTCCCGGTCGTACTGCCCACCGTCGCCGTCGGACTCCTGTTCCAGAAGTTCTTCCAAGTCGCACCCCAGACAGGCCCGGTCAACTCCCTGCTCAACGCCATCGGAATCGACTCCATCGACTTCTTCGGCAGCGCTGGAAGCGCCTTCTGGGTCCTGATCGTCATGGACATCTGGCGTTCCATGGGCTTCTACGCGGTGCTCCTCTTCGCCGGTCTCGTCGACATCCCGGACGAGGTCCTCGAATCAGCTCGCCTCGACGGAGCCTCCGGCCTCCGTCTCATCCGCCACATCGTCCTGCCGCTGTCTCTGCCCGTCCTCATGTCATCGCTCATCTTCAGCATCAACGGCACCCTGAAGGTCTTCGACTCCGTCGTCGCCCTCACCAACGGCGGCCCCGGCAACGGCACCACCCCGCTGACCCTCTACATGTTCCAGACATCGTTCACCTACAGCGACTACGGCTACGGCAGCACCATCGCGCTGCTCCTGACCGTCGTCTGCCTTCTCGTGAGCCTGGCGGTCTACCGCGTCTCGCGACGCGACATCACGGAGGTCTGAACAACATGACCGTCGACACCCCGCTGAAGACCACCAGGTCCGGACACCGGCGTACCAGAGCACGTGTGATTCCCGCGCGCGGGGCGGGCAGCCGTCTGTGGATCCGCCTCGCCGTGACGCTCCTGCTGATCATCGAGATCTACCCGCTGCTCTGGATGTTCCTGACCTCGCTGAAGTCCAACAGCGACTACCTCAACAACTCCACCTGGAGCCTTCCCACCACCTGGGAATGGGGCAACTACGCCGACGCCTGGACCACTGGAAATATCGGCCTCTACATCAAGAACAGCCTCCTGGCCGTCGTCCCCGCCCTGCTCCTCATCCTGCTCCTCGGGACAGCAGCGGGTTTCGCGCTGCAGATCATGGTCTGGAAGGGGCGCGGCCTGACCCTCCTGGTCTTTCTCGCCGGCATGATGGTCCCGCCGCAGATGATCCTGCTGCCTTTGTTCACCGTCTACTTCCAAACAGGTCTCTCGGGCACCCTGTGGCCGCTCGTGCTCACCTATGCCGGAACCGGTCTGCCTCTGACCGTCTTCATGATGGCCACCTACTACAAAACAGTTCCCCGAGAGCTCTTCGAGGCGGCCACCATCGACGGCGCCGGCATTTTGCGCGCCTTCTGGACGATCAGTGTGCCCGTGATGCGCAACGCGCTTCTGACCGTCGGCCTGGTGCAGTTCTTCTTCATCTGGAACGACCTGCTCATCGCCTTGACCTTCACCAACAGCCAGGACCTGCGCACTATCCAGGTCGGGCTCCTCAATTTCACCGGCGAATTCGGCGCCACCCAGTACGGCCCGCTCTTCGCAGCCATCTGCATCAACGTCTTCGGCACACTCGTGATCTATCTCTTCCTCAACCAGAAGGTCATGAAGGGCCTCACCTCCGGAGCGGTCAAGGGCTGACCCGCCCGCGCGCACGCCCCGAGCACATGAAAGGCCCCCATGCACCCCCTTCAGCCCTCTCCAGTGCGTTTCGAGCACCTCGCCGACGGCCTGGGAATCGGAACCGGCACTCCCCGCCTCTCCTGGACCCCGGCTCCCGAGGGCGGCAATCAGCAGGCGTACGAGCTCGAGATTCGCCGCAACGGGCTCACGCGTCGATCCGGGCGCCTCTCCGGCCCCGCTCACGTCCTCGTCCGCTGGCCGGGCGAGCCGCTCATTTCGCGGGAGCGGGCCTCCGTCCGCGTACGGACGTGGTCCACCGCCCGCAGCGAGCCCTCGCCGTGGAGTGAGCCCCGCACCGTCGAGGCAGGTCTCCTCGAACCCGATGACTGGACCGCCGTCCCCGTCGGCGCGGGCTGGGAAGAGGACCCGGCAGCCGAACGCCGGCCGGCCCGCGTCCGCCGCGACTTCCTGACCGACGCCAAGCCGATCGCACACGCACGGCTCTACATCACCGCCCACGGCCTGTACGAAGCCGAACTCAACGGACACCGGGTCGGAGACGAAGCCCTGGCCCCCGGCTGGACCGTGTACCACCACCGCCTGCGCTACCGCACTCACGACGTCACCGCACTCCTCGCCCCCGGAGCGAACACCCTCGGCGCCTGGCTGGCAGACGGCTGGTACCGCGGGAAGTACGGATTCGACGGCGGAACCCGCAACATCTACGGCACCGACCAGTCCCTCATCGCCCAGCTCGAGATCACCTACACCGACGGCGCCGTCACTGTGATCGCGACCGACGCCACCTGGAAAGCGGCCGTCGGCCCCATCCTCAGCAGCGGACTGTACGAGGGTGAGAACTTCGACGCCCGCCTCGACGATCCGCACTGGGCCACCCCCGCCGCCCCTCAGGACGGCTGGAGGCCTGTGCGCACGGGAAGCCGGAAGGCAGACACTCTCGTCGCACCCGAAGGCCCACCCGTCCGGTGCACCGAGGAGATCACCCCTGCATCCATCACCCGCACCCCCGACGGCCGTCACCTGCTCGACTTCGGCCAGAACCTCGTCGGCCGCCTGCGCGTCACCGCCGACGGACCGGCCGGCACCACACTCACCCTCCGGCACGCCGAAGTCCTCCAGAACGGAGAACTCGCCACCCGCCCGCTGCGCGACGCGCACTCCACGGACACGCTGGTGTTGCCCGGCAACGGCCCCTACACCTGGGAGCCGCGCTTCACCCTCCACGGCTTTCGATACGCCGAAATAAGTGGCTGGCCGGGTCCACTCGACCCCCACGCCGTGACCGCGCGCGTCTACCACACGGACATGCGCCGCACGGGCTGGTTCGAGTGCAGCAACCCGATGGTCAATCGCCTCCACGAGAACGTCCTGTGGAGCATGCGAGGCAACTTCGTCGACATACCGACCGACTGTCCGCAGCGCGACGAACGCCTCGGCTGGACCGGAGACCTCCAGGTCTTCGCCCCCACCGCCGGCTTCCTCTACGACTGCGCCGGCATGCTGAACTCCTGGCTCACCGACGTCGGCCTCGAACAGCTCCCCGACGGCACCATCCCCTGGTACGTCCCGGTCATTCCCGGCGAACCCACGTGGACGCCCATCCAGCCAGGTGCTGCCTGGGGAGACGTCGCCACACTCACCCCCTGGGTCCTGTACCGCCGATTCGGCGACCTCGAACTCCTACGCCGCCACTACCCCATGGCCCGGGCGTGGGTCGACCTTGTCGAAAGGCTCGCCGGACCGGACCGCCTGTGGGACACGGGCTTCCAACTCGGCGACTGGCTCGACCCCGCTGCTCCACCCGACGACCCCGCAGCCGGCCGCACCGACCGCTATCTCGTCGCCACCGCCTACTTCGCTCACTCCGCCCGGCACCTCAGCCGCGCCGCGCGCGAACTCGGCCACAGCAGCGATGCCACCCGCTACCGCACCCTCGCCGACGAGATCACTTCAGCGTTCCGGGCGCGCTACGTCCACAAGGACGGCCGCATGGTCAGCGACAGTCCCACGGCCTACTGCCTCGCCATCGCCTTCGACCTCATCGACCCTTCCCTACGGCAGGCCGCCGGCGACCGCCTCGCCGAACTCGTCCACCAGGACGCAGCACGCATCGCCACCGGATTCGTCGGCACCCCCCTCATCTGCGACGCTCTCACCGACACAGGGCACCTGGAGACCGCGTACCGCCTGCTGTTGCAGACGGACTGCCCCTCATGGCTCTACCCCCTCACCATGGGAGCCACGACCATCTGGGAACGGTGGGACAGCCTCCGTCCCGACGGAAGCCTCAACCCCGGCGGCATGACCTCGTTCAATCACTATGCCCTCGGCGCTATGGCCGACTGGCTCCACCGAGTCGTCGGAGGCATCGAAGCCGCAGCACCGGGCGCCACCGCCCTCACTTTCCGGCCCCGTCCCGGAGGCGGCATCACCTGGGCGCGAACCCGCCACGAGACCCCCCATGGAACAGCTGC
The DNA here is from genome assembly GCF_049844595.1 of Streptomyces sp. DT224. NCBI lineage: Bacteria > Bacillati > Actinomycetota > Actinomycetes > Kitasatosporales > Streptomycetaceae > Streptomyces > Streptomyces sp. DT224. The sequence continues at coordinate 246,358 of NZ_JBNCLI010000012.1, forward strand.
CCTGTTCTGGAAGAGCGGCCCCAACGGCATGGAAGCGCACATCACCGTGCCTCCGAACTGCACAGGCGTCGTCGACCTGCCCGGCACCGGCCCGGTGACGGTCGGCGCGGGAACGCACACCCTCACTACGACGAACGGCAACGAATAGAACTCCGGAAAATCAGACGTAACCCTGGGATGCCTGGCACCAAAGCGAAGCGCAGCGTGCCAGGCATCCGGCATCGGCGGGAAAGCTCACTCACGTAATCCGTACGATGGATGGGAGGTATCGGAATTCCATATGCAGGCTTCCGGCCAACACCCGGACAGTGCGGCATCAACGCCCTTACCAGGCCCGATCGGTCAGTGGCGGAGCGAGTCGGGGAGGGGGGATTCTGATCGATGATTCGCCGGGGTTGACCCGGGCAAAGCGAAGCCAATAACTTCCCCATTCATACAGGGCGCGTCCATGGGAATCGTCTGAGAAATCCAGCACGGATGCCGCAGGAAACGAAATCCCCCAGACGGAAAAGCTCACGGAACCGAGGTCCGGGCAATCGCCTCGGATACTTCGCATCAGACTCCGGCGGGCATCACCCGCCGCCCCACCGTTCGGAGAGCCGCTGTGAACCGACGAACCTTCCTGTCCTCCGCCATAGCCACAGCTGTCGCCGTCAGCATCACCCCGGCCGGCACCCCCCAAGCCCTGGCCGCGACAGACGCCCGCACGCTCGCACGAGTCGACGAGATGCTCGCCCGCATGACAGCCGCCGAGAAGGAGGCGCTGGTCCGCTGCGACTTCGCGGCCGTCGCCCATCTCAAAATTCCCGCGCTGACCATGGTCGACGCCTCCGCCGGGCTGCGCGGCGAGGAGAACGTGACCGCCTTCCCCGTCCCCCTCGCGCAGTCCGCTGCCTTCGACGAAGACCTCGCCCGGCGCATCGGCTCCGCCATCGGAACCGAAGGACGAGCCAAGGGCTACAACACCCTCCTCGGCCCCACCGTGGATCTCACCCGCACCTGGCACTTCGGCCGCCAGGCCGAGAGCCTCGGAGAAGACCCCCTGCTCGCCGGCCGTATCGGCACCGCCCTCACCACCGGCATGCAAAGCCGTCAGGTCACCGCAACCGTCAAGCACTTCGCGGCCTACACCCAGGAAGTCAACCGCTTCTTCGTCAACACCCTCGTCTCCGACCGGGCCATGCACGAGATCTACCAGGCACCGTTCCGGCGGGTGATCGCCGCCGCGCCGACCGCTTCCGTCATGATGGCCTACCCGAAGATCAACGGAACGTTCGCCACCCAGAGCCCCGCTCTCTTCGACGACGTGAAGAAGCGCCTCGGTCTTCAGGGATACACCGTCCCGGACTTCTGGGCCGGCGACGACCAAGTCGCATCCGCCGCGGCGGGCATGGACCTCGCGGGACTCGGCCCCGGCGGAGTCAAGCTCGCTCCGGGGGCACTCACCGGCGGCGCCGTCCCCCCGGCGCGCCTCGACGACGCCGCCCGGCGCATTCTGGTCACCATGTTCGCCAACGGCCTCGTCGACAACCCGCTTCCGACCCCGGCCCGCAACGTCAGCACCACCGCACACAAGAGCCTGGCGCAGGAGGCCGCTCTCGCCTCAACGGTCCTGCTCACCAACCGGGCGGCGACCCTGCCGCTGCCCGTCTCACTCACCTCCCTCGCCGTCATCGGCCCTGCGGGAACCGACGCCCTCACCGGTGTCGCAGGCTCCACCTACGTCGATCCCGGCGACTGGACCACCCCCCTGCAGGCCATCAAGACCCGCGCAGGCAGCAGCATCACGGTCACCCACTCCCAGGGAACCGTCGGCGACATCCCGCTCACCCCTGTCCCCGCCACCGCGCTGCGCACCCCCGCCGGTGCCCCCGGCCTGACCGGCCGTTACTACGCGACGCCCGCACCAACGGGGACCCCGGCCGCCACCCGCACCGACAGCGTCGTCGACTTCACCACCACCCCGGTCGACACGCTCCCACAGGTCTGGTCCGCAACCTGGTCGGGCAGCCTCATGCCGACCCACTCGGGCCTGCACCGCTTCTCGCTCCTGCCCGCCGGAACCGCAACGCTCAAGGTCGACGGCACCACCGTCGTCTCAGGATCCCGCGGCACCAGGCGCTTCTTCCTCGGCACCTACGACTACCCCCTCCAAGGCACCATCGAGCTGACCGCCGGCGAGTCCGTGCCCATCGAGCTGACCTACAGCAACGCCACCGCCGATCCCGGCACCTGCGGCCTCACCCTCGGCTGGCAGCCCGTCTCCCTCATCCCGGCCGCCGTGAAGTCCGCCGGCGAGGCCGACGCCGCGGTCGTCTTCGTCAACCGCATAGCCGGCGAGGCCATGGACCATGAGCAGCTCGCTCTCCCCGCCGACCAGAACCAGCTCATCACCGAGGTGGCTGCGGCCAATGCGCGCACGATCGTCGTCCTGAACACCGACGGCCCCGTGGCCATGCCCTGGCTCGACGACGTGGAAGCGGTCATCCAAGCCTGGTACGGAGGCCAGGGCATGGGGACAGCACTTGCCGCCGTCCTCTTCGGTGACAGCGACCCCTCCGGCCGTCTGCCCCTCACCTTCCCGGCCACCTCCTCCCAGGGACCGGGCACCACGGCCGCGACTTACCCGGGCAAGGACGGCACCGTCTCGTACGACGAAGGAACCGCGATCGGGTACCGCTACTACGACACCAACGAGGAGCAGCCGCTGTTCCCCTTCGGCCACGGCCTGTCGTACACCACATACGCCCACGGCTCCGTCGAGGCGGCCTACGACACGACCCACAAGACCGTCACCCTGTCCGTGACCGTCACCAACACGGGCAAGCGTGAGGGCACTGAGACCGTGCAGGTCTACGCCACCTTGCCTGCCGCAGCGGCCGCTGAGCGGCGCAGGCTCGTCGACTTCCGCAAGCTCACCCTCGCCCCCGCCGCCAGCAGGCGCGTCACCTTTACCGTTCCGGCCGACGACCTGACCGTGTGGAGTGCCGGAGCCTGGAAGCTCGTGCCCGGCCTCTACACCCTCGCCACCGCACGCGACTCCCGCACCATGACGGCGCAAAGGACGGTCTCCGTCAACTGACCGCCGCATCCGGGCAACCCGGGCGGACAGGCTGCCCGCGCCGTGGCTGGGCCGTGGCGCTCCGGAGCGGTTCCGGGGCGTCACAGGAGGGGTCAGACGCCGAATGCGGCGGGGTACTGGATCGTGCCTGTCGGGACCGGGCCGGTGTCGTCCGGGACCATCGCCATCACGGCCTCGTCCGGGACGTCGAAGGGGGCCCGGATGCCGAAACCGGAGGCCGGTGTGAAGCCGAACCGGGGGGAGTAGGCGGCGTGCCCCAGGACCAGGACGAGGTTTTCTCCCCTGGTCCGGGCGGCGGCCGGTCCTGCGCGGATGGCCGCCGAGCCGGCACCGGTGCGCTGGACCGAGGGCAGGACCGTGCACGGAGCCAGGGCGAGGGCGGGTTCGCCGTCGACGTGGCAGCAGGTCAGCGGGGCGAGCGCCACCGCGGCGTTGTCGGGGCCCGTCGCGACCATGGAAAGGCCGTCGATCCGTGCCTTCGGGTCGGCGCGCAGGGCCTTGACGATGTCGGCTTCCTGGGGGGTCGGGAAGGCCGCGAGGTTGATCTCACGGATGGCGGCGATGTCGTCGGGGGTCTCGGGACGGGTGGTCCAGGTGGTCATGGTCGTTCCGTTCTCGGAGGCGAGTGGGGCGGGGCCGACGGCCAAGCTGCGGTCGTCGCTCACCGCTGGCGGTCCCGGAACCGGTAGGTCGCGCGCAGATGCTGCGTGATGTTCTTCTTGGTGGCCTCGCGGCCGATCCGCAGGCGGGCGTCGGTGCGCGAAGCCGCGTAGGCGTTCTCCCTCGGCAGCCGGTGGTAGCTGTCCAGCCAGCGCTGGGGAATCTCCCCGGCCCCGACGGCGGCCAGCACCGCGCAACCCGGCTCGCTGCCGTGCCCGCAGTCGGTGAACCGGCATTCCCGCGCGAGGAGTTCGATCTCCGCGAAGGTCTGCTCAAGCCCGGTCCGAGCATCGTGCAGACCGATCGCGCGCAGGCCGGGGGTGTCCAGCAGGACCCCGCCGCCCGGCAGCGGGATCAGCTCCCGCCAGGCGGTGGTGTGCCGGCCCTTGCCATCCGCGTCGCGCACGGCGCCGGTCGCCAGCCGCTCCTCGCCGAGGAGCCGGTTCCCCAGAGTGGATTTGCCCGCCCCGGAAGGGCCGAGCAGCACGACGGTGCCGTTCAGGACAGCCGTCAGGGTGTCCAGGCCCTCCCCGGTCACGGCGCTGGTGACGAGCACGTCCGCGCCGGGTGCCACCTCGGCCACCTCGGCCGCGGCCTGCTGCGGGTCGGCACACCGGTCGGCCTTGGTGAGCACGACGACCGGCTGGGCGCCGCTCTCCCAGGAGTCCGCCGACTTACGCAGCAGTGCACCGCTCGAACTGGACATCGCGAGCGCGAGGAACCGTTCGATCCGCCCGAGGTCGAGTTCGACCGCGAGCGACACACCGATGACGATGTGGTCGATGTTAGTGGCCAGCACCTGGCCCTCGGAACGATTGGACGACGTCGACCGGACGAACGCGGTCCGCCGAGGCAGGGTCGTCCGCGTACCGCGGATCATGGCCCTCCGGGGCGACGGCGACCCAGTCCCCCGTACACACGACCTTCATCGGGTCATGGGAAACGACGAACGTGGTGTCGGCACGGACGACACCGTCAGGAATGGCCACATCGCACTGACCGTGATCGACCCGGACGACCCGGCCCGGGGCCAGGCCCTGGGCGGCGTACGGGGAAAACTCAGCCTCCCAGCCCTCGTCCCAGCCGTAGACGGCGAGCGGGTGCTGGACAGCGAGAGGGAAGACGGGTGGAGCGGAGCGTTGAACACGGGGAACCCTTCGAAGGGCGACCCCGACGACACACCGCTCCGGTCCTCCGGCGCGAAGCCAGGCGTGGGGCGAACGCTCCTCCGCCCGTGCCTCATCGGTCAGTACTCGCCCGAGCAGCCAGACCGACCGTGCGCCGCCCGTAGCCACACCGGCTCGTCACGAGCACCTCAGGCCCGTGGGAGCAGCAGCCGGAAATGAGCACCCAGGAGCACCGGATGCCCCAAAACACGTGACCGGACGCTGAGATCTCCTTCCACACTGCGTGCCAGGCGGCGAGCAATGTACAGACCTGTGCCCCGGTTCGGTCCGCGGGTCGACTCGCCCTTGCGGAACACGATGTGCTCGGTCCCCTCCGCGTAGGCCAGGCCCGGACCGTTGTCCTGAATGTCGACGGCGAACTCCGCGCCCAGTGGGGTGACGGTCGCCCGCACGGTCGCATCGCCGTTCACGGCACACGCCTCGGCCGCGTTGGAGAGCAGCTCGTAGAGGATCCGCTGCAGACCGGCGACTGAGACGCTCACCAGGCAGTCGTCCGGCGCGTGGACCTGTAGTTTCACCTTGGGATAGTGGGTGGTGAACGGGTTCCTCAATTCCAGGAGCGTCGCAGAGACGTCGGACTCACCCTCCGCCGACAGGCTTGCGGGAAGTTCATCCATGGTGCCGGTCAGGGCTTCGGCGGCGGCCGCCAGTTCCTCGGCGGTGGTGCCGTGTGCGTCGGCGATCTGCTCGTAGTGCCGTAGCTCGGGGTGTAGGGCGTAGCGGTATAGCTGCCAATCCGCGATCCGGAAGGTGCGGCTTCGATCGGCACCGGTTTCTGCGGCTTCCTCTGCGAGGCGGGCGACGGCCTGCTCCAGTTTCCGGTCGGCATCACCCCCGAGCACGAGAAGGACTCCGCACCGGTGCAGCTGGACCTCGTCGGTGTCGACCCGGTCCACCAGCGGAAGGGTTGCCAGCCGGGCCAGACCACGCCGGACCTCAGTCTCGTGGGCATCGTCGAACATGCCCTGCCCCGCGATCGAGGCAGCACTCAACAGGATCTCTTCGAACGTGACCTGCTGCCCTGGCACCGCGGCGGACAGCGCAGCCCAGAAGGCGACCTGGGAAGCTGTCGAATCGGCGATCGGGGCGAGGACCGTGCGCTCGACCGCTTGGGCGAACGGCTGGTTCTTGGCCCATTCCCGCACAACGGCGTGCCCGTCCCGCTCCTGCGACCCGGCTTTCGGACGTGCCAGGAACTCCAGGAAGAGATGGAGCAGTGCCGTATCGGGGCCGGTCTGGAAGGTCATTGCGTCGGCGGTCGTGAGGTCCCCCAGCCCTGCGAGGTCGACCATCCAACGCAGGATGTGCCACCACTGCCCGGGGTCGGTGCCGAGCAGCGCCTCCAGTGAGGCGGTGGACCCGCCGGTGAACACGTCGAGGGGCCACTGCCTCCCCACTGCTCTGAGCAGTTGTACGGGGACATGCGCACGCAGGGTGACCAGTTCGACGAGGTGACCGAGGTCGAGCACGGCGCAAGGGGTCCGCTCGGGGAGCGTCTGTGCCCGCAGGGACCGGCCGACCGCGATGTAGGGCCGACCGAGGTCCGTCTCGGGCCGGTGCTCGGTCTCCGGATCGGCAACGAAGATCTCGACGCTGCCGGTGGGCCAGAACCACGCGGTCTCCTCGTCGGTGAACACCCCGGTGATCGCGGTGAGGTACCCACCCTCGACGCGGTGCACCGGCGACTGGGGGCGGTCCCCGGCCCCGAGGAACTCCGTCAGTGCCCGAGAGAACCGGGCCGCGGTGGCCTCATTGTTGTCGGCGAGCGCGGCGTAGGCCTCCAGGAGTTCCTTGCCTGCCGGGCCAGTGGGCCGCCAACGGTCGAAACTCACGGGTCGGACGGTTGCGTCGATGTGCCATTTCAGGACCTCGGAGGGGGTTTCGCCGGCATGTGCCCAGCCCCGAAGCGGTGGCACTGCCTCCGGTCCCGGACGCGGTGAGGCTCCGTTGGCCAGTAGCAGTGCGACGAGACGCAGTTGCCCTGCCTTCAGCAGCTCCTCGCACACGCCGAGCGCGTCCGGTTCCAGGCCCTGTGCGACCGCCTCCTCACATCTGTCACGCAGCACCCTCCGCTTTTCATCCAGTACGTCTTGCAGAGCTTTCTCATCCGCGAGCAGGCGTTCGTCCGCCTGCGGCCACGACCGCGCGCATAGTGCGGTGAGTGCCTCCAGCCCCGGCACGGCGTCCACGTCGGCCGCGGCTGCCCGGTCCATGAGCTGCTGGAGCCGGCCCAGAACCAGTTCCAGGCACTCGGCCCGGCGCCTGCCGAGCTGGGTGCGCAGATCGTCGGTCTGCGTGACCTCGAGTGCCTGGCACTCGGCGAGCATCTCCTCGGCGATCCGGAACTCTCCGTCGGAGATGAGCCTGGCGCAGGCCCGGTACTCGTCGTGGTCCCCGGCGATCCCAGCGAGGCTGGCGACTGCCAGGTCTTCCAGGGGTGCCGTGCGGCCGTCGGAGAGTGCCACCAGCAGTTCGGGGAAGCGGAACCTGCCCGGCCACACGGCGAGCAGGGACCGCAGTGACTCGTCGGCGTCCGTCATCGCTCCTCGGTCCTCCTGCTTCGCTGTGACCTGTGCCATTGGGCGAGCGGATCGAGCCGTTCCAGCAGGGCCAGCAGCGGCGCCGCGTAGGGGCGGCCGAGGCCGCCCGCGTCGCTGAACAGCGCGTCCCACCTGGCTGCGATCAGCTCGGCCAGCTCCGCGCAGGCCGCGAGCTCCGCCGCCGCTCCCGCGGTGGTGCCGGGCCCGTTGGGTAGGGGGGTGAGGGACTTGGCGCGGCGCACGATGTCCTCAATCGTGTGAAGGAACGTGCGTTGGTTGCCCCACTGGATTTCGGGACGCCCGCCGTCGGCCACGATCTGGTCGAGGTGGCGGCGGACGTGTGCGGGAAGGGCTGCCTGGATCCGTACGCACTCCTCCGTGTCGGCCTCGGCCGCTGTCCGGATCGACGACAGCATCCCGTCCTTGGCGAACAGTTCCCTGTGCAGGAATTTGCCCGAGTCGAAGGTGAAGCGGTGCAACTGCTCCAAGTGGCCAATCCTGTCGATGAGTTGATTCCACTGTTCGGCCGTCTGGCCAAGCTCCGTCATCCGGGACAGCTCGGACATGAGCAGGGCCAGCGGGAGTGCGCCGTTGCCGTCCGCCCGGTAGCGGTGGGCGGCCGCGGCCAGCTCCCGCCAAGAGGGTGGCAGTGCCTCTCCGAGCAACTCCAGCACGACCGGTCCGTCGCCCGGCAGGGTGCGCAGTAGCGTCTCAGCGAGGCCGGCCGCCGCGCCCACGGCCTGTGCGGCCGGTTCGCAGTCGGCGAGCTCCAGCGCCGCATACTCCAGCGCCGCGCCCAGCGGGCCGGTCTCGATTGCCGCGGCCGCGGTGCAGGCGGCCGGCGGCACCGTGTTCTCGCCGGCTCGCAGGAGCCGGCCCAGCAGCGAGGCCTCGACGAAGGCGCGCCGGTCCCAGGCGTCGGCGATCAGCCAGTCCACCCAGCGGGACCAGTGCTCTCCACGGGTTTCGCGCTCCCGGACCAGCGCCGCGGCGACTACCGGACGCAGCTCCTCGGGCGGGGCCGTGCCGTGCCAGACGTCCAGGACGCCCCAGAGGTCGTCGACCTGGCGCAGCCGTTCGGCGACGATCGCCGCGTACTGGGCGCTGCCCCGCGCGGAGCTGGCCTCGACCTGCAGGGACAGAGCGACGGCGGTGGAGCCTCTGATCTGTCCGTCTGGCTCGGCCGGGGTGGTCGGCTCGGGGACGTTCACGGGGGTGATACCCAGCTCCGCGGCGATCCGGCCGACCACGTTCGCGCCACGGATGTGGACGCCGACGTGGCTGGTGCGCTCGGAAGGCGGCAGGGCGCGCCGGCGTTCACGGAGCAGCGGCAGGCTGCCGAGGACTGCGTCGTCGTCCCATACCGCGGCCCGCGCTCCGGCCCGTTTGTCACGGATCTTCAGGCCTCGGCGGAGCAGCTCCTTGAGCGCCGGCTGGTCCGCGGGCCGCTTCTGGCCGCGTGCGCTCGGCCGGATCAGCTGCACGTCGACGCCCCGGTCGACGCGCTCGCCGAGTGCAGCCACAACCCGTTCGTCGAAGGCCTGGGCGTCCTGGGTGTCGTCGGCCAGCAGCAAGAGCCGGGTCGCGTTCTGCAGGGCCTGCTGGACGAGGTCCCGCGGTGCCCCGTCCTCCAGGATCTCTACGACTGGGTCGCCCTTGTCGGCCCGCCGCAGGACGTCCGTCAGCACGGCGTGGTGCTCCGCCCAGCTCTGGGCCCACAGGGCACGGGCGGTCGCGTCCTGGCGGAGGACGGCGGCCTGCCCCTCCTCCTCACCCGGCGGAGGGACGGCGGCCGGTTCGGCGCGGTGCTGTTCCGGCACGGGATCGAAGTGGTCGTCCTGGACCAGGATGCGCTGGCCGAGCTGCCAGTAAGGAAAGGACTTGCGGGCCCAGATGAGCAAGTCGGTGACGCACTGCGGAACACCCTGCGGACCGTCCTGGGTGGCGCTCTCGATGAGGAGGCCCACCTCTCCCCGGTCGTCTCGGACGGTGTTCACGTCAAGCGGGCTGTGGGTCCCGACGAACGCCCGCCGGTTGTCCTGGACGACCACGCATGCCTGGGTCCTGGCGCTCCGGTCGGCAAACAGCACTCGGGAGGGATGACGGGCCTGGAGGTCGAAGAGGGCCGTTTTCACGCGGTCGGGCAAGGTGTCGCTGTCGCTGCGGCCCCAGAGGAAGACCAGGTGGACTCCGCGTTCCAATGCCTTGCGCAGCAGTGGCAGGAGTCCGCTGAGTGCCGCATAGCTGATGTTCGGAGCGGCGAAGACCAGCTGGTTTCCGGCGTACTGGATCAGCTCCTCGACTACCCACTGGTGGCCGGCGGCGCGGGACACGACCGTGACGGCCGCCTTGGCTCGGGTGATCTCGGTGATCCGTGCTGACAGGCGCCGGGATAGGTCTGCGAGGATCCTCTGCCGTTCCTCGACCTGGTTGGGCTCGACCCTGGGCAGCGTGGCGACGGACTCACCCATGCGCCGCAGCAGGGTCTCGGCGTCCTCGGAGGGGGCGAGTTCGAACGTGGCCCGGCCGCGCAGCGAGCGGACGAACGCGTGGTCGGGTTTCTGCTCCGCGAGGTCGGCCAAGTGCTGGCGCATCCGCTCGCGAGCCCGGGAGTTCCATCCCGGCTCGTCCAGGAGCCGGACCGAGATCCGGCCGGTGTGGTCGTCGAGGAATACCTGCGCGTGGGCGCTCAGCCAGCGCAGCTCGCTCGCCGGCCGCAGCACGGGGCTGCGGAAGCCGACATCGAGGACGTTCTGCCGGAATCCCCGGCTGCGGCGGTCGATGCGGATGGCGGTCTGCACGGCGCGCAGCAGCTCAGCGGCCGGCAGGTCGGTTTCGCTAAGGACCTGGTGCAGAGGTACGTGGAGGCTGGCCTGGGACGGTCTACGGGTGCCGACGTCAGCGGGAAAGACCCGGCCGCTGACCGGTTCGAAAAGGAATTGCCGGTGTTCCTGCCGCACGGCGCTGTCGCGCAGCGAACCGTCCGAGGTGATCATCTCGCGGGCACCGTCGGTCAGTTCCAAGTTCCCACTGGTGAAGTCGACCATGACGTGGCCCTTGCGCCACAGGCTGTGCACGACGTCCAAGATGATCCGCCGCGGCAGGGCGAACAGTTCCGCCTGTCCTTCGACCGTGGTGCGGCCGGCCGCGATGGCCTTCGCGACGAGGTCCTCCAGGGTGGTGAGCCCCTCTTCGGGGCCGAGCAGCAGGGAGAGGGTGACCAGTCGGCAGGGGATGGCGAGTTCGACGTCCTGTGCCATGCTCACTTCCACTCATCGGCGGGGACGATCCGGCCGTACCGCTTCACGGTGTCGGTCACCAGCCGCCAGTCCGAGCCGCCGTGCTCGGAGAAGTGGCTCAGGCTGCCGACCATGACGAGGAGGCGGCGTGCCCGTGACATCAGCACGTTGATCACTTCGGCCTGGCCAACGTGGCCGACGTTCTGCAGGACGTTGCCCCGCACGTTGGACCGGACCAGCGAGACGACCACGCGCTGTGCCTCACGGCCTTGGAAGGAGTGGACGGTGTGCACCCGGCCGCGCAGTGAGCCGCGCTGCTTGAGCAGGGCAACCTGGGCGGCGTACGGGGTGAGGACCGCGAGGCTGTCGGCGGCATCCAGTTCGGAGACTCCTGACGGTTCCGGCCTCATGTCGGTGACGAGCCGGTCCACCAAGTCGACCTCGCCGGTATTAATCCAGTAGCCCTCGTCGGCGCAGCCGGTCTGCCCGGTGGTGTCGATCCAGACCAGCGGAGAGCCCTTCAGGAACGGGGGGTTGGTGACGCCGTGCGGCTCGTTGGCGGTTTCGTGTGTGGTGAGGAAGCTGACCGGCAGGCCCAGTTCACGGTCCTGCTCCGGCGGCTCCTTGGGGTAGAAGGCGCGGCTCGCGGGTTCGGCAATGACGCGGTGCATGCGGAACTGCCTCTCCAGGCTGCCGAGCGGGGGGACCCGCCTGCTCTGCGCCGGCCTTGGCGGCTGGGGGCGGAACAGCTCGCCGAAGAGTTCGAGGACCTTCAGATAGCTGTCGCGGGCGTCGTAATGCCGCTTGACGTCGGGGTCGCCGTGTCCGGCAAGGCTCGTCAGGAACGCCCTCAGGTCGCCCTCACGGTGCGGGCCCAGCTGCCGGTGGTCGCCGATGAGCGTCCAGCGCACCCCGAGCACCAGGGGAGTGACGACTTCCGTCGGCCATGCCTTGGCCGCCTCCTCCAGCAGGACCCAGTCGAACAGGTCGGAGGGGTCGCGGACCGTGTCGGTGACGGTAGCCGCCATAGAGCAGGTGGCGAGTACGACGTTGGCCCCGGCCTTGATCCGGTCGGAGATCTCCACCTGGTTGGCCTCAATCTGCTCCAGCCACTGCCGTGCGAGGGCGGCCTCGTTCGGCTTCATGCCTGCGGTGCCCTGCGTGCCGACCAGCTTCCGTTTGATACCGCGTACGACCTCGCGGGTCAGCTCAGGCAGGGTGTGCTTGTGCAGCTGCTCGTCGACCTTGTCGATGCCCCGGGCCTCGGACATCTCCCGCAGCAGCAGGATCTGTCCCTTGCCGATGCCGTCGGCGAGCTCCTCCGCCAGCCGGATGCCGAGGTTGTCCAGGGCGTAGTTCGACTGGGCGCTGACCAGGACGCGTGCGCCCTTCTCCATCGTCAGATAGCGGCTTACGGCGCGGGTGGCCACGGTGGTCTTGCCGGTGCCCGGCGGGCCTTGAAGGGCATAGAAGGGGTGCATCGCCAGCATGTCCCGAATAACGTCGGGGGCGTTGCCCGCCAGGGTCCCGTCGTCGATGTCGTTGTAACGCCCCCGCCCGAGGTCGATGGAGAGAGGCTCGCGGAGGGCACGGATGAGTCCGGGCAGGTTTCCCAGAGAGTGCCGGGCCCGGGCCTGCCGACCGAGCTGGATGTCGGTTCCGGCATCGGTGGAGGGACGCACCCAACCGGATGCCGGGACCGGTCCTCCGCCGATCTTCCGCACCTCGATCGAGTGGGCGTCGAGTCGCTTGAGAAACTGCAGTTGGACCGGGTTGCGGCCGAAGTACGGCCGCTCCGAATAGTCGAGTTTGACGAAGTCCCCCTCGTCCACGGACAGATCCGCCACGAAGTCACCGAGGAGAGGGCGGCGGCGGGAGTCCGACGTGTAGGCGGTGAGCAGCGGATTGCGGTGCAGCCGCTCGTCGTCGCGGGCTTGGGCGTACGTCAGCGCGGCGATGTTCGAGTTCGTTTGGGCCTTCGTTGCGTCGCTTGGCTCCTCTACACGGACGAATGGGTACTTGCGGGCGTTGAGCTCCACGGTCTGGTAGTCAATCAGAAAGTCGAGGGCGGTGAGGAATGCCTCGTCATTGTGGTCCTTGCTCCGTGCGCCCACGGATACTGACTCAGTGAGCCGGGCCCATGATGGTCGGCCGGTGCGGTGGTGGGAGATGTCCTGGCGGGCCTTGTAGGCGACCAGGTCGATCCGCGACAGTCGGCGCCGAGGGTAGGCGTTGACGAGTTCCTGGGCGTAGTCGCGGTCGCGGAGGTACTTGATGACCAGGGTGTCGTCGAAGATACGCTGGTCGCCCTTCGGGCCGAAGTCGTCGTAAAGGTAGGCGCAGAACCACACGGCGCTCTCACCGATGAGAACCCACTCCGCCTCGCGCAGCTTCTCCTCCTGGCCTGTGGCGTAGCCGAAGGCGCCGTTGGGCGACCTGACCAGTTCGGCCTGGCGTAGCTCCTTCTCGAAGAATGCCTTCAGCTCCTCGCGGCCAGCCGCGTCGTCGGGACTGCGAGAGACCCATTTGCGCTGCTTGTAGATCGTCTCGACGGACTCGTCGGGCATGAAGGCGACGAGGTGGGGGAGCTGACTCTCGTCCTTGTCCTCCCAGACACCGCAGACCGCTTCCCAGTCCCGTTCGATCCGGCGGGCGGCGTCGAACGAGGTGATGCGCGCTTCGGGGCGCAGCTCCAGCATGCTCCGCAGCAGTCGGGTCAGGGCGGCAGGAATCTCGGGCCGGTTGGCCAGGTGGGTCCGCATCGCGCGGTGCAGTTTGCCCAGCGCCTGGCGCAGACCGGACTCGTCGGCGCGGGCGACGCCCGCGTAGTTGTCTGGTAGGCACTCGCTGATCGGGCCGCAGAACAGCTCGAAGCCGAGGACGCCGAGCCCGAAGACGTCCGTGGTGTCCCAGTCGCGGCGCGAGGCCGGAATCGCGTCGAAGAGCGAGGGGTGGGTCTCGGGTGCCAAGTAGGAGAGGTGACGGGCTGGTTCGACGCCTTCTGGCGGCGTTAGGTAGAGCTTGCGGATGCTCTGCTGGGCAACGGTTCCCTGGGACTGGCTGCCCATGGAGCGGAGCAGGTTGCCGATGAGGGTGCTCATCTCGAAGCGTTCGAGGCCCAGGGCCATGTGCTGGGAGGCCACGTCGTAGCCCGTCTTGACCCGCAGTGCGCCGAGGGTGAGGTTGCGGTGCAGGATGCCTGAGCCGTGCAACTGGCTGAGCCCGTCGACGAGGACGCTGAACTGTTCGAAGGCGACGATCCGGTGCTCCTTCGCCCAAGCGACGGCCCAGTCGATGTTCAGCGGCCTGCCGTTGTCCTGGGTCGTGGTGAAGGCGATGCCCTCGGTCGCGTCGAAACTGCCATCGCTGATCTGCGGCAGGGCTGTGTGGTTGAGCGCCTGGAGCCGCAGCAGGCTGCGCACCTCGTGCTCCCAGAGTTCTCCCGCGAATTCGTGGATGCCGTCGAAGAGCGACATCTCGAACGTCTCGTATTCGTCGCCGGGCGTCTGCATCCGCACCCGCACCAGCCGGTTCTCCAGCACGATGACGGGTTCCGAGATCCTCTTGTACGGGCCGTAGGAGGCCCCGGGCCGACAGAAGAGCCGGTCCACCAGTTGGGCGTACCAGCTACTGTCCTTGGCTGGTGCGGACATCACGGCCCCCTTCCATCCGTCCTGCTGGCAGCCAGGACTCCATACGTACGACGAGGACGCCCTCGTCCGTTCCGATCGCGATCCGGCCGTCACCGAGGTCGGCCAGGCTGAGGCACTCGGTGTCTAGCCTGAGGGTGTACAAGGGCTTCCGGTCGACGGGGCGTGGGCGGCCGATGGGGGTCGCGGGGCCGGTCGGGTCCGCGGGGTCCCAGAACCGGACAGTGCAGTCGTTGCCGTCGCCGCAGGAGGCGATGAGGCGCCGCCCGTCGCTCGTGGTGAATTCGATGACGTCGGTGACCCAGTTCGCATGGGCCCTCAGCGGCGTTCCGTACGGGCGGCCCGTCGCCTCGACGGTGAGCACGATCTGCTCGCTCCTGCCATACGTGGCGCGCAGCGCCACGCCGTTCGGCCCGCGCATCGGGGTGGTTCCAGGAGGCGGTCCGGTGGGGTGGTGGCCAGGGGGCACGTCGACGGGCTCCCCGGTAAGTGCGTTGAAGGCGTTAAGGGCGCCGCGGTCGTGCTCGGTGATCAGTACGGTGCGGCCGTTGGGCCCCGTGGCGGTGGTGAGCCGCACGGTCCTGCCCAGGTGTGTGTCGGCGGTCGTGCGGGTGCCGGTGGGGGAGGTCCATGGTCCGGGATGCGGGTTCCACACGGTGACCGCGCCGTTGTCGGCGGCGGTGGCCAGCAGGGTGTCGCCGCCCGGCACCGCGAATGCAGTGATGGCCAGGCCCGTCGCTGCCCGGCCGCCGAGGCCGGGGCTGCCCTGGCTGTCCTCAGCCGTGGCGCCCTGCGACGGTGCACCGGCCATCCCTTCGGGCACACCGGTCAGCGCGTCCCAGAGGCGGACCGCTCCGTCCCCAGCGGCGGCCAGCAGCGGACCGCGGCCGTGTGCTGCGGTGAGGACGGCCAGCCCGTACACGGGGCTGTCGGAGTCGAACGCGACGACGGGTTCGCCGGTGGTGGGGTCCCACACCTGGACGCGGCCGTCGTCCCATCCGCCGGCCAGCAGCGTGCCGCGGCCGTTGCGGGGGTCGAACGCAACCACGGCCCGTGGAATCGCGCCGTCGCGGCGCACGGGCTCGCCCCGGCGGCGGCGGTCGTCGACGGCCCAGACCCGGATGCCGCCGCTTGCCGCAGCGGCGAGCAGCGTGGCCCCGTCGGCGTCGCGGAAGGTTGTGAGAGCCCAGATCGGTCCGTTGTCATCGCCGGGGAACCGGTGGCGCACCTGGCCGGTCAGCGGGTCGAGGAGGCAGATCCCACCGCCGAAGTCCCCGACCGCCAGCAGGGCACCCGTCGAGGCCTCGCCCGCTCGGCCTGTGACCCTGCAGCCGTGCAGGGACTGCGGCCACATGCCTTTGCCGATGGAGCCGACGAGGCGGGGACGGTGCGCGGACAGGTCCCAGATCCGCACGCGCTTGTCGTGGCCGGCGGTGCCCAGCAGGGGGGTGCCCGGCAGTGCGGTGACCGAGGTCACCGGCCCGTGCGAGGAGGCTGCCGCGGTCGTGGCGGAGTACCCGTGCGCCGGGTCCCAGACGTGCAGTAGGCCGCTGTCGTCGACGGCTGCGAGTAGAGTGCTCCCGGCAGGTCCTGCCACGGGAGTCAGGGAGCGGACCGCCACTCCCAGGCAGTCGAGGGTCAGCCTGGGCGGTCGGGGCCGCAGCCGGGACCAGCACACCTGCCAGCCCGCGCGCCGCATTGCCTCGTCGGGTTCTTCCCACACGGGTGCGCTCCCGGTCGCGCGGGCCGTACCGAGCTGCCGCAGGCCGACCCGGTCGGTCGGTTCGGCGCGCCGCATGAGGTGCGCGGCGTCCAGGACGCCCAGGGCGGCCGGGGGCAGGTCGACCGATGTGCCCAGCGCGTGGAGGACGTCGGTGGCGACGGCCGGTACCGACAGCCGGTCCAGCACGGTCGGCCGTTCGGCGAGGGCGGCCCACCCGTGGCTGCCGGCTGCGACCGCGTGACCGGAGAGGTGCCGTTCCAGATAGGGGTTGAGGGGCCGGTCGGCGCTCCTGCCGGCGAGCCTCACCAACGCGTCAGTGACCCGCAGTGCGCTCTCGGCGGTGTCGCTCGATCCGGCCCGGGTGAAGTACTCGGCGAAGGTGCGGTGTGCCAGGCGGTGGACGCTTTGGCCGTCCTCGCCGTCCAGCATGATGTAGGGCGCCGCCGCCTTGAGGACGTCGTCGATGTCGGCGGAGCCGACCCGGTCTGCGGGCCCGTCGCCGAGCGCCGAGGCGGCGGTGGCCCAGATCCGGTCCGCTCGGGGCAGCCCTCTGCCCTGGGTATGCGCGAGGGCCTCGATCAACCGGGGGGCGCAGGCGTGCCGGGCACCGAGTCGGCGGAGTGCGGCCGCGAACAGGGTGCGGTGGTCGCCGCGCAGCAGATCGGCGAGTTCGCCGACGCGATCGGCGGTCAGCAGACCGGGGTCGGCTTGGATCTCGTGGACGGCGAGGTCAGCGTATAGGAAGTCCCGGTCCGCGTACTCGTCGCCGACGATCAGCACGGCGGCGCGCCGCACGGCATCCCGGAACGTCTCCGGCCCGCCGGTGAAGGCAGCCCGTGCCTGCTCGAGGCCCTGTGTGACGAACTCGGACAGGGCCTGGGCATCGCGGCGTAACCACTGCACGTGGACGTGCTCCTCGCCCTCGCCGAGAGCCTCGAGAAGATCCCGGTCGGTACTCGGCGGGCGGTCGGGGCCCTCGTAGGAGGACGGGCGGGAGCCAACGACGATGCGCACACCGTCCAGCGTGCCGAGTTCGTGCAGCAGGACGGCGACGAGTGCGGGTTCTTGCGCTTCGTCCAGGGCGTCCGCGAGAAGCGTGTACGTCCGGTCGGGGCGTGATGCCGAACGCAGGGCACGAATAAGGGCGTTGGAGCGTTCGGCGGGATACAGGGCGTCCGGACTCATCTCGACGGACAGGGCCTCGGCGAGGCGGGTGGTGACGTCGTGAGTGGTGGCACCGGTCAGATGGAGCGTGGCGTCGAACGCCGGCAGTTCGGGGGCGCCTTCGTGTTCCCGGCCCGCAATCCCGGCCCGGGACAGCACCGGCAGCAGCTCACCGAGGCCGGTGTCGGCGTGCAGCAGGATGTTGCCCAGCAGCGCGGACTTGCCGCACCCGGCACGGCCGGTGACGACGAGGAGGCCCGAGCGGTGTTCCGCGAGCCATCCGGCGATGGCGTCCTGGTCTGCCTCACGTCCGACGAAGCACCAGGACAGCTCCCCCGAATCCGAGCCGAGCCCCTTGCGAACGAGGTGCGCGCGCTCGGCTTTGGGCAGGGCGTCGACCGCCTCGTGGAGCCGGGTGTGGTTCTCCACCGAGGCGGTGACCGGGAAGGCGGTGCGTCGGCGCAGCGGCGGGAGGCCGCCGAGGTTGAGGGCGAAGACGGACAGGGTGCGCGCCTCGTCGAGGTACTGCGCCAGTCCGCTAACGGGGATCTCCGTGTCGTGGTCCGAGTACCGGTTGGTGAGGATGTCCGTGAGGGTGCGCCGGAACGTGCCTAGGTGCCCAATCCCTTCGTCGCGTCCCGAGCCGACGAGCAGCAGGCCGCTGGCGCTCCTCGCCGCGCCGAGCTCGGCGAGGGCACGCTCGACGAACCCCTCGGCGCCGCACGCCTCGACGACGATGATGTCCCACTTGTCGTAGTACGACCGTAGCCGCCGTGCCTTGACGACTTGCTTGGCGAAGGCTGCAGCGGAGAGCTCAGTGTCGTCCGCGGCCGCGGCGTGTCCCCGCACGTAGAGCGAGGCGTCCTCCGCGTTCGACGTGCCGTGTCCGATCCAGAGCAGCACGCCGCCCCGGACCTCGGACGGGTAGGCCCAATCCCGCAGCCGCAGGTCGACCTGGGTGAGGTCGCGTTCCGCGGGCTTCACGTGCCAGGGGACGGGAACGCCGCCGAACTGGGCGAGCAGCTCACCGATCGCCTCGGCCTCCTGGTCGGCGTCGAAGTTCTCCTGCCGTACGTAGTCTCCGAGCGCCACGGCGTAGACGTCGAAGCCTTCCTCGTCCGGCTGTTCCTCGGAGCCCGTGTCCTCCCCCCACACCGGTCAGCCGCCGAAGTCCGGGTCCTCGGCGCTGACCAGGATCAGCCGGGTGACCGGTTCGCTGCCACCGGACACCTTGATCCGGTACAAACCGGGTTTCCGGAGCCGGCAGCGGACGCGCAGTGCGTCGGAGGTGTCGCGGCGCGGCGGCAGCCGCGGTGTGTCGACGACGCGGTCGGTGTCGCCGGTGTCCTGAATCTGGCAGGTCATCCGGCGAGGGTCGTCGTCACCGGTGACCACGATCTCGAACTCCTCCTGCACGGACACGAGATCGGGCGTCTCCAGCCCCGTCATGCCGTGTCCGAGGCGTTGTCCCAGATCCTCGAGACGGCGCAGCCCCGTCAGCAGCCCGCGCGCGCGGTCGATCGCGCTGCCGCAGGTGGCCAGTGCGCCGTGTTGCTGGGCGTGGGTTCCGCCCTCATCGGTGCCGGCGATGTGTCCGGCGTAGCGGTAGACGGTGCCGTCACCGCCGCAGTCATCCGTAAGCGGCCGTCCGATTGCGTCCCTCATCACCGAGTTGTCCGCGTGCCGTTGGAAGATATACGGCTGGGGAATGACGGCCCCGTCCTTCAGCCGCATGCTCTGCATGGTGTGCTGGTCGATGCCGACGGCCATCACGTGGTCCGGGATGCGTACGGACTGCAGCGACGCCGAACGGTCGAGGGAAGCCTCGGCGAGCTCGCGGTCACCGCCGAGGCGGGAAATGTCGGCGGACGTCGGCACGACCATGTCGTCATCGGTCTCGAGACACCGGTAGGAGGGCAGCAGATCGTGCAGCCCGGGAAGGGTGCGGGCCAGGTCGCGCAGCTGCCGGTGGGGCAGCGGGACGGGGGCCCCGTGCCCGGAGTTGAGGATTGCCGCCGCCTTGACCGCACCGTGGAAGGGAGTGCCGAGGGTGAGCGTCGCCCGGACGCAGTCCATCGCACCGGAGATCCGGGCCAGTTCCCGGACGAGCAAGCCGCCCATGGAGTGGGCGACGAGCACCACCTCGGCCGGCCGGCCGTCCCGGTCACGGCGCTGGGCCTCTCGGTGCGCGGGGTGTTCCGTCCACGCCTGCAGGTGCCGGTCGATCTCATCGGCCAGCAGCCGGGCGTTGTACGCGACCGGGAGCCGCCAGTCGTACGCGAACTCGCAGATTGCGGCCCGGTCGGCAACGGCGGGCAAGATCCCGCGCACTAGATTGGTGTATGGCTCGAATCCCCCGAGGAGGGGCGACCAGGAGGCGAATTTCAGCAGTCGGCTGGCGGTGATCCGGCCCGTTCGCCCGGCCCGTTCGTCCTCAGTGACGGCGAGCGTCGCCATCCCGGTCTTGTGGTGCCAGCGGGCGGAGTAAGCGAGCGCTGTCCGCATGCCCCACAGCACACGTCCGGTGTCCGTCTCGATCAGCTCGCTGCCCATGATCCCGGGGATGATCACTACAGCGTCCTGCGTCACGGCATGCCCGACACCGGGTGGGTTGATGGGATCTAAGCGCTCCATGAAGCGCAAGTCTACGGTGAGACCTGCCTGTTTCGTGGCCCATCGCTCAATTGCGCAGAACCATGCCGCCCCGCCTGTTCCGTCACGCGCACGCCGCAGCCCCGAGCCGGAGGGACACACTCTCGGGTACCACGATCAGGAAGCCGGAACGCCGGAGATCCTCCGCCGATGGACCCACCGCGCGCTCATGGCGAGCGATGCCCGCAACTCGTTGCGTCCATTGTGCGCCACGCCGCTTCCTGCTTCGAACCGCTCTCCCAGGCCAGGGCGAGCATGCGCTCCGTCCTGCCGTGCTTCTGCGGAACAGCCAGTGACACCGCCACCGCGATGGTGTCGACGTTCGCGGCCAGGACCTGGCCCTGGGAGGTACGCGAAGCGGTGGACCGCACGAGCGAGGTGCGCCGGTCCAGTACCGCATGCAGCACCGGCCCGCGACTCGTGGTGGCGGGAGACAGGACAGCCCAGTCGCCTGTGGTGGGCGATCCCGGCCCGGCGCCGCCGGGGATCTCCGCATGGAGGACTCCGGCGTCGCTGACCGCTTCGCACGCGCCGTGTTCGGCGTGCACGACGCAGGTCGGGATCAGTCCGGCCTCGCGATAGGGGGAGAAGGCGTGACCCCACGCCTCGTCCCAGCCGTAATCCGCGAGGGAGTACGGCTGGGCATGGTGGTGGTGCGAGAATTGAGACAACGTAAAGACCCTTGAACAAGGGGCCCGTGCAGGAGCGCGAAGCTCAGATCAGACCGGGGCCCGGGACGTGAGGATGGTCCGGAGGGCGCTGCGTGCGGCAACGGTCTCTACGGCAGTCATCGATCTCACCTCCCGCTTCGTCCGGCGTCGACCCAGTTGTCTCTGCGCCATGCGCACTAACACGGCTCAGAGACGCCGGTGTGTACCCAGCCGGGGGAGCACGGCCTCGGCCGTGCTCCCGCGCTCGACGATGGCCGAGACCGTCAAGATCGGGGATGCGCGTACCAGAGCCGTTCGGGTGGTCCTGCCCCGCGGGCACCGAGGCACCGCTGCCCGGTGCGCTGCGGCGGCCTCGGGCCCCGCAAGCGGTGTCGTACGCGGCGACCGCCTCCGACACCGGACAGGCGCGGCCCCACATCTCCCTAGAGTTGTGGCGAGGAGGGAAGCCGGGGGCACCCCAGCCGGTCCGCGCCGCCTCCTTCATCTCACGGCTGCCAGAGGGAACTTGGCGCCGGTCGTCCACCGAATCGGGAGTTCGTACGTGACGCCTCAGTGCTCCGACACGCGTCAGATCGCCACGCAGCGCCGGGCGGGCGACCGGGGGAGAGCCGGCGGGCACACCCTGGCCGAGCCATCCGCGCTGCGTGCCGCGCTCGCCGCCGCGTCCGAGGACACCCTGGTGTACGACCTGGACGGCATCGGGCGTCAGTACGCCGCCGTGCGCGCCGAACTGCCGGACGCAGAGGTCCGGTTCGCCATGAAGGCGTGCCCGGTGGACGAAGTGCTCGGCCATCTCGCCCGGCTCGGGTCCGGCTTCGACGCGGCCGGTCCGCAGGAGATCGTGCAGGCGCTGCGCACCGGAGTGGGGCCCGGGCTGATCCACTACGGCAACACCGTCAAATCCGACCGCAACATCGCCGAGGCGTACCGGCTGGGTGTACGCGACTTCGCCACCGACAGCCGCGAGGACGTGGCGGCGATCGCGCGTCACGCGCCCGGTGCACGGGTGTTCTGCCGGGTATCCACCACCGGGAGCGGTGCGCTGTGGGGGCTCAGCCACAAGTTCGGATGCTCGCCCGAGGACGCCCTGCGCGTGCTCGGAGCGGCCCGGTCCGCCGGCCTCGTGCCGTCCGGGCTGTCGGTGCACGTCGGCTCCCAGCAGATGACGGCGGAGGCATGGGGCGAGGCGATCGAGACGCTGGCTGACTTGCTGGGCACGCTCAACCGGCGAGGCATCGTGCCGGACCGGATCAACCTCGGCGGAGGGCTGCCGGCGCTCGGTGTGCTCGACCGGTACGGGCGGCCGCTGGAACCGCCGATGGACAAGATCTTCCGGGTGATCCGCGACGGCATGGAACGTCTGCGGGCCGTCAACGCGGGGCCGCTGCGCTTCCTGCTGGAGCCCGGCCGGCACCTGGTCGCCGATCACGGCGCGATCCGGGCCCACGTCGCCAGACTCACCTCCCGTCAACGGCTCGACGGCACCCGTGAGGACTGGCTGTATCTCAGTTGCGGCAAGTTCAACGGCCTCTACGAAATGGACCAGTTGCGGTACCGGCTGGAGTTTCCGTCCCATGCCGACGGCCGGTTCGTCGAGGCCGTGGTGGCAGGGCCGACCTGCGACAGCGACGACGCGTACGCGCGCGAGGGTGGCCCCGTCCGCGTGCCGTACGCGGTTACCTCCGGGGACCCGGTCTGGATCCACTCCTGCGGCGCGTACGCCATGGCGTACACCACCCGGGGCTTCAACGGCTTCGCACCCCTGCCGTACACCTGCGTCGGTGGCGCATGACGGACTCGGGGATGATCCGGCTGCTGCGGGAAGAGGACTGGGGCGAGGTGGTCGCGTGGGAGCAACGGGCCTACTCGGCAAGCGGCTTGTCCGAGGGCGAGGAGGCGCTGCGGTCCCGGCACCGCGCCTCGCCGTCGACCTGCTTCGTGCTGGAGTACGAGGGCGCCTTCGGCGGCTACCTGCTCGCCCTGCCGTACCCGCTCGGCCGCTGCCCGGATCTGAGCCTGCCCGAACAAGGAGGGCCGGCGGCGACCAATCTGCATCTGCACGACCTGGTGATCGCAGAGCGGGTGCGCGGCCGCGGCCTGGCTCCCCGGGTGCTACGGCACCTGGAGGAAGCCGGGCGGGCGGCCGGATACCGGACCCTCTCGCTGGTCGCCGTGCACGGCACGCAGGGCATGTGGGCCGCGCTGGGCTACCGCGCCCGGCCCGGCACCCCGCTGCCCGCGAGCTACGGCCCGGACGCGGTCTACATGGTGCGAGAGCTGGGCGTTTCGCACTGACGCGCCGTCAGTACTGCCAGCGCGTCGCCTCGATCACCTCCGCGTCCGAGCGCCCGGCGAACAGCTCCGCCTCCGCCCGCCGCACCGCCAGCACCGCCTCGTACAGCTCGCGGCCGAGCGCCTGTCGCAGCAGCGCGGACTTCTCGAACGCGTCGGCCGCCTCCGACAGGCTGACGGGAAGGCGCTCGGCGGAGGCCGCCGCGGCCGGGTCGCCCCGGGTCTCGGGAGGGAGGGGCAGTCCGGCGTCGAGGCCGGCGAGGCCGGCGGCCAGCACACCGCCCACCGCGAGATACGGGTTGGCGGCGGCGTCGAAGCACTTGAACTCGGCGTTCGCCTGCCCGGCGGCGGACCCCGTGACCAGGCGCAGCGCCGCCTCGCGGTTCTCCAGCCCCCAGCACCGGTACGCCCCGGCGAAGTGGGCGGGGACCAGGCGCAGATAGGAGGCGACGCCGGGCGCCCCGAGGGCGAGCAGCGCGGGCAGTTCCGCCAGTGCGCCCGCGAGGAAGTGCTCCGCCTCGGGGTGCAGCCCGTGCGGCCCCGAGCCGCCGTGGCCGAGGTTGCGGCCGTTGCGCCAGAGGCTGAGATGGAGGTGGCCGCCGTTGCCGAGCGCGCCCTCGGCGAAGACGGGGGCGTACGAGACGCGCAGGCCGTGCCGGGCGGAGACGGCCCGGATCGTGTGGCGGACCAGCATCGTCGTGTCGGCCGCCTCGACCGGTCCCTCGGCGGCCACGGAGACCTCGAACTGCCCGGCGGCGTACTCCGGGTGGAGCTGCGCCACGGTGAGCCCCTGCTCGGTGAGGGCTCGCAGCACGTCCCGGAGGTAGTCCGAGTGCTCGATGAAGCGGGTCATGCCGTATCCGGGCCCGGTCGTCGCCGGACCTCCGGCGGCGTCGGCCACCGCCCACTCGACCTCGATCCCCGCGCGCAACGTCAGTCCGCGCCGCTCGACGGCCTCCGTGGCCCGGCGGGCGAAGCCGCGCTGGCAGCCGGGGTACGGAGCGCCGTCCTGGGAGTAGCGATCGGCCGGGGCCCAGGCCCAGCCGGGCTGGGCCGCGAGAGGGGTGAGCCGGTCGAGATCCGGGACGAGGCGCAGGTCGCCCACCGCACCCGTACTGGAGGGTGCGGAGGTGAACGAGTCGTCCACCAGGGCGACATCGAAGCAGGGCGGGGCGCCGACTCCGAACTCGGCGGCGTGTACGAGCTGGCTGAGGGGCACCGACTTCACCCGGGTGAGACCGGCGTTGTCGACCCAGCCGAACACCACCCCGCCGATGCCGTCGGTGGCGAGCTGGACTTCGGCCGCCCGGGCCTGGGCGGCCCGGTCGGCCCCGGAGCGCGTGATGATCATGCGTCCATGCTGACGTTCGCGGCAGACGGTGCGCCACGGTACGGCAGGCAGTTCACTCGTCCGTGGAGACCCCGAACGACACGCTGACTCAGGCGTGACGCAGGCAGAGGCTGCCCCACTGGAAACCCGCGCCGATGCCGGAGAGCACGTAGACGTCCCCCGGTAGCAGGGCGCCCTCGGCCACCGAGGTGTGCAGCGCGGTGAACACGCCCGCCGAACCGGTGTTGCCCAGCCGGTCGATGGTGACGGTGGCGCGGTCGGCGGGGACGTCGAGGGCGCTCAGGGTCTCGTTGAGGATGTTCAGGTTGGCCTGGTGCAGGAAGAAGTGCCGGACCTGGTCGACCGGCACGCCGGCCCGGTGCGCGGCGCTGCGGATGCTCTCGGGGAGCCGGGTCGTCGCGGTGTCCCACACGGCACGCCCGTCCATGTGCAGGTAGTGCTCCCCGGCGGCGACGGTGGCGGTGCTCGCCGGAAGCCGGGAGCCGCCGGCGGGGATCTGGACGTCGTACGAGAGCTGGGAGCCCAGGTCGTAGGAGAGCAGACCGGCTCCGGGCGTCTCGCTTCGGGTGAGGACGACGGCCGCCGCGGCGTCCCCGAAGAAGACGCGCGTGGTGCGGTCGGCGGGGTCGGTGATCCTGGACGCGCAGTCGGCCGCGAGGAGCAGGATCGTGCCGATGGAGGGATTCTGAAGGAGGTGTGCGGCGATCAGCATGGCCTGGATGCCGGAGGCGCACGCGGCCTGGGTGACGTCCAGCGACAGGGCGCGGTGGGAGCCGAGGGCGTCCTTGACGATCAGCGCGGTCGACACGAGCGGCTGGTCGCCCGTGTAGCTGGCCACGATGACCGCGTCCACCTCGTGCGGCTCCACCCCGGCCGCCTCCAACGCCGGACGCGCGGCGGCGACGCACATGTCCGAGGTCGCCAAGTGCGGCGCCAGGCACCGGCGTTCGCGGATGCCGGTCCGGCTCGTGATCCACTCGTCGCTCGTGTCCAGGGTGCGCGTCAGCTCCTGGTTGGTGACGACCGCCGGCGGGAGGTGCATCCCGGTCCCGGCGACGGTGAACGGCACGGACAGGCCGGCACCGGTCTGATGGGGCCGGCGCTGATGGGGCAGAGTCTGGCCGGGCGCGAGAACTCCCATATTCCGTACCTTTCGAAAGCGGTTCGAGAAAGGCCCCGTCGCATTCCGAAGCCGCCGCATCGTCTCACGGAAAACCCGCGGGAAAAGTGCGCGGTAATCCGTGAGCGTGAGGAATCGAGCGGCGGCTTGACAGCGGAATGACTGAAATGCATTCCTGGCGGTCACGCGTTCATTTCCCCGGGCAGCTGAGTGCGCAGGGACGGTACGGAGTCGAGGAGCGTGCGGGTGTACGGGTGGGCCGGTGCGCTCAAAAGCGTTCGGGTGGGGGCGGTCTCCACGATGCGGCCGTGCCGCATGACCGCTACCACATCGGAGACATGGCAGACCGCCGGCAGGTTGTGGCCGATGAACAGCATGGACAGACCGAGCTCCCGCTGAAGCCGGCCGACCGTGTTCAGGACGGATGCCTGCACCGACACGTCGAGCGCCGAGGTGATCTCGTCGGCGATCAGCAGGTCCGGCTCGACGGCCAGCGCACGGGCCAGGGCCACCCGCTGCCGCTGCCCCCCGGACAGCTGCCGGGGCAGCCGGTCGGCGAGCCCCGGGTCCAGGCCGACCAGGTCCAGCAGCTCGGCGACGCGCTCCGCACGCCCCGCCCGGCCGAGCCGGCGGAACACCGTGGCTGCCTCGGCCAGCGTCTGACGGGCGGTCATACGGGGATCGAGCGCGGTGTCCGGGTCCTGGAGCACCACCTGCACCCGGCGGGCCAGGCGGCGCCGGTCCCGGACGGTGCGGGTGCGGACCTCCTCCCCGTCGACCAGGATCCGGCCGGCCCGCACCGGGACCAGCCCGACGATCGCGCCCGCCAGCGTGGACTTCCCGGAGCCCGACTCCCCGACGAGGCCCAGCGTCGTACCGGGCGCGATCTCCAGCGAGACCCCGTCCACGGCGGCGAAGGCGCCACCGGGGCCGGTGCGCCGGACGGTGACGCCGTCCACCCGGAGCGCCGTCATGACGCGGTCACCGTCTCCGGGGCCGCCGGCACCGGCAGCGGGTACCAGCAGGCGACCCGGTGGCCGGAGCCCAGGTCGTCCCACGGCGGCGCCTGCTCGGCGCAGCGGTCCCGGCGGCGCGGACAGCGGGCCTCGAACGCGCAGCCCGGCGGGGGCGCGTGCGGATCGGGCGGGGCGCCCTCGACCGTCGGCAGCGGGCGGCCCCGGCCGGCGGTGAGGTCCGGGACCGACGCGACGAGCGCCCGGGTGTAGGGGTGCCGGGCGCCCGTGGCGAGCCGGCCGACGGGCAGGGCCTCGACGATGGTGCCCGCGTACATGACCAGCACCCGCTCGCAGAACTCGGCGACCAGCGCGACATCGTGGCTGATGAACAGGATCGCGGCGGAAGTGTCCCGCCGGATGTCCACGAGAAGCCGGGTGATCTGACGCTGCACGGTCACGTCGAGCGCGGTCGTCGGCTCGTCCGCGATGATCAGCCCCGGCCGCACCATCAGCCCGGCGGCGATCATGACCCGCTGGCGCTGGCCGCCGGAGAGCTCGTACGGGCGCGAGCGCAGCAGCGAAGGGGGGAGGGCGACGCGGCGCAGGGCCTCGGCGGCCTGGGCGGTGGCCTCGGCGCGGCTCGTCCCGCGATGGGCCCGGACCGCCTCGGTGAGCTGGGTGCCGATGCGCAGGGCCGGGTTGAGCGCGGACGCCGGGTTCTGGAAGATCACCGACAGGCCCGTCGCGAGATGCCGGTCCCGCTCCTTCCGGGTCAGCGCGCCGAGGTCGGTCCCGAGCAGGCGCAGCGTCCGCCGGGAGACCCGGGCGCCGTGAGGGAGCAGGTCGGCGACGGCGAGCGCGGTCAGTGACTTGCCCGACCCCGATTCGCCGACCAGCCCGACGATCTCGCCCCGCCCCAGCGACAGGCTCACCCCGCGCACCGGGCGGATCGGTCCGGCGGGGGTCGGCAGGTCGACGGTGAGGCCCTCGACCTGAAGGACCTGCCCGTCCTCGGCCGGGCCGCTCGGGGCGGAGCGCTGCGCCGGGATGCGCACCACCGGGCCCTGCCGGGCGGCGCCCCCGGCGAGGACCTCGCCCAGCAGCTGGAACGTCAAGGCCGCGTACACGAGCGCCAGGCCCGGGGCGAGCGCCGGAAGCGGCTCGGCGTAGATCCGGTCGAGCCCCTGGCTGAGCAGCTGCCCCCAGTCGTAGCCCGGAGGCTGGACGCCCAGGCCCAGGAAGCTCAGTCCGGAGAGCGCGACCAGGGCGGTACCCGCCGCCGTGGTGACGCTCAGGAGCAACGGCTCGGCGATGTTCGGCAGGACATGGCGCCACAGCAGCCGGAACCGGCTCAGCCCGAGGACCCGGGCGGCGGCCAGGTGGTCGGTGCCGGCGACGCCCGCCGCGAGCGTCTGGGCCAGCCGCGCGAACCCGGGCACGCTCGCGGCGGCGAGAGCCAGCACCGCCCCGGCCGTGCCCGCGCCGAACACCACCGCGAGGAACATCGCGACCAGGAGTGCCGGGAACGCGAGCAGCAGGTTGATCAGCCCGGCGGCCAGCCGGCGGGCGCGCGGGCCGACGACCGCCGTACAGGCCCCGAGGAGCACGCCTGCGGTCGCGCCGAGCAGCACGGACGCCAGCGCGAGCAGCAGCGAGGACCGGCCCGCCGCCAGGACGCGGGCCAGCAGATCCCGGCCGAGGCCGTCCGTACCGGCCCAGTGCGACGCCGAGGGCCCCTGCAGCACGGCCGAGGGGTCGGGACGGTCGGCCGCCGCGCCCCAGAACAGCGGGCCGGCCACGGCGAGTACGACGAGAGACGCCAGCATGACCCCGGTGATCCAGGCCATGGGGGAGCGCCGGAGACCGGTGGGAAGGGGCATGATCACATCTCCCGGATCGCCGAGCGCGGGTCGAGCAGGGCGAGCAGCACATCGACCAGGAGGCCGGCCAGCAGCACGGTGGCGCCGAGCACCAGGACCATGGCCTGCACCACCGGATAGTCCTGCGCGACCACGGACTGGGCCATCGCGGACCCGATGCCGGGCCAGGCGAACACCTTCTCGACCAGGACCGTGCCCGCGATCAGGGCGGGCAGCAGGCTCCCGGCGACGGTGAGCGCCGCGGACGCCATGTTCGGTGCCGCGTGCCGCAGATGGCGGCGTGCGGCGGACAGCCGTTTGCTCCGGGCGGTACGCAGATAGTCCTCGTCCAGCACCTTCAGCGCCTCCACCCTGACGATGCGAAGGAGTACGGCGGTGGGCGTGAGGGAGAGCGCGACGACGGGGAGCACGAGGGAGGCGACGCCCGCCGCACCGGCCACCGGGAACAGCTGGAGGCCGACGGCGAGCAGGGCGGTGAGCCCGGCGGCCAGCACGAAGTCCGGGACCCCGGTCAGACCGGCGGTGACCGTGGTGAACGCCAGCTCGGTGCGCGGTCGGCGGCCGTCGCGGGTGCGGACGGCGGCGAGCAGACCGCCGGGCAGGGCGATGGCGAGTGCGGTGAGGAAGGCGAGGCCGGCGATCTCCAGGGTGGCCGGCAGCCGGGTGCGGACCAGCTCCGCGACCGGCGCCCCGGTGACCAGTGAGGTCCCGAGGTCGCCGTGCAGCAGACCGCCGAGGTACTGCCGGTACTGGGCCAGGAACGGCATGTCCAGCCCGAGCGCGTGCCGCCGGGCGGCGACGAGGTCGGGCGCGGCGTCCACGCCGAGCGCGGCGCGCACCGGGTCGCCGGGGATGAGGCGGATCATCGCGAACGACGCGGTGAGGACGATGCCGAGGGAGAGCAGGAGCCGGATGCCGCGGCGGCCCAGGAACACCGTCCAGGGGTGCCGCAGCAGTGCGGGAAAGGTCATGGCGGGCCCCGGGATCACTGGTGGAGGCGGATGCTCGTGGGGACGAGCTGACCGCCGAACGTGGTGGTGAACGTGGTGCGGTGGCCGTACACGCCGCTGCGGCCCTCGGCGATCGGCAGCGCGTCGGCCGAGCGGAAGAGCGCGGCGGTGGCCCTGTTCCATGTGGCGCACCCTGTGGTGTCCGGCTCCCGGAGGGCCCGGGCGACCAGTGCGTCGTACTCGGGATCCGTCACCCCCGCGAAGTTCAGGCCCTCGGCGGGGGCGGGGCCCGAGAAGAAGGGGATGAATCCCGCCGGCAGGGCGAAGCCCGGCGTACTGCCGACCACCACGTCGAAGTCGGCCGTCGTGTACATCGCGTTGACCAGGGCGGGCAGGCTCTCGGTGACCAGCTCGACCTGCGCGCCGAGCGCCGTCCACTCCCGGGCCATCAGCTCGGCGACGGACGCCAGCGTGGGCCCGAGATCGGGGCTGGTGATCAGGCGGAGCCGGAGGGTTCGGCCGTCCTTGGCAGGCGGGCCGCCGGCCAAACGGGTCCAGCCCGCCTCCCGCAGCGCCTGCGCGGCGTCCAGCGCGGGCAGGTTGGCGTCGGCGAGGTCGGCATGGCAGACGGCCCCCTCGGCGCCGAAGTCCTGGGCGGGGCTGCCGGTGCCGCCCACGGCGACGTTGGCGAGCCCCCGGCGGTCGAGGGCGGAGACCAGGGCCCGGCGCACCGCGCGGTCGGCGAGGACCCGGCCCGGGCGCTGGTTGAAGAAGGTGAGCCCGACGACGGTCGCGACCTCGGAGACGGCCAGGCCGTGGCCGGTGAGCCGGGCGCGGTCGGGGCCGCTCACCCGCGCGACGTCGACGCCCCCGGTCAGCAGGAGGTTCGCCGCCGTGGACGTCTGGGGCACCACCGAGAGGACGATGCGCGCGGGCAGGCCGCGCTCGGCGGTCGTCGCGCCGGCCGGCCCCCAGCTGTAACCGTCGCGGACGGTGAACTCGTACGGCCCACCGGGGGTGTAGCGGGTCAGCACGTAGGGGCCGGTGCCCTGCGTGGCGCGGGCGAGCGAGCCGGGCCGGTCCAGGCCCGCGGGGCAGACGATCGGCAGCAGACCGATGGTGCGGACCAGGAAGGGGAACGGGGCGCCCGCCGACACCGACACCGTGCGCGTCCGGTCGTCGGCGCGCGCCGTGAAGGGGACGTTCGGCAGCACCGTACGGGCTCCGGCGAGCTGGTTGTCCGGGTCCGCCGCGTAGGTCAGCGACCGGGCGACCGCCGAGGCGGTGAGGACGGTGCCGTCGGAGCAGGTGACGCCCGCGCGGAGCGTGAACACGGCGCTGGTGGCCGTCGCCCGCCAGGAGGAGGCCAGGCCGGTGACCAGGCCGCCGTCGGGGGCGGGGTTCACCAGGGAGTCGTAGGCGTAGCGGGCCTGGGAGGCGCCGAAGGTGGAGTACGGGTCGAAGCTCGGCGTCTCGCTGGCCTCGGCGATCCGGACGGTGCCGCCGTCCACCAGGGGGGTGGTCGTCGAGGAGCGGGCGACGCCGCCGCAGCCGCTCAGCGCGAGGGCCGAGGCGGTGAGCGCGGCCGTCAGAGCGGCCGGCGGGGTGCGTCGGAGCATGGCGCCATGGTGCCACCGGAGCGTGGTGGTGATGATCCAACTTCCTTGCACAGGAAGCCTGTTCGAGTGCCCGGAATCGCCTGGCCGCCGGGCTGGGCGCGGCCGGGATCGACAGGTGCGGCCGAACCTGATTCACCCGAACGAGTCGGGGCGGCGGCGTCGGGGCGTGTGCCGGGCGGCATGTTTGGAAAAGGATAATCACATAATCATTCTCAAAGTGTGCTGGGGGCGTTCAATTCCGGACACGGGAAATAGCCACTCACACTCACACGAGTGAATCCGGGGGAATCCGTTTGGCCGAAGCGGGCGCTGTTCGACTACCGTGATCAAGGGATCGGACGGTGTGTTCCTGTCGTCCGGGAATTCGGGTTCCAGGGCCGTGCCGGTTTTTCCGGTCCGTTCCGGAATTCGAAACGGAATTACCTGTTTCCGCCCGGCGGTGCGCCGCTCCCATTCTCGTCGTACCCGGGTTCCCTGTCATACGTATGCGTGGAGAGGATGGAGCGTCATGCCGCCTGTAGTACCGCCGTTTCTCGTCGGGCTCATCGTCGCGCCGCTGGCCAAGCGTCTGCTGAAGCCACTGGTGGGTGGAGTCGTCAGAGCGTCCGTCGGAATCGCGATGGAGGTGAAGAAGGCGGCCCACGAGGCCGGGGAGAACATCCACGACCTCGCGGCCGAGGTCGCCGCCGACGTGGTCGCCGCCCAGATCGCCGCCGGCGACACCGAGGGCCACTCGGTGCCCGGTCAGCACACGACCGAAACCGGTGTCAAGGGGGACCGGAGGACCCCGAAGATCCGCGCGACCGCCGAGAGCGCCGCCGGAAAGACGCACTGACGGGTCTGTGCGACCCGCGGCCGCCACCGGGCGAGCCCGCCGATCGACTACGGCGGAGCGCGCCAGGGTGGCGGCCGTTCTCGGGCCGCCCCGCCCGCGCACCCCTCCGGTGTCGCCGTCGGCCCGCTCCGAATCTCATTCCCGTTCCGTCGCCCCGATCCGTCGACTCCGTGACGGCCTTCCGCGACCTCCGCAAACAGGTGAACGTACACATGCCATCGCTACTGGGAGCCGCATCCGGATTCCGCTCCATGGAACCGGCCGCGAGCCCTCGCTCGGTCACACCGGGCCGCCAGCGCTGGGACGTCGGGCTCGTCGTCGGACGCCCCCGGACGGCCGAGATCCTCGCCGCCGCGCTGCGCCACATCCCCGGGATCACCGAGGCCCAGGCCAGCCCGGTCACCGGCGGGGTGCTCGTCCGGCACGACGCACGGCTGCGCGCCGCCGACGTCGGCCGGATCATCGGCCGCACCGTCGCAAGGCTCGCCCGGGAAGCGGCCGGCACGGCACGAGCGGAGACGGACCGGTCCGTGCCGGCCCCCCGGGTGGACCGCGGCCTCGTCGTACGGCCGGTGCTCGCCGTCGGCGGCGGGGTCGCGGCCGGCACCGCGCTGGTCAAGGGCTCGGCGCTGACCAGGCAACTCGTGGCCGTCGGCGGAGTGGCCGCGGCGACCGCGGTGGTCCTGCGGAAGGCGTGGCGCAAAACGGCCGACGCGGCTGGACCCGAAGCCGAACGGCACCCCCTGCTGGACATCGTCGGACCGCACCGCCCCCGGCTCTACCGGGCCGCCGCCCTGTCCGTCGCCTGCCAGGTCGCGGAGATGGCGCTCGGCACCTTCCTCGGATGGACCGGCCTGGTGCTCATCAAGGGCGAGGCGGCACCGCTGGCGCGCCTCGGCCTGGCCACGGCGTCCGCCCAGCTCTGGGGCCTGGCAGGGCTGGTGGCCGCCGCATGCGCCGCCGTCGCTGGACTCTCGTACGCCTCGAACCTCCAATGGCGCCGGCTCGGCCAGGACGTCGAGCACGACTGGCGGGGACGCACCTACCGGCATGTCCAGCACCTCGAACTGGGGCAGCTGGAGGGCGAGCGGACCAGCAGGGTGGCCGGCACCCTCACCGACGATGTCGGCCAGCTCGGCGCCTTCTTCGCGGGACCGGCCAACGACGTGCTGCAACTCGGCACGAGCCTGGTCCTGCTCGTACCGGCGTTCCTCCTGCTGGCACCCCAGATCGCCTGGATCGCCTTCCTCCCGATCCCGGTCATCGCCTGGCTTTCCCTGCGCCACCGGGAGAAGGCCGCGACGGACTACGCCGCCACCGGCGAACACCGCGCCAGGCTGGGCAGCCAGGTGATCAACTCGCTCGAAGCCGGCGCCACCGTCAAGAGCTTCTGCACCGAGGCGTACGAGGCCGACCGCGTCGACCGGCTGAGCGACGCGGTCCAGGAGAGCAGCCACCGCACCGACCGCGGCACCCTCCGCCACGGCGAGACCGTCCGGGCCTGCACCACCGCGTCGATGGCCGGCACCCTGCTCATCGGGGGCCGTGCGGTCCTCGACGGCACCCTCCGCTTCGAGGTGTTCAGTCCCCTGATCGGGCTCCCGCAGATGCTGCTCATGCGGATGAGCAGGCTCGGCGACATCGCCGACCAGTACCAGCGGACCCTCGCCTCCCACGAACGGGTCCAGCGGCTGCGGGAGCTGCCCGTCGAGTCCGACCGCGGGGACGAGACGCTCGACCTCTCCTCCGTACGCGGCGAGATCGTCCTGGAGGAGGTCACCTTCGCCTACCCCGGCCGCCCGGCGACCCTGGACAACCTCTCGCTGACCGTCCCGGCCGGGCGGGTCACCGCCCTGGTCGGCGCCACCGGCTCCGGCAAGACGACGATCGCCAAACTGCTCATGCGCTTCCAGGACGCCGAGTCCGGCCGGGTCCTGCTCGACGGCCGGGACGTCCGCGACCTGCGGCGGCACGACCTGCGCCAGGCCGTCGGCTTCGTCGCCCAGGACCCGTTCCTCTTCGACGGCAGCATCGCCGACAACATCCGCTACGGCAGCTTCCACGCCTCCGACGAGGCCGTCGTCCGGGCCGCCGCCATGGCCGAGGCCCACACCTTCGTCACGACCCTGCCGAACGGGTACGACACCCTCATCGGTGAACGCGGCGCCGCGCTCTCCGGCGGCCAGCGGCAGCGGATCGCCCTGGCCCGCGCGATTCTCAAGGACTCGCCCGTCGTCGTCCTCGACGAGGCGACCTCCGCCGTGGACAACGAGACGGAGGCCGCCATCCAGCGGACGCTGCACAGCTTCGCGGCCGACCGGACCATGATCGTCATCGCCCACCGCCTCTCCACGGTCCGCCACGCCGACCGCATCTACGTCCTGGACAAGGGCGGCATCGTCGCCGAGCAGGGCACCCACGACGAACTCCTCGCCCAACACGGGCTCTACGCATCCCTCTGGCAGCTCCAGGCCGGCGAACTCGCCGCCTGACCGCAGGACCGTCCCACCGCCCGGCCGCGTGACGCCACCGCGGCCGGTGCCCCCTGCGCGCATGCCCTTTCACACCTCTGGAGGTACCCCCTTGTCCCGTCGTGACGGCGACGTCCTTCCCCTGACCGCGGCCCAGCGCGAGATCTGGCTCGCCGAGCAGAGCTCGCCGACGCCCATCCCGGGCTACCGCGTCGGTGAGTGCCTGGAGATCCACGGGCCGGTCGATCCGCGGCTGTTCGACGCCGCGCTGCGCCAGGTCGTGGGCGAGGTCGACGCCCTGCACGTGACTTTCACCGACGAGGGCGACGGCCCGCGCCAGATCCTCCGGGAAACCTGGGACTGGGCGCCGGTGCACCTCGATTTCGGGGCGGAGGCAGACCCCCGGGCCGCGGCCGACGAGTGGATGGAGCGCGACCTCGCCCGCCCGCTGGACCTGACCCGTGACGCGCTGTTCGGCCACGCGCTGATCCGGCTGTCGCCGACGGAACACCTCTGGTATCTGAACTACCACCACGTGGTCCTGGACGCGATCAGCGCCTCGATGGTGCGCGAGCGCGTCGGTGAGGTGTACTCGGCACTCGCGGAGGACGCCGCCGTCCCGCCGTCCCCGTTCGGCACGCTGCGGGACCTGGTCGACAGCGACGCCGAGTACCGCGCCTCCGACGCCTTCACGGCGGACCGTGCCTACTGGAACGAACGTTTCGCCGGTCTGCCCGCCCCGACACGGCTGACCGACACCTCCGCGACCGACCCGCACCGGGTCCTGCGCGTGGCCGGCGAGCGGGAACTGCGGGACCCGGAGGCCCTGCGGGCGGCGGCCACCCGGGCCGGTGTCAGGTGGTCCCGGGTGGTGATCGCGGCCACCGCGCTCTACGCCCACCGGCTGAGCGGCGCCCAGGACGTGGTCCTCGCCCTGCCCGTCACCGCCCGCCGGGGCTCCGGCCGTGACCTGATGTCCGTCCCCGGCACGATGTCCAACGTGGTGCCGCTCCGGCTGACCGTGCGGCCCGACATGCCGTGGGGCGAGCTCGTGGCCCAGGTGGCGAACGAGGTCGAGGCGGCCGTCGCGCACGAGCGGTACCGCGGAGAGGACCTGCTCCGCGACCTCGGAGCGCCCGGGGGCATCGGCACGGCGTTCCCGCTGATCGTCAACATCATGGCCTTCCACGCCAGGCCCAGCTTCGCCGGCCACCCCGCGTCCGTGCACCATTTCGTCTCCGGCTCGACCACCGACCTCGCCGTCTGGCTGTTCGACTACCGGGACGGCAACCCCCCGCTGCTCAGGCTGCACGGCGCGCCGGACGCGTACGGCGACCACGACCTCGCCGCACACCAGGGACGGCTGCTCGCCCTGCTCGACGCGGTGGCGGACCTCGATCCGGACGAGACGGTGGGCGGGGTCGACCTGCTCACGGCCGAGGAGCACCGCGGGGTGGCGGCGCTGGGGACCGGGCCGACGGAAACTCCCCCGGCTGCCGGCCTGCCGGAGCTGTTCCGGGAGCAGGTGCGGACGATTCCGGACCTGACGGCGCTCGTGTGCGGTGAGGTGTCTCTGTCCTACGCAGAGTTGGACGCACGGGCGAACCGTTTGGCCCATGCGCTGATGGCGCGCGGGGCGGGCCCCGAGCGGCTGGTCGCGGTGGCGTTGCCGAGGTCGGCCGACCTGGTGGTGGCGATTCTGGCGGTGCTGAAGTCGGGCGCCGCGTATGTGCCGGTGGACCCGGAGTACCCGGCCGCCCGGATCGCGTACCTCTTGGACGACACCCGTCCGGTCCTCACCTTGACCGACACCCGCACGCTCGGCCGCCTGCCGGAGGGGGCGAGCGACCGGCTGGTGCTCGACGACGCGGAGACGGCGGCGGAGATCGGGAACCGCCCCGCCACCGACCCGATGGTGGCGGTCGACGCGCGTCACCCCGCCTACGTCATCCACACCTCCGGGTCCACCGGCCGTCCCAAGGGCGTCGTCGCGACGCACGGCGGTCTGGCCGACCTGCTCACCGACCACCGGAAGGCGCTGTTCGCGCCGCTGTTGCAGGACCGGCGACGGCTGCGCGTGGCGCTCACCACCTCGGTGTCCTTCGACGCCTCCTGGAACCAGCTCATGGCTCCCTTCGCGGGCCATGAGCTGCACGTCCTGGACCGGGAGACCTGGACGGACCCGGAGGCGTTCGTCGCGTACGCGGCAGACCGTGCCCTGGACTATGTCGAGGCCACCCCCTCGTACCTCCAAGACCTCGTGGCACACGGCCTCCTGGGCGAGGGGCGACCTGGCCCGGCGCTGGTCGCGGCCGGTGGCGAGGCCGTCCCGCAGCAGCTGTGGGAGCGGTTGCGAGCGGCGGACGGCACGCACTGCCTCAACCTGTACGGACCCTCCGAGTGCACGGTCAACTCGGTCACCGCGGCCGTGGCGTCGAGCCCGCGCCCGGTGATCGGCCGCCCCGTGACCAACGCCAGGCTGTACGTGCTGGACGGTGCGCTGCGGCCCGTGCCCGGTGGTGTGGCGGGTGAGCTGTACATCGCGGGCACGGGGGTGGCGCGTGGCTACCTCAACCGGCCGGGGCTGACGGCCGGGAGGTTCGTGGCGGACCCGTTCGGTGCGGACGGTGCGCGGATGTACCGCACGGGTGACCTGGTGCGCTGGAACGCCGAGGGCGACCTCGAGTTCCTGGGACGTACGGACGACCAGGTCAAGGTGCGCGGTTTCCGCATCGAACCCGGCGAGATCGAGGCAGTTCTCGCCGAGCACCCCGGTCTCGCCCGCACCGCCGTCACCGTGCGCACCGACGACGAACCCCTCCTCGTCGCCTACGTCGTGCCCGCCGCCGGACAGGACGTCCGGACGGAAGCCCTGCGGGCCTGGGTCCGCGACCGGCTGCCCGCGTACCTGGTGCCGTCGGCGATCGTGGTCCTGGAGGCCCTGCCGCTCACCCCGAACGGCAAGCTGGACCGGCGCGCCCTTCCCGCCCCCGGGCACCGGCCCACCGCACCGGGCCGCGCCCCGCGCAGCGCGGTCGAGCACCGGCTCGCCGGGCTGTTCGCCGAGGTGCTGGGCGTCACCGAGGTCGGGCTGGACGACGGCTTCTTCGACCTCGGCGGACACTCCCTGCTCGGCACCCGGCTCATCGCCCGGGCCCGGTCCGTGCTGGGCGTGGAGCTGCGGCTCAGCGACCTGTTCGACGCGCCGACGGTGGCCCGGCTGGCGGCCAGGGCCGACGCGGCCGCCCAGGCGCGCCCGGCGCTGGGCCGGCGCGAGCGGCCCGAGACCGTGCCGCTGTCCTTCGCGCAGCGCCGGCTGTGGTTCCTGCACCGGATGGAGGGCCCGAGCGCCACGTACAACATCCCGCTGGCGCTGCGGCTGACCGGAAGCCTGGACGAGCGCGCCCTGGAAGCCGCCCTGGCGGACGTGGTCGAACGCCACGAGACCCTGCGCACCGTCTTCCCCTCGGTCGCCGGAGTGCCGTGCCAGCGGGTGCTGGACCCCGAAGCGGCCCGGCCCCGGCTCCGGGTGACCGAGACCGGCGAGCGCGAACTGCCCGCCCGGCTGGCCGAGGCGGCGGCGCGGGGCTTCGAGCTCTCCGGCGAACCGCCGCTGCGCGCCGAGCTGTTCCGGCTCGGCGACGAGGAGCACGTCCTCCTGCTCGTCGTCCACCACATCGCCGGCGACGGCTGGTCGACGGGCCCGCTCTCGCAGGACCTGACGACCGCCTACGCGGCCCGGCGCGAGGGCGCGAAGCCGCAGTGGTCGCCGCTGCCGGTCCAGTACGCCGACTACACCCTGTGGCAGCGGGAACTGCTGGGCGACGACGGCGACCCGGACAGCCTGCGGAGCGACCAGCTCGCCTACTGGCGCGAGCGGCTGGCGGGCCTGCCCGACCAGATCGAGCTGCCCTTCGACCGGCCCAG
Source organism: Streptomyces sp. DT224 (assembly GCF_049844595.1). Classification (NCBI taxonomy): domain Bacteria; kingdom Bacillati; phylum Actinomycetota; class Actinomycetes; order Kitasatosporales; family Streptomycetaceae; genus Streptomyces; species Streptomyces sp. DT224. Next base: position 284,327 of record NZ_JBNCLI010000012.1, read on the forward strand.
GCCCGAGGCGATGTCCTACCGGGGGGCCCAGCTGCCGGTGCGCGTCGACGCGGAGCTGCACGAGGACCTGCGCGCCCTCGCCCGCGACGGCGGGGCCAGCCTCTTCATGGTGCTCCAGGCCGGTCTGGCCGCGCTGCTCGGCAAGCTGGGCGCCGGCACCGACGTCCCGATCGGCACCCCCGTCGCGGGCCGCACCGATGAGGCCCTGGACGACCTCGTGGGCTTCTTCGTCAACACACTGGTGCTGCGCACCGACCTGTCCGGCGACCCGACGTTCACCGAACTCCTCGGCCGGGTGCGCTCCGAGGCGCTGGCCGCGTACGCGCACCAGGACGTGCCGTTCGAGCACCTGGTCGAGGCGCTGAACCCGGCGCGGACCCTGGCGCACCACCCCCTCTTCCAGACGATGCTCACCCTCCAGAACGCGCCCTCCGGCACCTTCGACCTGCCGCGGCTGCGGGTGGCGTCCGACCTGGTCCCCACCGGCACGGCCAAGTGCGACCTGACCTTCGTCCTCGCCGAACAGCCCGGCGGAGGCGGTCTGTCGGGCGTCGTGGAGTACAGCACGGACCTGTTCGACGCGGCCACCGTCACCGGCATCGTCGAGCGCTGGCTGCGGCTGCTGCGCGCCGTCGCCGCCGACCCCGGACGGCGCATCGGCCAGGTGGACGTGGTGTCCGCCGACGAACTCCGGGCACTGCTGCCGGCCGGTCAGGGCGGGGAAGCGCCGCAGCACAGCCTTCCCGCCCTGTTCGAGCGGCAGGTGCGGGCCGATCCGGACGCCGTCGCCCTGACGGACGGCACGGTCACCCTTACGTACGGCGGCCTGAACGCACGCGCCAACCGGCTGGCGCACGCCCTGATCGAACGGGGTGTAGGCCCCGAGCAGTTGGTGGCGCTGAAGCTCCCGCGCTCGGCGGAGCTGGTCGTGGCGGTGCTCGCGGTGCTCAAGGCAGGTGCCGCCTATGTGCCGGTGGACCCGGAGTACCCGGCCGCCCGCATCGCCTACCTGTTCGAGGACACCCGGCCGTCCCTGCTCCTGACGACGAGCCAGGTGGGTGCGGAGGAGGGTGTGGACCTGCTGCTCCTGGACACCGCTGACCTCGACGGGCTGCCGGACACGGACCCGGGAGTGGCCGTCGACCCGGCCCACGCCGCCTACGTCATCCACACCTCCGGCTCCACCGGGAAGCCCAAGGGCGTCGTGATCCCGCACCGCAACGTGGTGCGCCTCTTCGACACCACACGCGAGCGGTTCGGATTCGGCTCCGACGACGTGTGGACGCTCTTCCACTCCTACGCCTTCGACTTCTCCGTCTGGGAGCTGTGGGGTCCCCTGCTGCACGGCGGGCGCCTGGTGGTCGTGGACCACGAGACCAGCCGCTCGCCCGGCCGGTTCCTGGACCTGCTCGCCCGTGAACGCGTGACGGTGCTCAACCAGACGCCGTCCGCCTTCCACCAGCTCGTGCAGGCCGACGCCGAGGACCCCGAGACCGGCCGGCGGCTTGCCCTGCGCACGGTCGTCTTCGGCGGCGAGGCACTGGAGCACGCCCGGCTGGCCAGCTGGTTCGAGCGCCATCCGCAGGACGCGCCGCGCCTCGTCAACATGTACGGCATCACCGAGACCACGGTGCACGTCACGTACGCGGAACTCGGCCGCACCGCCACCGTTCCCGGGGACATCGGCACCCCCCTTCCCGACCTCTGGGCGTACGTCCTCGACGCCGGCCTGCGCCCGGTCGCGCCGGGCGTCCCCGGCGAGCTGTACGTCGCGGGGGCCGGCCTGGCACGCGGCTACCTGAACCGGCCCGGGCTGACCGCCGGGCGCTTCGTGGCCGACCCGTACGGACCCGCGGGCTCACGGATGTACCGCAGCGGCGACGTGGTGCGCCGCGCCGCGGACGGCACTCTGAGCTACGTCGGCCGGGCCGACCAGCAGGTGAAGGTGCGCGGCTTCCGCATCGAGCTCGGCGAGATCGAGGCGGCCCTGGCCGCACACCCGGACGTCGCGCAGGCCGCCGTCCTCGCCCGACAGGACCGGGCCGACGACACCCGGCTCGCCGCGTACCTCGTACCGGCCGCCGGCGCGGCCCCGCACCCCTCCGCCCTGCGCGCGTACCTGCGCGAGCGGCTGCCGGAGCACATGGTGCCCTCGGCGTTCGTCACGCTGGACGCCCTGCCGCTGACCGTCAACGGCAAGCTGGACCACCGCGCCCTGCCCGCCCCCGACCTCACCCCGGCGACCACGTCCCGCGCCCCGCGCACCGCGCAGGAGCAGATCCTCTGCGAGCTGTTCGCCGAGGTCCTGGGGGCGCCGTCGGCCGGTGTGGACGACGGCTTCTTCGACCTCGGCGGGCACTCCCTGCTCGCCACCCGCCTCGCCGCCCGGATCCGCGCGACGCTCGGCGTGGAGATGCCGCTGCGTACGCTCTTCGAGGCGCCGACCCCGGCTGCCCTGGCCGCCGCCCTCCGCGCCGCCGGTCCGGCGCAGACCGCCCTGGCGCGCCGCGAGCGCCCCGGGATGATCCCGCTGTCGTTCGCGCAGCGCCGCCTGTGGTTCCTGCACCAGCTGGAAGGCGCGGGTACGAACTACCACATCTCCCTCGCCTGGCGGCTCACCGGCGACCTGGACCGGCAGGCTCTGGAGGCCGCCGTCGCGGACGTCGTCGCCCGGCACGAGAGCCTGCGCACCGTGTTCCCGGCGGTGGACGGCGTCCCGCACCAGCGGGTGCTGGACGTGGACGACGCCCGGCCGCGCCTGTCCGTGCGCCAGGCCACCGAGGCCGGCCTGCCGGACCTGATGGCGGCGGCGCGGGACCGGCGGTTCGACCTGGCCGCCGACATGCCGCTGCGCGCCGAGCTGTTCGCCCTCGCACCGGACGACCACGTCCTCCACCTGGTGCTCCACCACATCGCGGGCGACGGCTGGTCGCTGAGCCCCCTCGCGCAGGGCCTGACCGACGCCTACACGGCGCGCCGCGGCGGCAGGGCCCCGCAGTGGGCGCCGCTTCCCGTCCAGTACGCCGACTACGCCCTGTGGCAGCACGAACTGCTCGGCGACTCCGCCGACCGGGGCAGCCTGCTCGCCGGACAGGCCGACTACTGGACCCGGCAGCTCGCCGGGCTCCCCGAGCTGATCGAGCTGCCCGCCGACCGGCCCCGCCCGGCGGTCGCCTCGCACCGCGGCGGCTCCGTGCACGCCGGCCTGGACGCCGAGCTGCACCGGGGTCTCCGCGAGCTGGCCCGCGCCCACGGGACGAGCCTCTTCATGGTGCTCCAGGCGGGGCTGGCCGCACTGCTGAGCAAGCTGGGGGCCGGCGACGACATCCCGGTCGGCAGCCCGGTCGCCGGCCGGACCGACCAGGCGCAGGACGAGCTGGTCGGCTACTTCGTCAACACCCTGGTCTTCCGCACCGACACCTCGGGCGACCCGACGTTCGCCGAGCTGCTGGACCGGGTCCGGGACACCGCGCTCGCCGGGTACGCCCACCAGGACGTGCCGTTCGAATACCTGGTCGAGGTGTTGAACCCGTCCCGGTCGCTCGCGCACCACCCGCTGTTCCAGGTCATGCTGGTGCTCCAGAACGCGCCCCGGGCCGACTTCGCACCGCCCGGACTGCGCGTCGAGGACATGCCGTCCGCGTCGTCCACGGCCAAGCTGGACCTGATCTTCACGATGGCCGAGCGGCACACGGAGGACGGCTCCCCGGACGGGCTCGACGGGTCCGTCGAGTACGCCGACGACCTCTACGACCCGGCCACCGTCGAGACGATGCTCGCCCGCTGGGAGCGGCTGCTGCGCATCGCGGTCGCCGACCCCCGGCAGCCGCTCAGCCGGCTCGACCTGCTCACCGCCGACGAGCACGACGCGCTCACGGCCCTGGGCACCGGCCCTGAGGCCCCGGCCCGTGCCGAAACGCTGCCGGAGCTGTTCCGGGAGCAGGTGCGGACGGCTCCGGACCTCACGGCACTCGTGTGCGGTGAGGTGTCCTTGTCGTACGCCGAGCTGGACGCACGGGCGAACCGGCTGGCGCATGCGCTGAGGGCGCGGGGTGCGGGTCCTGAGCGGTTGGTCGCGGTGGCGTTGCCGAGGTCGGCGGACCTGGTGGTGGCGATCCTCGCGGTGCTGAAGTCGGGTGCGGCGTATGTGCCGGTGGATCCGGAGTATCCGGCCGCTCGGATCGCGTACCTCCTGGATGACGCCCGGCCGGTCCTGACGCTGACCGACAGCCGGGTCCAGGACCGGCTGCCGCGGGAGACCGGCGACCGGTTGGTGCTCGACGACCCGGAGACCTCCGAACTGGTCGGAAGCTGCCCCGCCACCGACCCGATGGTGCCGGTCGATGCCGCCCAGCCGGTCTACGTCATCTACACCTCCGGGTCCACCGGCCGCCCCAAGGGCGTCGTCGTGACGCACACCGGCCTGGTCAGCCTGTACGCCAACCAGGGCCCCCTGGTCTCGCCGACGGGGGAGCGGCTGCGCGTCGGGCTGACCACGTCCGTGTCGTTCGACGCCTCCTGCGACCAGCTCTTCGCCGTGTTCGCCGGGCATGAGCTGCACGTCCTGGACGAGGAGACCTGGACCGACCCGGCGGCCTACCTCGCGTACGCCGTGCGGGCCGGGCTGGACACCATCGGCGGTACCCCGTCCTACCTGCACGTCCTGGTCGACCACGGGCTGCTCGACCACCCCCGGTGGCGCCCCGCGCTGGTCGCGCTGGGCGGGGAACCCGTGCCCGAGCAGCTCTGGGAGCGGTTGAGGGCCGCCGACGGGGTGCGCGCGCTCAACTACTACGGCCCCTCCGAGTGCACGGTCGACTCGGTCGTCACACCGCTGGCATCGAGCCCGCGCCCGGTGATCGGCCGCCCGATGGGCGGTACCCGGCTGTATGTGCTCGACGGTGCGTTGCGGCCCGTGCCGGGCGGTGTGGCGGGTGAGCTGTACCTCGCGGGTACGGGGGTGGCGCGTGGCTACCTCAACCGGCCGGGGCTGACGGCCGGGAGGTTCGTGGCGGACCCGTTCGGCGCGGGCGGCGCGCGGATGTACCGCACGGGTGACCTGGTCCGCTGGGACGCGAACGGGAACCTTGAGTTCCTCGGCCGTACGGACGACCAGGTCAAGGTGCGCGGTTTCCGCATCGAACTCGGCGAGATCGAGGCCGTCCTCGGCGAACACCCCGGCCTCGCCCGCACCGCCGTGGTCGTCCGGCGGGACGGGGCCCGGGGCTCCCGGCTCATCGCGTACGTGCAACCCGCCGCCGGCGCCGCGCCGCAGACCGAGGAGCTGCGGGCGCACCTGCGCGAGCGGCTGCCGGACTACATGGTGCCGGCCGTCTTCGTCCCGCTCGACGTGCTGCCGCTGACCCCCAACGGCAAGCTGGACCGGCGTGCCCTGCCCGAGCCCGACGCGTCCACGACGGCCGGCCGGGCGCCGCGCACGCCCGAGGAACACGTGCTGGCCGGGCTGTTCGCCGAGGTGCTGGGCGTGCCACGGGTCGGCGCCGACGACGACTTCTTCGACCTCGGCGGGCACTCCCTGCTCGCCACCCGGCTCGTCGCCCGTGTCCGCGCCACGCTGAACGTGGAACTGGCCCTGCCGACCCTCTTCCGTACGCCGACCGTGGCCGGACTGGCCGCCGGACTGGGCACCGCCGGCCGGGCCCGGCCCGCACTGGAACGGGCGGACCGCCCCGAGCGGGTGCCGCTGTCCTCCGCGCAGCGGCGCCTCTGGTTCCTGCGCCAGCTGGAGGGCGCCGAATCCGTCTACAACATGCCCCTCGCCTGGCGGCTCACCGGTCCGCTGGACCCGGCGGCACTCGAAGCGGCGCTGGGCGACCTCGTGGACCGGCACGAAACCCTCCGTACGGTCTTCCCGGCCCAGGACGGGGTGCCGTACCAGCAGGTGCGGGCCGCCGGCGACGCCCACCCGGCCCTGGCGGTGACCCCGGCCGACGAACCGAACCTGACGGCGCTGCTGACGGCCGCCGCCGGGCGAGGCTTCGACCTCGCCGCCGAACCGCCCCTGCGCGCCGAGCTGTTCGCGGTCGCGCCGGACGAGCATGTGCTGCTCCTGGTGATGCACCACATCGCCGGCGACGGCTGGTCGCTCGGCCCGCTGGCCGCGGACCTGGCCACCGCCTACGCGGCACGCGTCCGTGGCGAGGCCCCCCGATGGGCGCCGCTTCCCGTGCAGTACGCCGACTACACCCTGTGGCAGCACGGACTGCTCGGTGACGCCGCCGACGAGGACAGCCTGCTCGCCCGCCAGACCGACTACTGGACGCGGACGCTCGCGGGCCTGCCGGAGCAGATCCGGCTCCCCGCCGACCGCTCACGCCCCGCCGTCCCTTCCAGCTCCGGCGGCCGGCTCGCGGTCGAGCTGGACGCGGAACTCCACGCCGGGCTGGTCCGGCTGGGCCGCGAGCACGGCGCCAGCGTGTACATGGTGCTCCAGGCCGCCCTGGCCTCCCTGCTGGACAAGCTGGGTGCGGGCAAGGACATCCCGGTCGGCAGCCTCATCGCCGGCCGTACCGACCAGGCGCTCGACGACCTCGTCGGGTTCTTCGTCAACACGCTGGTCCTGCGCACCGACACCTCGGGCGACCCCACGTTCGCCCAACTGCTGGGCCGGGTCCGGGAGAACGCGCTCGGCGCGTACGCCCATCAGGACCTGCCGTTCGAGTTGGTCGTGGAGGCGCTGAACCCGTCCAGGTCGCTCACCCGCCAGCCGCTGTTCCAGGTGGTGCTGGCGCTCCAGAACGTGCCCCGCACCGACTTCGCGCTGAGCGGGCTGGCCACCGAACCCGTCCTCGTTGGGACACCGACGACGATGTTCGACCTCGGCTTCCACCTGCTGGAGCGCGGCGGCCCCGGCGCCGCCGAGGGCATCGTCGGGCGCGTCGAGTACAGCACCGACCTGTTCGACCCCGCCACCGTGGAGGCACTGGTCGCCCGCTGGCTGCGGCTCCTCGCGGCGGTCGTCGCCGAACCGGGGCTGCCGCTCAGCCGGATCGACGTCCTCACCGCCGACGAACGCCACGAGCTGCTCGCCGCCCGCAACGACACCGCCCGCCCGGCCGCCGACGCGACCCTGTCCGGACTCTTCGAGGAGCGGGTCCGGGCCACCCCGGACGCCCCGGCCGTGGTCTTCGAGGACACCGTGCTGTCGTACGGCGAGCTGAACCGCCGGGCCAACCGCCTCGCCCATGCGCTGATCGCGCGCGGAGTGGGCCCCGAGCAGATCGTCGCCCTCCGGCTGCCGCGCTCCGCCGAGCTGGTGGTCGCGGTCCTCGCGGTGCTCAAGACGGGCGCGGCGTACCTGCCGGTGGACCCCGGCTATCCCGCCGCCCGTATCGCGTACATGGTGGAGGACGCGCGCCCGGCCGTGGTGCTCGACGACCTCGACGGCGTGACGCCGGCCGGCACGCTGCCGGAACACGACCCGGGTGTGCGAGCGGACCCGCGCCACCCGGCCTACGTCATCTACACCTCCGGCTCCACCGGACGGCCCAAGGCCGTCGTCATGCCCGCCGCCGCCCTGCTCAACCTGCTGGCCTGGCATCACCGCGCCGTAGGCGGCCGGCCCGGCACGCGCACCGCGCAGTTCACCGCGATCAGCTTCGACGTCTCCGTGCAGGAGATGCTGTCCGCGCTGCTGTACGGCAAGACCCTGGTGGTGCCCACCGAGGAGCAGCGCCACAGCGCCGAACTCCTCGCCCACTGGCTGGAGCGCCACCGCGTCGAGGAGCTGTTCGCGCCGAACCTGGTGGTCGAGGCGCTGGCCGAAGCCGCCGAAGAGGCCGGTCTCGACCTGCCGCACCTGCGGCTCGTCGCCCAGGCCGGGGAGGCGATGCGGCTGGGTGGTGCCGTACGCCGTTTCGCCGCCCGGCCCGGCCGGGTGCTGCACAACCACTACGGGCCCGCCGAGACCCACGTCATCACCGCCTACGCGCTGCCGGCCGACCCCGCGGACTGCCCGCGGCCCGTGCCGATCGGCCGCCCGGTCGACAACTGCCGGGTGTACGTGCTGGACGAGGCCCTGCGTCCCGTCGCCCCCGGCGTCCTGGGCGAGCTGTACCTCGCCGGAACGGGCCTCGCCCGCGGCTACCTCGACCGGCCCGGGCTGAGCGCCGGACGCTTCGTCGCCGATCCGTACGGGCCGGCCGGCGCGCGCATGTACCGCACCGGCGACCTGGTCCGTTGGGGAGCCCACGGCGAGCTGGAATTCGCCGGCCGGGTCGACCACCAGGTCAAGGTGCGCGGCTTCCGCATCGAGCCCGGCGAGATCGAGGCCGAGCTGACCGCGCACCCGGGTGTCTCCCAGGTCGCGGTCCTCGCTCGGGAGGACCGGATCGTCGCCTACGTCGTCCCGTCGGACCCGGCCGCGACGACCCCGGCCGCGCTGGCCGCCTACCTGGACGACCGGGTGCCGGAGTATCTGGTGCCGTCCGCGTTCGTGCTGCTCGACGCCTTGCCGTTGACGCCGAACGGGAAGCTGGACCGGGCGGCGCTGCCCGCGCCCGACGCGGTGTCCACGGGGGGCGGCCGGGCGCCGCGCACCCCGCAGGAGCAGATCCTGTGCGAGCTGTTCGCCGACGTCCTGGGCCTCGCCCGGGTCGGGGCCGACGACGACTTCTTCGCGCTCGGGGGGCACTCCCTGCTCGCCACCCGGCTCGTCTCCCGGGTCCGGGCGACCCTCGGGATCGAACTGGAGCTGCGCGCCCTCTTCCGGACCCCGACACCGGCCGGGCTGGCGGCCGGGCTGCGCGACGCGGGCACCGCGCGCCGTGCTCTCGTGCCCCGACCCCGGCGCGAGATGCTGCCGCTGTCGTTCGCCCAGCGCCGTCTCTGGTTCCTCCAGCAGTTCGGCGCGCCGAGCGCCACCTACCACATGCCGCTGGCCCTCCGGCTCTCCGGGGATCTCGACCGGGACGCGCTCGGCGCCGCCCTGGTGGACGTGATGACCCGGCACGAGACCCTGCGCACGGTGTTCCCGCACACGGGAGGCATTCCGCACCAGCGCGTGCTGGACACCGCCGAGGTCGGCGCCCCGCTGACCGTGCGGCCGGCCGGTGAGTCCGAGGTGCCCGCGCTGCTGCGTGAAGCGGCCGTGCGCGGCTTCGACCTGACCACGGAAGTCCCCTTGCGCGCCGAGCTGTTCGCGGTCGCGCCGGACGAGCACGTGCTGCTCCTCGTCATGCACCACATCGTCGGCGACGGCTGGTCCATGGGCCCGCTCGCCCGCGACCTGGCCGCCGCCTACACCACCCGGCGGGGCGGCGGGGAGCCGGAGTGGCCGCCGCTGCCGGTGACGTACGCCGACTACACCCTGTGGCAGCACGAGATCCTCGGCGACGAGAACGACGCCGACAGCCTCTTCTCCCGTCAGGTCGCCTACTGGCAGCGGACGCTGGCGGGCCTGCCCGAACAGCTGCAGCTTCCCGCCGACCGGCCGCGCCCGGCCGTCATGTCGTATGCCGGTGACGTGCTGGAACTCCGCATCGACGCCGCACTGCATGCGCGGCTGGCGGAATTGTCGCGGCGGTCCGGCGCCACCCTCTTCATGGTGTTGCAGGCGGGTCTGGCGGCGTTGTACACGCGGTTGGGTGCGGGGACGGACATCGCGATCGGGAGTCCGATCGCGGGGCGTACCGACGAGGCGCTGGACGATCTGGTCGGGTTCTTCGTCAATACGCTGGTGTTGCGTACGGACACCAGTGGTGATCCGAGTTTCGGTGAATTGCTGGGGCGGGTGCGGGAGACGGCTCTGTCCGCGTACGCGCATCAGGATGTGCCGTTCGAGCATCTGGTGGAGGCGCTGAACCCGTCCCGGTCCCTGTCCCACCACCCCCTCTTCCAGACCGGTCTCGTCGTGCAGAACGCGCCGGGCGGGGCCTTCGACCTCCCCGGCCTCCAGGTCTCCGCGCTGCCTGTGCTCACCGGGACCGCGCGGCTCGACCTGACCTTCGGGTTCGCGGAGGAGTACGGGCCCGACGGCGAGCCGGCCGGCCTCAGCGGTGCCGTGGAGTACAGCACGGACCTGTTCGACCGCGCGACGGTCGAGGCGCTGGCCGCCAGGTGGACCAGGCTGCTGGCCGAGGTGGCCGCCGCACCGGAGCGCCCGATCGGCGCCATCGATCTACTGTCCGCCGAGGAGCGCGGCGAGCTGCTGCCCGCCGCGGCGGACGGCGCTGCCGGGGCGAGCCTGCCGGAGCTGTTCGCGGCGCGGGTGGCGGCGACCCCGGACGCGCTCGCTCTCGTCTGTGGTGACGTGGAGTTGACGTATCGTCAGCTGGATTGCCGGTCGAACCGGTTCGCTCATGCGTTGATGGCGCGTGGGGTGGGTCCGGAGCAGGTGGTGGCGGTGGCTCTGCCGAGGTCGGTGGAGTCGGTCGTGGCGGTGCTGGGTGTGCTGAAGGTCGGTGCGGCGTATCTGCCGGTGGACCCGGCGTATCCGCAGGCGCGGATCGCGTACATGCTGGACGACGCCCGTCCGGCGTGGGTGGTCGATGACCCCGCCATGGTGGCGGAGGGCGACTGGCCGGAGACCGGCCCGGAGGTCGTGCTCGATGCGCGGCACCCGGCCTATGTCATCTACACCTCCGGCTCCACCGGCCGCCCCAAGGGTGTCGTCGTGAGCCACGCCGGTGTGTCGCGGCTGGCGGCGGTGCAGGCCGACCGGCTCGGGGTGGCGGCGGGGAGCCGGGTGCTCCAGTTCGCCTCGCCCAGTTTCGACGCGTCGTTCTGGGACCTGAGCAGCGCGCTGCTGACCGGCGCCGCGCTCGTCCTCGCCCCCGCCGACGCCCCGCTGGACGCCCTGACGGACGCGGGGCTCGCCGTCACCCATGTGACGCTGCCGCCCTCGGCCCTCGCCGCGCTGGGCGACGCCGACCTCACGGCTTCCACCCTGGTGGTGGCGGGCGAGGCGTGCTCGCCCGAACTGGTCGAGCGGTGGGCGCCCGGGCGCCGGATGATCAACGCGTACGGCCCGACCGAGACCACGGTCTGCGCGACCATGAGCGACCCGCTCGTCCCGGGGACCGGTGTGCCGCCGATCGGCCGCCCGGTCGCGGACTTCCGGACCTACGTACTGGACGAGCGGCTGCGCCCCGTCCCGCCGGGCGTGACCGGCGAGCTGTACGTCGCCGGGCCCGGCCTGGCACGCGGCTACCTGGGCCGCCCGGGCCTGACGGCGGGACGGTTCACGGCCTGCCCGTTCGGACCGCGGGGTGCGCGGATGTACCGCACCGGCGACCTGGTCCGGCGGCGCGCCGACGGCGAGCTGGAGTACGCCGGCCGCGCCGACCAGCAGGTGAAGGTGCGCGGCTTCCGGATCGAGCCGGGCGAGGTCGAGGCCGCGCTGGCCGCGCACCCCGGCGTCGCCCAGGCCGCCGTCGTGGCCCGGGACGACCGGCTCGTCGGCTACGTGGTGCCGGGGTCCGCCTCGACGGCACGTCCCGCAGAGCTGGCCACCCACCTGCGCGAGCGGCTGCCGGACTACCTGGTGCCGTCCGCGTTCGTGCTGCTCGGCGCCTTGCCGTTGACGCCGAACGGGAAGCTGGACCGGGCGGCGCTGCCCGCGCCCGACGCGGTGTCCACGGGGGGCGGCCGGGCGCCGCGCACCCCGCAGGAGCAGATCCTCGCCGAGCTGTTCGCCGAGGTCCTCGATGTGCCCCGGGTCTCGGTGGACGACGACTTCTTCGACCTGGGCGGGCACTCCCTGCTCGCCACCAGGCTGGTCGCCCGGGTGCGCTCGGTGCTCGGGGCCGAGCTCGGGCTGCGCGCCCTCTTCCAGGCGCCCACCGTGGCCGGCCTGGCCGGGATGCTCGCGGCGGCCGACGGGGTGCGGCCGGCGCTCACCGCGTACGAGCGGCCCGACGCGGTGCCGCTGTCCTTCGCCCAGCGCCGCCTGTGGTTCCTCCACCGCATGGACGCCGCCGCCGCCACGTACCACATTCCGCTGGCGCTCCAGCTGACCGGAACGCTCGACCGCGGCGCGCTCGACCAGGCGCTGGCCGACGTGGTGGCCCGGCACGAGAGCCTGCGGACGGTGTTCCAGGAGGTCGACGGCGTACCCTGCCAGCGCCTGCTGGACCCGGCCGCCGTCCGGCTCCGGGCCCGCCCGGCCGGGGTGCCGGCGGACGAACTTCCGCACCTGCTGGCCGAGTCCGCCCGGCAGCCCTTCGACCTGGCGGCCGAACCTCCGCTGCGGGCCGAGCTGTTCGCGGTCACGCCGGACGAGCACGTGCTGCTCCTCGTCATGCACCACATCGCCGCAGACGGCTGGTCCACCGGGCCGCTGGCCCGCGACCTCGCCGAGGCGTACGCGGCACGCTGCGAGGGCCGGACGGCGGACCGGCCGGCGCTGCCGGTCCAGTACGCCGACTACACGCTCTGGCAGCGCGACCTGCTCGGTGACCCCGCCGATCCCGAGAGCCGGTTCGCCGAACAACTCGGCTACTGGAAGCGGCAACTGGCCGACCTGCCGGAACTGCTTCCCCTGCCCACCGACCGCCCCCGCCCGGCCGTCGCCGGCTGGCAGGGCGATCACATCGGCCTGGAACTCGACACCGAACTGCACACCGCACTGGCCGACTTGGCCAGGCGGACGGGAACCAGCCTGTTCATGGTGTTGCAGGCGGGTCTGGCGGCGCTGTACACGCGGTTGGGTGCGGGGACGGACATCGCGATCGGGAGTCCGATCGCGGGGCGTACCGACGAGGCGCTGGACGATCTGGTCGGGTTCTTCGTGAACACGTTGGTGTTGCGGACGGACACGAGTGGTGATCCGGGTTTCGGTGAGCTGCTGGGGCGGGTGCGGGAGACGGCGTTGTCGGCGTACGCGCATCAGGATGTGCCCTTCGAGCATCTGGTGGAGGCGCTGAACCCGTCCCGGTCCCTGTCCCACCACCCCCTCTTCCAGACCATCCTGGCCGTGCAGAACGCCCCGGCCGGCCGGTTCTCGCTGCCCGGCCTGGACGTCACGACCTACGCGGTCGCGACCGGCACCGCGAAGTTCGACCTCGGTGTCAGCATGGTCGAGCGGTTCGGCCCGGACGGGGCCCCGGCCGGGATCGTCGGCGCCGTCGAGTACGCCACCGACCTGTTCGACCGTACGACGGTGGAGGTGTTGGTCCGGCGCTGGACGCTCCTGCTGAAGGCCGTCACCGCGGACCCGGAACAGCCGATCGGCGCGATCGACCTCCTCGACCCCGAGGAGCGGTACGAGCTGCTGGAACGGGACAACGCGACCGCCCGCGACGTCGGTGCGGTCCCGCTGCCCCGGGCCTTCGCGGCCCAGGTGGCGGCGACCCCGGACGCGCTCGCTCTCGTCTGTGGTGACGTGGAGTTGACGTATCGTCAGCTGGATTGCCGGTCGAACCGGTTCGCTCATGCGTTGATGGCGCGTGGGGTGGGTCCGGAGCAGGTGGTGGCGGTGGCTCTGCCGAGGTCGGTGGAGTCGGTCGTGGCGGTGCTGGGTGTGCTGAAGGCCGGTGCGGCGTATCTGCCGGTGGACCCGGCGTATCCGCAGGCGCGGATCGCGTACATGCTGGACGACGCCCGTCCGGCGTGGGTGGTCGATGACCCCGCCATGGTGGCGGAGGGCGACTGGCCGGAGACCGGCCCGGAGGTCGTGCTCGATGCGCGGCACCCGGCCTATGTCATCTACACCTCCGGCTCCACCGGCCGCCCCAAGGGTGTCGTCGTCGGACACGGCGGCGTGGCCAGCCTGGTCGCCGGGCAGATCGAGCGCTTCGCCGTCGAACCCGACAGCCGTGTCCTCCAGTTCGCCTCGCCCAGCTTCGACGCCTCGGTGTCGGAGATCTGCACCGCCCTGCTCAGCGGCGCTGCCCTGGTACTGCCCCCGGCGGCCGGGCCGCTCGCCGCAGTCACCGACCCGGACCTCGGCATCACCCACGTCACCGTGCCGCCGTCCGTCCTGGCCGCCGTGCCGGACGGGGCCGTGACCGCGTCGACGCTGGTCGTGGCGGGCGAGGCGTGCTCGCAGGAACTGGTGGCGCGGTGGGCACCCGGACGCCGGATGATCAACGCGTACGGCCCGACCGAGACCACCGTCTGCGCGACCATGAGCGACCCGCTCGTCCCGGGGACCGGTGTGCCCCCGATCGGCCGGCCCATCGCCAACGCCCGGGTGTACGTGCTGGACGACCGGCTGCGGCCGGTGCCGCCCGGCGTCACAGGCGAGCTGTACGTCGCGGGCGCGGGCCTCGCCCGGGGATACCTGAACCGGCCCGCGCTGACGGCCGGCAGGTTCGTCGCCTGCCCGTTCGCACCCGGTGAGCGCATGTACCGCACCGGCGACCTGGTCCGGAGGCTGAGCGACGGGCAGCTGGAGTACGCAGGCCGCGCCGACGACCAGGTGAAGGTGCGCGGCTTCCGCGTCGAACCCGGCGAGATCGAGGCCGCGCTCGCCGCGCACCCCGCCGTCGCGCAGGCCGCCGTCCTCGCCCAGGACGACCGGCTCGTCGGCTACGTCGTCCCGCGCCAGGACACGGCCCGGGACAGCGGGCTCGAAGCGGACCAGGTGGGGGAGTGGCAGGACATCTACGACGCCCTGCCCATCGCCCCCGACACGGCACCCTTCGGCGACAACTTCGTAGGCTGGAACAGCAGTTACGACTCGCGGCCCATCCCCGAGGAGCAGATGCGGGAATGGCGCGACGCCACCGTGGCCCGCATCCTCGGCCTCGGCCCCCGACGAGTGCTCGAAGTCGGCGTCGGCACCGGCCTGTTGCTCTCCCAGATCGCGCCCCACTGCGAGACGTACTGGGCGACCGACTTCTCCGCCACCGCCATCGACGCGCTGACCGCCCAGGTGGCCGGGGAGGAGCGGCTCACCGGGCGCGTGGTGCTCCAGACCCGTCCGGCGCACGACACCGACGGGTTGCCGGCCGGCACGTTCGACACCATCGTCATCAACTCGGTGGTGCAGTACTTCCCCTCCGCCGACTACCTCGCCGACGTCATCCGCAAGCTGATGGGGCTGCTCGCCCCCGGTGGAGCGCTGTTCGTCGGAGACGTACGCAACCTGCGGCTGCTGCGTCCGTTCGCGACCGCCGTCCAGCTGCACCGGACGGGCGACGACGCCGACCCCGCCGCCGTACGCCGCGCGGTGGAGCAGGCGGTCAGGGTGGAGAAGGAACTCCTCGTCGACCCGGACTTCTTCACCGTCCTGCGGTCGCACGGTGCGGACATCGGCGCGGTGGCCGTGGAGATCAAGCGCGGCCGCCACCACAACGAACTGAGCCGCTACCGCTACGACGTCACCCTGCACAAGGCACCGGCCGCCCCGGAGCCCGCACCCCGGACCGAAGAGCTGGCCTGGGGGCGGGACATCACGGGCCCCGACGCCCTGCGCGACCTGCTCGCCGAACCGGCCGCCGGCCTCCTGCGGATCACCGGAGTCCCGAACCGCCGTGTCCTGCGGGAGGCCGCCCTGGCCCGCGCGCTGCACGAGGAGGACGGGCAACTTCCGGATCTGCTGGAACGGCTGCACGCCCCGGAGGAGGAGAACGGCCTCCCCGATCCCGAGGACTTCCACACCCTCGGCCGGGAGCACGGCCGCGCGGTGTCCGTCACATGGTCGGCCACCTCGGACGACGCCGTGGACGTGGTGTTCGCCGCCCCGGGGGCGCTCCACGGCTCCCCGGCCGGGTACCGGCGGGCCGGGAGCGCCGGCCGGGCGCTGTCCTCGCTGACCAACCGCCCGACCGGCAGCCGGAGCACCGGCGCCCTCCTCGGCGAACTCCGCGACTGGCTGCGCGAACGGCTTCCGGACCACCTGGTCCCCTCGGCGTTCGTGGCGCTCGACGCCCTGCCGCTGACGGCCAGCGGGAAGCTGGACCGGCGCGCACTGCCCGCGCCCGACCTCGGCCCCGCCGTGGGCGGACGCGCGCCCCGCACCCCGCAGGAGCAACTGCTCGCGGAGCTGTACGCCGAAGTCCTCGGACTCGCCCAGGTAGGGGTGGACGACAGCTTCTTCGACCTCGGCGGGCACTCGCTGCTCGCGACCCGCCTCGCCTCCCGGGTCCGGGCGACCCTCGGCGCGGAGCTGGAGGTCCGCACTCTCTTCGAGACCCCCACGGTGGCCGGTCTCGCGGCCCGCCTCGACGGAGCCGGAGCCGCTCGCCCCGCGCTGACCGCCCTGCCCCGCCCGGAGCGCGTGGAGCTGTCCTTCGCCCAGCGCCGGCTGTGGTTCCTGCACCGGATGGACGGGCCGAGCGCCACGTACAACATGCCGCTCGCGCTCAGCCTGACCGGCAGCCTCGACCGGCCCGCGCTGCACGCCGCGCTCGCGGACGTCGTCGCGCGGCACGAGAGCCTGCGCACGGTGTTCCGCGAGAGCGACGGAGCCCCGCACCAGGTCGTGCTGGACCCGGCGCAGGCACCCCCCGCGCTCCCCGTCGTGGACCTGGACGAGAGCGCGCTGCCCGGGCGCCTGGCCGAATCGGCACAGCGCGGCTTCGACCTGGCGGCGGAGCCCCCGGTCCGGGCCGAGCTGTTCGCGCTCGCCCCCGACCGGCACGTGCTGCTCGTCGTGGTGCACCACATCGCCGCCGACGGCTGGTCCATGGGACCGCTCTCCGCCGACCTCGCGACCGCGTACGCCGCCCGCTGCCGGGACGAGGAACCGGGCTGGTCCCCGCTGCCCGTGCAGTACGCCGACTACACCCGCTGGCAGCGCGACCTGCTCGGGGACGCCGGCGACCCGGACAGCCTCTTCGCCCGGCAGCTCGCCTACTGGCGCGAGGAGCTCGCCGGCATCCCGCAGCAGCTCCAGCTCCCCGCCGACCGGCCCCGGCCGCCCGTCGCCTCCCAGCGCGGCGACCGGGTCGTCGTCCGGCTCGACCCCGAGCTGCACCAGGCCCTGCGCGACCTGGCCACCGAACGCGGCGCCAGCATGTTCATGGTGCTGCAGGCCGGACTCGCCGCGCTGCTCACCCGGCTCGGCGCCGGCACGGACATCCCCGTCGGCAGCCCGATCGCCGGCCGCACCGACCAGGCGCTGGACGAGCTCGTCGGCTTCTTCGTCAACACCCTCGTCCTGCGCACCGACACCGGCGGTGACCCGGGCTTCGCCGAACTCCTCGGCCGGGTCCGGCAGAAGGCGCTCACCGCGTACGACCACCAGGACGTGCCGTTCGAGTACCTGGTGGAGGTGGCCAACCCGGTGCGGTCCCTGGCCCACCACCCGCTGTTCCAGGTCATGCTGGCCCTCCAGAACGCGCCGCTGGGCGACTTCGCCCTGCCCGGCCTGGAAACGGGCCACCTGGAGGCACCGACCGGGACCTCCCGGGTCGACCTCACCTTCAGCCTGGCCGAGCAGTTCCGCCCGGACGGCGGCGCCGACGGACTCGTCGGCGCGGTGGAATTCGCCACCGACCTGTTCGACGCCGGCACCGTGGAGCTGCTGTTCGAGCGCTGGGCCCGGCTGCTGCGGGCGGCGGTCGCCGACCCGGACCGGCCGCTGAGCCGGATCGACCTCATGTCCGCCGCCGAACGCCACCGGCTGCTCCACGAGTTCAACGACACCGCCGCGGAGCTGCCCCAGGACGCGGTTCCGGCGCTGTTCGCCCGGCAGGTGCGGGCCACCCCCGACGCCGTCGCCGTGGTGGCGGACGGCACCGAGCTGACCTACGCGCAGCTCGACCGGCGGGCCGACACGCTGGCGCGGGCCCTGATCCGCCAGGGCGTACGGCCCGAGACCCCGGTCGCCGTCATGCTCGACCGCTCGGCCGACCTGGTCGTGGCGATCCTGGCCGTCATCAAGGCGGGCGGCGCCTACGTCCCGCTCGACCCGCGCTTCCCGGCCTCCCGGATCGACCTGATCCTCCGGGAGAGCGGCGCCGCCCTGGTGCTCACCCGGGAGGTCGTGGCCGCGCTGGAGGGATCCGGACGCCACGAGCCCGACACCGTGGAAGTGCCGTGCGAACCAGGCCAGTTGGCGTACATCATGTACACCTCCGGCTCGACCGGGCGGCCGAAGGGCGTGGCCGTCACCCACCGGGACGTGGTGGGCCTCGCGCTGACCCCGGAGTGGCGGGGCGGCGGACACGAGCGGGTGCTGATGCACTCCCCGACCGCCTTCGACCTCTCCACGTACGAACTGTGGGTGCCGCTCCTCAGCGGCGGCCGGATCGTCGTCGCACCGCCCGGACAGCTCGACCTCGACCTGCTCCAGCACACCGTCGCCGCGCACGGGGTGACCGGACTCTGGCTGACCGCCGGGCTGTTCCGGCTCGTCGCCGAGGAACGCCCCGCACTGCTCGCCGGAGTGCGCGAGGTGTGGACCGGCGGTGACGTGGTCTCGCCGGCCGCTGTGGCCCGGGTCCTCGCCGCCTGCCCCGGTATCGAGGTCGTCAACGGCTACGGGCCCACCGAGGCCACCACCCTGGCCACCCGCCACCAGGTGCGCGGCCTCCCCGAGAACGCCGCGACCGTGCCGATCGGCGGGCCGATGGCGAACATGCGCGCCTACGTGCTCGACGACCGGCTGCGCCCGCTGCCGGCCGGACTGGTCGGCGAGCTCTACCTCGCCGGTACGGGGGTGGCGCGCGGCTACCTCGGGCGGCCCGGCCTCACCGCGGAGCGCTTCACCGCCGACCCGTACGGGCCCGCCGGGAGCCGCATGTACCGCACGGGCGACCTCGCCTCGTGGCGCCCCGACGGCACGCTGGACTTCGCCGGGCGCGTCGACCACCAGGTCAAGCTGCGCGGCCAGCGCATCGAACCCGGAGAGGTGGAAGCCGTCCTGGCGGGCTGCCCCGGAGTCGCCCAGGCGGCCGTCGTCGCCCGTGAGGACCGGCCCGGGGACAAGCGCCTCGTCGCCTACCTGGTGCCCGCCCCCGGCGCCGAGCCCGAGACCGCCGAACTGTCCGGCCGGCTGCGCCGCGAACTGCCCGACTTCATGGTCCCGGCAGCGTTCGTCACCGTGGACGCGCTGCCGCTGACCGCCAACGGCAAGCTGGACCGGGCCGCCCTACCGGCCCCGGACTACGGGACGTCGGGCGCGGGACGCGGGCCCCGGACCCCGCAGGAGCAGCTGCTGTGCGGGCTCTTCGCCGAAGTGCTGGGACGCGAACACGTGGGCATCGACGACGGCTTCTTCGACCTCGGCGGACACTCGCTGCTGGCCGCCCGGCTGGCCGCACGCGTCCGCGAGACCCTGGGCCTGGAACTGGGTCTGCGGATGCTGTTCGAGGCGCCGACCGTCGCCGGGCTCACCGGACGCCTCGCCATGGACAACCCGGACGACGCGCTCGACGTACTGCTTCCGCTGCGCTCGACCGGGACGGAGACACCCCTGTTCTGCGTCCACCCCGGCGGCGGCATCAGCTGGTCGTACAGCGGGCTGCTCAACCACGTCGGCCCGCAGCACCCGGTCTACGCCATCCAGGCCCGCGGCCTCGGACGCCCCGAACCGCTGCCGGAGTCGTACGAGGAGATGGCGGCCGACTACGCCGACCACATCCAGAAGATCCAGCCGCAGGGGCCGTACCTGCTGCTCGGCTGGTCCGCGGGCGGACTGATCGCCCACGCACTCGCCTGCGAGCTCCGGGCGCGCGGTGAACGGACCGCGCTCCTGGCCGTCCTCGACGCCTACCCGGTGAAGGACGTCCGGTTCGAGGACGAGCCCGTGCCCACCGTGCGGGACGTGCTCGTGGGCGTGCTCGACGTCGACCCGGCCGAGCTGGGCGACCGCGACATCACCTACGCCGAGGTCGCCGAGGTGCTGAACCGGCGCGGCAGCGCCCTCGCGGGGCTCGACGAGCGGCAGGTCGAGGTCATCGTGGACATCATGATCAACAACGCGAAGCTGGCGGTCGACTTCGTCCCCGGCCGGCACGACGGCGACCTGCTGCTGTTCAACTCCACGATCGACCGGGGCCAGGACGACGCCGGACCGGACGTCTGGCGCCCGTACATCACCGGCCGGATCGAATCCCACGAGATCACCACCCGGCACGACCAGATGACCCGGGCCGGCTCGCTGGCCCAGATCGGACCGGTCCTGGCCGCCAGGATCGCCGAGGCCACCGGTCACACCGGTGCCATCACCCTTTCCCCTCAGGAGGACTGACCCATGACCAACCCCTTCGACGACCAGGACGGCACCTTCCTCGTCCTCGTCAACGACGAGAACCAGCACTCGCTCTGGCCGCACTTCGCCGACGTCCCCGCCGGCTGGACCATCGCCCACGGCCCCGACACCCACGCCGCCTGCCTGGAACACATCGAGCGGAACTGGACCGACATGCGGCCCAAGAGCCTCGCCGACGCCATGGACGCCCAGCGGTAACGGACGACATGACCACCATCGAAACCCCGGCCGGGGCCCGCGACACCGCGGGCCCCGCCCCGGTCCACGACCTCGGCGCCGCCCTGCTCACCCCGGCGGCCCGGCGCGACCCCTACCCGCTCTACGCCCGCATGCGGCGCGAGGACCCGGTCCACCGCAGCCCCCAGGGCGTCTGGTACCTCACCCGGTACGCCGACGTCGAGGCGGCACTGGGCGACCTGCGGCTCTCCAACGACCGGGACAGGATGACCCGGGCCTACAGCGCGCTCGGCGGCGACCTCAAGGAATTCAGCCGGCTCACCGACCGGCTCGGCCGGGTGATGAGCAACACCGACCCGCCGGACCACGCCCGGCTGCGCAAACTCGCCAACCGGGCGTTCACCGCCCGCCGTGTCGAGGCCCTGCGCGACCGCGTCCAGAGCCTCGTGGACCGGCTCATCGACGCGGCGGTCGCCGCCGGGCCGGAGATGGAGCTGATCGAGGCGGTCGCCTCCCCGCTGCCCATGTCCGTCGTCTGCGAGCTCTTCGGCATCCCCGAGGAGGACCGGCCGCGGGTCAGGGAATGGTTCAGCCGCTTCGGCCGGCTCAGCGAGGACATCGCCGAGTCCGAGAAGGCGATCGACCAGTACGAGGACTACCTGTCCGGGCTCATCCGGCAGCGCCGCCGCGAACCCGGCGACGACCTGATCAGCGCCCTGGTCGCCACTCAGACGCACGACGACCGGCTCATCGACTCCGAACTGCTCTCCACCTGCTTCGTCCTCATCACCGCGGGCGACGAGACCACCACGCACCTCATCACCAACGGTGTGCACGCCCTGCTGCGCCACCCGGACCAGCTGGCGCGGCTGCGCGAGGACCCCGGGCTCATGCGCGGCGCCGTCGAGGAGCTGGCCCGCTACGACACGGTGACCCAGGCCATCGTGAGGGTCGTCGCGGAGGACCTGGAGATCGGCGGACGGACCCTGTGCGAGGGCGAGTTGGCGTACCTCTTCCTCGGCGCCACCAACCGCGACCCCGAACGCTTCGAGGACCCCGACCGGCTCGACCTGACCCGCCCCGGCAACCGCCACCTCAGCTTCGGCCACGGCCCGCACTTCTGCCTGGGCGGCCCGCTCGCCCGGCTCCAGACGGAGGTGGCCGTCGGCACGCTCGTGCGCCGGCTGCCGGGCCTGCGGCTGGCCGAAGGGGCGGAGCCCGCCTGGCGGCCGAACCCGCTGCAACGAAGGCTGAGCGCCCTCCCGCTCACCTACTGACCACGAACGACGACGAAGGAGCAGCACCGCCCATGGCCCGAGAATTCCAAGTCCGCAGGCAGCAGGACCTGCCCGCCGCACCCGAGCAGGTCTGGAACGCCGTCGCCACCGCCGCCGGGAACCTCGGCTGGCTCTACCCGATGGAGATCGAGCCGCGCGTCGGCGGAAAGGTCACCCGGGGCGACGCCACCGTCCTGACCTGGGAGCCGCCGCACCAGCTCGCGCTGCGGGCCACGCAGGACGGCGGGTTCTCCAACACGCTCAGCTACCGCGTCGAGCCGGCCGAGGGAGGCACCAGCCACCTGAGCATGGGCATCCACTGGGTGCACACGGGCTTCGTGGACGACGCCTGGAACTGGGACGCCAAGACGGACGTGGCCGAGAAGTACGTCGACTTCCACCAGCACGCCCTGACGGAATACCTGCGCCACTTCGCCGGCCGCCCCGCCGTGTACGTACGGGCCCACCGCCCCGAACCGACCGGCGACCCCGCCGACTTCGCGGCCCTGCGCCGCCGCCTCGGCCTCCCTGACGACGCGTCCGTCGGCGACCGGTTCACCCTCCTGGCCCCCGAGCCGGTGGAGGTGGCCGTCGACTGGCTCAGTGCCGATTTCCTCGGCCTGCGCGGCCCGGACGCCCTGTACCGGTTCTTCAACGGCAGCACGTGGAACGTACCGATCTGGCTCGGTCACCACCTGTTCGCCGAGGACGCCGACGAACAGCGGGCCACCGAAATGTGGTCGGCGTGGCTCAACGAGCCCTCAGGGGAGCGCTGATGGAGAACTCCACGCAGACACTGCTGTTCGCCGCCGAACTCATCGAGGACAACGGCACCTACACCCTCGTGGTGGAGGACGTGGGCAAGGGCACCGTCCAGTCCACCCCGGTCCCCAAGGCGATGGTCGACAAGCTCCCGGTCTTCCTCGCGGCACTCACCGCGAAACTCGGCCCGCCGCGGCCGCGTCGCGGGTGGTAGCACGGCGGCCCCTCCCGGCCCGGGACGGCGGAACGGCTGGGTAGGGTCGGCCGCATGGACCAGAGAACGCCGCTCGCCGAGCCGGGCGTCACGCACTACCGGGAGGCGCTGTCCCACTCCGACAGCGGGGTACGGCACCAGGCCCTCCGCGACCTGGAGAAGCTGGGTGGAGCCGCCGTCGGCATGCTCGCCGAGGTCCTCCCGTTCCTCAACGCCCGGGACAGCGGCACCCGTTACGTGGCGACACGGACGGTCCGGGCCATCGGCGCGGGCACCGGCCCCCTGCTGCGGGACATCCGCCGGGGTGGCCCCGCCCGCCTGAGGAGGCACGCCCTCACCGCCCTGGGGGTCATCGGCGAGGCGGACCTGCTCGACGAGCGGGACCGCCGCGCCCTGCACCGCCTCATCCGCATCAAGGCGGCCCGGGACACCCCGGACGCCCTGCCCGACCACCAGTGGATGGCCGTTCCCGGGGCGACGTACGAGGGGCTCTTCGACGCCCTGGGCCTGCACCACCGCATTCCCTGCACCCTCGCCATGGGGCTCTCCGCTTCGGAGCGCGACTCCGTCGACATCACGGGACCGGACGGCACGCGGCAGACGGCGTACCGCGTCTTCGTCACTCCGGAGCTGGACGGCTGGCGGCTCATCTACGCGAACAGTGCGCTGACCCCCAGGGTCTGGGACTTCGGGGACGTCATCGAACGCCTCAGCGCGGCGTGCGGCCAGGCCCAGTTCTTCGCCCAGGACGAGCACAGCGACTCGATGATCTGGGCGGTCGCGATCGACGGTGTGTTGCGCCGCAGGTACTGGCGGAACGAGACGCCCGAGTGGACCGGCGAACCCATGGAGTGGGAAGAGCCGATGGAGGACGACCCCTTCGAGGAGCATGCTCCCGGCGCCACCGCGGAATGCGACACCAACGCGGCGGCCTGGGCCCTCTCCCTCGTCCCGGAGGACATCGGCGCCGACACCACCCTGCGGGGCCACGGCTGGCTCGCCGTCAGCCGTCCGGACGTCGACCACTTCGCGTTCCCCGGGGCGTTGCCGATCTAGGGCGGGACGCGGAACCCGCGTTCAACTCCCAAAGGCATGTGCCGAGTCATGCGCACTCTCTTGTCAACCGGCGAACGGTCTCCTAGGGTCCCGCGTCAAGCACCGCGTGGGATCGCTCCCATCCCCCCATCCATTCGTCCAGGCAATGGAGTTGTGATGACCGACACGCCGCACCAGCCGAGCCGCAGGCGCATACTCGGCGCCGCACTCGCCGTCCCGCCGGCGCTGATGCTGGGCGCACCGACCGCACGGGCCGCGTCCTGGGGCGCCCCGTCACCGTCAACGCCTGGAACAAGATCAACGCGAGGTGGACCGCCAACAACGAGCTGGAGACGTACACGCCGGACTGCGTCTGGTACGAGGGCGACACACTGATCATCAAGGCGTACGACGCCGGAGGCGGCGTCTACTACTCGGGCCGCGTCGAGTCGACGGCGCTGTACGGGTACGGCACGTACAGGTACACCGCGAGCATGCCCAACGGCCGGGGGCTGCTGCCCGCCGTGTGGGCCGCGTACCTCAGCCCCTGGCTGCCGGAGTTCGACGCGGCCGAGATCGGGGGGGCAGAACCCGAACGTCGTCTACCAGACCAACCACGACGTCAACAACGCCCAGCAGCAGTTCTCCCGGACCAACCCGGCGGGCTGGACCAACGCCTTCCACACCTACTCGTTCAGCTGGTTCCCCGACCACATCGACTACGCCGTGGACGGCGTCATCACCGGCACCACCTGGTACACCTCACCGCCCGGGACCGGCATGCACTTCATCGCCAACATCGCGGTCGGCGGCGACTGGCCGGGCAACCCGGACGCCTCCACCTGGGCCACCGCCGACGGCGCCCGCTACCTCAAGCTCTCCTCCGTCACCCACACCCCGTACTACCCCTGACAGGCGCGACGGCCGCCCGCCCGGTCCCGCGATCCGTGGACGCGCCGCTCCCGACGATCTGGCGTCGGGAGCGGCAACCACAGCACGGCACCGGAACACGGGGAGATCATGACCAACGCCGACCACACCTCCACCGACGGCGCCCCGGCGCCCGTCACCTTCATCACCGGCGGGTCCAGCGGGATCGGAGCGGCGAGCGTACGCAGGCTCCTCGCCCTCGGACACCGGGTCGCCGCGACCGGCCGCAGCGCGAAGAAGCTGGCCGTGCTGGCCGAGGAGCTGGACGCGGGCGAGCGGCTGCTGACCTTCGAGGGAGACGCGGGGGACTGGGAGCACGTGTCGGCGGCCGTCGAGGAGACCGTGCGCACCTTCGGTCGGCTCGACCACGCCATCGCCAACGCCGGGTACTCGGCGGACGCCCACGTCGAGACCGGCGACCCGGAGAAGTGGCGCGGCATGGTCCTGACGAACGTGCTGGGGCCCGCCCTGCTCGTACGGGCGGCGCTCCCGGCGCTGAAGGAGTCGCAGGGGCGGATCGTGCTCATCGGCAGCGTGGCCGGGTACAAGAACACGCCCGGCAACCTGTACTCGATGACCAAGTGGGCGGTGACCGGTCTCGCGGAGAACGTCCGCATGCTGACCACCGGGTACGGCGTCGGTACGACGCTGATCGCCCCGGGCCGCGTCCTCACCCCGTTCTGGGACGAGCGTCCCGGCGGTGTTGCGGCGGCCGGTCCGATGATCTCCGCCGAACAGCTGGTGGACACGCTCGTCTGGGCGATCTCGCAACCGCGCGGCGTGGACGTGAACACGCTGGTGGTCCGGCCGATCGGCCAGGCGAACTGACGCGGCGGCCGTCAGGAGAACCGGCCGTCAGGGGAACAGCGAGCGCCGGCGCTCGGCGGCCGCCTTGCCGGCGGCGGACAGGCACCACGTCCACCACCTGTCGAGCGCCCGCGCGGTCAGCGTCTCGCCCGGGATCACCGCGGGCCAGCGCACCACCCTCGCCTGCGCGGACACCTTGGCGCCGCCGCGTACCGGGTCCACGACCAGGGCCGGCACCCCCATGCTCAGCGCCAGGACCATGCCGTGCAGGCGGTCCGTGACCACGAGGTCCAGCCGGCCCAGCAGGGAGAGGAACTGGTCGCCGGTCCGGCACAGCCGCCAGTCGCCGTGCGCCAGCCGGGTCTCCGCGACGACCGGCGCGCAGTCCTTGGTGGGCAGCCAGCCGTACAGCGTCTCGGCGACCCGGTCGTGCTCGCGCCGCCGCGCGTACTCGCCCTGGCCGTGTGTGAGGGCGACGCCCACCACGGGCTTGTCCGGCCCTGTGCGCGCGGAGAGCGCCAGGTCGGCCAGGAGGCCCTTGCCGTCGCGGTCGCGGGCCACGATCCGGTCGAACCCGCGCACCGCCGGCGATTCCTCGTCCACCACGCTCACCCCGACGGCGGTCCGCCGGCACGACGCGTAGCGTTCGTGCAACCGGGTGAGCTGGGCCCCGTGCACCGGACCGCAGACAAAGAGCACCTGCTCGTACCGGCCGGGGCGGGCGGCTTCCAGGGTCAGGGCGCCGGGGGCGAAGTGCGGGCTCCAGGCGGAGTCGTGCGGGACACCCAAACGGGCCAGCGCGTCGGACACCGCCCGCTCCGCGAGGAAGTCGCCGGCGGTCACCTCGCCGTCCGGGAAGCTGAACCAGCCGGTGACCAGCACACGGCCCGCCGCACTGCGCGGACGCAGGAGCGGGTCGAGAACGCCGTCCAGGCTCTGCCCCATGATCGCCTCCTGTTCCCGGATTCATTCCAACGGTAGTCCCGAAGATGCGCCGACGGATTGCTCCGGCAGGATCCATGGGGGAGAAGCGAACGGCAGGAACGCGGCTCGGCGGCGACGGGACGGACGACCGCGTACAGCGGTGGAAACCCGTGCGTTCAGGAACTCCCGGATCTCTGGAAGGAGAGGGGATACATGGTGTCCTCGGAACCCGATCGGTTTCCCTGGCGGCACGCCCTGGTGACAGGCGGTGCCGGTTTCCTCGGCTCGCATTTGTGCGAACGCCTGCTGGCCGGGGGAGTGGCGGTCGACTGCGCCGACAACCTCGCCTCCGGAGCACTGCGCAACATCGCGCACCTGGAAAAGGACGAGGCGTTCCGGTTCTTCCCACTGGACATCTCCGACGCTTCCTGTGCGAGGGAGTTGCGCGGGCCCTACGACCTCGTTCTGCATTTCGCCTGCCCCGCCTCACCCGCCGACTATCTGCGCATGCCGCTGGAAACGCTGGACGTCGGCAGCCTCGGCACCCGCAACATGCTCGGCATCGCCGCCCGGGACGGAGCGCGCCTGCTGCTCGCCTCCACCTCCGAGGTCTACGGCGACCCGCTGGTGCACCCGCAGCGCGAGGACTACTGGGGCAACGTCAATCCCGTGGGACCGCGCAGCGTGTACGACGAATCGAAGCGGTTCTCCGAGGCTCTGGTGACCGCGCACGCCGCCGCGAAGGGCACGAACGCCGGCATCGTGCGGCTGTTCAACACGTACGGCCCCCGCATGCGCGCCCACGACGGCCGGGCCGTGCCGACCTTCATCAGCCAGGCACTCGCCGGAGAGCCGCTCACCGTCGCCGGGGACGGCAGCCAGACCAGGTCCCTGTGCTATGTGGACGACACCATCGACGGTGTACTGCGCGTTGCCGCGAGCAGGTCCGTGCGGCCGGTGAACATCGGCGGCAGCGACGAGACGACCGTCCGGGAAATCGCCCGCCGGATCGTCAAACTGACCAGTTCCGGCAGCCGGATCGACTCCATCGACCGGCCCGTGGACGACCCCGAGCGGCGGCGGCCCGACACCACCCTGGTGCGGGAGATGTTCGGCTGGGAGCCCCGCGTCTCCTGGGAAGAGGGACTGGAACGCACCATCGCGTTCTTCGCCTCGCTCCCCGGTGCGCCGGACGATTCCCCCGCAGCATTCCCGGCCCGCGAATTCTGAAGGAGCCCAGCGCATGCGCGTGCTCGGAATCAACGCCCTTTTCCACGACCCTTCGGCCGCGCTGGTCATCGACGGGAAGACCGTCGCCGCGGCCGAGGAGGAACGCTTCAGCCGGCGCAAGCACGGCAAGCGCCCCGTGCCGTTCTCCGCCTGGGAACTGCCCGAGCTTTCCGCCCGGTGGTGCCTGGAACACGCCGGTCTGGACCCCGCCGACCTGGACGTGGTCGCCTACGCGTACGACCCCGAACTGGCCCGCCCCGCCGAACGGATGGGCCTGGACGACCCCTGGGACGAACTGCGCCAGACCTACGCCCGGCGCGCCCCCGAGTTCCTCGCCGAGGCCCTGCCCGGCCTCGACCCGGACAAGGTCCGCTTCGTCCCCCACCACGTCGCGCACGCCGCCTCCGCCGGGCTCGCCGCCCCACCGGGCGACCGCGCGGTCCTGGTCCTGGACGGGCGCGGCGAGTGCGCCTCCCAGCTCGCCGGCCACTACGAGGGCGGCGCGCTGGAGATCCTCAGCACGCAGCCGCTGCCCGAATCGCTCGGCCTGTTCTACGAGGAGCTGACCGAGCACCTCGGATTCCTGCGCAGCAGCGACGAGTTCAAGGTGATGGCCCTCGCCTCATACGGGAAGCCGGTGTTCGCCCAGCGGCTCGCCGAGTACGTCCACCACACCGACGGTGGCGGCTTCCGCGCCTCCGGCGTCCCGTGGAGCGAGTTCGCACCGGCGCGCCGGCCGGGCGGCCCGTACACCGAGCAGCACGCGGACCTCGCGGCGAGCGCCCAGCGGTGCCTGGAGGAGACCGTTCTCCAGCTGGCCTCCTGGCTCCACGAACGCACCGGCGCCACCCGCCTCGCGCTCGCCGGCGGCGTCGCCCTCAACTGCGTGGCCAACGCCCGCATCCACCGCGAGGGACCCTTCGACGAGGTCTGGGTCCAGCCGGCCGCCGGCGACGCCGGCACCTCGCTGGGCGCCGCCCTCCACGTCTCCGCCGAGCACGGCCCGGTCACCCCGATGAGCACCGCCGCCCTCGGCCGGGGCTGGAGCGACGACGAACTGCGCCGCATGCTCGAAACGGCGGCGCTGCCCTACGAGGAGCCCGAGGACGTCGCGGCCGCCGTCGCCGAGGAGCTGGCGCAGGACGGTGTCGTCGCCTGGTTCCAGGGGCGCAGCGAGTTCGGGCCCCGGGCGCTCGGCCACCGCTCCCTGCTCGCCCACCCCGGGCGCGCCGAGAACCTGGAACGGCTGAACGCGGTCAAGGGGCGCGAGGAGTTCCGTCCGGTGGCCCCCATGGTGCTGGCCGAACGGGCGGCCGAGCTCTTCGACGGACCGATGCCCAGCCCCTACATGCTCTTCGTGCACGAGGTCGCCGAGGAGTGGAAGCCCCGCATCCCCGCCGTCGTCCATGTGGACGGGACCGCGCGCATCCAGACCGTGGACGCGGCCTCGGAACCGCTGGTCGCCCGGATGCTCACGGCCTTCGAGGAACGCACCGGGCTCCCGGTCGTGGTCAACACCAGCCTCAACACCGCAGGCCGGCCCATGGTCGACCACCCGCGCGAGGCGCTGGAGTGCTTCGGGTCCGCGCCCGTCGACCTGCTGGCCATCGGGCCGTTCATCGTCCGCCGTTCGAAGGCGTTCACATGACGGCCCCGGACGCGGAACAGCGCGCGACGGCCGCCGCGCCGGACGGGACCCGGGACGTGCCGGGCGCCGACCCCTACTCCGTGGTCATCCCCACCATCGGCCGCCCCTGCCTCGGTGCCTGCCTCTCCGCCCTCGCCGAGGCGGCCGTCCCCCCGCCGCGCGCGATCTTCCTCGTGGACGACCGCCCCGCACCGGACACCCCGCTCGACCTCACCCCGGCCGGGCCGCTCGCGGACCGCGTCACGGTCCTCACCACGGGCGGCCGGGGCCCGGCGGCGGCCCGCAACGCCGGGCTGCGCGAGGTCGCCACGCCCTGGGTGGTCTTCCTGGACGACGACGTCCAGGTGCGCCCCGGTTGGGGAGCTCTCCTCGCCCACGACCTCGCACAGGCCGGGCCGGGCATGGCCGGGGTGCAGGGCCGGCTGGCCGTCCCGCTGCCCGACGACCGCAGGCCCACCGACTGGGAGCGCTGCACGGCCGGCCTGGAGGAAGCCGCCTGGGCCACCGCCGACATGGCCTACCGCACGGAGACCGTGCGCCGGGCCGGCGGGTTCGACGAGCGCTTCCCGCGCGCCTTCCGGGAGGACGCCGACCTCGCCCTGCGCCTGATGAGCGGCGGCTGGACGCTGGCCCGGGGCACCCGCTCCACGCTGCACCCCGTCCGCCCCGCCGGCCGCTGGGTCTCCGTGCGCACCCAGCGCGGCAACGCGGACGACGCCCTGATGAACCGCCTCCACGGACCGGACTGGTGGACCAGGGCCGAAGCCCCCCGGGGCCGGCTGCCCGGCCACCTCGCCGTCACGGCCGCCGGAGTGGCCGCCGCCACGCTGGCCCTGTCCGGGCGGTACCGGGCGGCGACGGTCGCGGGCGCGCTGTGGGCCGCCGGGACCGCCGAGTTCGCCTGGGCGCGCATCGCACCGGGGCCCCGGACCGGTGCCGAGGTCGCCACCATGCTCGCCACCAGCGTGGTCATCCCGCCCCTGGCCGTACTACACCGGGGCCTGGGCGGTATACGCCACCGCCGGGCCACCGCCTGGGGAGGCAGCGGATGAGCTCCCAGCCCTGCCGCACCGTCCCGGCCGGCGGGCCGCCGCTCATCCGGCCGGCCGCCGTGCTCTTCGACCGGGACGGCACCCTCGTCCACGACGTCCCGTACAACGGCGACCCGGACCTGGTCAGGCCGGTGCCCGGGGCCGCCGACGCCGTACGGCTGCTGCGCGAGGCCGGCATACCCACCGGTGTCGTCAGCAACCAGTCCGGCATCGGACGCGGCCTGCTCACCCACCGGGACGTCCGCCGGGTCAACGCCCGCGTGGACGAGCTGACCGGCCCCTTCGACGTGTGGGCCTACTGCCCGCACCGCCCCGACGAGGGGTGCCCCTGCCGCAAGCCCCTGCCCGGCCTGGTCGTCGAGGCCGCCGGGCGGCTCGGCGTCCGCCCCGGCGACTGCGCCGTCATCGGCGACATCGCGGCGGACGTCCTCGCCGCCCGGGCCGCCGGCGCCGAAGGCATCCTCGTACCGAACGCGCGGACCCGGCCCGAGGAGACCCGGGCGGAGACGGACCCCGCGCCCGACCTCCTCACCGCCGTCCGCCGGCTCCTCGCCCGCCCGCGCCCCGCCGGGACGGCCGTACGCGAGCGGGGGCAGACCGCATGAGGGCGCTCGTCGTACGCCTCGACAGCTTCGGTGACGTGCTGCTCGCCGGGCCCGCCGTCCGGGCGGTCGCCGCACACGCCACGCACGTCACGATGGTCTGCGGGCCGCTGGGCGAACCGGCCGCCCGGCTGCTCCCCGGCGTGGACGAGGTCATCGTCTGGCAGGCGCCCTGGGAGGGCACCGACCCGCCGCCCGTGGACGAGGCGGACGTCCCCGGCCTCCTCACCGCCTTGCGCAGGGGCACGTACGACACCGCACTCGTGCTGACCTCCTTCCACCAGAGCCCGCTGCCGACGGCACTGCTGCTGCGCATGGCCGGGGTGGCCCGGATCGGCGCCGACAGCGTCGACCATCCCGGCCGGCTGCTCGACGTACGCCACCAGCGGCTCCCCGGCCGGCACGAGGCCGAGGCCGCCCTCGACCTCGCCGTCGCCATGGGCTTCGCCCTCCCCGCCGGCGACGACGGCCGGCTGCGCGTCCTGCCGCCGCCCGACACCGCCGCGCTCACCGGCAACGGCCCCTACGTCGTCGTCCACCCCGGCGCCAGCGCCCCCGCCAGGGCCTGGGACCCCGGCAGGCACGCCGAGGCCGTCCAGGAGCTGGCCGACGCCGGGCACCGCATCGTCGTCACCGGCGGACCGGCCGAGACCGGCCTCACCCGGCTCGTCAGCGGCGACGTGGCCGTGGACCTCGGCGGGCGGACCAGCCCGCGGACCCTCGCCGGTGTGCTGCGCCACGCCGACGTCGTGGTCAGCGGCAACACCGGACCCGCCCACCTCGCCGCCGCCGTGGGCACCCCGGTCGTCTCGCTCTTCGCGCCCGTCGTCCCCGCGTCGCGCTGGGCGCCCTTCGGCGTGCCCTTCGTGCTCCTCGGCGACCAGCGCGCCCCCTGCGCCGACACCAGGGCCCTGCACTGCCCGGTGCCGGGCCACCCCTGCCTCAACGGCGTCACCGCGCACGACGTGGTGAGCGCGGTGCACAAGCTCCGGAAGGAGAGAGCGTGAACATCCTCATCTGGCACGTCCACGGTTCGTGGCTGACCTCCTTCGTCCAGGGCCCGCACACCTACCTGGTGCCGGTCACCCCCGACCGGGGACCCGACGGCCTCGGCCGCGCCCGCACCTGGGACTGGCCCACGTCCGTCCAGGAGCGCACCCCCGCCGAACTCCGCGACGCAGGCATCGACCTCGTCGTCCTGCAACGCCCGCACGAGATCGAACTCACCCACGAGTGGACCGGCCGACGACCCGGCCGGGACGTGCCCGCCGTGTACGTCGAGCACAACAGCCCGCACGAGACGCCCGTGGACAGCCGGCACCCGCTCGCCGACCGGTCCGACATCCCCGTCGTGCACGTCACCCACTTCAACCGCCTGATGTGGGACAACGGCCGCGCCCCCACCAGCGTCATCGAGCACGGCATCATCGACCCGGGACCCCAGTGGACGGGGACCGAGCCCCGGGCCGCCGTCGTCGTCAACGAGCCCGTGCGGCGCGCCCGTACCACCGGCACCGACCTGCTGCCCGCCTTCGCCGCCGCCCTCCCGCTGGACGTCTTCGGCATGCGGACGAAGGGGCTGGCGGACCACCTCGGCCTCACCGGGGCTCAGTGCCGCACCTTCGACCTCCCGCAGGACGAACTCCACCGGGCCATGGCCCACCGCCGGGTCTATCTGCACCCGGTGCGGTGGACCTCGCTCGGGCTCTCCCTGCTGGAGGCCATGTTCCTCGGCATGCCCGTGGTCGCCCTCGCCACGACGGAAGTGCGCGAAGCGGTGCCGCCCGGCGCCGGAGTCGTTTCCAACCGGCCGGAGGTCCTCAACGACGCCCTGCGCCACTTCGCCGCCGACCACGCCCACGCCGAGCACACCGGCCGTCTGGCACGGGAGGCGGCCCGGGCCAGGTACGGGGTCCAGCGCTTCCTGGACGACTGGGACCGACTCATGAAAGAGGTCACGCGATGACGCAGCCCATGCCGCGACCCGCCCGGATCGCCCTGGTGTCCGAGCACGCCAGCCCGCTCGCCGACCTCGGCGGCCCCGACGCCGGCGGACAGAACGTGTACGTGGCCCAGCTCGCCGGCTGCCTGGCCCGCAGGGGACACGACGTCACCGTGTACACCCGCCGCGACCGGCCGGACAAACCGACCCTGGTGCGGACCGAATCGGGGGTGAAGGTCGTCCACGTGCCGGCCGGCCCGCCGACGGCCGTGCCCAAGGACGATCTGCTCGCCTGGATGCCGGACTTCGGCGCCTACCTGGCCAGGCTGTGGCGGCTCAACCGCCCCGACGTCGTCCACGCGCACTTCTGGATGTCCGGCCTGGCCGCCCTCGCCGGGGCCCGCGAGGCCGGGGTCCCCGTCGTGCAGACCTACCACGCCCTCGGCACGGTGAAGAGGCGTCACCAGGGCGGCGAGGACACCAGCCCGCCCGAGCGCGTCGACATCGAGACCCGGATCGGCCGCGAGGCCCACCGCATCATCGCGACCTGCGCGGACGAGCTCAACGAGCTGACCGCCATGGGCATCCCGCACTCCCGGATCAGCATCGTGCCCTGCGGCGTCGACACCGAGCACTTCGCCCCGGTGCCCCTCGCCGCCCGGCCGCCCGGCGCCCCTCACCGGCTGCTGTCCGTCGGCCGGCTCGTCCCCCGCAAGGGCTTCGACCGCGCCATCAAGGCCCTCGCCCGCGTCCCCAGCACCGAACTCCTCATCGCCGGCGGCCCGGAGGCCCCGCTCCTGTTCGCCGACCCGGAGGCCGAACGCCTGCGCAAGGTCGCCTCCGAGTACGGGGTCGCCGAACGGGTCCGGCTCCTCGGCTGCGTACCCCAGGATCTGATGCCCTCCCTCATGTCCAGCGCGGACCTGCTGCTGTCCCTGCCCCGCTACGAACCGTTCGGCATCGTCCCCATCGAGGCGATGGCCTGCGGCGTCCCCGTGGTGGCCACCGCCGTCGGCGGCCAGCTGGACACCGTCGTGGACGGCGTGACCGGCACGCTCGTGCCGCCCGCCGACGGCGAGGGCCACGACCTCGCCGCCACCGTCCGCGACCTGCTCGCCGACCCAGGCCGGCGCGCCCGCTACGGTGCGGCCGGCCGCACCCACGCGCTCGCCCGGTTCACCTGGGACGAGGTGACCGACGGCGTCTCCCGCGTCTACGCCGAACTCGTCCGGACCCCCCAGCCCTCGGAGGTGGCACGATGAAGCTGATCGCCCCCGGCCAGCACTGCGACGACCTCGCCCGCGCCCTCCCCGCCTTCCGCCGCGCCGCCGGCATCACCGACCGCTGGGGCAAGACCCTGGCCCGCGTCCTGCCCGACGGCGGCCGGCTGCTCGTCGCCGGCAACGGAGGCAGCGCCGCCCAGGCCCAGCACCTCACCGCCGAACTCGTCGGCCGCTACCGCGACGACCGCCCCGCCTACTCGGCGATCGCCCTGCACGCCGACACCTCCTCGACCACGGCCATCGCCAACGACTACGGCGTCCACGAGGTCTTCGCCCGGCAGACCTGCGCCCACGGCCGCCGGGGCGACGTCCTCATGCTCCTGTCCACCAGCGGCGCCAGCGCCAACCTGCTGGAGGCCGCGCAGGAGGCCATGCGCATCGGCATGCCCGTCTGGTCCCTCACCGGGCCCGGACCCAACCCCCTCTCCGCGACGAGCGACGAGTCGCTGTGCGTCGAGGCCGCCGCATCGGCCACCGTGCAGGAACTCCACCTCGTCGCCGTCCACATGATCTGCGAGAGCTTCGACCGCGAGATCGCCGCCCGCACCGCCGCCCGCCCGGTGGCGGGCACCCCCGCCGAGGAGGACGCGTCGTGAAGCCCCCCGCACCCCTCGTCGTCGTCGGCGACTCGCTGCTCGACCAGGACGTCTCGGGCCGCGCCGAACGCCTGGCCCCGGACGCGCCCGTCCCCGTCGTCGCGGGCGCCGAACACCGCACCCGGCCCGGCGGCGCCGCCCTGGCGGCCTGCCTCGCCGCGGCCACCGGGCGGGAGATCACCTTCGTCACCGCCCTCGGCGACGACGAGGCGTCCCACACCGTGCGGAACCTGCTGGGCGACCGGGTTCGCCTGGTGGAGGTCCCGCTCGACGGGCCCCTGTCGCAGAAGACCCGGCTCATGGCGGACGGACGCCCCCTGCTGCGTCTGGACGAGGGGGACGGGCGCGCCGCCGGGCCGTCGGCCGAAGCCGAGCGGGCCCTCGCGGACGCCGGGGCGGTCCTCGTCGCCGACTACGGGCGGGGCACCGCCGACGTCCTGCGCGAGGCGCTGACCGCACGGGCCGCCCGGATCCCGGTCGTCTGGGACCCGCACCCGGCCGGCGGCCCGCCCGTCCCCGGGACCCGGCTCGCCACGCCCGCCGCAGCCGAGGCGCGCCACTTCGCCGGGGGACAGGGGCCGGCCACGCGCCCCGAGGACCACCGCGACGTCCTGCGCCAGGCGTCGGCGGATGCCCGGACCCTCCTGGAGAAGTGGGGGATTGCCTCGGTCGCGGTGACCCTCGGTGAGCACGGCGCCCTGCTGTCGCGCGGCGGCCCGCCGCTGCTGGTGCCCGCACCCTGGCGGGCGAGCGGCGACTGCTGCGGCGCCGGGGACAGCTTCGCCGTCGCGGTGGCCGGCCGCCTCGCCGACGGCGACCTGGCCGAGCTCGCCGTCCGCGAGGCCGTCGAGGCCGCCGCCCGCTTCGTGTCCGGCGGGGGCGCCCACGCGGCGCTCCGGAACGCGGAGCCCGCCGAGGCGGAAGGCACGTCCGGCGACGCCCGCGTACTCGTCCGGCGCGTCCGCGAGCGGGGCGGCACCGTCGTCGCCGCCGGCGGCTGCTTCGACCTGCTGCACGCCGGGCACGTCGAACTCCTCCAGGCCGCCCGCCGGGCCGGTGACTGCCTCGTCGTCTGCGTCAACTCCGACGCCTCCGTCCGGCGCCGCAAGGGCGGCGGCCGGCCTGTGGTGCCGGCCGAGGACCGGGTCCGCGTCCTGCTGGCACTCGACTGCGTGGACGCCGTCGCCGTCTTCGACGAGGACACCCCCGAACGCCTCCTGGACGACCTGCGCCCGGACATCTGGGCCAAGGGCGGCGACTACGCCCTCACCGACCTCCCCGAGACCGCCCTCGTGGAGAGCTGGGGCGGCCAGGTGGTGCTCCTGCCCTACCTCGACGGACGCTCCAGCACCCGCCTGGCCGAGCGGGCCGCAGGCCGCCCCGGCGCCCCCACCCGGCGGTGAGCCCGGTGGCCGAGACCCGCCCGGCCCCCTCGGGCGACCGCCCGGCTGTCCTCGTCCTGCGCGCGCTCGGCCTCGGCGACCTGCTGGCGGCCGTGCCGGCGCTGCGGGGCGTACGACGCGCCTTCCCGGAGTACGAGACGGTGCTCGCGGCCCCGGGCAGCCTGGCGGCGGCCGTCCGGGCGACCGGGACCGTGGACGTCCACTTCGCCACACCCGAGAACGGCCGCCAGGTCCCCTCCCTGGACCACTGGCCGGGCCCGCCGCCCGCCGTCGCCATCGACCTGCACGGCAACGGGCCCCTGAGCCACGACGCCCTCGCCGCGCTCGGACCCGGCCGGACGCTTTCCTTCGCCCGCCCCGAAGCGGACCACCCCGCCCCGCCCCGCTGGCGGCGCGACGAGCACGAGCGGCTGCGCTGGTGCCGCTTCCTGACCGCGTACGGCATCCCCGCCGACCCCGCCGACGTCCGCGTCCCGCCGCCCGCATTGCCCTCCCCGGCACCGGGCGCCGTGGTCCTCCACCCCGGCGCCGACGCCCCGGCGCGCCGCTGGCCCGCCGAGCGGCACGCGGCCGTCGCGGCGGCGCTCCGGGACGCCGGACACCGCGTCGTCGTCAGCGGCGGCCCGGGCGAGGAGGAGCTGTGCGCCGAGGTCGCCCGACGCGCCGGACTCGACCCCGCCGACGTGCTCGCGGGCACCCTCACCTTCGACGGCCTCTCCGCGCTCGTCGCCCGCGCCACCCTCCTCATCAGCGGCGACACCGGACCGGCCCACCTCGCCTTCGCGCACGGCACCCGGTCCGTGACCCTGTTCGGCCCGGTCGCGCCCTCGCTCTGGGGTCCGCCCCCGGACCGCCGGCACACCGCGCTCTGGCACCCGGGCCCGCCCGGCGACCCGCACGCCGCCACCCCGGACCCGCTGCTCCTGCGCATCACCGCCGACGAGGTGCTGGGCAGCGCCCTGGCCGCCCTGCACCGGGGCGGCGCGGCGAAGGAGGCGGCCGGGCATGGCTGAGCACGCCCGCGAACCGGCCGCGCGGCACGGCCGGACCACCGTCGCGATCATCACGCGGAACCGCCGGGAGAGCCTGGTCAGAACCCTGGACCGGCTGGCCGCCCTGCCGGAGGGACCGCCCGTCCTCGTGGTCGACAACGGATCGACGGACGGCACCCGCGAAGCGGTGCGGAGCCACCCCGGCGGGGCCCGGCTGCTCTCCCCGGGCCGCAACACCGGCGCCCTCGGCCGCAACCTCGCCGCGCGCCGGGCCACCACGCCCTACCTGGCCTTCAGCGACGACGACTCCTGGTGGGAGCCGGGCGCCCTCAAGACCGCGGAAGCCCTCTTCGACACCTATCCGAGGCTGGGCCTGCTGGCCTCCCGCACCCTGGTGCACCCCACGGGCGAACCGGACCCGCTCAACCGGGTGCTCGCCGCCTCGCCGCTCCCCGGCCGCCCGGACCTGCCCGGAACCCCGGTGCTGGGCTTCCTGGGGTGCGCGGCGGTCGTCCGCCGCTCCGCCTTCCTCGACGCGGGCGGCTACCACGGCCTCCTCTTCTTCGGCGCGGAGGAGACGCTGCTCGCCTACGACCTCACGGCCGCGGGCTGGGGCGTCGTCTACGAACCCACCCTGGTCGCCCACCACGGACCCGACCCGGGGGAGCGGCCCGGTCGCACCGTCGCCGTACTCCGCAACGCGCTCCTCACGGCCTGGCTGCGACGGCCCCTCCCGGTCGCCCTGCGCGAGACCGCCCGGCTGACCGGCGGCTGGGCCCGCGGCCGGCCCGGCGCCGGACCCGCCCTGCGCCAGGCCCTGGCACGGCTCCCCGCTGCCCTGCGCCGGCGCAGAGAGCTGCCGCCCTGGGTCGAGAGCCAGATCCGGCTCCTGGAGAGCGCCCCGCCGAACGGAGACGACCGATGAGCCCCGGCCCCCCGCCCGGCCCCGACCCCCGCGTCACGGTGGTGATCATCACCCACGGCCGCCGTGCCGAGCTGCTGCGTACGCTGCGCCTGCTCAGCCGACTCCCGGAGCGGCCGGCCGTCATCGTCACGGACAACGCCTCACCGGACGGCACGGCCGAGGCCGTCGCCCGGGACTTCCCGGACGTGCGGCTGCTCACCCCCGGCCGGAACCTGGGCGCCGTCGGCCGGAACCTCGCCGTCCAGCAGGTCCGCACGCCGTACGTGGCGTTCTGCGACGACGACACCTGGTGGGACCCGGGCGCCCTGCGGATCGCGGCCGACCGGCTCGACGCCCACGAGCGCCTGGCGGCCGTCACCGCGCGGATCATCGTCGAACCCGCGGGCGAGGACGATCCCGTGGTCGCCGAACTGCGCGACTCCCCGCTCACCGGCCCGTCCTGGCTCCCCGGCCCCGCGATCGGCTCGTTCCTGGCGGCGGCGACCGTGATGCGCACCGAGGCGTTCCGCGAGGCGGGCGGTTTCCACCCGGGGCTCTGGCTCGGCGGCGAGGAGGAGCTGATGGCCACCGACCTGATGCGGGCCGGATGGTGGCTCGCGTACGTCCCCGACATGGTCATCCACCACGCCGCGTCCCCCGTCCGCGACAGCACCGCCCGGCGCGTCCTCGGACTGCGGAACACGCTCTGGTTCACCTGGCTGCGCCGCCCGGCCGGCTCCGCGCTCCGCCGCACCCTGTACCTGCTGGTCACCGTTCCCAGGGACCGGGCCTCGCTGCGCGCCTTCGCCCACGCCGCGCGGGGCCTGCCCTGGGTACTGCGCCGGCGCAAACCCGTACCGCCGGACATCGAACGGCGGCTCGTCGCCCTGGAACGTGCCCAGCGGCAGGGAACGGCGCGGCGCTACGTCGGCTGACCGGCCGCCTCCTGGAGCGCCTGCCTGCGCACCTCCTCGCAGCACTGGGCGATCAGCCGGGAGACGTGCATCTGCGAGATGCCGAGCGCCTCGGCGATCCGGTCCTGCGTCATGTCGCGGAAGAACCGCAGGTAGAGGATGGTGCGCTCGCGTTCCGGCAGGCGGCGCAGCCCCGGCTTCACGGCCTCGCGGTCGACCGCGACGTCCAGTGCGTGGTCGCACAGGCCCAGCGTGTCGGCGAGGCACGACCCGTCCTCGGCCCTGGGCACCTCGGCGTCCAGCGACAGTGTGCGGTAGCTGTCCAGGGCCTCCAGACCGGCCCTGACGTCCTCGGCACAGAGCCCTGTCGCGGCCCCGATCTCGGCCTCGGTCGGCAGTCGTCCGCCCGGCGTCTGGGCGAGGTCCCGGAGGGCCACCCGCACCTGGTTGCGCAGGTCCTGGACCCGGCGCGGCACATGGACGTCCCAGGTGTGGTCGCGGAAGTGGCGCTTGAGCTCGCCGACCACCGTGGGGATGGCGTACGTCTCGAACGCCTTGCCCCGGTCCGGGTCGTAGCGGTCCACCGCCTTGACGAGGCCGATCGCCGCCACCTGGCGCAGATCGTCCAGGGGCTCACCGCGGTCGCGGAAGCGCGAGGCCAGCCGGTGGGCCATGGGAAGCCAGGCGCAGACGGTCGCGCGGCGCAGTTCGTCCTTCTCGGGGCCGTCGGGCAGGGCCCGCAGCCGGTGGAAGGACGCCGTTTCCGGCGGTACGTCCTGGTGTCGCGTGGGGGCAGTCTGTCGGGCACCGGCCATGGTGTTCACTCCTCGGCGTCGCCTGTCAGGACCGCCGTGGAGACCTCCGCCGGACAGGCGGCACCCGGAGCGGAGCTCCCACGGGCGCGCCTCTTGTCCGAAGCACCCCTGGCCCATTCCCGTTCGGGAGCGCCTCAAACATGCGCGCGGTCGCTTCCCGGATCAGGCGACCGGCGTCAGCGCGGGCACGGCCACCGGAGCCGCCACCGGCTCCTGGGGCAGGACGGGCCGGTCCGCCCCGGCCGCCTTCCGGGCCACCGCGCGGCCGCGCAGCCCACCGGCCGCGATGGCACCGGCGATCAGCAGCCCTCCGGCGACCAGCGCGCCCCGGGCTCCCGCGAACTCGACCAGCAGCCCGAGCAGGGGCGGGCCCGCCAGCTGCCACCCGGTGCTCGCGCTGCGCCAGACGCCGAGCACGCGGCCGCGCATCTCGGGCTCGGGCTCGGTCTGCAGCACGGTCGACCCGGCCGTGTCGGACACGGACTCCACCACGGCCATGGGGATGACCAGCGCGATGAGCACCATGAGCCCGGGGGCGAGGCCCGCCGCGACCTGGAGGAGCCCGCCGCACGCGGCGAGGACGCCCACCAGGCGCACGGTCGGGTTGCGCAGCCGCCCGGCGACCACGGCGCCCAGGATGCCGCCCACGGCCAGCACGGTGGAGACCGTGCCGAAGTCGCTCTCGTCGGCGCTGAGCGGGCCGATGACCAGCACGGCGAGCGTCAGCTGGTAGTTCCGGCCGAAGACCGAGCTGACCGCGGTGATCCCGGCCAGGGCGACCAGCCCCGGCTTCCCGAGGAAGTAGGCCACCCCGGCCCGGGCGTCCCCGCCCGCCTGCGCCCGTTTCGCGGGTGCGGGGCGCCTGCCGGGGGACGGCCGCCGGACCGGCGCCGCCTCCCCGGCGGGCCGCAGGAAGGGGATCACCGCGGTGACGCAGAGGAAGGAGATGCCGTTGACCACGTACGCCGACCCGGTGCCGAGCGTCCCGACGGCCACCGCCGCCAGCGCGGTCCCGGCGAGCCGGCCGGCGCTGTGCACCATCGAACCGAGCGCGATGGCCGAGGGCACGTCCGTCCGGGGCACGAGGTCGTTGCCGAGGAGGGAGGTCGCGGGCCCGTCGATGGTGTTCACGATGCCGGTGACCGCCGCGAGGGCGAGCAGCACGGGCATGTTCAGCAGCCCGGCCCCGAACAGGGCGGCCGTCGAGAACGCGATCACGGCGAGCACCGCCTGACTGACCGCGGCGGTGACCTTGAGCGGCCGGCGGTCCACCACGGCACCGCCGAAGACGCCGAGCAGCAGCCCCGGTCCGGCCTGGACGGCGAGGGACAGGCCCGTCGCCGCGGCCGAACCGGTGATCTGGAGCACCAGCAGGTTCTGCACGGTGAGCTGCATCCACGCCCCGGTGTTCGACACCAGGTTGGCGGCGGACCACCAGCGCATGCTGGGGACGGCCAGGCATCGCCAGGGGCTGCTGTCGCGGCGGCGCGTCTTCCGGGCGGACTCGGGAACGGGGGCGGCAGGAGGCACGGGGGAGCACATTTCCGACGGGGGCGGTGGGGTGGCACGCGTCGGATTACGGAACGGTGTCTCGGTAATGCCTCGGCTGCGAACGGCCGACGGGCGACGGCCCGCCGGCGCGTTTCATCTTCACAAACATCCCGCCGGGGCACCGGCCGGGGCGTCCGCCCGCCGAGCCCCGACGCCCCGGAAGCCCAGACACCGCAAGGGATTTCGCGCGCTGGTGGGTTTCCTCACACACGACCCGTCAGCGGTCCGAGACCGTGAAGAGCGCGCCCTCCGGATCACGGAGCACGAACGCGGTCCCCGGCACACCGTCCGCCGGTGTCGCCTCGCCGCCGGCCGCCACCGCTGCCTTTGCGGTCCGCGTGCTGTCGGGCACCAGGAAGTCCACGGCCCAGCGCGCCCGCACCCGGGGATCCGGGGCGTTCTCCACCCCGCCGCCGCGCAGCGTCACGACCGTGTGCCCCCCCGCCCGTACGAGGACGCGGTCATCCGCGTACTCGACGGCGCACCGGCTGTGCGGCTTCGCCCAGCCGAACACCTCCGCGTAGAAGATGGCCGCCTCGAAGGCGTGGCGTGACTGGAGATCCACCCTGGCCGGGGCGCGCGGCCCCTCGGCCCAGACGGGTGCCGGGCCCTCCCAGAAGCCGAAGGCGGCACCCTCCCGGTCGGCGGCGATCGCCGCCCGCCCCTCGCCCAGCGGCAGCGGGCCGACCGCGAGTGTGGCGCCGCGCTCCCGGACGCGGTCGGCCGTGCCGTCCGCGTCCGGCACGGCGAAGTACGGGATCCAGGCCGGGGGCGGGCCCCCGGTGCCCGGACAGCCCCCGATGCCCGCGACCGCCCTGCCGTGCGCACGCGCCAGTACGAAGTCGTCGCCGAGGCTGCTCTCGTGGAACTCCCAGCCCAGTACCCGGCCGTAGAAGGCCCGCGCGGCCCGCAGGTCGTGGGTCGTGAGACTCACCCAGCAGGGCGCGCCCGCCACGGGTGTCTTCCAGTCGAGATTCGGCATGCGGCGCTCCTTCGCCGGGGGCCCTCTAGAACGATGCGCCCGCGCCCCGGCCCGCGCACGCGCTCACTCCGCCGCCCGCACCCGATTCCGCACCGGGCCGGCCGCCGGAAGAGCCGGTCAGCTCGTGAGGACCTGCGGCGAGACCACCTTGATCATCGTGTTCGCCCACCGCTGCTGGCGCAGCGTCTGCGGGTGGCAGCGCTCGGTCAGGCCGAGCAGCTCCTGGTCGCGGGCGGCCTGGGCGGTCTGGGCCAGCAGCTCCCAGTCCACGGACACGGCCGCCGCCTTCAGATAGGTGTCGCGCAGGTCCCGCAG
This sequence comes from Streptomyces sp. DT224, assembly GCF_049844595.1. Taxonomy (NCBI): domain Bacteria; kingdom Bacillati; phylum Actinomycetota; class Actinomycetes; order Kitasatosporales; family Streptomycetaceae; genus Streptomyces; species Streptomyces sp. DT224. The sequence continues at coordinate 326,804 of NZ_JBNCLI010000012.1, forward strand.
GAGCAGCAGCCCGGTCTCGGGACGCCGACCGACGAGCTCGCCGCCCTTCTCCCGCAGCCAGGCCGCAGCCGGGGACTCCTCCTTCGGCTCGGGGGAGAGTTCGACCCCGTGACCGGCGGCCGCCTCCGCCAGTTCCCGTACGTGCTGCCGCGACCAGGCGGCCAGGTCACGGGCCACGTGGTGCACCTCGTGGTCGGTGGAGTGCGTGCTGGAGAGGCGCATCAGCCGCACCGCCAGCGCGTTCTCCCCGTGGTGCACCTCCTTGAGGACCAGGTCCAGCTTCATCGGGTCTCCTCCCGGTACGCGTGCTGCTCCTCGTCCGCGCCGCCCGCGCCGCCGCCCGTGGTCGCGGGCACGGTCGCGCCGTCGGCGGGGGCCGACGCGGTGGTGGTGGGCGCCGGGGCGGGGGAGCCGGTGGGGCCGAGCCGGCGCAGCCGGGCGGCGGCGGTCTTGAACAGCGGCTGCTTGGAGACCGGGTCCCACTCCGTGGGCGTCAGCTCGTTGCCGGCGCGCCCGTCCCCCTTCGGCTCGAACCCGCCGTCGGTGTCCCAGTAGCCGTAGTGGAACGGCAGGAACAGCACCCCGTCCCGGATGCCGCTGACGCGCGCCGCCGCCCGGACCGTGCCGCGCGGGGTCGTGATCTGCACCAGATCGCCCTCCTCGATGCCGTACGAGGCCGCGTCACCGGCGGAGACCTCCACCCACACCTCCGGGGCGGCGGCCTGGAGCTGGGGGGCCCGCGCGGTCCTGGTCCGGGTGTGGAAGTGGTAGAGCGTCCGCCCGGTGATCAGCGAGAACGGATACTCCTCGCCGGGCGGTTCGTGCGGCGGCAGATACTCGGCCGCCTTGATGACCGCCTTCGCCGACGGGTTCATCGCCCAGTACTCGGTCTCCTCCAGCGGCGCCCCCGTCACCAGGTCCCGTCCGTAGCTCTCGCAGTAGTCCGGGTCGCTCCAGAAGCGGCCGTCCGCGTACAGCCGCTCCGTACCGTACGGATGCTCCTCGTTGCACGGCCACTGGATGCCGCTCCCGCCGCGCAGCTTCGCGTACGTGATGCCCGTGTAGTCGCACGGACGGCCCCGGCTGCACTCCTTCCAGCCCTCGAACGCCGCCTCCGGGCCGTTCCACGGGACCAGCGGGCCGCCGTCCTTGTCCCGCAGGCCGAGCCGGCGCGCGAAGTCGCAGAAGATGTCCAGGTCGGGCCTGGCCTGGCCCGGCGGCTCGACCGCCTTCTCCGACAGGTGCACCGTGCGGTCCGCGTTGGTGAAGGTGCCCGTCTTCTCGCCCCAGAGGGCCGCCGGCAGCACCACGTCGGCCAGCTGCGCCGTCTCGGTCAGGAAGGCGTCCTGGACGACGAGGAACAGCCGTTCCTGCGCGAGCACCGAGCGGATGCGCCGCAGCTCCGGCAGCGACACCGCCGGGTTGGTGCCGCTGACCCACAGCATCCGGATGGAGCCCTCCTCCGCGTACCGGAACATCTGCATCGCGTGTGTCGGCGGGCCGTAGTGCGGCACCCGGAGCGGGTCCAGGTTCCACAGGCGGGTGAGCTCGGCCATGTGCGCGTCGTTCTCCCAGTTGCGGAACCCCGGCATGTCCCCGTTGGCGCCGCACTCGCGGGTGTTCTGCGCCGTCGGCTGGCCGTTCATCTGGAGAATCCCGCAGCCCGGCCTGCCGAGCATGCCCCGCACCAGGTGCAGGTTGTTGACCTGGACCGAGGCAGCGGTGGCCTGGTGCGACTGGTAGAAGCCCTGGAGCACCGTCGACAGCAGCCGCTCGGCGGTGCCCAGCAGGCGGGCGGCCTCCCGGATGCGCTCGGCGGGGACGTGGCAGATGCCGGCCACGTGCTCGGGAGTGTAGGCGTCCAACCGCTTCTTCAGCTCGTCGAAGCCGACGACGTTGCGGTCCAGATAGTCCTGGTCGGTCCAGCCGTTCTCCACGATCTCCCGCAGCAGACCGTTCATCAGGGCCACGTTCGTCCCGGGCCTCGGTGCCAGGTGCACGGTCGCCGCCCGCGCCACCGGGGTGGGCCGCGGGTCGACGCAGACCACGGCCGGCGGGTTCGGCCCGGCCAGCCGGTCCAGCACCCGCGCCCACAGCACGGTCTGCGTCTCCGCCATGTTGTGCCCGAACAGCGCGATCGTGTCCGCGTGGTCGATGTCGCTGTACGAGCCGGGCTGACCGTCGCTGCCGAACGACTCCTTCAGGGCCTCGGCGGCCGTGGACGTGCACAGCCGGGTGTTGCCGTCGAGGTGGTTGGTGCCGATGCCGCCCCGGGCGATCAGCGTCAGCGTGTAGTACTCCTCCGAGAAGAGCTGCCCCGAGGTGTAGAACCCCACCGCCGAGGGTCCCTGCTCCTCCAGCAGTTCCCGCGTGCGGTGCACCACCCGGTCCATCGCGGTGTCCCAGTCGCTCTCCACGAGCCGGCCGCCCCCGTCGCGCACCAGCGGGCGGGTCAGCCGGTCGGGGGAGCCGCCCGCCTGCCAGCCGAAGAGGTCCTTCGGGTCGAGCCGGCCGTGGTTGACCCGGTCCTGCGCCCGGCCGCGCACCCCGACGATCCGGCCGTCCTTCACGGCGATGTCGAGCCCGTCCCCGTTGGAGTGCAGGATCGCCGCCGACTGCACCCACCGCTCGACCTGGTCCGGTGTCACCCCGTCGGCGAGCCGGGTGTCCACCCGTACGGGCCAGGGCTCACCGGGACCGTAAGGGGTCCGGGTCCCCCAGGGCTGAGCGATGCGGTCGGTGCGTGTCATGCGTACTCCTCAGATCCGGCCGGTGCGGGCGGCGTCGCCGGCGGGAAGCGCCGAGCCGTCCTCGCCGGGATTCAGGTCGTCCAGCAGTGCCTGGCAGCCGGCCACCAGGCTGCCGAGCGAGGCGCCGGTGTCGGGGCCGGGCCGGCGCAGGTGCCGCTTGGCCGCGGCCAGGGCGTGCCGGGCCTCGGCGAGCCGGCTCGCGCGCTGCTCCAGGCAGTCGTCGTCCGGGCCGTCTTCCATGATCGTCGCGTCGGTCGCGCAGACCTCCGAAGCGGCGGCCATCACGGCGCTCAGTTCCTCCAGGGGCGGGCCCGGCGGACGGGGGAGACCGCGCCCCTGCGACGCGGTCTCCCAGAGCGTCAGCGTCAAGGTCAGCAGCCGGTTCGACACCTGCGCCCAGACGACGTCCCACCGTTCGGAGGGCGAGGGGGTACTGCGGCGCATCCGGTGCCCCGGGTTGAAGCGGAAGCTCTCCGTCGCCCATCCGCGTGCCGCGCGCAGGTCCGAGAGCGCGCCGGGCAGTTCCCCGGCGGCCCGGTGCCAGCGCTCCGCCCGCTCCTCGTCGTACTCCTCGGCCATGCCCTCGCTCAGCTCGCGCAGCAGCCGCGCACAGTCCTTCGGCAGCGCGCACGCGAGGGTCCTCACATGCAGCGAGTGCACCGGCGGCAGGACGATCGCGTTCACCGCGACCCCGACGACGGCCCCCACCACCGTTTCCAGCAGCCGGTGTCCGACGGCGGGCAGCGAGTACGTTCCGTAGGCCAGGACGAACAGGGCGGTGGTGGGCGCGTACAGGCCCTGCTCGCCGACCGGCAGCCAGTTGCCGATGAGCACGGTGAGCGGCAGGGCGATCAGCATGGCCGCCATGGTGTTCCCGGTGACCGCCGCCGCGCCCGCGGCGAGGAGGGTGCCGCAGGCCATCATCGCGAGCAGTTCGACCGCCGAGCGCAGCGACCGGTAGACGGTCCCCTGCACCAGGGCGACGGCGGCCCAGGGGGCCATCAGCGCCATCGGCGCCGCCAGCCACCACCCCGTGAGCGCCCAGGCGAGGGCGGCAGCGGCGGCGGCTTTCAGGGATTGCACCAGCTGGTACCGGTCGGGGAGGCGTACGCCGGGGGCCAGCGCCCCCAGCCGCTCCCGCACGGCCGCCGCCCGGCGGCCGGCGGTCATCCCGTTCACCTGCACCGACAACCCTCCCTGTACACGATCGGTCCGGGGCGGCGGACCCACCGGGGGACCCGGGATCAGCCCTCGCGCCCCTGGTCCTCCTCCTCGTCCGTGGTGTGTACGGCGGCCTCCTCGGCGGAGGCCGCGCCGCCGTCGATGCCCACGTCGTCGGCGTAGACGTCGGTGCGCCGTCCAGGCACCTCGTCCGCCGCGCTCAGCCGGCCCGAGCGGGTCCCGCCCTCCTCCGGCTCCAGCGGCTCGCCGTCACCGCCGTCCAGGTCCCCGATGCCGTCGCCGTCCGGCGGCCCGACGTCCTCGACCTCCTGGGCCAGGCGCTGGTCGAGGGATTCGCCGAGGCGCTCCTCCTCGCCCGTCGTGCCGTACTTGTCCACGGCCAGGGGGCGCTCGGGCGGCGAGTAGCCCTCCTCCATCTGGTCGTCGAGGCCACGCTCGCCGAGCGTGTTCTCCAGGTCGAGGTCGTCGTTGGGCGGGTCCTGGCCGTCGTCCTGCGGCTGGTAGACGTCGTCGCCACGTGCCTCTGTCGGCATGATTCGTCCTTCCGTCGGAGGCGTCATGGACGCCGGGGCGGCCCGTCCGGGGCCGCCCTTCGCATCCTGCGAGTGCCCTGCCGGGCACGGGGAAAACACACCCTTTGTCACCCTATGGGCGAGACCGGTCCGCGTCCTCCTGGGCTTCTTCGTTCGGGGTCAGCGCATCGCCGGCCTCGCTGTCCGCGCCGCGCCGCTCCCGGGTGTCCGCCACGTCCGTCCCGGCCTCCTCCGCTTCGCGGACGACCTCCTCGGCGGCCGTCCGGGGCGGCTGCTCGTGCTCTCGGTCCTGGTGGTTCATGCGTCTCCTCCTGTCGGTGCCGTCTGCGGGTTACCCCCGCGCGTGCCCTGGACCGGGCCGGCTACGCGCGCCGGCCCGGAGCGGTGTCAGAGCGCGGGCGTGAAGCGGTCCCAGGCGCGGTGACCTGCGAGGAGTTCCGTGATGCCGTCCAGCACCGTGGACGCGGCCCCGCCCGCCACGACGCCCGGGGCGTCCGCAGCGAGGCCGGCCTTCTCCAGCACGGTCGCCCCGTCACCGCAGGCCCCGATGGCCTTGCCGTGCCGGAACGCCTCGGTGACCAGCAGCAGGACGCGCGGGTCCACACCGGTGGCCCGGGCCCCGTCGTCGGTCTTGGCGTCACGGGCCCCGTACGCGTCCGGGGCCGGGGCGGGCGCCCCCGCCACCACGATCGCGTCGAACTCGATCGACCGGGCCGTGGTGAAGGTGCGCTGCACGGTGACCGGGTCGCTCCCGGAACCCAGCGAGCCGCCCGAAGGCGCGATGACCAGGGGGACCATCCCGGCGTCGAGAACCGCGCCACGCGCTTCCCGTACGGCGTCCAGGCCGGTCTCCCCGTCCGTGACGATGCCGACGATCCGCCCGTCGACCGGCCAGGTGTGCCCCAGCTGGGACAGCGCGGGGCTGGGCTCGGGTGAGGCCAGGGGCTCGGTCGCCCCGGGCGCCGGGAGGCCCAGTCCCCCGGCGACCTGCGCGCACAGCTCGGGGTCGATGTTGGCGAGCACCTTGAGGCCCCGCTCCTTGACCGCCCGGTCCCAGCACTTGCCGAGCTCGAAGGTGTACGCGGCGGTGATGTGCTCCCGCTCCGTGGGCGTCATGCTCAGCCAGAAGAGCCGGGCCTGGCTGAAGTGGTCGTCGAACGAGGCCGCCGCGTCCCGCACCTTCCTGGCGGCCGGGACCTCGACGGGCACCTCGATGTAGGCACCGGTGTCCGCACCGGCGGTGAACGGGCAGCCGCCGTCCAGCGAGTTGGGCCGGTACGGTGCCACGCCCCGGTGCACGGCCGTCTGGTGCATCCCGTCCCGCAGCATGTCGTTGACCGGCGCGTGCGTGCGGTTGATCGGCAGTTGGGCGAAGTTGGGGCCGCCGAGCCGGGTGATCTGGGTGTCGACGTAGGAGAAGAGCCGCCCCTGCATCAGCGGGTCGTTGGTGACGTCGATGCCCGGCACCAGATGGCCGACGTGGAAGGCGACCTGCTCCGTCTCGGCGAAGTAGTTCGACGGGTTGGCGTTCAGCGTCATCAGCCCGATCGGCTTGACCGGCGCCAGCTCCTCCGGAACGATCTTCGTCGGGTCCAGCAGGTCGATGCCCTCGAACATCTGGTCCTCGGTGTCGGGGAACGTCTGCACGCCCAGCTCCCACTGGGGGAAGGCGCCCGCCTCGATCGCGTCGGCCAGGTCCCGGCGGTGGAAGTCCGGATCCATGCCGGCGGTGATCTGCGCCTCCTCCCACACCTGCGAGTGGACGCCCAGCTTCGGCTTCCAGTGGAACTTCACCAGCGTGGTCGCACCCTCGGCGTTGACCAGCCGGAAGGTGTGGACGCCGAAGCCCTCCATCATCCGGTACGAACGCGGGATGCCCCGGTCCGACATGTTCCACAGGGTGTGGTGCGTCGCCTCGGTGTGCAGGGTGACGAAGTCCCAGAACGTGTCGTGGGCGCTCTGCGCCTGCGGGATCTCCCGGTCCGGGTGCGGCTTGCCCGCGTGGATGATGTCGGGGAACTTGATCGCGTCCTGGATGAAGAAGACCGGGATGTTGTTGCCGACCAGGTCGAAGACGCCCTCGTCGGTGTAGAACTTCGTCGCGAATCCCCGGGTGTCGCGCACCGTGTCGGCCGAGCCGCGCGAGCCGAGCACGGTGGAGAACCGCACGAAGACCGGTGTCTCGGCGCCCTCGGCGAGGAACGCGGCCTTCGTGATGCCCGCGGCCGCGCCGTACGCGCGGAAGACACCGTGGGCGGCGGCACCGCGGGCGTGGACCACCCGCTCCGGGATGCGCTCGTGGTCGAAGTGGGTGATCTTCTCCCGCAGGTGGTGGTCCTGGAGCAGCACCGGGCCCCTGGGCCCTGCCTTCAGCGAGTGGTCGGTGTCGTACAGCCGGGCGCCCTGCGCGGTGGTGAGGTAGGCGCCGCTCTGGGCCACCTTGTCCTGGGCGGCGCCGGTCGGCTGCCCGGTCGGGCTCATGGTCTCGGGACCGCGCTGGTCGTGCTTGGGCGGCAGCGGCCCGCGCGGCTTCGTGGGCTCGTCGGCCTGGGCGGGCTCGGGGCCGGGAGCGCCGGGGATCTCGTTGCCGGGGGCGACGGCGTCCTGGACCTTTCCGGCGATCTTCTCCGCGGCGGCCGACACCGGGTTCTTCTTGTCGCTCACTGGATTCCAATCTCGCGGGGGGAGGGGCAGTGCCGTGCGCGGAGTGTTCGGCACGCGCTGGGGACGGCATCGCCCGACCACGCGTACCCTCTGGCCCGCCACCGGACACATCGCTTGCGCCATCCGCATCGGCGACCCGTTCCAACGAGCGACACGCCGTCCTCCCGCCGCCCCGCGGCCGTCTGCCGGGCGGCGCACCGGGTATACGGGCCCCGTGAATGCTCCCCGAACCACGCCCGAGAGTGCGGACGCGCCGACGAGCCTCAAGAAGGACCTCACCACGCCGCTGCTCTACTTCTTCATCCTCGGAGACGTCCTCGGCGCCGGCGTCTACGTCCTGGTCGGCGAAGTCGCGGCCGACGCCGGCGGCGCCGTCTGGGTGCCCCTCCTGGTCGCCCTGTGCCTGGCGCTGCTGACCGCCGCCTCCTATGCGGAACTGGCCACGAAGTACCCGCGCGCGGGCGGCGCCTCCCACTACGCGACGCTGGCCTACGGGCCCTTCACCGGGTTCGTCGCCGGCTTCTGCATGCTCGCGGCGGGAGTGGTGTCGGTGGCGGCCCTGGCCCGGGGGTTCGCCGGTGACTACCTCTCCGAGTTCGTCACCCTCCCGCTGGTGCTGGTGACCGTCGTCTTCCTGGTGGCCCTCGCACTGCTCAACGCCCGGGGCATCAGCGAGTCCACCCGGGCCAACGCCGTCGCCACCGTCATCGAGGTCGGCGGCCTGCTGCTGGTGATCGGTCTCGGCTGCTGGATCGTGCTGCGCGGCGACGGCGACCCGGGCCGGCTCACCGACCTCGGCACCGACAGCGAAGGGCCCGTCCTGGCGGTGCTGAGCGGCGCCGTCCTCGCGTACTACTCCTTCGTCGGCTTCGAGACCTCCGTCAACGTGGCCGAGGAGACGCGTGACCCCCGCCGCTCCTATCCGAGGGCGCTCTTCGGCGCCCTGATCACCGCGGGCGCCGTCTACGCACTGGTCGGCGCCGCCGCCGCGGCGGCCGTGCCGACGGAGAAGCTGGCCGAGTCCAGCGGGCCGCTGCTCGAAGTCGTCCGCACCGCCGGATCCGTGCCCACCTGGCTGTTCAGCGCCATCGCGCTGGTGGCCGTGGCCAACGGGGCGCTCCTGACCGGCATCATGTCCTCGCGGCTGGCCTACGGCATGGCACGCGACGGGCTGCTGCCCAGCTTCCTGACGGCCGTGCTCCCGGGCCGGCGCACCCCGTGGGCGGCGATCGCCGCGACGACCGCCCTCTCCCTGCTGCTCGCGCTGACCGGCGACGTCTCCACGCTCGCCTCGACCCTGGTCCTCCTGCTTCTCGTGGTCTTCTTCCTGGTCAACACGGCGTTGCTGGTGCTGCGCCGCGACCCCGGGCGCCACGGGCACTTCCGGGCCCCGACCTTCGTGCCGGTCCTCGGCGCCGCCTCCTGCGTCGGGCTCGCCACACAGATCGAAGGCGACGTCTGGCTACGGGGCCTCGTGGTCCTCGCCGTGGGCGCCGTCCTCGGTGCCGTGGCCGCGCTGCGCTTGCGCCGTGCCCGCTGAACCGGGCTGCCAGTAGGCTGACTTCGCACACGCGAGCGACTTGGGGGCAGGGTGCGCGACAGAGCCACGCACGGCCAGGTGATCCCTTCGGTGACCGGGCGGCCCTGGTGGGCGGCGAACGAACTGCTCGCGTTCGTCCTGGAAGTGGGGGCGCTCGGCTGCCTCTTCTGGTGGGGGTTCACCCTGGCGGACGACCTGGCGGTCCAGCTGCTCCTCGGCTCCGCCGTCCTCGCCGCGGCCGTCGTGCTGTGGGCGCTGTTCGCCGCTCCGCGCGCCCGGTTCCGCCCGCCGCTCGCGGGGGTCCTGGCGGTGAAGGCCGTGGTGCTCGGCGGGGGAGCCCTCGCGCTGTACGGGGTCGGGCACCCGGCCGCCGCGGCGGTGCTGGGAGTCGTCGTCGTGGCGAACACGGCCCTGGCGGAGACGTTCCGGCGCCGGCCCGCCCCCGCCGGCTGACCGAGGGCTCGGCGTACCGGACGGTTTCCGGCGGGCGCGGGCGGGCAGCCGACTCATGAAGTCGGTAGCGTGGACATTACGACGACGACCGGGCGCCCCAGGACCGAGGCCCGCGGAAGCACCACCGGCGCGTCCGCACGGGCCCCTGCCCGCCGCCCGGGAAGGGACGGGCGCACATGTGCCGATGGCTGGCCTATTCCGGCACGAGTGTCGTGCTCAGCGATCTCCTCTACAAGCCGAAGCACTCGCTCATCGACCAGAGCCTGCACTCCACCATGGGCGTGGAGACGACCAACGGGGACGGCTTCGGGATCGGCTGGTACGGGCCCGAGCAGGAGACGCCCGCGATCATCCGCGACACCGGACCCGCCTGGAACAACCGCAACCTGCGGGAGATCGCGGGCCACATCCGCTCGCCGCTGTTCTTCGCCCATGTGCGGGCGTCCACGGGGACGGCCATCCAGCAGACCAACTGCCATCCGTTCCGGCACGGCCGCTGGATGTGGATGCACAACGGTGCGATCGCGGACTTCCACCGGCTGCGCCGCGATCTCTCGCTGGCGCTCGACCCGGCACTGTTCTCGTCGCTCGAGGGATCCACGGACTCCGAGGTGATGTTCTACCTCGCGCTGACGTTCGGGCTCGACCAGGACGTGCCGGGCGCCGTGGCCCGGATGGCCGGGCTGATCGAACGCGTGGGCCGCGACGAGGGCGTGGAGCACCCGCTCCAGATGACCATCGCGGTGTCCGACGGCGAGCGGCTGTGGTCGTTCCGCTATTCGAGTCTCGGCAAGTCGCGTTCGCTGTTCTACAGCAGCAAGGCCGAGACCGTGCGCGCCCTCCACCCCGACGTGGACTTCCTGCAGGGCGTGTCCGACAGCACCAGGCTGGTCGTGTCGGAGCCCCTGGGACTGCCCGGCGTGTGGAAAGAGGTGCCGGAGAGCAGTTACGGGGTCGTGCAGCCGGGCGAGGACGAGTTCCGGCCCTTCGCGCCCGAACCCGTGTGAGGGCCGCCCGGTCGGATCGCCGGGCGGCCCTCGCAGGGGTGTGGCTCAGCCGGCGAGCGCGGCGTCGACCTCCTTGAGGAACGGGTCGAGGTCGCCCGGGTTGCGCGAGGTGATGAGCTTCCAGCCGCCGGACTCGTCCGTCACGACCGGCTCGTCCACCCAGTCGCCGCCCGCGTTGCGTACGTCGGTCCGCAGCGAGGCGTACGAGGTGAGCCGCTTGCCCTCGACGCTGCCGGTCTCCACCAGCACCCACGGCCCGTGGCAGATGGCCGCGACAGGCCGCCCGGAAGCGGTGAACGACCGCACGATGTCGCAGGCCGGACCCTGGAGCCGCAGCGTGTCGGCGTTCAGCGTGCCGCGTGCCGCCCGGTACGAGCAGCAGGTCGTAGCCGTCCGGGTCGACGTCCTCCAGTGTGAGGTCCGGGCGCACGGACGTGCCAGGGTCCTTGTCACCGACGAGCGTCTCGATGTCGTCCTTCTTCAGGGCGGCGACGTCGACCCGCACACCTCGCTCGCGCAGATGGCCGAGCGGCACGACGAGTTCGTCCTGCTCCACGCCGTAGTTGGTGACGATGGCCAGCACCTTGCCCTTGCTGCCGTTGTCGCTCATCTTCTGCCGTCCTTCCGTCCTACGGGGAACACGCCCGGTGACGTGGCTTCCGGGTCGCAGCCTCTGGGTTCCCCGCACGGGCGCGCTCATTCATCGCACCGTCCGCCCCGTGCTGTAGCGGCATCGGCGGTGGGCCCACATGGTGGGAGAGCGGCGTCCCGGCGGTTGACGCGCCGGACGCGGGGTACCGGGCCGGGTGCCCGAGCAGACGTACGAGGAGAAACATCATGGCCGGTCAGACGGGCGGACCCGGGCTTCCCCGGGCGCGTGGCGAGCTCTCGGCGGCGGTCGTCGCCCATCTCCGGGGGGACGGCCCCCTGCCCGACCCGTCCCTGGCGGACGCGGCCGAGCCCTACGGCGACGACCTCCAGCTCGCCCTCTACGTCTGCTACGAGCTCCACTACCGGGGCTTCGGGGGTGTGGACCCGGCCCGGGAATGGGACCCCGCGCTGCTCGCGGTCAGGGCGGCCCTGGAACACCGCTTCGAGTCCGCGCTGCGCCGCGACGTCCCGCCCGGGGCCGGTCTGGACGACACGCTGGACGCGCTGCTCGTGGAGCCGGTCGACGGCACGGGCGTGTCGCACTTCCTCCAGGACCACGCCACACCGGACCGGCTGCGCGCCTACGCCGCCCAGCGCTCCCTGTACCACCTCAAGGAGGCCGACCCGCACGCCTGGGTGCTGCCCCGGCTCAGCGGACGCGCCAAGGCGGGCATGGCCGCGATCGAGTACGACGAGTTCGGCGCCGGCCGGGCCGACCGCGTCCACGCCCGCCTCTTCGCCGACCTCATGGCGGACCTGGGCCTGGAGACGGCGTACGGCCACTATCTGGACGAGGGCCACGCCGAAATGCTGGCCCTCGTCAACCTCATGTCCCTGTTCGGTCTGCACCGGCGGCTGCGCGGCGCCCTGGTCGGGCACTTCGCCGCCGTGGAGATCACCTCGTCGCCCGCCTCGCGCCGCCTTGCCCTGGCCATGAAACGGGCGGGCGCGGGGGCCGCCGCCGAGTTCTTCTACACCGAACACGTGGAGGCGGACGCGGTCCACGAGCAGGTCGTGCGGCACGACGTCGTCAAGGGGCTGCTGGACGACGAACCCGGCCTTGAGGCGGACATCGTCTTCGGAATCGACGCCACCGGCTTCCTGGAGGACCGGCTCGCCGACCGGCTCCTGACGGACTGGGGCGCCGCCGCCCAGGCTGTCACTTGAGGTCTCGGGGAAGCTCCGCCAGCAGCCGGCGCAGCTCACGCGTGCTGCCCCGGCCCTTCGCCCGTACGATCTGCGCCGCAACGGCGCTCAGTTTGCGGTTCGTGCGCTGCGAGAGCACACGCAGGACGTCGAACGCCCGGCCCGGGTCGCAGTCCAGCAGGTGCGTGACGATGCCGATCGCCTGGTCGATCACGGCGCGCGTCGTCATCGCCGTCCGCAACTGCTCGGCCTCCGCCTCGGCTCCGGTACGGGCGCGCTCGCGCAGAAGTCCGCCGACCGTCTCCTCGGCCAGCACCCCGACCGCCTCCCGGGCCGCCGCCGTGAGCCGCCACGGCCGGAACGCGTACAGGGTGACCGTCGCCGCCACGCCCTGCGCCGTGACCGGCACCGCCGCACAGGCGCGCAGACCCCGTTCCAGCGCCGCGACCCGGAAATCCGGCCACCGCGCGTCGGCGACGAGATCGGCGGCCTCGACCGTCCGCAGGGAGCGGGCGGCATCGACGCACGGCCCCTCGCCGGTGTCCTCCTGGAGCGCGGCCAGCACCGCGAGGTCCGGGTGGGTCGAAGCGCCGTGGCCCTCCCCGCCGGGGCGCCGCAGGAACACCGACGCGCCCCGGCACCCGGCCGAGCAGCGCATCGCCCGCCCGACGAGCCGGACGAGCAGCGGCGCCACGGCCGCGCCTTCGGTCACCGTGTCCATCGGCCGCGTCACCCTCAGCCTCCCTGGGAACTCCCGGTCCCCGCCGCAGCGAAACGGGACGGGACCTGCCGAGCCGCTCGGCGCCGGGACGCCGATGATCGGCTAGCTTCGTCGTATGAACGGGCCACCGGAGGGCGAGAGCGGTCATCAGGCCCTCGTCGCCCGCGCCCGGGAACTGCGCGCGGCCCGGGACCATCCTCCCGCCGAGTACCCGGTCCTGCTCGACGCGGCCCTGGCGGAGCTGGACCACGCGATCGAGGCCCTGCGCCTGGCCGAGGAACCGCAGGGACCGCCCCGGACTCCGGGCACGAAGGCGGCACCGCACCCGTTCAAGGCCATCTTCGACCACCTGCCGTGGCCCGTCATCCTGACCGACGGGCAGACCGTGGTGCGCCGCCTCAACCAGGCCGCCGCCGAACTGACCGGACTCCCTCCGGGGTACGCCGCAGGCCGGCCCCTCGCCGCGCTTCTGCGCCCCGCCGACCGGGCCGCCCTCCGCGCCCACGCGGCGGCCGTGGCCGCCGGCGAGGGAGGCCGCAGCCTCCCGGTCCGTCTCCCCGGGCTGCCGGACGGCCCGCTGTACGCCACGCTCACCGGGATCGACGCGCCGGAGGGCCGGGGGCGGGACGTGCTCGTGGTGCTCGCACCGGCACCGGGCCCCCGCATCGCCACCCGCACCGGTGACCGGGCCGGCCCCGCGTCGGTCGGACGCCGGGCCGAGCTGACCGGGCTCCTGGACCGCACGGCCCGGGCCCTCCTGGACCGCGAGCCCTCCGCGGCGGCCCTCGGCGCCGTCGCGGGGCTCCTGCGCGACGGTCTCGCGGACTGGGCGCTGCTCGACCTGGGGCCGCCGGACGGGCCGGTCCGGACCGCGGTCCACGGCCCCCCGGCGCCGGACGACGCGGGGCTGGAGAAGGCGTTCCTCCGGCAGGACCCGCGCGCCTGCCCCGTGGCCGCCGAGGTCATGGTCTCCGGCGAGGCGGTGGTGGAACAGCTCACGGACGACCTGGACAGGCTGGGGGCGGACGAGAGCGGCGCGCCGCTCATGGTCCGCGCCGACGTCACGGCCCTGCTCTCCGTGGCGCTGACCGTGCCCGACGGCACGATGGTGCTGGGGGCGCTGACCCTGCTCCGGAGCGGGACCGGGCCGCCGTTCTCGCTGCTGGAGGCCGGCGCCGCGGAGATCGCGGCCGGCCATATGGCCGTCGTCGCGCGACGGAGCGGTGCGGGTGGGCCGGGCGTGCGCTGAGCGGCGGGCGCGACGGACCGTGCGCGGAGAAAATCCGGCCGGTCAGGGGTGCCGGTGCCGTGAGGTGGCATACGGCGAAGTGGGGGAGGGTGGAGAGTGCGCATCGGCGCGCGAGGGCCCACCCCCGGCCGATCGAGCGTGGAGGACATGATGGTGCGGACTGTGGGTGTCGAGGAGGAGCTGCTGCTCGTCGACGAGCGGAGCGGCGAGCCCAGGGCGCTCTCGACTGCCGTCCTGGCGCTCGCCGAGCGGCGTGCCGAGGGTGCCACGGCCTTCGAGCAGGAGCTGCACCGCCAGCAGCTGGAGTTCGCCACCGAGCCGCGCGCGGACATGCGGGAACTCGCGGACGAGATCCTGCGCTGGCGGGCGGAGGCGGCCCGCAGGGCGGCCGAGGCCGGGGGCGCGGTCGCCGCGCTCGCCACCTCTCCGCTGCCCGTCAGCCCGTCCATCGGCGAGGGCGAACGGTACCGCTGGCTGGCCGACAGGTTCGGGCTGACCACGCAGGAGCAGCTGACCTGCGGATGCCATGTGCACGTCTCCGTGGAGTCGGACGAGGAGGGCGTCGCGGTCCTGGACCGCATCCGCCCCTGGCTCGCGGTGCTGCTCGCGCTGAGCTCCAACTCGCCCTTCTGGCAGGGCCGGGACACCGCGTACAGCAGCTACCGCAGCCGGGTCTGGGGCCGCTGGCCCTCGGCCGGGCCCATGGAACTGTTCGGCTCCGCGCGCCATTACCACGACGAGGTCGAAGCCCTCGTCGCCACGGGCGTCCTGCGCGACAAGGGCATGATCTACTTCGACGCCCGGCTCTCACACCGGTACCCCACCGTCGAGGTCAGGGTCGCGGACGTCTGCCTCGATCCCGCCGACGCCGCGTTGCTGGCCACGCTGGTGCGCGGCCTGGTCGAGACCGCCGCCCGCGCCTGGCGGGCGGGCGACCCGCCGGAGCCGTACGGGGTGGGTCTCCTGCGCATGGCGGCGTGGCAGGCGGGCCGCTCGGGCCTGGAGGGGGAACTGCTGCACCCCGCCACCATGCGCCCCGCCCCCGCACCCGCCGTGGTGCACGCCCTGCTCACCCATGTGCGCGACGCGTTGGAGGACAGCGGGGATCTGACGTCGGCGCAGGAGGGGATCGAGCGGGTCCTGAGGAATGGCACGGGCGCGCGCACCCAGCGCGACGCGCTCTCCCGCACCGGCAGCCTCCACGACGCCGTCACCGAGTGCGTCAGCCGCACCCGCGGGTGAGCCGGGCGACGGCCTCCCGCTCCGAGGGGGGTGGGAGGCCGTCGGGTGCCGTGCGCTCAGTCGTCCGCGCAGACCCGTACGGTGTGCAGCTCCGGGTCCGCCGGGTCCGGCAGGTTCATCCCCGCTTCCAGGCCGGTCAGCAGGTAGCGCAGTACCGGCTCCGTCAGCCGTTCGCCGGGGAGCACCACCGGGATGCCCGGGGGATACGGAGTGATCATCTCGGCGGCGACGCGCCCCACGGCCTGCTCCACCGGGACGTCCTCGGTCGCGTGGAAGTAGGCGTCGCGCGGCAGCCTCGCCTGGTCCATCCGCAGCTCCGACGGTGCCGGGACCGCCACCTCGGGCCCCCGGGGCAGCGAGGGGGCCTGCCGGGCGAGGTCGCGCAGCGCCGTCAGCAGCCGCTTCGCCGTCTCGGCGTCGTCGGCGTGGGTGAGCTGGGCGCTGACGCGCCGGTGGTCCATCAGGTGCGCGTCCACGTGGTGGTGTTCGCGCAGCCAGTCCGCCGCCAGATAGCCGGAGACCCCGAGGTCCGCGATGTCGATGACCACCGGCAGCGGATCGAACTCGGACCCGGCACCCGGACCGCAGAAGTCGTCGCGGTCGTTGACGTGCATCCCGTCGATCGACTCGATCTCCTCGCGCACCGATGCGGCCAGGGCGAGGGCGCGGGACATCAGGGTGTGCCCCTCCAGCACCATCTGGCGCCGCCAGCCGTCCATGCCCGCGTACAGCAGTACGGAAGGGCTCGTCGTACCCAGCAGATCGGCCCGGGACGCCAGCGTGTCGTGGTCGATCAGGTCGCCCCGCAGATGGAACACCGACCCCTGTTCCAGGCCGCTGCCCATCTTGTGGATGCTGGTGACGCAGACATCGGCGCCCGCGTCCATCGCCCATGTCGGCAGATCCGGATGGAACGGCAGATGCGCGCCCCACGCCTCGTCCACGACGAGCGGGCGGGAGCGCCGGTGGCACACCTCGGCGATGGCCCGCAGATCCGCCGCCACTCCGTACGGTGTGGGGCTGGTGACCAGGGCGCCCTTCGCGTCCGGGTGCTCCTCGAAGGCCCGCTCGTACGCCTCCGGGGACGGCGGGTGCGCGAGATGGCGTTCGGTGTCCCACTGCGGCTCGACCCACACCGGCCGGATGCCGGAGAGGATGAGCCCGGAGATCACCGCCTTGTGGGCGTCCCGGCCCACCAGGAGCTTCTGGCCGTGTGCGGCGACGCTCAGCATCGCCGCCTTGACCGACAGGGAGCTGCCGCACGTCGAGAAGAACGCGTGCTCCGCGTGCACGGCGTCGGCCATCAGGACCTCGGCGCGTTGCAGCACCCCCGACTTCATCCGCCGGTCGTCCAGCCCGCCGCTGGCCAGGACGTCGCCGAGGAACACGGCGTCGCCCAGCACGGCCCTGACCTCCGGCGCCGCGCCCCGGGCCTGCTTGTGTCCCGGGGGCGTGAACCCCATCTCACCCCGCTCCCGATAGGCGGCCAGGGCGTCGAGAACAGGTGCTTCCTCGTGATTCTTCGGCATGTCCGCCGCCTTCCCGTGGTCCGCCCCGTCAATCCGTACGCCGTACGCCGTACGCCGTACGCCGTACGCCGTACGCGCTAGGGGAGTGGCGTGCCGCCGGTGGCGTTCACGATCTCCCCGGTGATGAAACTCGCGTTGCCGGAGGCGAGGAACACGTAGGCCGGAGCCATCTCGGCGGGCTGGGCGGGCCGCCCGAGCGGGCTCTGCTTCCCGAACTCCTTCGTGTCCGGCAGCGTCGCCGGGATGAGCGGCGTCCACACCGGGCCGGGCGCCACGGCGTTCACACGGATGCCGTCGGAAGCCAGCATCTGCGCGAGGCCCTGGGTGAACGTCACGATGGCGCCCTTGGTCATGGCGTAGTCCAGCAGATGCGGACTCGGCTTGTACGCCTGCACCGACGTGGTGTTGATGATCGACCCGCCGGCCGGAATGTGCGGCAGGGCCATCTTGCACAGCCAGAACATCCCGTACAGATTGGTGCGCAGCACCCGGTCGAACTGATCCGTGGAGATCGCGGAGATCCCGTCGGGCTGTGCCATCTGGTACGCGGCGTTGTTGACGAGCACGTCGATGCGCCCGAACTCCTGCACCGCGCTGCCGATCAGGGCACGGCACTGCTTCTCGTCCCGGATGTCGCACGCCTCCGTCAGCGCCTGCCGGCCCGACTCCTCGACGAGCCGGGCCGTCTCCCGTGCCTCGTCCGCCTCGGATTCGAGGTGGGTGATCAGCACATCCGCCCCCTCGCGGGCGAACGCCAGCGCGACGGCACGGCCGATCCCGGAGTCGCCCCCCGTCACCACGGCCTTGCGGTCCTTGAGGAGCCCATGGCCCCGGTAGGAGTCCTCGCCGTGGTCGGGCGGCGGGTCCATGGGCCCGGTCCAGCCGGGATGCTCCTGCTCCTGCTGCGGAAAGTCGGGCTTCGGGAAGCGCTCGGTGGGGTCCTGGCCGGGTGTACTCATGGTGCCTTCCTCCGTAACTGGTCGTGGGGCGTGGGACGGGGGTTACCGGACGTCCTCGATGACGAACCCGCTCCGGGGTGCGGTCGGGACGCGGTGGAGGGGGATGGAGAGGTCCTGTTCCGGCACCCGGTACACGAGGCCGGACAACAGCACCGCGAGGGCGGACAGCAGGGCGAGGGTGATGTCCTCGCCCGGGCAGCGATGTCCCGTCGCCGGGTCGCCGCCGCCCTGCGGGACCAGCACGTCGGGCCGCACCGGCGTGCCGTGGAAGCGCGCGGGATCGAAGACGTAGGGCCGGGGCCACAGGTCCGGGTCGTGGTTCTGGCCGTACAGGTCGAGGAGCACCAGCGTCCCCGGCCGGATGGCGCGGCCCTCCCACTCGAGCCGGTCCGCCGCCAGCCCGCCGATGAACGGGGCGAACGGGTAGAAGCGGCGGACCTCCTGCGCGAAGGCGAGGGCGAAGGCGGGGTCGCCGTCGCGGAGCGCCGCCCGGTGCTCCGGCCACCGGTGCAGGGCGTGCGCCGCGAACGCCGCGAACCAGCTGACCGCGACGGTCGGGCGCAGGATGTTGAGCACCTCGACGGCCGCCGTACGGGGATCGAGCAGCGCACCGCCGGCATCGCGATGGTGTACGACGGTACGGAACGGCGTGACGGCCGCCCCGCTTCCGGTCCCCGCGTCGCCGCTGCCGCGCTCCCGTTCCACCAGGCGGGCCAGACGCCTCTCCTGCCGGCGCCGGGCGACACGGGCGCGCACCTGCCGGGGTCCGGCCGACGCGAAGCCGTCCACCATGGCCACCAGGTCGCGCGCCACGCCGTCGGCCCCGCCCTCCGGCAGCGGCACCCCGGCCCACGTGTGGACGGCACGCGCGAGCACCCCGGCCACCTCGTCGAACAGCACGACCCGGCCCCGGCCCGCCCACCCGGCCACGGCGTCCTTCCACTCCAGGGCGACCCGGTCCGTCAGGGCCCGGACGCCCTCCGGGTCCTTCAGCAGGTCGAGGAACATCCCCTTGCGCACCCGGTGCGGATCACCGTCCAGGGTGTGCACCGCCCCCTGGCCGAACAGCGTGTCGACGACCGGTTCCGGGAGCGCCCCGTGGCGGCGGATGCGGTCCTCGTCGTAGAAGAAGCGGACGGCGGCCGGCCCGTGCAGCGCGATGACCCGCTTGCCGAGCAGACGGGTGCGGACCGGGGCTCCGCCGGTGCGCCGCCGACGGTCCGGCAGCCATGCGTAGCCCTGGAGCAGGAGGGACAGGGTGCTGTCGGCCATGAGCTCTCCGTAGGACAGAACGGGGGTGCGTGCGGCGGTGGGCGGGTCCGTCGGTCCCCCGCCGTCGATCCTGGGGGCGCCGCGACCGGCGCGCGACCCGGAATCCGCCGGACGGCGCTGCGGCTGTGGTCCCAACCGCAGCGCCTGCTCCCGCGTACGCCGGGAGCCTGGCCAGGCGGGTACCCGTGCCGCTGAGGGACATGCGGGGCGGCCGGGGCGTTTTCGCGCGGCCTGACCGCCCGGCCGCCCCGGCAGGCTCGCTCCCCGGATTGAATCGGGCATTCCGGTTGAACCCGGATTCCGTGGGAACCCGTCGCACGGAACGGCTGTGCGGGCACGCCCGCAGGACGACCCGGGAGGAACCGAGGAGACATGGGAAGGCATGCCGAAATCGTCCGCGCCCTGGCCATGAGGGCGAAGGCGGCGAAACTCAAGTCGGACGGCGCCGCGCTGGGCGACGAGAGCCTGAAGGCGGAGGGGCGCCGGCGCGAGACCGCCGGGCGGATCGCCCAGGCCGAGGCGAAGGCGGCACGGCGCGAGGGCCGCCACTGAACGGCGGCGCAGCCGTCACTCGACAGCGAGGAGATCACTCATGCGTGCACTGACCTGGCAAGGAAAGCGCGACGTCCGCGTCGAGACCGTTCCCGACCCCGTCATCCAGGACCCGGCCGACATCATCATCCGGGTCACCTCGACGGGCATCTGCGGATCGGACCTCCATCTGTACGAAGTACTCGGCCCCTATCTCGACCCCGGCGACATCCTGGGTCACGAGCCGATGGGCGTCGTGGAGGTGACGGGCCCCGAGGTGACCGCCGTGTCGCGCGGTGACCGGGTCGTCGTCCCGTTCAACGTCTCCTGCGGCACCTGCTTCATGTGCGGCCGGGGCCTGCACTCCCAGTGCGAGACCACGCAGGTCCGCAAGTACGGCACCGGCGCCTCTCTCTTCGGGTACACCAAGCTCTACGGGCAGGTGCCCGGCGGGCAGGCCGAGCTGCTGCGGGTTCCTTTCGGCAACACGCTGCCGATCAAGGTGCCCGAAGGGCCGTCGGACGACCGGTTCGTCTATCTCTCCGACGTGCTGCCCACCGCCTGGCAGGCCGTCGAGTACGCCGCGATCCCGCCCGGCGGCAGCGTCACCGTCCTCGGCCTCGGCCCGATCGGCGACATGGCCGCCCGCATCGCCCTGCACCGGGGCGCCGGCCTCGTCATCGGCGTGGACCTGGTCCCCGAACGCCTCGCCCGCTCCGCCGCGCGCGGCGTCCAGACCCTCGACCTGGGCCGGTACGGCAAGGACCTGCCGGACGCGGTCCGGGACCTCACCGGCGGCCGGGGCACCGACGCGGTCATCGACGCCGTCGGCATGGAGGCGCACGCCATCGGCGCGCCGATCGGCAAGGCCGGCCAGTGGGCCGTCGGCCTCCTGCCGGACGCGGCGGCCCGCCCGCTCATGGAACGCGCCGGCATCGACCGGCTCACCGCCCTCCTCACCGCCATCGACGTGGTCCGCCGGGGCGGCACCATCTCCGTCTCCGGCGTCTACGGCGGCGCCGTAGACCCGCTGCCCCTGCTCACCATGTTCGACAAGCAGATCCAGCTGCGGATGGGCCAGGCGAACGTCAAGCGCTGGGTGCCCGACATCCTGCCGCTGCTCGTGGACGAGGACCCGCTGGGTGTGGACGGCTTCGCCACGCACCACCTGCCCCTGGAGGACGGCCCGAAGGCGTACGCGACCTTCCAGGCGAAGGCCGACGGCATGGTCAAGACGCTGCTGCGGCCCTGAGCCGCGACGAAGGGATTCACCGTGAACGCATCGCAAGGGCTGCGCGTCGTCGTCACGGGCGCCACCGGCAACGTGGGCACGAGCCTCGTGCGGACCCTTTCCCAGGACCCGGACGTCGGATCGGTCCTCGGCCTGGCCCGGCGGCTGCCCGACCTCACCCTGCCCGGCGTCGAGTGGGGGAGGGTGGACCTCTCCCGCCCGGACAGCGCCCGGACCCTCGGCTCTCTGCTGACGGGCGCGGACGCCGTCGTCCATCTGGCCTGGCGCTTCCAGCCCACCCATGACCCGGTCGTCACCTGGCGCAGCAACGTCGAGGGCTCCCTCCGCGTCTTCGACGCGGTGCGCACGGCCGGTGTCCCGGCGCTGGTCCACGCCTCGTCCGTCGGCGCCTACTCGCCCGGGCCCAAGCGGGAGCCCGGGGTGGACGAACAGTGGCCGGCCCATGGCTGGCCGGACGCCGCCTACTGCCGCGAGAAGGCGTATCTGGAACGGGTGCTGGACACCTTCGAGCTGCGCCACCCGCAGATCCGGGTGGTACGGATGCGGCCCGGCTTCCTCTTCAAGGAGACGGCCGCCCCCGAGCAGCGGCGCATCTTCAGCGGGAAGTACCTCCCCGGCGTACTCATCCGTCCCGACCTGCTGCCCTTCGTACCCGACCTGGAAGGGCTGAGGTTCCAGGTGCTGCACACGGACGACGCCGCCGAGGCGTACCGGCTCGCCGTGCTCGGCGACGTACGCGGCCCCTTCAACCTGGCCGCCGACACCGTCACCGACGCCCGCTCCCTCGGCGCCCTCCTCGACGCGCGGGTGGTGCGCGCGCCCGTGCCGCTCGTACGCGGCGCACTGGCGACCGCCTGGCACGCCCGGGCGGTCCCGGCGTCGCCCCACCTCTTCGACGCCGTGCTGCGCCTGCCCGTCATGGACTGCGCCCGGGCGCACGAGGAGCTGGGCTGGCGGCCCCGGTACTCGGCGTCCGAGGCCCTGACGGCGTTCCTGCGCGGCGTCGTGCGCGGCACGGGCGAGAAGACCGCCCCGCTGGCCGGGAGCCGGTGGAGCTGATGGGCGCCGCGGGGCCGGAGGGCGGCGCCCAGTCCTACGTACCGGCGAGGGGCGGCGTGGCCGCGCTGCGCCGGGCGGCGGCGGACTGCCGGGGGTGCCCCCTGTACGAGAACGCGACGCAGACCGTCTTCGGGGACGGGCCCGCCCATGCCCGTACGGTCGTCGTCGGCGAGCAGCCCGGCGACCAGGAGGACCGCGCGGGCGAACCCTTCGTCGGGCCGGCCGGGCACCTGCTGCGCAAGGCGCTGGCCGAGGCGGAGGTGGACGAGCGGGACGTGTACTTCACGAACGCCGTGAAGCACTTCAAGTTCACCTCGGCCGGTGAGGGCAAACGCCGCATCCACAAGGCCCCCGGCCTGCGTGAGATGACGGCCTGCCGCCCCTGGCTCGCCGAGGAGCTGCACCGGGTCGACCCCGAGCTGGTGGTCGTTCTCGGGGCCACGGCGGGCAAGTCGGTGCTGGGCAACTCCTTCAAGGTCACCGACAGCCGGGGCACGCTGCTGTACCTGTCCGGCACCGGCCTCCCCACGGCCGCCCGGGCCGCGCAGGAGGGCGACGGACCCGTCCGGGGCCTGGTCGCCACCGTGCACCCCTCCGCCGTGCTGAGGGCGCCGGACAGGGCGGAGGCGTACCAGGGACTCGTCGCCGACCTGCGCGTCGCCGCGCGGTTCCTGGGGTGAACGGATGACGGGCATGACGCAGGGAGACAGTTCGCCGCGAAAGCCCACGGATGCCACCATGGCAACCATGTCCCGCAAGGCGCTGATCGTCATCGACATGATCAACCCGTACGACCACGAGGACGCCGACCGGCTCCTTCCCTCGGCGGAGCGGGCGGTGCCCGTCATCGCGGACATGCTGCAGACGGCCCGGGGCAGCGGTGCACTCGTGATCTACGCCAACGACAACTTCGGCGACTGGCGCTCCCACCACGGGGAGATCGTGGAGGCGGCCATGGCGGGCGCCCGCCCCGACCTGGTCGAACCGCTGAAGCCCGACGAGAACGCGCTCTTCGTGGTCAAGGCCCGGCACTCGATCTTCTACGAGACGCCCCTGCCGTACCTGCTCCAGCAACTGGACGTCGACCACCTCGTGCTGACCGGTCAGGTGACGGAGCAGTGCATCCTCTACTCCGCGCTCGACGCGCACATCCGCCACATGGGGCTGACCATTCCGCGCGACGGGGTGGCCCACATCCACCCCGACCTGGCCGACGCCGCCCTGCGGATGACCCAACGGAACATGGGCGCCCGGGTGTGCGCCGCCGAAGAGATCGACCTGTGACACCGCCCCGCCGGGCCGGCACGAAAGGATCCCCATGACGCGCGCCGCACTGTTCGATGTGGACGGCACTCTGGTCGACACCAACTACCTGCACGTCACCGCGTGGTGGGAGGCGTTCCACCAGGCCGGGCACACCGTGCCGATGCCGGCGATCCACCGCGCGGTCGGTCTCGGCTCCGACGACCTCATCGACCACCTGCTGGGCCCCGGCCGGGACCGGGAGCAGGACGCGGGCATCAGCGCCACGCACTCCGCGCTGTACGCCACCTACTTCGAACGCCTGCCCCCGCTGGACGGCGCGGCGGACCTGCTGCGTGCCCTGGCCGGCCGGGGCTGGACGATCGTCCTCGCCACCTCCGCCTCCGGCCCCGAGCTGAAGGCCCTGCGGCGGGCGCTCGACGCCGACGACGTCATCTCCGGCACCGCCAGCTCCGACGACGTGGACGAGGGGAAGCCCGCCCCGGACCCGATCCGCCATGCGATGGACATCGCCGGCGCCGGCAGCGGGGAGGCGGTGTACATCGGCGACTCCGTCTGGGACATGGCGGCGGCGACCAGGGCGTCGGTCCCCGCCGTGGGCCTGCTGTCGGGCGGCATCCCCCGGGCGGACCTGGAGGAGGCCGGGGCCGTGGAGGTCCACGCATCCCCGGCCGCCCTCCTGGACCGCCTCGACACCGGCGTCATAGCCCGTATGAGCCCCTGAGCCCGAGCACTTCAGTCACTGGGTCCTGCGCCCTCAGCCGCCGCCGTTGCACAGGCAGAACGGGTGCCCCGCCGGGTCCGCGAAGACCCGGAAGCCGCGCTTTCCGCCGTCGTCGTCCAGATCGAGCGGGGTGGCCCCCAGGGCGAGCACCTCGCGCTGGGCGGCCTCCATGTCCTCCACCTCGAAGTCCAGGTGCTCCTGCTGCGAGTTCCGGTCGGCACGCGGCCACTCGGGGGGCTGGTAGCCGGGGGCGTGCTGGAAGGCCAGACGAGCCCCGCCGGGGACCCGGAGCTCGTACCAGCGGTCGTTGTCGTGCGTCACCTCCCCGCCCAGCACCCCCTGGTAGAAGGCGGCGAGCGCCGCCGGGTCCGGGCAGTCGACGGCAACCAGGCAGTAGGTCGCGACAGCCATGTCGTTCCTCGCTTTCGGTGTACGCGGACATGCAGACGTCCCCCTCAGGGGTTCCGCGTCCGGAGCGGAGGAAACATGATCCGGAACGCGGGGGAAACACGATCCGGAAGCAGTGGAGCCGGTACGTTTCGACCGCCGGGGATCGGTAACCCATCCCATATGGTGCAATTCGGATACACGATGATGACCGAGCAGTCGGGACCGCGGGCCCTCGTCGAGGACGTGGTGGCGGCCGAGCAGGCCGGCTTCGACTTCTCCGTGACCTCCGACCACTACTTCCCGTGGCTGAAGTCCCAGGGCCACGCCCCCTACGCCTGGAGCGTGCTGGGCGCCGCCGCGCAGGCCACGACCCGCATCCCGCTGATGACGTACGTGACCTGCCCGACCACCCGCTACCACCCGGCCGTCGTGGCACAGAAGGCCGCGACGCTGCAACTGCTCTCCGAGGGGCGGTTCCGGCTCGGGCTCGGCTCCGGCGAGAGCCTGAACGAGCACGTGGTGGGCGGCGGCTGGCCGGACGCCCGGGTGCGGCTCGACAAGCTCGAAGAGGCGGTGGAGATCATCAAGGCGCTCCTCGCCGGCGGCTACGTCAACCACCACGGCCCCCACTTCGACGTGGAGAACGCCAAGCTGTGGGACGTGCCCGACGTGGCCGTGCCGCTCGGTGTCGCCGTCTCCGGCGACCGGTCGTGCGAGATCGCGGGCCGGCTCGCGGACCTGGTGATCGCCACCGAGCCCAAGGAGGAACTGCTCACCGACTTCGACCGGCACGGCGGTGGCGGAAAGCCCCGGGTCGGCCAGCTGCCCGTCTGCTACGACACCGACCGCGACGCGGCGGTGAAGCGGGCCCATGACCAGTTCCGCTGGTCCGTCGGCGGCTGGAAGGTCAACTCGGAGCTGCCGGGCCCCTCCGCCTTCGACCAGGCCACGCAGTACGTCCGGCCCGAGGACATCGCCGAGGCGGTGCCCTGCGGCGACGACGTCGGGCAGTTCGTGGAGGCCGTGCGTCCCTACGTCGACGCGGGGTTCACCGAAGTCGCCCTCGTCCAGATCGGCGGAGACCACCAGAAGCCGTTCATCGACTGGGCCCAGGAGAAGCTGCTGCCCGCGCTGCGCGCCCTGTGACGTGCGTACGCACCCGGCCCGGTGAGGCACGGGTGCGTACGGGGTCACTTCGCGCGACCGGCGCCGTCGCGTCCGTTGGGCGACCTGGCCAGCGCCCAGGCCGGGAAGACGAACCAGCAGACGAAGGACCACAGCGCCATCCCGCCCACCAGCCACAGGGCGAGCGTGTTGTGCAGCGCCACGCGCATGATGAGCAGCAGGGCCGAACACATCGTGCAGAACAGCAGCACGAGCCCGAGCAGGGTGAGCCGTGACGCCCAGACCACCGTCTCCGGCTTCAGATGGCGGCCGGTCAGCAGCCGGTGGTAGCAGACGGGCCCGATCAGCGCCGCCGCCGTGGCGGAACCGAGGAGCACGGTGACGACGTAGATCGTCCTGTCGGTGTCCGCAAGGGTGGCGAAGCGCGGCTGGAAGACCACGGCCAGCAGGAAACCGAAGAGGATCTGCACCCCGGTCTGCGCCACCCGCAGCTCCTGGAGCAGTTCCGTCCAGCGGCGGTCCGCCCGCTCCTCGGTCGTCTCGTTGCGCCCGCGGTGGGTGTCCTCGCGGTCGTTCTCTTCCGTTCGTCCGTCGTCCATGTGCGGTGTCCCTCCCTCCCTCGTGCCGAAACCATTTTTGGGGGGGCCCCCCGCCCCCGCCCAAAAGTTTGGGGCCCCCCCCCCCCCTTTAGCGGCGGTCGGC
>NZ_JBNCLI010000013.1:0-69479 GCF_049844595.1 Streptomyces sp. DT224
GGGCCCCTTCCGCGAGCGCGGAAGGGGCCCCCTCATACGTTCTGTGATGTCAGTCGCGCTCGTCGCGCCCCTTCGCCTCGCGCTCGGCGTTCCGCTCCTTGATGCGGATGTTCTCCTTGCGGACGTCCGCCTGGACGGCGCGCTCCTTCCGCAGCCACTCCGGGTTCTCCTGCTTCAGGGCGTCGATCTGCTCGGTGGTCAGCGCCTCGGTGACCCCGCCTCGGGCCAGGCCCGAGATGGAGACGCCGAGCTTGGACGCGACGACCGGGCGGGGGTGCGGGCCGTTGTTCCGCAGGTCGGTCAGCCACTCGGGCGGATCGGCCTGGAGGGCCGCCAGCTCGGCGCGCGAGACGACACCCTCCTGGAATTCGGCGGGGGTGGCGTCGAGGTACACACCCAGCTTCTTCGCCGCGGTCGCGGGCTTCATCGTCTGGGCGGTCTGGTGGGACTTCATGAGGTCAAGGGTATCCAGCGCGTGCGGCGCCCTCGACCACGGCCGGTAACCTGGCGGGGTGACAGGCCCCGAAGCAACCCCCTCGTTCCGGCTGGCGTACGTCCCCGGAGTGACCCCCGCCAAATGGGTGCGGATCTGGAACGAGCGCCTGCCGGACATCCCCCTGACCCTCGTCCAGGTCCCCGCGCTCGGCGCCCAGGAGCTGCTGCGCGCCGGTGACGCCGACGCGGCGTTCCTCCGGCTGCCGGTCGGGGGCACGGACCTCAGCGCGATCCCGCTGTACACGGAGACCACGGTCGTCGTGGTCCCCAAGGACCACCTGGTCGCGGCGGTGGACGAGCTGTCGGTCGCGGAGCTGGCCGACGAGATCGTGCTCCACCCGCTGGACGACGCCCTGCCCTGGGAGCAGCTGCCCGGCCGCCCGGCGCTGGAGCGGCCGGCGACCACGGCGGACGCCGTCGAGCTGGTCGCGGCGGGCATCGGCGTCCTCGTCGTCCCCCAGTCGCTGGCCCGGCTGCACCACCGCAAGGACCTGACGTACCGGCCGCTGACGGACGCGCCGGAGTCACGCGTCGCGCTGTCGTGGCCGCAGGAGAGGACCACCGACCAGGTGGAGGACTTCATCGGCATCGTCCGCGGCCGTACGGTGAACAGCTCGCGCGGCCGGGCAGGGGCGGCGCCTGCCGCCCAGCCGAAGGCCAAGGACAAAGGCAGGCGCGCTTCCGGTACGGGGTCGGGGAAGGGCTCCCGGGGCGGCCCGGGAGGCTCCGGTGGCTCCAAGGGCACCAAGGGCGCTCGCGGCGCCGCCGCCAAGCGCGGCAAGCCCCGCCGGAGGCCGTGATCCGAGCCGTTGTCGGACCCGCCTGGCAGCATCGGGGAGCATGACGCACACCGAACGCCCGATGCCGCCCCTCGACGCCGACGAGCGCACCGGCCTGGAGAGCTGGCTCGACTTCTACCGGAGCACCGTGGCCCAGAAGGTCGAGGACCTCACCGACGAGCAGGCGCGCAGCGCCTCCGTACCGCCGTCGTCGCTGACGCCGATGGGGCTCGTCCGGCATCTCGCGGAGGTCGAGCGGAACTGGTTCCGGCGGATCCTGACCGGCGAGGACGTCCCGCCGGTGCACGGCGGACCGGTCCGGCCCGAGGGCCACGACGGGGGCTTCGAGCTCGCCGGGAGCGCCACGCTCGCCGGCGCCCTCGCGGCCTGGCGGGAGGAGGTCGCCGTGTCGCGGGCGGTCTGCGCCGAGCGCTCTCTGGAGGACTCGGCGCCCTTCATGGGCGGCGAGGTGAAGCTCCGCTGGATCTACCACCACATGATCGGCGAGTACGCTCGCCACAGCGGTCACGCCGATCTGCTCCGCGAGCGGATCGACGGAAGCACCGGTGTCTGACGGGCCGGGCGTCGGGACCGATCGGGCGGATGTCAGGATGGACGCATGACGAGCCAGGTTTTCTTCGACATCACCATCAACGACGAGCCCGCCGGGCGGATCGTGTTCAATCTGTTCGACGACATCGTTCCCAAGACCGCCGAGAACTTCCGCCAGCTGGCGACCGGCCAGAACGGCTTCGGTTACAAGGGCTCCTCCTTCCACCGGGTCATCCCGCAGTTCATGCTCCAGGGCGGCGACTTCACGCGCGGCGACGGCACGGGCGGCAAGAGCATCTACGGCAACAAGTTCGCCGACGAGAACTTCGAGCTGAAGCACACCAAGCCGGGTCTGCTCTCGATGGCCAACGCCGGACCGAACTCGAACGGTTCGCAGTTCTTCATCACCACGATCGTGACGTCCTGGCTGGACGGCAAGCACGTCGTCTTCGGCGAGGTCGCCGACGAGGACAGCATGGTCCTGGTCAAGCGCATCGAGGGCCTCGGCTCGCAGAGCGGCCGCACCCAGGCGAAGATCACCATCGCGGACTCCGGCATCCTCTGATCCCGGATCCCCGGCGCACCGAACGCGCCGTCCGACGTCTCTCGTCGGGCGGCGCGTTTCCGCATTCGGAAACGCATGCACTGTCAACTGACAGTTGACACCCCGACCACTGTCAACTTATGGTTGACACATGACGAATCCCGTAGTCCCGTCGCAGCCCATCCGTCTCGACGACCTGATCGCGGCCATCAAGAAGGTGCACTCCGACGCCCTGGACCAGCTCCAGGACGCCGTCATCGCCGCCGACCACCTCGGCGACGTCGCCGACCACCTGATCGGCCACTTCGTGGACCAGGCGCGCCGCTCCGGCGCCTCCTGGACCGACATCGGCAAGAGCATGGGCGTGACCCGGCAGGCCGCCCAGAAGCGCTTCGTCGCCAAGGACCCCGGCGAGGGCACCGCCCTCGACCCGAACCAGGGCTTCGGCCGCTTCACGCAGCGCGCCAAGAACGTGGTGATGGCGGCCCAGAACGAGGCCCGGGCGGCCGGCAACACCGAGATCGGCACCGAACACCTCGTCCTCGGCCTGCTCAGCGAGCCCGAGGGTCTGGCGGCGGCGTTCATCAAGGCCCAGGGCGTGGCCCTGGACTCCGTCCGGCAGGCGGCCACCGAGGCGCTTCCCCCGGCCTCCGAGGGCGAGATCCCCGAGCTCATCCCGTACAACGGCGACGCGCGCAAGGCGCTGGAGCTCACCTTCCGCGAGGCCCTGCGGATGGGGCACAACTACATCGGCACCGAGCACCTCCTGCTCGCCCTGCTGGAGCACGAGGACGGCTCCGGCGTGCTCAGCGGCCTCGGCATCGACAAGGCGGCCGCCGAGCTGGCCATCACCGAGGCCCTGTCCATCCTCACGGCCGGCAAGCAGACGCCCGCCCAGGAGGGGTGACCCGCCGGCCCGCCGCGCCGCACTCAGCCCGTCCCGTTCTCCAGGCGCAGGCTCCAGCGGCGCGGCAGGCCCGTGAGGGTGACGGTGGAGAGCGGGCCGACGTCGACGTTCCAGTACGTGGACGGCGGGGCCTTCAACGCGTACACGAGGGCCGCACGGACCACGGCCGGTTCGGCGACGGCCACGATCGCGCCGTCACAGGCGGGGCGGGTGTCCAGCCAGCCGCCTATCCGCGAGATGAAGGCGAGCAGCGGCTCCCCGCCGTGCGGCGCCGCACGCGGGTCCGCCAGCCAGGCGTCCACGGCCGCCGGTTCCCGGGCGGTGACCTCGGCGAGGGTACGGCCCCGCCACCGCCCCATGTCGCAGTCGCGCAGGGCCGGCTGGACCAGGGGGTGGAAACCGAGCGCCTCACCGGTGGCCCGGCTGCGCGGGGTCGGCGAGCAGTAGCGCAGCTCTGCGGAGCCCAGGGGCGCCAGGGCCGGGGCGGCGAACCGCGCCGCGTACCAGCCGGCCTCGTCGAGCGGCCGGTCGTCATCGAATCGCTCGCCGAGCAGGGCGGAGCCGCGCGCCGCGGCGAGGAGCGTGACCCGAACACTCATGGCCGCGATCGTGGGGGCGGATCGCGACGCGGGTCAAGAGGTCGTTCGCGCAGACCTACGCCCGAGTAGGTCAGGGCGAGCGGCCGGGGTGCCCTCCCAGGCCCTACGCAGTCGGCGCACGCCCTCCGTGATCTCCGGCGGCCCGGCGACCGAGGCGAAGCTCAGGCGGATGTGCGCCGCCGGCGGTTCGGCCGAGAAGTACGGGCGCCCCGGGGCGACGGCCACGCCCGCGCGCAGGGCGGACTGGACCATCGCGGACTCGTCCGCGCCCGCCTCGGAGCCGGGCAGGGTCAGCCAGAGGTAGCCGCCGCCGGACGGGACACGGGCCGGCCCGAGGCCCGGCAGGGCCGTCCGCAGCGCTGCCGCCATCGCCGTGCGGCGGGCACCGAGCTCGGCCGAGACGGCGCGCAGATGGCGGGCCCAGGAGGGCGAGCCGACCAGTTCGAGCGCGGCCTCCTGGAGCGGCCGGGGGACGAAGAAGCTGTCCACGATCTGGATGGAGCGCAGCCGCTCCAGAGCCGGGCCGCGGGCGGCCAGCGCGCCCACCCTCAGGCTGGGCGATGCGGCCTTGGTGAGCGAGCGGGTGTGGACGACGACGCCGTCGGGGTCGTCCGCGGCGAGCGGCCTCGGCAGCGGGCCCGCGTCGTCGTGCGCGAGGAGGCGGGCGAAGTCGTCCTCGATGACGAAGGCCCCCGCCTCCCGGGCGATCCGCACGACCTCGGGGCGCCGGGCCTCGGAGAGCACCGTGCCCGTCGGGTTCTGGAACAGCGGCTGGCAGACGAAGACACGGGCCCCGGTCGCCCGGAACGCGGCGGCGAGCAGGTCGGGCCGGACGCCCTCGCCGTCCACCGGGACCGGCACCGGCCGCAGCCCGGCCGCCCGGGCGGCCGCCAGCATGCCCGGGTACGTGGGCGACTCCACCAGCACGGGCGCGCCGGGCGGGGCGAGGGCCCGCAGCGCGGTGGCCAGGGCGCTCTGCCCGCCCGCGGTGATCAGCACGTCGGCGGCGCCGAGCGAGGGCCCGATGTCGCGGGCGAACCAGGCGCGCAGTTCGGTGAGCCCGTCGATGGGCGGGCGGCTCCACGCGCCCGGGCGGCGGCCGGCCCTGGCCAGGGCGGCGGCCAGGGCCTGTTCGGGCTGGAGCGAGGCGTGCAGATAGCCGCCGTTGAGCTCGATGACCCCGGTGGGCGGGGCGGCGAGGCTGAACAGGAGGCCGGAGACGTCGACGCTGCGGGGTACCGCCTCCGGGAGGCCGTCGCCGCTGAGCGAGACCTCCTGCCAGGAGGTGTCACCGGCCGGGGGCGCCGGCCGGGCGGCGGGCTGCGCCCGGTAGGCGCCGGAACCGGGGCGCGTCACGACGAGCCCTTCGGCGGCGAGCTGGGCGATGGCCCGCGACACGGTCACGGGGCCGGCCCGGAAGCGCTCCACCAGAGCCCGGCTCGACGGCAGCTTCTCCCCTGGCGAGTAGCGGTCGAGTTCGGATCGCAGGACTTTCACCAGTTCCGCCACGCTGCTACGCTCATGCATGAGAGCAGAGAGTAGCGCTACTGCGCCGAACACGATAGCGGTCGCCCCCGCCGACGTCCGCCCGAGTCCGTCCGCGCCGGCCGGCCGGGGAACGCTGCTCGCGCTGCTGGGCGTGGTGACGTTCTCGCTGACCTTCCCCTCCACCGCCTGGGGCCTGGAGAGCTTCGGCCCCTGGTCCCTGGTCGCGCTGCGCAGCCTGCTCGCCGCGGCACTGGCCGGCGGTTTCCTCCTCGCGCGACGGGTCCGGGTGCCGGCCCGGGAGCACTGGGCGGGGCTGGCCGTCGTGGCCTGCGGGGTGGTGGTCGGCTTCCCGCTGCTGACGACGCTGGCGCTGCGGACGTCCACGACCTCGCACGCCGCGGTGGTCGTGGGGCTGCTCCCGCTGACCACGGCGGTCTTCTCCTCGCTGCGGACCGGGACGCGCCCGCCCCGCGCCTTCTGGGCGGCGGCGGTGGCCGGGGCGGCCGTGGTGATCGTCTTCACCGTGGCGCAGAGCGGCGGCGCGGTGTCGGCCGGGGACCTCTTCCTGTTCGGCGCGCTGCTGGTGTGCGCGGCGGGGTACACGGAGGGCGGCAGGCTGGCGAAGGTGATGCCGGGCTGGCAGGTGACGGGCTGGGCGCTGATCCTCACGCTGCCGCTCAACCTCGCGGGCGCCGCCGTCGCGCTGGCTTACGAGCCGGTGCACCTGAGCGCGCACGGGGTCGTCGGGCTGGTCTGGGTGTCGGCCGTCTCCACGTTCCTCGGGCTGTACGTCTGGTACCGGGGCATGGCGGAGATCGGGGTGGCCCGGGCCAGCCAGCTCCAGCTCGCCCAGCCGCTGCTCACCCTGTTCTGGTCGTTCTTCCTGCTCGACGAGGAGGTCTCGGCGGCGGCCCCGGTGGCGGCCGTCGCGGTCCTGGTCTGCATCGCGCTCACCCAGCGCGCGGCGCGCACCCGGTCCTAGACTGGTCAGCACAGCACGCCACCCCGAGGAGGTCACTCCCGATGGAGGCACACCAGGGCGACCGGTTGCTGACGCACGGCAGGACCGTGGGGCAGCACGACCGGGTCGCGGAGGTCGTCGAAGTGCTCGGGACCGGGGGTTCTCCCCCGTACCGCGTCCGCTTCGAGGACGGACACGAACATCTGCTCGCACCGGGTCCCGACACCGTCGTCCAGCACACGGGCTGCGCGTCGGGCCGGGACGCGGACATCACGTAACCCTCAGCGCGGGGGCCTCGCGCGGCTCCGGTAGTGGTCGGCGACCACCCGGTCCATCGCGCCGATCCGGTCCGCCGCCACGCTCTTCGCCGAGAAGTACACGTGGCCGCGGACCTGATCGTGCCCGGCCGCGAGGGCGATGTGGCGGGACAGCTCCGCCGGGTCCTGCCAGGCGGCGGGCTGGGCCGGGTCGCCGCACTTGTACAGCGCCTCGCCGATGAAGAGGTCGACGCCCGTCCCGCGCACGGTGTCGGACCACCACGGCACGAGCTCGGCGTAGTCCGCGGCGGCGTTGCCGATGTGCCAGTACAGCTGCGGGACGACGTAGTCCAGCCAGCCCTTCTCGATCCAGCCCCGCGTGTCGGCGTACAGGTCGTCGTACGTCTGCACCCCCGCCCTGGTCCGCGAGCCCGCCGGGTCCGTGTCCGCGTTGCGCCAGACGCCGAAGGGACTGATGCCGAAGCGGACGCCGGGCTTCAGCGCCTTGACGCGCTCGGACGTCTCGCGCACCAGCCGGTCCGTGTTCTCGCGGCGCCAGGCCGCCCGGTCGGGGAATCCGGCGCCGTACTTCTCGTACGCGGCGCCGTCCGCGAAGCTCTGGCCGGCCACCGGGTACGGGTAGAAGTAGTCGTCCCAGTGCACGGCGTCGATGTCGTAACGGCGGACCGCGTCGAGCATCGCGTCCTGGACGAAGGCGCGGACCTCGGGCAGGCCCGGGTTGTAGTAGAGCTTGCCGCCGTACGGAAGCACCCAGCCGGGATTGCGGCGCGCGGGGTGGGAGGCCGTCAGGCGGGACGGGTCGGTGTGGTTGGCGACCCGGTACGGGTTGAACCAGGCGTGCAGCTCCAGGCCCCGGTCGTGCGCCTCCCGCACGGCGGTGCCGAGCGGGTCCCAGCCGGGGTCCTTGCCCTGCGTCCCGGTCAGGCACGCGGCCCACGGCTCGTACGCCGACGGCCACAGCGCGTCGGCGGTCGGGCGGACCTGGAGGATCACCGCGTTCAGCTTCCGCGCCACGGCGCGGTCCAGGACGGCGACGAGCTCGTCCCGCTGCGCGGCGGCGGACAGACCCGGCTTCGACGGCCAGTCCGTGTTGGCGACGGTCGCCACCCACATGCCGCGCAGCTCCCGCCGCACCACGTCCCGCCCGGCGGCGGGACCGGGCAGGGGCCGCGCCCGCACGGGCCGGGCGACCGCGTCACCGGCCACCACCGCCGCTCCCGCCACCCCGGCGACCGCCCCGGCCGCACCCGTCACGAACCCTCTCCGGGCCATTCCTGGCATCGCGTCGCACCCGCTCTCTCTCCGTACACGTCCGAGCCCCGCCGTATCCCCGCAATCCGGGCACGACGGGTGTCCAGGGCCGAGCATGCACGCCCCGGCCTGCTATTCCTGGTAGGGCGCGGAGTAACGTCGGGGAGTCGTGGTGGAGCCCGGAACCAGACGGAAGCCGCCGAACGGGAACAGCGAAAGGCACGAGGTGACGGACTCTATGGCCGACATTGCACGCGTCGGAGTGGTGGGCTGCGGCCAGATGGGCGCGGGCATCGCGGAGGTGTGCGCGCGCAGCGGCCTCGACGTCAAGGTGGCCGAGACGACCGGCGAGGCGCTGGAGATCGGCCGGACCCGGCTCCACAACTCCCTGTCGAAGGCCGCCGAGCGCGGCAAGATCACGGCGGAGGAGCGCGACGAGACCCTGGCCCGGCTCAGCTTCACCACGGACCTCGGCGAGTTCGCCGACCGCGACCTCGTCATCGAGGCCGTCGTGGAGAACGAGCAGGTCAAGACCGAGATCTTCCAGGTGCTCGACCAGGTGGTGACCCGCCCGGACGCGATCCTGGCCTCCAACACCTCCTCGATCCCGCTGGTGAAGCTGGCCGTCGCGACCTCCCGCCCGGACCAGGTCATCGGTATCCACTTCTTCAACCCGGCACCGGTGCAGCGGCTCGTGGAGCTGATCCCCGCGCTGACCACGTCGGACGAGACCATCAAGCGCTCCGAGGCCGTGGTCCGGGACATACTGGGCAAGCACCCGATCCGCGCCCAGGACCGCTCCGGCTTCGTCGTCAACGCCCTGCTGATCCCGTACCTGCTCTCGGCGATCCGGATGTTCGAGTCGGGCATCGCCAGCCGCGAGGACATCGACAACGGCATGGAGATGGGCTGCGCCCACCCCATGGGCCCGCTCAAGCTCGCGGACCTCATCGGCCTGGACACGGTCGCCTCGGTCGCCGACTCGATGTACGCCGAGTACAAGGAGCCCCTGTACGCCGCTCCCCCGCTGCTCCAGCGCATGGTCGACGCGGGCCGCCTCGGCCGGAAGTCGGGGTCGGGGTTCTACCCGTACGCCTGACCGCCCGTCGGCGGGCCCGGCGCTCACGCCGCCGGGCCCGCGAGGGCACGTTTCCCGAGGTCAGGACCGTGCGCGGCCCCGAAGAACCTCGTCTGCTACCGCCGATCCGCCGTCGTGCCGGAGCGCTATCGAGCGACGGCTCGTATGCGCGGGCCCGAAGCCCTGGGTCTTTCGGCGCTGTCGCAGCCTTCCGTGCTTGTACTGCGAAAACTCCCTCGGATGTCCCTCCGACAGAGCTGAAAGTCCCTGAAAAGTCCCTGGCGCCTCGGTCCCCGGACCTACGCACTACGAGACCGAGACCGGAAAATCGGTCGGCGAGGTCGCGAAGGACTTGGGGATCAACGAGACGACGTTGGCGAGCTGGGTCTCACCGGCTGCGGCAAAAGAACGCCCAGCTCAGGAAGGACAACAAGGAGCTGTCCATAAAGCGTGATGTCCTCAAACGCTGCATGGTCACCTGGGTGAAGTAACTGTGGCGGACCCGGCGGCTGCCGTCGGGGTGATCAGCGACCAGAAGACCGAGTACAACGTTCCGCACCTCGTGCCGGGCCCTGGGCGTGGTTCTACAAATGGCGCCGGCGCCCCGCCAGGCCGACGAAACGCGAGGTCGGACGGGTCGCGCTGGAGGAACGGATCCGGTACTTCTTCGACCGGTCCGGCCGGACCTACGGCTCGCCGAGGATCACACTGGACCCGCGGGAGGAGGGCTGGCAGGTGTCGCAGAACACGGTCGCGGAGATCATGGCCGAGCTCGGTCTCCAGGGCCGCAAGCCGCCCCTGACCTGGTGCGACGCGGGTTCGATGCGGTCGCGCCGGACGTGTTGTGGTGGGGTGACACGACGGAGATCGAGGCCAGTGAGGGCAAGCTCTACCTCGCCTCGGTCCACGGCGCGTTCTCGTGCCGGGACCTCGGCTACGCGATGGGGCTACGGCACGACACCGCCCTGGTCGGCGCCGCGCTGAAGATGGCGATCGCCACCTGGGGCGGCACCGTGGACGGGGTCATCTTTCACACCGACAGAGACAGCCGAGTACAACTCGGAGGCGTTCCAGCATCTGTGTGGCCGCTGGGGCGTGGTGCAGTCCATGGGACGGGTGGGGTCGGCGCTGGACAATGCCGCCGCGGAGTCGTTCCACAGCGCGCTCAAGGTCGAGTACGTCCACCGCCACCGCTTCGCCACCCGGGCCGAGGCCAGGCTCAGGATCACGGACTTCTACAACACCAGACGTCGCCACAGCGCGGCTGGCGGGCAACCACCCGTCACCTTCGAGAACACCATTCACAAAACGCGTGACCGTACCGGTCACCAGAACCAGGCTCATAACCAACGTCTCTACCCTTCCAGGGGATTGACAACCGAGGTTGACGCCCTTCGGGCCGCCAGCGCCACGAGATGCCTTTGCGCCCTACGGGCTTTTTGGTCTTGCGGAACTTCTGCTCACCAGCCGCCTCTCGAACGAGGCCAACACGTTTCTATGCCCTGAGGGCCTTTCGGCCCTGCGGAACGATACGACTTCGACGACGCCCTCCAGATAGAGGAAGCGTTTCTATGCCCTGCGGGCTTTTTGGCCTTGCGGAACGCGGTACCAGTACTGAGCACGTCCACAACCACCGGGAGTTTCTATGCCCTGCGGGCTTTTTGGCCTTGCGGAACGTCACCCTGACCCGTAAGGGACAGAACGAGTGAAATGTGTTTCTATGCCCTGCGGGCTTTTTGGCCTTGCGGAACGACGCCCTCAAGGGTGACGAGGGTTGGAAGTGGTTCCGTTTCTATGCCCTGCGGGCTTTTTGGCCTTGTGGAACTACCGACGCCGATGTAACGATCGAGGGTCAGAGCACGAAACGTTTCTATGCCCTGCGGGCTTTTTGGCCTTGTGGAACCCTTCGCTCTGGAGGGTGTCCGTGACCTGCGGTGATTCTGCCCGTTGCGCGGGGGCACTCGCTCGCCACTCGGTTGATCTGTGACGAGCGCCACAAGACTGGGCTGTGGGGCTGGGACCTGCGGTTATGGCGCGCGCGGGAATCGACTCCCACCTGGGGTTGCCGCCGGGGACGGTGATGGGTTCCCAGAGGCTGGGTGCCAGCCGGAGTATCGGCATGTCACCTCACACGATCCAGAAGTCGGCGCGTTCCTCAAGGCGGCGGTTGCCGAGGATCACGAGCTCGTTGAGGACCGGGGCGGACAGCGGGTAGAGGCGGACCTGGTCTTCATCACGGTCAATCAACTTGCGCAGTGTGCCGCGTAGTTGCCGCACCGCTTTCTTGGTCGGCAGCGTGACTTCGAAGACGCTGTACTGGACTCGGGCGCCGTGTGCGGCGAGTGTGTCGGAGATTTCGCCTCTCCGGTCGTCGTCGGCGATGTCGTAGCTGACCAACAGGGTGTAGGACACGTGGGTCACCGCCAGCTGACGGGCGAGTAGGCAGGGGTACGGTCGGCGATGACATCCGCGAGGTGGCGGGCCTGCACGGTCAGCGCCGCGCGGTAGGAGGCGCGTCGGCCGGCGGTGGGGTGGTGGGCGACAGTCAGCATGCGGCGTTCGTACGCCGCGAGGAACGTCCGGAGCGCGTCGCGGTCCATGCGGCACCCTTTGCCCTCGTCGAGGGTGGTGAAGTCACCCGGGCCGAGTTTTCCGGACATGCACAGCCCGATGACAAGGTGGTCCACGATCAGTGGGCGGAACTCCTCCATGAGGTCAAGGGCGAGCGACGGGCGCCCGCGGCGCATCTCATGGAGGAAGCCCACTCCGGGATCGAGGCCCGCGAGCTCGACGGCGGTGGCCGCCTCGCGGGTCAGCAGCGTGTACCCGAAGGACAACAACGCGTTGACCGGATCCGGGGGCGGCCGCCGGCGGCGCTGGGTGAAGGCCCACGTGGGGCCGAGCATGCGACCCACGGCGCCGAAGTGATCGCGGGATGCCGCACCTTCCACTCCCATCAGCGCCGCCGGCGACGCGGCGGCCAGCGCGCTTTTTCGGGCCTCCAGGAGGCGAGCGGCCGTCGGCTCGGTCGGCTGAATGTGTCCGGCACGGGCGGCGCGCAGAAGGCAGGTGCGCATGTTGGCGATCTTCCCGGCGACGAAGGCCGTCGCCAGGTCCAGCTTCGCCGCATTCTTGTCGGCCAGACGGTGCTGGGCATGGCGGAGTTCGACGTCGGGGCCGTCCGGGCCGGTGAGACGGCCGAGGAACTCGCCGTCCTCCTCGGTGAGGACGACATCGATGCCGTGTTCCAGCGCGCGGCGCAGGAACGGGGTGGTCAGGGTGGCGGGCGTGGTGCACACGACCTGGTGCACGCGATCGAGGGGCACGCCGAGCAGCTGCTTCTCGCGGCGCATGACACGCAGGCGGGATCCTTTGGTGCGCAGTGACGATCCGGGCTCGGTGACGTAGACCGCGGACTCCAGCGGGGAGACGCGCGTCGACGTGCGCGTCCGTGATCCGGCGGTGGTGAGCTTCCCCAGGAACTCCACGCCCTCGTCGAAGCTTTCGATACGGGACTTGCTGTCGTTGAGTTCGAGGTCGAGTCGCTTGAGGGCCTCCTCCGCCAGCCCCAGGACCCTCTCGCCTTCGGCATGGGTCGCCACAGGGACGGCGAAGTCGTCGCTGTAACGCAGGACCCGGTGGCCTGTACGGAGCAAGTCGCGGTCGAACGAGTCCAGGTAGAGATTGGTGAGCGCGGGGGAAAGGGAACCTCCCTGGTGCAGGCCGCGCCCGCTCTTGATGCGACGGGCAGCAGGGCCCACGCCATGACGGTTGACGAGTCGGCCGACCAGGTGGCACAACTCAGGGTCGGGGATGAGTTCGCGCAACCGCATCAGCGCCGGCCAGCGAGGCACCTGCTCGAAGCAATCCTTGATGTCGGCCCGGACGACCCAGCGCGCACCGTCGTCGCGCGCGGCTGCGAGGTCGTCCAAGGCATCGGACACCGAGAGGCCCTTGCGGTAGGCGTAGCTCCAGGGGAGCAGCACGGCGTCGATGTGGTCGTCGACGACCTCCATGAGCGCGCGCTCGACGACGCGATCCTCGACGGCAGGCACAGCCAGAAGGCGCTTACCGCCGGTTCTCTTGTCGATCTCCATGGCGTAGACGGGCGACGGATTCCACGTACCGGCCCGAAGCGCGCGGCTGAGCGCGGCCAGTCGACCGAGCACGCCCTTCGCGTAGTCGGCGACCTGTCGGCTCACCTTGCCGTCCGCCAGATCGTTCTCCTGCACCTCACCCCAAGCGGCAAGCAACGCGGACTCCGAGGCGGCGCGGTAGAGCAGCTCAGCCATGAAATTCCCTTCGGGGTGAACGAGGAATCCACGCCCTACGGACTTCTTCGTCCCGCGGAACTGGCAGGACGTCGAGGCCACCGCCGGGCCGTTCAGTTTCTATGCCCTACGGGCCTTTTTCGCCCCACGGAACACACCAACTTGCCCTGCAAGTCGGCGTTCCACCCCCATGCCCTACGGGCCTTGCTTCCCACGGAACCGGCATCGCTGCCGACTTCCTTTCCCGATGTAGACGTTTCTATCCCCCGCGGGCTTTTTGTTCCTGCGGAACGTCCCCGCCATGTGGATCGACTTCGGCAACTGACCGTCGGCTTCTACGCCCTGCGGGCTTTTCGGTCCTGCGGAACCCGTGTGAGACCTGTCGACCCGGCTTCGTTCCAACGTTTCTATGCCCTGCGGGCTTTTCGGTCCTGCGGAACTCTCCAGGCAGATGCGATCCGCTCTGCACAACCAGTTTCTATGCCCTGCGGGCTTTTCGGTCCTGCGGAACCATGGTCGAGTGGACCCACGAGAGTGACCTCTTCGCGTTTCTATGCCCTGCGGGCTTTTCGGTCCTGCGGAACGCAGTCTCGCAAGGAGGTCCAGATCTTCGAGAGCCGTTTCTATGCCCTGCGGGCTTTTCGGTCCTGCGGAACTGTGGCCGTCTGCTTGATGATTTGTGCCACGATTCTGTTTCTATGCCCTGCGGGCTTTTCGGTCCTGCGGAACCCTCGACCTCCAGCGAGCGTCGCGGCCTGCGCCGATTGTGCCCGTTGCGCAGGGCGCGCCGCCACCCGCATCGGCAGCCCGTGACGCAGGTCACATGATCCCCTTCTGGGTCTGTGACCTGCCCGTTTGGCTTGCGCCGGAGTCAAGGCCGACGGGCTGTCTGCGAGCGGGACGGTAACGGTCTCGGCGCGACGGCTGCTTGTCCGCTGCTCCCCGGCCGCGCTCCAGCGTGGTGACTGTCGTCCAGCCCAGGCCGTGGGTGGTCTGGGCGCCGACTCCTGCGCATTCCGCGAAGCGAGAGAGGGCGGTGAACGCGGCCAGCACTTCGGTGTCGACCGTGCGGAGCAGGGTGAAGGAAGCCTGGCCGAGGAAGCCGATGCGGTGGCCCTGGCCGATTTCGGCCGGGGCGCTCCTCACCTCGTGGGCGGCCAGAAGGACGGCCTCCCGAAGTGCGGTGATCAGGCCGTCCGGGATGGGGATACCGGCGTACGTGTTCCAGCGGCGCGCGAGACCGGCGTAGAGGAGTTCGGGGTCGGGGAGGGGGATCCAGCGGCCCTTGCGGGTGAAGTAGGTGACCGAGAGGAAGTCCATGGTCACGCGCCGAGAGGGCGGGAGGGTGCGCAGAGCAGCATACGGGGCTCCTGTGACGTGGGCGTCCTCGACGGTGAAGAACTGGCCACCGAGGCGGACCTGTTCGCCGAGGCGTTTGTCGAGCGGCGGTGTCGTGCTGTCGTCGAGCCAGCCCAGGGCGAGCAGCGCGCATCCCGGGGCATCTGGAGCGCCCATGAGCGGGGTGACGGAGAAGGGCTTGGTCTGGCTGTGGTGGTCGATCGCCGCTCCTTCAAGCAATGTGCAAGCCAGTGCGTGGAGTTGGGCGGGCGTGACTTGCTGCTCGCGTGGGGCTGCGGCGCGCAGGCGGAGTGTCCAGGTATAGGGCATCAGCGCACTCTTGGCATCTCTGGTACGGGCCGGTTGGCGGCGGAGGTGGCGGTGACGAAGGTCGTGGGATGGGGTCCGGCGGCTTCGAGTAGGTGCCAAGTCCAGGCGTAGGCGGCTTCGGGCAGAGGGCCGGCCTGCCGGTCTGTGGCGCTCCAGAGGGTTCCTGTGCGCACGCTGACGGTGGTTGCCGCTTCGGTGAGTTGGGGGGTGTGGTCGGTGAGAGGTGGGGTTCGGCGGAGGGTGGCGAGGTAGACGTGGTCGGTGTCGAAGCGGAGTCGGGCCGCGTGGGTGATGTCCTGCCATGCCCACAGGTGTGTGGCGCCTACGGGGAGGTGAGCGGGGGCCTGTTCGGCGATGTGGATGCCGTCGAGGTCCGTCCAGGTGCAGTGGTGGGCGCGGAGGAAAGGGAGGGCTTCGGTCCAGGTCAGGCGGCCGTAGCCGTGGAGGGTGAGGGTCAGGGGTTCGTGTTGTGGGCTCACGCGGGGCTGCTTTCCTGGGGGGCGGCGGTGTCCGTGAGGGCTGCTGCGAGCAGCTCGGCGGCGTGGCGTCGTTCGTCCTCGATAGCTGCCTCGTCAAGGTCCCTTCGGCGCACGGTGCCCAGACCTCTTGTGGTCGCCCCGCCGAGGCCAAGCTGTCCGGCGTGGAGGTCGTAGTAGGCCAGCCTTAGTGCGGCTACTGCGAGTGGCGGGATGGCGGGGGTGGTGAGGTCGGGGTCGCGAGTGATGGTGAGCGTGAGGTGTCCGGCGTCGACGACCTGGCGGGCGTAGAGGAGTCCGGCCGCTGCGCCGCCGGTGAAGCGGTCGAGCGGGACGTGCTGGCGTACGGAGAGTGCGGCGCCGGTGATGGGCGAGTCGGCGAAGTGCAGCAGCGCCCGCTGTCCGACGGAGTCGCCGTCATCGTCTTCGGTCGTATAGCCGAAGGCGATGCAAACGTCGCACTTGCCGCAGGTGCCGTCCGGTCCCGTGGAGTCGCACACGGGGAGGTCAAGGGAGCGCAGGATGTATTCGACCTGGCTGCGCAGTACGCCCTTCCACGTGGAGCCGGGAACGTAGGGAAGGCGGGTGCGGTTGCCGTCTCCCGTGGAGAATCGGCCGGTGAGCACACGGGCCACGGTGCGGCCGGTGGCTTCGTCGAGCTCCGGCTCTCCGGTAGTAATGGAGAGGCCGTCGACGATCTCCCAGGAGGCCCGCAGCACCACCTCGGGCTGTGCGGCTTCGAGGTCGAGCGCGGTGCCGC
This sequence comes from Streptomyces sp. DT224, assembly GCF_049844595.1. Lineage (NCBI taxonomy): Bacteria > Bacillati > Actinomycetota > Actinomycetes > Kitasatosporales > Streptomycetaceae > Streptomyces > Streptomyces sp. DT224. Next base: position 16,108 of record NZ_JBNCLI010000013.1, read on the forward strand.
CCGCGAAGAGGTCCTCGCCCCCTTGGGTGAGCCAGCGGGCCCTGCCCTCAGGCGTGTTCAGGTCGAGCGCCTGATACCGGGCTGTGGTCACGCGGGCTCGGCCGAGGCCGGTGCTGCGGCCGCCGCCGATGGTGGGGCGCCAGTCGGCGAGCGCCCCCAGGACCCGCGTGTGCAGAGCCAGGTCGTCGACGCGGAGCCAGCAACTGATCCGGGTGCCGGGTGGCAGAAGTTCGTCGGTGCGCAGCTTGTGGTTGGCGGGGGCTGCGCGATGGCGGTCCACGGCGGTGCGGCCGCGTTGGGCGAGCTCGAAGCCGGTGTCGTCGGCAGGTTCGATGCGGGTGCCCAGGAATCGGATGGCGGACGGGCGAGCCTGCTGCTGTTCCTCGCCGGGATGGTTGGTTTCCCAGCGGGAGCTGGAGGTGCGGGTGCCTGGTTCCTCGCCCATCAGCGTTTCGACCTGGCCAATGTGGTGACGGCGCATATGGGCGCGAAGGGATCCGGCCAGGGAGCTGGCGGGGAGGTAGGGGCGCCCTTGGGCGTCGCGGCTGAGCGGGTGTGTGGTCTGGTCGCCCTTCCCGGCTCTTTCGGGGGCTTTGACGGCGGCGTGGCTTTCGAGTTCGAGTTCGAGGGCGATGAGCAGGACGGAAGTCATCGGGCACTCCCGTCGACTGCGCTGCTGGCCGTGCCGGGTCTCTGCTGGGCAGCGGCGTCACTCAACCTGCTGGAGAGCAACAAAAGTTGGGTTTTGTTGTGCCCGTGGGCGGCGAGTAGGAGGCTCAGGGTCTTTCGTGCTGCACCGGCGCGGGCGAACGCCGGACCGCGTACCAGTGCGGTCGCGGCGGCGGGGCTGCGGTCTTTCTGCTGGGCGAATGCCTTGATCTGGCGGGCGATCCAAGAGCCGTGGCCGGTGGCGGCCAGCCGCTCAAGCGCCTCGTCGTCGTTCGGCCCACTGCCTGCTGCTGCGCTTGGTGATGCGGCGCCGGTCTCTGTCGGCTGCTTCCAGGGGCCGAGCGTCAGCCACCCGTGACCCTCTGCGCGCCGCAGGCCGACGCCGTCCTGAATGATCCGGGCAAGTCCGGCGGGCCCCGGAGTTCCGGTCAGCTTGAGGAGGTAGACGCTGCCGGCGGCGGCGGCGAGGTCCTCCGGTTTGGGGATCCTTGCCATGGCGTTCCAGCCGCCGACTCGTTCCCATCGGGTCCATGATCGTTCGATGTCGACGGAGGTGACCCCGAGGGTCTCGGCGAGCAGTTCCGGGTCGGGGCGGTTGCTGGGCCGGCCTGCGGCATCTACGAGGATGGCGGGGCTGAGCAATCGCAGGATCAATGCCCCGTCCTTGGTGAACAAGTTGCCTGTGGGCGTCGGAGGGCTGGCGGCGGGTGTGGCCCGGTAGTGGACTTCGCCGCTGGTTCCGCGTCGGCCGCCGAGACGCAGCACACGGTCGGTGGTCAGCCAGGCCACTTGGTCGTCGTGGAGGGTGGCGGTGGCGATCTGGCCGCTGAGGGCATGTCGTGCGGCGTCTGGTTGGCCGGGTCGTTGGGCGAACTCCTGCCGGGTGAAGATCTGCCCGGTGGCTGCGGTTTCCTGTGCGGTGAGCTGGATGCGGGTGGTCTCGATGATGTTCATCGGGGAGTCGGGCCCGAGTTCCACCTGGCCGCGGCCGACGACGAGCGGCGACTCTCCGCAGGCACGACAGCGGTGCGGCCGGGGGCCGGAGTCGGCTGCTTCGTCGTAACTGTGCTGGGCGCAGTCCGGCTTGGGCCGGTACTTGCAGGTGTGGACGGAGAGCGGCACTACCCAGGATCCGTGGGCGAGCAGTGGTCCGAAGCGGGCGCGCCCTTCGAAGAGTTCGTGGAAACTCGTCCGGTGTGCGGGCGCGGCGTGCTGCGGAGGTCCGAATTCGGCGATCCACGCCGCGGCCAGGGCTCCGCGGAGTACGGATCCGGGCACGTGGTGGTGGCCGGCGACCGGGGCGAGCCCGCGCGGGCGGCGGCCCATGGCCAGTGGCTGCACTGGGGTGGCGTACACATCGAGCATGGGTGTCGGGCTCCTCAGTCTCGCCTGTCGGCGGCGCGCAGTTCCTCGAACCGTGCCAGCAGCGCCTCGTCAACGGCCGGGTGGGGTGTGCATGTCACCCATCCCAGCCCGCGCCGCCGGTCACCGCCGAGCGTGTGTACGCCGGCGGCGGCGCAGGCCAGTACGGTGCGGTGGTCGGCCAGCTGGTCGGCAGGCACGTGCCCCTGCCTGCTGATGGTGAACTCAGCGGTGGTGGCCCAGACCTCCTCACCCAGGAGAAGGTGGTTGTTGCGTGCTGCTCCGGTGTCCGGGTCCAGGGACACACGGGCCCGGGGAACAACCTCGGGTGTGTCGTTGAAGCGGACTTGCCCCCAGTGCCAGGGGGTGGGGGTGATCGCGGTGCCGAACACCGCACCCAGGAGGTCGTGTCGGCCGGGCAGCAGCTGGGCCGCGGAGGCCCGCAGCAGCCCCTTGATGGAGGAGGCGGGAATCAGATCGGCCCGGTTCACGGTCTGGTCGGTGCCTTCATGGGCACGACCGGTGGCCACCCGGAACGGACCGTGGAAGGCGATGTGGACTCTCACCGTGTCACCGGCGAGCGGATCAGGGGGCAGTTGGGCGGCGCCCGGTGTCGTGCGGGCCGGCTCGGTGTTCATGACCACCACCTCGTGATCCGCAGGGCCTGGCGCAGTCCGATCGCGGGGCGCGCACCACTGTCGTCGGGCAGGAAGGGCTGGATGATGGCGCGGCAGCCCAGGCGTTCGGCGTCGGCCAGGAGCACGTCCAGCGCGGCGTCGGGGGTTCCCGCTGTCCGGGCGGCGCGCAGGGCGGTCTCCCATCCGGTGCGTCGTGAACCGGGCAGGGCTGCCAGGGCGGTGAGCTGTGGTCGAAGGTCGAGCAGGTGCTTTGCGCGCAGTGCGGGCAGGTCGCCGCCGGCTGGGCCGTCGGCGGTCAGGTCGACGAAGTCCACCGAAGCCTCAGTCCCGGCCACCGCCTGCTTGGCCTTGCGCAGTCTCTGGTCCGCTGCCTCTACCAGCAGATGGAAGGGGTGGGTGGGGTGGGAGAAGGCGATGCCGGCCGAAGCCGACAGGTCGGGGAGCTTCTTGATGAATCCGGCGACCTCGCCCCGGGTGCGCTGAACCAGCACGCCGAAGCGTTCCAAGTAGTGCAGGACGAATGGCCATGCCCGGTCGGCGGGAAGGCTGACCAGTACGTCGTCGCCGCCCACCAGGTGGGGGACGACGGCCATCCGGATGTCGTCCGCGCGTACGACCGCGCAGGTGGCATCGGTCAGAGCGGTACGGGTGTGTTCGTTCAGCGCCCGGGAGATGGCTGCCTTGTCGACGAGTGTCCGGGCCCCGGTGCGGGACGCCGTACCGTGCATGGCGAGCTGGTCGAAGAACATGCCGAAGGCGTTGCCGTCGATGTAGACGGTAGCGATCTGGGTGATGCCCTTGTTGCCGGCGTCGGTGCCGCGTGGAAGCGTCAGAGCGGACAGGTCCGGCGCCAGCTCCAGTGTGTGGTTCAGCCTGTGCTGTACGGCGCTGAGGAGCTGCTCCTCCTGGGCTTTTCCGCCCTTGCGCGCACGTACCGAGTAGCGGCGCACACAGTCCGCACAGGCATCCAGCAGTTCAGGGCCACCGGTGGAGGCCCTTCCTGTGGAACTTGCTGTGTGGCACACCCGGCAGGGCACCGTCAGCGGGAACTCGGGGACGGCCGGGAGGGACTCCAGCCCTTGGCCTGCACGGTACTGCGCGTCGATCAGCCGGTACGCCGACGGGTAGTCCGAAGCCTCGGCCCAGCCGGCGCGGAACTCCGCCCCGGGCAGGTCTGCGCGCAGCCTTGCCAGCAGCTCGCGTGCGAGCATCTCGGCCCGGCGTGCCGCCTGGGCGGTGTCGTACGGGCGGGCGGGGTCGTCGGTCAGCACCAGGTTGAGTACACCGTCCGCTTCCCCGGCCGCCTCGTTGATCTCGGCCCGCCCCGCGATCAGGGGGTGCTGCGGGTCGATGCGGGTGGTGGCTGCCAGGGCGGCGCTCGCGGCGCGCCTGGCTTTCAGGTGGGGTGTGCGTGAGAGGTAGTGCTGGATGCGGACCGCGCCGACGTCCAGGTATATCCTCGTCGAGGGCGCCTTCATCGCCGGCCCTTCTTCTTGGGCGTGGACTGCTCGCTGATAACGGGAAGGGCCTGGTCCTGCGCAGGGGCGCTCGGCCTTGGCAGTGGGCGCAGTTCCCTGCGTCTGTCTGCGAGCTGTTCGCCTGCGGTCTCGGCCCAGAAGGTGAACCCTGCTTCCAGGTCCTCGGGGGTCAGCTTCCCCTCGGGGATGCGGGCGTTGACCGGGTACCAGACGTTGTCCGGGGCGACATGGTCGACTGTCAGCGCTGCGCGCACGTCCGGCCAGGTCTCTCGTACGCCCCGGTCGACCGTGTCGCGGAAGGCCGCGATCGCGTCCTGCGGGTCAATGAGGGTCTGCTCCCGGCCGGCGCCCGTGTACCACTGCGCGGCGGTGTAGGCGCGCAGCGCCTTCACGTGGGAGGTGCAGGTGCCGAAGCCGAGCGGGCGTCCACCGCCGGCAGCGAATCCGGTGTTTCCCGGGAACAGGCCGGCGGGGTCCAGGGCAGTGAGGAGTCCCCCCAGCTCGCCGAGGTCGAGGTTCGTGAAGCGGACGGTGTAGGTGAACCTGCTGCCCGGTGCTACCGCCTCCGCGCGCTGCTGCATGTCCTTGTTGTCCGACCAGGTGGTATTCGGGTCTGCCCTGAAGTACGGCCGTCTGTGGCTTTTTCCGGTCAGCCAGTACTGCTTGCGTCCCCGCAGCCGACGCGCTTCGCCGGCGTCGGCCCGCGACCCCCACTCACGCAGCGGAACCTCGTTGCTCTTCGGCTGGATGTTCGTCGGCTGGAGGTAGAACTGTCCCGCACCGGGGCGCGGGGTACCCAAAGGTGCCAGGTTGTACTCGTGTGTGGTGGGAGGAGCGGTGCCGAGCGGGCGTGCGTCGGAGAACCGGATGTGCCCGCGATAGGAATGCTGACGCGCGGCGAAGTCGTCCTTGCCACGCGTGTCCGCGGACCCGAAGATCCGGCAGGTCGGGCACAGCTCTTGAGGATCGTGGCAGGGCAGCAGCCGCGTGGGGACGCGTCGTCCTGACGGTTCGCCCGTGGCGGTGTGCCGCCAGATCTGGCTGAGGGCCAGCCGGGTGACCCGGGGTCGCCCCGGCATGCTGTGCGGTTCGGTCGTCACCCAGACGACCTGTCGGGGCCGCAGGCGCGGCAGAGCCTTGTGGCGCACGCCGATCGGGTCGCGGCCGGGGTCTTCTCCGGGCCTGACTCTCGCGGTGAACGGATCCTGTCCCCTTCGGCTTTCCTCGGGCTTACGGGACTCTCGCGCATCGTTGGCGCCCTCCACCGCGTCCTGGTACTCCTGCCAGGCCGCGTCGGTGATGCCGTGGGCGTCGTAGGAGCCGGGCCCGAGGTGGCCGGCGTAGGCGTAGTGCACGTCGTCCGGTTGGTGTGCGCCCGCGTGCGTGATCAGCAGGACCCAGTCACCGGACTCGCTCCAGTCGATCGTCCCGCTGCGTACCTTGGTCTTCACGTGATCGCCCACGACGACGGCATCGGGTCCGAAGCTGATCCGGTCCCCCGTCACGGGCAGCCCGCCCTTGGCCCGGCGCAGGATGTCGAGCGGTACGCGGCGGCGTTCGCTCGCGCAGACGGTGAACCTGGTGGGCCGTCCCTCCTCGTCGACCGCGTCGACCGTGGCCATGCGCCACTGAGCAGGCAGGGCCTTGGGCCGGTCCCGGTACACGGGCAGGAAGTCGTCCCTGAACACCCGCAGACAGCCGCCGCCGATGAGTTCGTGAAGCGAGCGGACGACGCCTGCGAGGGACGCCCCCGGCAGGTACGGCACCGGCTCCATCAGGCCGTCCGCGGGAAAGGCCCGGCGCGGGAAGCGCTGCACACCGTCCGCGACATCGCCCTCGCGCACCCCGCGAAGCAACAGCGGGGCGCAGGCGGTCAGCTCCACCTCGATCTCGCCCTGGTAACGGCCTTCACCCAACTTGGCGTGACCGGCTGCGGGGTGCGAAAACTGCGCGGGGGCGGCGATCGTCGGCAGCGGCACGAAGGTGTAAGGGTTGGTGAATTCGCCCTCGGGCCGCGCCGGAGAGGGAACCGGGTGCTTCACAGTGTGGGCTCCTCTCCGCGTACGAGCTCCATGGAGTGCGGCAGCATGATGACGCTCTGTTCGATGAAGCGTCCGAGCGCCAAAGCGAACGGCGCCGGCGCACTCAGCGCCAGCACGACCTGCACCGGCCGGCCGCCGAGCTCCTGCCGGCGGACACGGCAGGCTTCGCGCCACCGCTCCAGGATGTGCCGCACCATCGGCTCGTACACCTGCGCCGTGTCCGGGATGCCTTCGCCCTTCGTCTCGATCTCCACGTACGCCTTGCAGGGCGGACCAGGTGCGCGGGGATCAGCCGCGTCGAAGTAGTAGCCGGTGTGGCTCCCGTCCGGCGCCACCACCTCCCCGGTACGGGCCACTTCGCGCGCTGTCGCCACGGCGTTCGCATTGCGTGTCAGATTGACGATCAGCATGAGCCGGTGTTGATAGTCCTCGGCCACGCCATCGTGCTGCTGGATCTCCGCCCGCATCGATGCGGGGGTGAGCCATGGCTCGATGGCTCTGCGGTCAGCGGCGTCCGTGGGCCGGGTCAGACGGTTGTCCAGCTCCAAGACCTTCACGAAGGAATTGCCGGCCTGGTGCGCGAAGTGCATGACATCGAGCTGACCGTAGGAGTCGCTGATCATCCGCCGCCCCAGAGCGAACGTCTCGGGCAGGCGCGCGTGAACATAGAGCGACACATGCGTGGACGACACCGGGCCGGACGCACAGTCGTGGAGGCGGTCCTGGATCTGCCAGTGGGCGACATCCACCCGGTCACGGAGGGCGGGCAGACGCCGGTGATCGGGCCACAGGCGGTCACGCTGGATGGCAAAGAAGGCCCCATGCCGGGCTGTGGCATCCGCGATGGAGTCCGTCAGCCGGTGCAGCGATCCGGTACCCGGCATCAGCCAGACCACGACGCCCACACCACGATCGCGACGCATCCACCATCCGGCGAACACGACGATCACGGACAACACGAAGATCCCGACGAAGGCCACGACCCACGGCCCGGCAACTGCCTCGACGATGTTCGGCACCATGCCCAGTGACACAGCACCACCGATGGTGATCAGCAGCGTGCCGAACCCCACTCGGCTGAACAGCTCCCGGCATAACTGCCGGAGCACCCCACCCGTACTTCCCATACCGTGCCCCCATGACAGCCGAATCCGGTTTGAACGACAGCGCCTCACAGCGAGACCCCTCCCCCCACCCTCTGGACTCAGTGAAGGGTCTTCACTCTGGGACTACTATTAGCAGAGCGACACCGTGCCAGGGCAAGTCGTTCGAGGGCGAAAGACACGATCAACACAGTTTCGTGAGTGCGAGTTGACGCCCGGGTCCCTCCCCCCGCCCCGCGTCAGCCGAGTTGCTGGAGGTGCACCATGAATGCCACAGACCGGGGCCTTCCGAGCCGGCGAGCACGCCTCCGCGAACAGCTTGTCGACGAGACCCGGCAAGCGGCCCGGCAGATCGCGGCAGCTGAAGGCATCGACGGCCTGACGCTGGCGGCGGTCGCGCGAGCCGTCGGAGTAAGCCCCCCAGCCCTCTACCGGTACTTCGACGGCCGGAACGGACTGGTCCGGGCCCTCTACGACGACATGACCGCAGAACTGATCGTCATTGTCGAAGACGCCGTCCAGCGGCAGGACCCCCACGACCTCAGCTCCCGGCTGCATGCGGGAAGCCGAGCCGTGTTCGACTGGGCACTGGCCAACCGCGCCGCCTTCGACCTGCTCATGGGATCCTCCTACCGGGCCGTCGAAACCACGGACGGGGACCTGCCCCACATCATTCCGCGCGAACTGGGCGGCCTCTTCGGCCAGCTGTTCACGGAACTGTGGCAGCGAGGCACACTGGACTACCCTGCGGACGACGAACTGCCGCAGCCACTCAGAGAACAGGTGAACACCTACCAGCAGGCAATGAACCTCCACCTGCCCCTCGGTGTCGCCTACTTGATGATCACCTGCTGGCGGCAGATCTACGGGGTGACCTGCATGGCCGTCTACGGACACTTCGGGTTCGCGTTCGGCGACCACCACGCCCTGTTCCACGACATGATCACAAACCTCCTGAAGACACTCGGGCTGAACCCCGACACGGACCCGCGATAGAAAGGGACAGGGGCGGCCGAGCATAGAGCCCGCAGCTCCGCACGTGACTTGATCAGATCGGCCCGCATGTTCGGTCAGACCGTCGATGATGAGTAACAAGCAGCTGCTGGAGGTCAGTTCGCCGAGCATGCCGGGCCAGAAAAGCCCCAGGCTCTCGATTGGCCGTCGCGGTACGGCTCGCCGGTGACTCATGACGACTACTTCGAAGGACCCGTCGCTGAGCAATGCGACGATGCACATGCAGAACTGTTCCAGACCGATGTCGTGACTCCAGCGGTGGACCCGCTGGCAGACCTCGCCGGCGCCGGAGCGTCCTCGTGGTCGACGAGGTGGGCTACCAGCCCCTCGAACGAGCCGAGGCGAACCTGGTCTTCCAGGTCATCTCCAAGCGTTATGAGAAGGGATCGATCATCCTGACCTCGAACAAGACCTTCGGCAAAGCGCACACGTTCCGGCGAACCCGTGCGAGGTGCCGCCGAATGTCAACGAGTTCGGCTTGGGAACTCGTCGCGTGATCAGTCGTCTGTGAAGGAGAGGCAGACTGCGGTGGACTCGAGTACCACCTGGTCTTGGGTGAAGCAGTCGGCCTGCTTGGTACTGAAGTTGATTGGGTGATGTCGGGAAGCCGCCCGGCAGGGCCGCTCGTCCCGCAGATCTGCGGGTGTTGCCGGGGCGGTCCTTCGGGAGAAGATCTCCCAGTGAGTCAACCCCTGCCGCAGTTGCCGAAGCCCGAGTTGGCCTTGATTCGCGTCGAGGCCCCGCCCGAGGCACCCGCTCAGATCGCTGTCGATCTCGGTGAGACCGGCATCCCCGCCGGGTTGATCGGATACGAGTACCGGCCGCTGAACGCGCCGGTGTACCTCGGGGAGATCGGTGAGCAGGGGCTGGTCGCTATCGCGACGAGTGGCCTGTTCGGACGCATCGCCATCGACGTTGCCACTGGTCACATGGTGCAGATTCCCACGATCGACTCAGCGACGGCTCGGCACGTCAACAGCGATCTCGGCTCCTTCAACCAGTGCGTGGCCGCGGTAATCGAACGCTTCCCGTTCTATGCGGACCGCGACGAGGACAGGTACGAGGAGGTGGCGGAAGAGCTTCGCGATCTCATCCTCGGCATCGACGATACCGCGCTCGCGGACAACGGGTTCTGGGAGACGTTCTGCGACGACGTGGCGATCGGGGACTACACGGACTGGGATGCGTGATCCGGCAGCGAACTCGACCGCGGGTCAGCCGTCCATGATCAGGTCCGTGCCGGCGAGGCAGCCGTCGACAAGGTCCGGGCGGTACTGGATCTGCTTGAGCCTGCGCTTCACGGCCCGGGTGACCTGGCCGAGGTCGGCCGCGGCGAGGTTGCCGATGTCGCGCTTGACCAACGACCAGATGCCCTCCTGCGGATTCAAGTCAGGTGAGTAACTCGGCAGTTGGAAGACGGACAGCCAGTCGGCGTGGTCGGCGATGAACTGGCGCATCGGTTCGACCAGGTGCATGCGCAGGTTGTCCCACACGAGCACGATCGGGCCGCCGAGCTGGATGTGCGCCCTGACCAGCAGGTCGCGCAGGTCGCGCCAGCCGATCCCCTTCGGCTCGCCCTTGCGGCCCCGGTACTCCCGGACCGAGTAGAACATCCGCGACCGCTTCCCAGGCTTGTAGCAGGTCAACCCGGCCATGGACACCCGGCCCGAGCCCCGGCCGCGCACCCGGACCACCGGAGTACAGCCCCTGCGTCCCCAGCTCCTCGCACGCGGCGGCGTCAACGACTGCCCGGCTTCGTCCTCGAAGACGACCCAGCCGCCGCACGCCGCCGCGGTGCTTTTACCAGCGGCCAGTACTCCTTCTTCCAGACCTCGACCGCCGCGTCGTCGCGCTCGATCGCCCGCCGGGCTGGCTGCTGCCAGGACCAGCCGTGCCGCTTCAGCAGCCGCCAGGTGCCCTCCAACGTGTAGCTCACGTGGAACAGCCGGCCGATCAGCGTCTTGATCCGCGCAAGCGTCCACCGCTGATCCGCCCAGCCGTGAACCAGTGGCCCACTCTCCAACTCCCGTTCCAGCCTGGCGATCTGCGCGTCGGTGAGTCTCGGCCGCCCTGGCGACCCCTTCGACAGGACTCCGGCCTCGCCGCGCTCACGCCACTGCCGGCGCCACCGCTCCACCGACCGCTCGCTGACCCGCAACGCGGCAGCGATCTCCCGATTCCTCTGCCCGTCCTCGAAGCGTTCCACGGCCTGCAGCCGGACCCGCTCTCTCACGGCCCTCCCGGCGTCGGTCAAGCCGCCGCCCTGCGCGTACCTCACGGTCCAGGGCTACCGGAACGGACCATCCACCGTCAGGCGAACGGCTCCGACATCACCCAATCAAGTTCAGTAGCCACCTCGGCGCCGCAGCTCCCGCAGACGACATTGGGTCCGTTGGTGCCGCTGGGTCCCTGGCAGCAGGCGCTCAATCGGTCCCAACCGGAGTGCAATTCGGTGCCGACGACATCGTCGGGATGAACCACAAAGCCGGGGATGTCGATGGTGAACTCGCTCAGCCGGAAGTTCGCGGCATAGGTGCCGCGCGGCATCCGGGGTGGCCGTGTCCGGATGCCGGGAGTCTCGGAGGGTGGGACTGGCGACGGAACTTTGATCTTGGTGACCGGTATGGTGAGCGGGCATCGGCAACGGTCACACAAGAAGCGCGGCATGTTGCTGATTCTGCAGGTCCCAGATCAGCTCTGAACAGCGATTTTGAAGCGGTCACGGCTCCACCAGGCGGATGGCATCGACGTGGTCGGCGAGGTAGATCATGACGCCTTCAGGGTCCATGCCGAGCGCTGCGGCGACGAGCTTGGGATCGAGGGTGTTCACCAGGTCTGCGAGTCGGGTGCTTCGCAGGGTTCGGGGCGGGACGCCGCAGGGGTCCAGGAGGTGGCTGACATAGGCGGTTGAGGCCGGGGCCCGGCCGGTCTTGGTGATCCGGGTGACGATCACGTGGGGGTTGTCGGTGCTCTGGTCCGCGCGGTGGGCCAGGCAGCGTTGGAGTGCCGACCAGCTGGCCGGGTCCATGGGTACTGGATGCGGCCGTCTGCCCAGGCGGATGGTGCGGCTGCTGGGGTCGAGGTCGTCCACTCGCAGGAGCCGGACCTCACTGCTGGAGGCCGCGTGAAGGAGAGCCAGGATCCCGAGCAGTGCCTCATGCGGGTGCGCGTCCGTGCCGGTGGTCCAGCGGCGGAACAGCTGGCGCTGCCGGTCGACGGCGACGGTCGTGCCGCTGAACCCTGACGGGCACTTGGCCTTCACTTCCCGGGTGGGGTCGATCAGCACGACCTTGCGGGAGCAGGCGAAGCGGAAGTACTGCCGCAGCACGGTCAGCCGGCGTTGCCGGGCCTTCGGCATAGTCGCCAGGAAGGCCTCGACATCGTGGACGTCGGCCAGGGCCCAGTCCTGCTTGTTGCGCGTGCCGGTCAGGAAGCGAGCGAGGTCCCGGACGATGGCCAGGGCCGCCTCGATGGTGCTGTCGGTGCGAGGCAGGGTGCCGGCCTTCAGGGCGCGCTCGCGCGCTCGCAACATGGACTCGGCGAACGCCTGCACCTGCGGTCGAAGCGGGAGCGGGGTGGCGTCGATGCGGCGTCGGCGGCGTCCAGCGGCGAGCCGTTGCGCCTGGTCGGTGGGAAGGGCGAGGCCGCGCTGGGTGAAGAAGCCCTCGAGCGCGCGAGCGAGGGAGCCCATCGATCGGCCGGGGCGGCGAGCGCGGTCCAGCAGTGCCTGGGGGTGGTTGGGGTGTTCGTCGTCCAGCAGTCTGCCCAGGGTGCTGATCATGGTGCAGGCACGGCTCGCGCAGTGCCGGTCGGCGAGATGGCCGACGAAGTCACCCAGCCAGGGCACGGGCTCGGCAAGCCGTGCGGCCAGATTCTCGGCGGCGATGAAGGGTCGGTCGGGGTGCTTCTGCCAGCAGCCCGAACAGAGTCCGAGACCGGCATGGCGTCTCACCTGGCCGCAGTCGGCGCACTGCCGCGGAGGCTGCTTGGCCTGCCGCTGGCGCGAGCAGTGGCCGCACCATCCGGTGCCGGTCTGCAGAAGGCCGGGCCGCTGGCAGCGCGGACAGACCTGCTTCGCGGCCTGCCGGTCGGCTTCCCGTCGGCAGATCCCGCAGTGGCTGGCGGTCGGCGAGCGGACCGGGCGGCCGCAGCCCGCGCAGGTCCGCGAGCAGGTGATGCACCGTCCGGTGTCGGCCTGCAGGACGCGTGACCTCCCGCAGGCAGGGCAGGACGCGCGGGCGGCTTCCTCCTTCGTCCGGGCCGTGCAGCGGCAGCAGTGCTGCCGGCCGATGTAGCCGACCGGCGCCCCGCAACCGACGCAGTCCCGCTGCCTCTTGCCCATGCTTCGACCACACCTCCTTCGGTCAGATCGGCGGCATGGACCGGCCGCGGGCCGAGGCGACCCGGGGCAGTTCGGTTGCCGGTCGAGGAGGGGCCGCAGGGCGTTCGACGGGGGTGGTGTCGACCTCGATCAGGTCGTTGGGGGTGCACTCCAGTGCGGTGCACAACGCTGCGAGCGTGGACATCTTCACCTGGGAGGGTTCCTTGGTGAACAGGGCCGACACCGAGGCGGAGGACAGTTCCAGGCCCGCTTTCTCGGCCAGGAGGCGCCGCAGCTGGGCACCGGTCCAGACCTCGCGCTGGGCGGCGGCCATCCGCAGCTTCCACTTGATGTTCACGGCGTGGGTTCCTCTCCGGTGAGCTCGCCGAGTGTGCTGGTCACGGCCCGTCGATAGGCTTCCTCGATGAACGTGGCCGAGGGCCGGACGTATCTCATGGTGGAACTGACTGTCCAGTGACCGAGTAGCTGCTGGATGGCCACCAAGTCCACTCCGCGCTCGTAGTTGTGGGTCGCGCAGGCCCTCCGCAGGGCATGAGGGCTGAACCGGTCGGCGGCCGGACGGCCCTCGAGTTCCATCAGATAGCGCAGGCGGTTGCGGACGGTGCCTTGGTGCAGGTGGCCGCCCGACTCGTCGGCGAACAGTGCGGGCGAGTCGGGGAACTTGCCGCGGACGTCGTCGAGGAACCAGCGCAGGACCAGGTCAAGTTGATCGAGCATGGGCACCCAGCGCGGACGGGGCCCGGAGGTGTGGGCGCCCTTGCCGAAGCGCACGTGCAGTTTGCCGAACGGTCCGCGGTCGAAGTGGACGTCCGCGCGGTCCAGGAGCGAGGCCTCTTCCGAGCGCAGGCCGGCGTGATACAGCGTCCGGAACAATGCGTAGTCGCGGGCGGCGGGCGCGTACTTGCGGGCGGTGGCGATCCGGGCCTTGAGGAAGTCGAAGAACTCCTCGACCCGCTCGGGCGTCGGCGGGGGCAACAGCGCCGGGGAGTCGTCGCCGACATGTCGTGAGGCGTTGAACTCGTCCACCGGGCAGACCAGCCGGACGCCGAACGCCGCCTGGATCTCAACCGCTTTGCGGGCCTGCAGGAACCGGTGGAAACCCTTGAAGATCTGGACGTATCCGCGGCGGGTGGACGGCGCCCGCCCCTGCACGGCCAGGCCGCCGACAACGCGGTCGATGTCCTCGGGCGTGACATCCCACGCCGGCCGCCCCAGGGCCTTCAATGTCCGCTCCAGCAGGCCGATGTCGTTGTCGACCGTCACCGGGCTGAACCCCCGGGCCCGCCACGAGGCCACGAACGCCTCCACGCACAGCGCCTGGAACTCCCACGGGTCCCAGGCAGGCACCTCGGGCACCGTCCGGCCCTCGATCACCCGCAGACGCGACTCCACCATCCGGCACACCTTCCTCGCACCTGACGAATGAAGGTAGCGCCTACAAAACCACGCTGTCAGCAGGATAACCAAAGAGACGCCCAGGACCCCGAAACCGGCAGGTCGCAGGACAGATCTCCTCCAGGGAACAAGTGCCAGCCCCAGTTCTATTGGGACGTCCCCGCCGACGAAGAATGGCAAGAGTGAGCCTTGTCCTCCATCACGCGTCAGCGTGAGGTTGGAAAAGGCTCCGTGTTGTGCCCCTTCCTCCGAACCTTGCGCACCGCGTTCGGCTCCACTTCCAGCTCTTCCCGCCAGTCGAGTGCACCCTGCCGTGGCGTAATCCTGAGCAGCCGGCGACCGAGTTGGAAGAGCGTCAGCGCAAGCCGATCACCGTGCGACTCGTACTGAGCACCTCCCACGGGCTTCGGATCAATCCCGGGACTTGGAACGAGCGCAGCTGGAAACCCGCTCTCGTAGCCGCGGGGGTTCTGCGCCAGGTCGGCGAGAAGGCGGAGAGTTACGGTTCCCGCGTCCGCCTCCACCCCGTCTACGAGCGCTCACGGCCGGACATGTTCCACGTCCTGCGCCACACCTTCGCGAGCGTACAGTTGGAGGCTGGCGAGTCCATCGTGAGCGTGGCGACCTGGCTGGGGCACTCCTCCCCCAAGGTCACGCTCGACTACTACGCTCACTTCATGCCGGGCGCAGGCAAGCGCGGGCTGGCCGCGATGGATAGGTGGCTCATGTGACGCAGGATCGAAAGTCCCTGAGAAGTCCCTGGCGCTGGCAAAGCCGCCACATAACCGACGAATGCGCAGGTCACACGGCTACGCGCAACGCCGCCCAGTTGTACGCCGAGTACAAGGAGCCGCTGTACGCCGCTCCCCCGCTGCTCCAGCGCATGGTCGACGCGGGCCGCCTCGGCCGGAAGTCGGGGTCGGGGTTCTACCCGTACGCGTGACACGTCCCGGGCAGGCCCGGCGCCGGTGCCGGCGGGCCTGCCCGGCGCACGTCACCCGGGGCCGGATGCCCCGCCCGGGGATCAGGAACGCCGGCCTTCCCCGTCGCGGAGCAGCAGTGCGGCCACGGCGGTGAGGGCGAGCGGGGCGCTGAGCGCGTAGAGGATTCCCGAGATGCCCCATCCCGCGCCGATCATCATGCCGCCCAGCAGGCCGCTGGCGAGCGTGCCGACGCGGCCGACGCCGGTCATCCAGCCCATTCCGGTGGCCCGCAGAGCCGCCGGATAGGCCAGCGCCCCGATGGCCTGGAGCGAGCCCATGGAGCCGCCCAGGAACACACCGAGGGCGAGGACGAGGGCGTACATCCGGGCATGCCCGGTCCCCGCGGCCGCGGCGGCGCAGACGGCGACCGCGCTCAGCGCCGCCGCGAGGGCGAGGAGGCGGAAGCGGTCGCACCGTCGGAGGCCGAACGACACGAGCAACTGTCCGCACAGGGTTCCCACACCGAACAGGGCCACGACGGCCCCGGTGCGCGCCGCGGTCAGTCCGGCTCGCGCGGTCATGAGCGGCAGGTAGTTGAGGAGCAGGTAGACGACGCCCAGCAGGGCGAAGTAGCAGACCCAGATGAGCAGCGTGATCCGCGCGTAGGAGCGCGACAGCACGATCGCCCTGAGCTGCTCCGGTTCCCGCTCCTCGAGCCGGACCCGCGTCAGGTCGACGTGGGACACGTCCCTGCCCGGCACCAGCAGCGCGAGGCTCGTGTGGATGTCCTCGACCGGGCGGCCACGGGCGACGAGCACGCTCACCGATTCCGGAACGCAGGTCACCACGAGGGGGACGAGCAGGAGGGGGACCAGGCCGCAGAGGGCCAGCAGGACCTGCCAGCCGTGGCCGGGGATGACCGCCGAGGCGAGGAACCCGCCCGCGACCGTCCCCGCCGCGATGCCTGAGAAGGCGAGGGCAACGACGGATGCCCGGCAGCGCGCCGGAGTCGCGTCGGCGACGATCGCCATGACGCCGGGGGCCACGGCACCGAGTCCGAGGCACGCCACGACGCGCAGGAGCGCGAAGAGGCCGATGCCGGTGGCGAGCGCCATCGCCGCCGTGGCCGCGCCGAAGACGAGGATTCCGGCTGTGGTCACGCCCTTGCGCCCATACCTGTCGGCCAGCGGTCCGGCCACCACGCCACCGATCGCCATACTCAGCACACCGGTGGTGACGATGGTGGTCACCACACCGATCGGCGTCCCCCAGTCGTCCATGACATGGGGGTACACGAAGCTCGCGATGGTGATGTCGAGGCCCTCCGCGACCATCACCACGAGGCCGATGAGGGCGACCAGCCGCTGTCGCGCCCCCACGGGGGCCGAGTCGATGAACTCCTGGACGCTCGGTCGCGCCGCGGGCGTCCGGCCGGCGTCCGGCAGGGAGTCGAGGGACATGGGAAACCTTTCGTCGCGCGGTGGGCATTTCCTTCGGTCCGGTCAGCTTCCGGTCCACTTCGGGGTGCGCTTCTCGACGAAGGCGCGCGGGCCCTCCAGGGCGTCCCGGCTGTGCATGCGCCGCTCCTCCCACGCGTACCGAGTGGCGAACGCCCGGTGCAGCGGCATCGTGGCCGAGACCGTCGCGGCCTCCTTGGCGGCCCGCAGGGACAGCGGCGCGCAGCTGAGGATGTCCTCCAGCCAGCCGTTCAGACAGGCGTCGAGACCGTCGGCCGGCACCACCTCGTTGACCAGGCCCAGCTCGTACGCGCGCGCCGCGGTCATGCGACGGCCGGTCAGCAGATATCCCATGGCCGCGCGGTACGGCGCCTGCCGGGTCAGCCGGAACACGCCGCCGGCGCCCGCGACCAGGCCCAGTCTCGCCTCGGTCAGCGCGAACTCGGCGTGTTCCGCGGCGATCACGATGTCGCAGGCCAGGGCCAG
The DNA here is from genome assembly GCF_049844595.1 of Streptomyces sp. DT224. Classification (NCBI taxonomy): domain Bacteria; kingdom Bacillati; phylum Actinomycetota; class Actinomycetes; order Kitasatosporales; family Streptomycetaceae; genus Streptomyces; species Streptomyces sp. DT224. The sequence goes on from NZ_JBNCLI010000013.1 coordinate 33,017, forward strand.
CTCGAAGCCGCCGCCGAAGGCGTAGCCGTTCACCCGGGCGATCAGCGGTTTGAACAGGGAGAACCGCTCGGTGAGCCGGGGCCAGCCCGGCTTGTCCCGGCTGCCGAAGGTCGAGGTGGCGGTACCCTCCTCGACCCGGCGGACCAGCTCCTTGAGGTCCTGCCCCACAGAGAAGGACCGGTCACCGGCTCCGGTGAGCACGCCCACCCAGAGGGCGTCGTCCTTCTCGAAATCGTCCCAGACCTCGGCCAGTTCGGCATGCGTGCGCAGGTCCATCGCGTTGAGCACATGCGGACGGTCCAGGGTGATGTACGCGACGTGGTCGCGCTTCTCGTAGCGGACGCGCTGCAAGGCGTCGAGCATCCGTCATTCCTCATTCGTCGGCCGGTCACTGATACGGGAGGGGGTCCGCGCGGCGCGACCATGGCCGTCGCCGGGTCACACCAGCGGGCTCGCCCACCTCTCCACCGCCTCGGCCGTGGTCGTGGAGTGCTTCTCCAGCATGGTGAAGTGATCGCCCGTCACCTCGGCGGCCTCGTGGGGGTGATGCCAGGAGGCGATCCGCCGCGCGTCGGGCCCGTACGGGGTGTCGGCGTGCACCAGCAGGGTGGGGGACGCGATGGGCTCGGGCGTCCAGTCGCCGAAGAGACGCGCGTAGGCGGCCATCGCGGTCAGCCGGTAGTCGTCGACCGTGACGAGCCGGCTGTCGCGCTCCAGCATGCCGCCGACCATCACGCCGTGCCCCCGCGGGTCCTCCCCGCCTGCCGGGGTGTCGAGCAGGACGACGCCGATGGGGGTCTCGCCCATCCGCTCCAGGGCGGCCGCCACCTCGTGGGCCACCCAGCCTCCCGCGGAGCGGCCGACCAGCAGGAGCGGGGCGCCCTCCGCCAGCTCATGGACCGTCCGTGCGTGCAGCTCCGCCAGGACCCTGACCGACTCGGGCAGCGGCTCGCCCGGCGAGAACCCCGGATGGGCCAGCGCCGCCACCTTCCACGCGTCGCTGAACCCGTCGGCGAAGCGGGCGTACACGTGGACGCCCGCTATCGCGCTGAAGGAGGGCAGGCAGACGACCGTGGGACGGGCCGGCCGTCGCCCGAGCCAGACCGGGACACGGCGGACGGCGGGGTCCGCGGGGTCGGTGAACCTCCTGCGCATCCGTGCGGCGGCATCGGTCACCTTCGCAGCGTCCTCGAACCTCCCGGCCGCGACCGCTTCCCGGAACAGCTCGGTGAGCAGCCCGGTGCCTCCCGCCCCGGACCCGGAGTTGTCCGCGCGCCGCCCGGTGGAGACGTCCTCCAGCCGGGCGTCGATGAAGGCCGCGACGGAGGCCAGGTCCGCATGGTCCAGGACCAGCGTGGCGGGCAGTCGCAGACCCAGGGTGCGGCTGAGCCGGTTGCTCAGCTCGACAGAGGTCAGCGAGTCGAAGCCGAGTTCCTGGCGGGTCATGCCTGCCGTGATCGTCGTGCCGGTGTGACCGAGGGTGTCCGATGCCTCGGTCCGTACGAGCTCGACCAGGGCGGCCAGTCGCTCGGCGCCCGTCAGCCCGACCGGAGACCCGGCCACTCCGTCCTCCGCGCCCGGCCCTCCTCCGGCTCCTTCGACGGGGGCCGTGGTCCGACGGCCCGTGGACGGCGACGGGGAGATCGTCGTCGAGACGTGGTCCTCGACCCAGAAATGCCGGTACTGGAAGGGGTACGTCGGAAGGTCCACCAGCGTGCCGGGGCCGGCCGTCAGCCGGCTCCAGTCGACCGTCCCGCCGTCGACATGGATCTGGGCCAGGGCCGTCACGAGCGACTCGGTCTCCGGGCGGTCCGGGCGCAGTGCCGCCGCGAAGACCTGCCCCTCGTCCTCGTCGGGCACGATCCGCTGGGCCAGGGCGGTCAGGACGCCACCGGGTCCGGCCTCCAGCCAGCGCACGACCCCGGCCTCGCGGGCCCGGGCCACGGCGTCGGCGAAGCGCACGGGCCGGCGCACGTGCCGCACCCAGTACTCGGGGTCCACCACCTCGGCGGGCAGACCCGCCGCCAGGGGTTCACGCAGTTCGATGCCTGTCACGACCCGGCGGAACTCTGCCAGCATCGGGTCCATCAGCGGCGAGTGGAACGCATGACTGACCGTCAGCCAGTGTGTGCGCACGCCTCGTTCGCGCCAGCCGTCGATGAGCTTTTGAACCTCGGCCTCCTCGCCGGACAGAACGACGGAGGTGGGGCCGTTGACGGCGGCCAGTGCCACCCGGTCCTCCAGTCCGGCCAGGGCCGACATCGCCTCGTTCTCGGACACCTCGGCCGCCGCCATCGCGCCGCCCTCCGGGAGCGCCTCCATCAGCCGGCCGCGTGCCTCCACGAGTCGGCACGCGTCCTCCAGGGACATCACTCCGGCCACGTGGGCCGCGGCCACCTCACCCACCGAGTGGCCGACGACGGCGTCGACGTCGACGCCCAGGTCGCGTATCAGCCGGTACAGCGACACCTCCACGGCGAACAGGGCCACCTGCGCGTAGCGCGTACGGTCGAGAGCCCCGTCCCGTGCGGGACCGAAGACCACGTCCTTCAAGGGCAGCCCGGTGTGCTCCGCGATCGCGTCGAACGATTTCGCGAAGACCGGATAGGCGTCGTACAGTTCCCGCCCCATGCCGAGCCGTTGGCTGCCCTGGCCGGGGAACAGCAGGGCCGTGCCGCCCGGCCGCGCCACGCCGGTGATCTCGCGGGTGCCCGCGGCGCCCCGGAGAAGCACCGCGCGGTGCCGGAAGACCGCGCGCCGCGCGAGCGTGAAGCCCACGTCCCGGGGGTCGGCCGGCGCCTCGCCGAGGGAGGCCCGCAGCCGCGTGATCTGGTCCCGCAGCGCTCCGGCGCCGAGCCCGGACAGCGGCCAGGGCACCAGGGGAGGCAGGACGGATTCCACCGCCGGGCCGTCGGTCGCGCCGTCCGGCGCCGTCCGCACGTCCGGTGCCGGCGGCGCTTCCAGTATGACGTGGGCGTTGGTGCCGCTGATCCCGAAGGAGGAGACGGCCGCCCGGCGGGGCCGGCCCGTCTCGGGCCAGTCGCGCCGGCTCGTCAGGAGCTCCACCGCCCCCGCCGACCAGTCGACATGCGGGGTGGCCTCGTCCGCGTGCAGGGTCTTGGGCAGGATCCCGTGCCGCATCGCCTCGACCATCTTGATCACTCCGCCGACTCCGGCCGCGGCCTGCGTGTGACCCACGTTCGACTTCATCGACCCCAGGTAGAGGGGCAGGTCGGCGTCGTGTTCCAGGCCGTACGTGGCCAGCAGCGCCTGGGCCTCGATCGGATCCCCGAGCTTGGTGCCGGTGCCATGGCCCTCGACGACGTCGACGTCCCGGGCGGAGAGCCCCGCATGCGCCAGGGCCTGGCGGATCACCCGCTGCTGGGACGGGCCGTTGGGCGCCGAGAGTCCGTTGGAGGCGCCGTCCTGGTTCACCGCCGACCCCCGCAGGACCGCGAGCACCGGGTGGCCGTTCCGCCGGGCGTCCGACAGCCGCTCGACGAGCAGCATGCCCACCCCCTCGGCCCACCCCGTGCCGTCGGCCCCGGCCCCGAACGCGCGGCACCGGCCGTCGGGCGACAGGCCGCGCTGCCGGCTGAAGGAGAGGAACGCGCGCGGTGTCGCCATGACCGTGACGCCGCCCGCCAGCGCGAGCCCGCACTCCCCGGACCGCAGCGCGTGCGCCGCCTGGTGCAGGGCGACCAACGAGGACGAGCACGCGGTGTCCACGGTCACCGCCGGCCCCTCCAAGCCGAAGGTGTACGCGATGCGGCCCGAGGCCACCCCGCCGGACAGGCCGGTGACCAGATAGGGCTCCAGCGCGTCCGGCACCGCCGCGGTCGCATAGTCGTGGTGGACGACCCCGGTGAACACGCCCGTGTCGCTGCCGCGCAGCGAGGCCGGGTCGATCCCGGCGCGCTCGAACGCCTCCCAGGCGGCCTCCAGGAGCAGCCGCTGCTGCGGGTCCATCGCCTGCGCCTCACGGGGCGAGACTCCGAAGAACTCCGCGTCGAACAGCCCGGCTTCGTGCAGGAAGCCACCCTCACGGGCGTTGCAGGCCCCCGGCTTGTCGGGGTCCGGGTCGTAGATGCCCTCCAGGTCCCAGCCCCGGTTCGACGGGAATCCGGAGATGGCGTCCCGCTCCTCCAGGACCAGCCGCCACAGATCCTCGGGGGACCGGATACCGCCGGGATAGTGGCAGGCCATGCCGACGATGGCGATCGGTTCACGGCTCGCCGCGGTGGCGTTGCGGAGCTTCCGGCGGGTTTCCTGCAACTCGGCGGTGACCTTCTTGAGGTAGTCGACCAGCTTCTCCTCGTTGCCCGTCACGTCACAGTCCCTTCAGTTCGTTGTCGATGAGGTCGAAGAGCTGGTCGACCGTCGTGGCCTGGAGGATCCGCTCGCCGGGCGCCCCGTCCTGCGCGCGCTCGGAGTTCCCCGCCGGGCCCTCCACGAGGTGCGCTGTCAGGGCGCGCAGCCGCTCCACGAGCCGGTCCCGGGTGGCGGCGTCGGGACGGTCGCGTTCGAGGGACGCCTCGAACCGGGCCAGTTCCCCGAAGACCGTGCCTTCCGGCGTCCGGGCGTCCTCACCGTCCCGGGTGAGGCCGGAGGCGTGGAGTGCGGCGAGCACGTGGCGTGCGATGGCCGTCGATGTCGGGTGGTCGAAGGCCAGGGAGGCGGGCAGTTCGAGCCCGGTCCGCGCGCCGAGGCGAACGCTCAGGTCGACGACGGAGACGGAGTCGAGCCCGAGCTCGCTCATGCTGCTGTGCGCCTCGAACTCGTGGGGACCGTCGAAGCCGGCCACTTCGGCGACCTCCTTCCGGACGAGTTCGGTCAGCTTCTTCTCCCTCAGCTCGTCGGAGAGACGCGCCAGTTCGGCGCGCAGCCGTTCCACGGCCGAGGGCTCGTCCGGGGGCGGCGGTTCCGCCCCCTGGGTCTGCGCGTTTGCCTGTGTCTGCACCCCGGTGGTCCCCGCCGGTACGGAGGCGAGCCAGTAACGGCGGTGCTCGAACGGATAGACGGGCAGGTCGACCGGGCACGCGGGACGTCCGGCGAAGAACGCCGGCCAGTCCACGGGAACGCCGTGCGCGTGGGCCCGCGCCACGGCGTCGAGCAGGGAGCGCACTTCGGACCGTCCGCGGTGCAGTCCGCCGCACAGGTCCAGCTCGCCGCCGGGCAGGCTGTCGCGCACCATCCCGGTGAGCCGGCGGTCGGGTCCGAGTTCGAGGAAGGCGGTGATCCCCTGGGCCGGGAGGGCGGTCACCGCCTCCGCGAAGCGAACGGCCTCGCGCGCATGACGCACCCAGTAGTCGGGCGAGCAGAGCTGGGAGGTCTCGGCGAGCCGCCCGGTCAGGTCGGAGATCATCGGGATCACCGGCGGCCGGTAGACCGCTTTCTTCGCCACCGCTCGGAAATCCTCCAGCATGGGTTCGATCAGCGGTGAGTGGAAGGCATGACTGACCCGGAGTCCGGTCACCCGGCGCTGCCGTGCCCGGAACGCCTCACCGACGGCTCGTACCGCTTCCTGGGTGCCGGACACCACGACCGAGCGCGGACCGTTGACGGCGGCGACGGCCACGACCTCGGCGCCCGCCCCGCACACGGTGGCGCACGTGTACCGGACCTCGTCCTCGGTCGCCTCGATCGCCGCCATGGCGCCGCCGGACGGCAGCGCGGCCATCAGCCGGCCGCGGGAGGCGACGAGCGACGCCGCGTCCTGAAGGGACAGCACCCCGGCCGCGTGTGCGGCGGCCAGCGCCCCGACGGAATGTCCCATGACGAGATCGGGAACCAGGCCCCAGGACTCGACGAGCCGGAAGAGCGCGGTCTCCAGGGCGAACAGCGCGGCCTGGGCGAAGTCGGTACGGTCGAGGAGCGCGGCCCCGGGTGTGTCCTCGGGGGCCCACATGACGTCGCGCAGCGCACGGTCCAGGTGCGGGTCGAGAGCGGCGCAAACCGCGTCGAGCGCGGCGGCGAAGACGGGGTAGGAGGCGTACAACTCCCTGCCCATGCCCGTGTGCTGACTGCCCTGCCCGGTGAATCCGAGGGCCAGTGACGGCTCGCCGCGGGCCCCGTCCGGCGCGAATCCGCGATCCTCGCCGGCGGCGACGGCCGTCAGGCGGCGCTGCAGTTCCGCCGTCCCTTCCACGACGAACGCGGCGCGCCGCGGGAAAGCCGTACGGGTGGTGGCCAGGGCGGCCGCGAGGTCGGGGACACGGACGTCGGATCCGGTCCGGACCAGGTCGAGCAGGAGTTCGGCCCGGCGGCGCAGCGCTGGCCCCGTGCGGGCCGACAGCACGACCGGCACGGTGTCGGGCGCTCCGGCCGGATCGGGGACGGGCGGTGATTCCGGGGCCTGTTCCAGGATGAGGTGGGCGTTGGTGCCGCTCACCCCGAACGACGACACGGCGGCACGCCGGCGGTCCGCCGTCCCGGGCCAGACGGTGTGCTCCTGGAGCAGCTCGACCGCACCCGAGTCCCAGTCGACGGCAGGAGTCGGCCGCTCGGCATGCAGGGTGCGCGGCAGTTCGCCGTGCCGGATCGCCTGCACCATCTTGATGACGGCGCCAACGCCGGCCGCGGACTGGGCGTGGCCGATGTTGGACTTGAACGAGCCCACGAGCAGCGGATTCTTCGGGTCCCGGCCGCGCCCGTAGGTCGCGAGGAGGGCGTTGGCCTCGATCGGATCGCCGAGCACGGTGCCGGTGCCGTGGGCCTCGACGGCGTCGATGTCGTCGGGGACCAGGCCCGCGTCGGCGAGGGCCCGGCGGATGACCTGCTGCTGCGCCGGTCCGCTCGGCGCGGTGAGGCCGTTGCTGGAGCCGTCCTGGTTGACCGCGCTGCCGCGGAGCACGGCGAGGACGGGATGGCCGTTGCGCCGCGCGTCGGAGAGCCGTTCCAGGACGACGACGCCGACGCCCTCGGACCAGCCGGTGCCGTCGGCATCCGCGCCGAAGGGCTTGCAACGGCCGTCCGGGGCCAGGCCGTGCTGCCGGCTGAACTCCACGAAGGTGGCGGGGGTGGCCATCACCGCCACACCACCGGCCAGGGCCAGCGAGCAATCACCGCGGTGCAGTGCCTGCGCGGCCAGGTGCAGGGCGACGAGCGAGGAGGAGCAGGCGGTGTCGATCGTGAGGGCGGGTCCGTGGAGGCCCAGCGTGTAGGCGAGGCGCCCGGAGGCGACACTGCCTGCGGTGCCCGTGCCGAGGAGCCGTTCCAGGTCCTCGGGGAGGGGGCCGGGGTTCTTGGCGTAGTCGTGGAACATCAGCCCCATGTACACGCCGGTGTCGGTCTGCCGCAGGGCGGTCGGATCGATGCCGGCGCGCTCCACCGCCTCCCAGCCGACCTCCAGGAGCAGTCGTTGCTGCGGGTCCATGGCGAGGGCCTCGCGGGGGCTGATGCCGAAGAACGCGGCGTCGAAGTCGCCCGGCGCATCGAGGAATCCGCCCTTGCCGGTCGCCGAGGTGCCGGGCTCCTTTCCGTCGCCGGACAGCAGCCGCTCCAGGTCCCAGCCGCGGTCGGTGGGGAACGGACCGATGGCGTCGCGGCCCTCGGCCACGAGCCGCCACAGGTCCTCGGGGGAGGCGACGCCGCCGGGGTAGCGGCAGCCCATCCCGATGATGACGACGGGGTCGCCGTCGGCGCGCGCGGGGGCCGGGCCGGAGTCCTCGTCCGGACCGCGGCCGAAGAGCTCGCGGTCCAGGGCCGCGGCCAGCGCCTTGGCCGTCGGATGGTCGAAGGCCATGGTCACGGACAGGCGCAGACCGGTACGGGCGGCCAGCCGGTCGCGGAGGGCGACGGCGGTGAGCGAGGTGAGCCCGAGGTGGGTCAGGGCACGGTCGGCCTCGATGCGTTTGGGCTCGTCGAGGCCGAGGACGTGCGCCGCCTCGGCCCGTACGAGCTCGGTGAGCGCCCGCTGTCGCGCCCTGTGGGGCAAGCCGCCGACCCGCTGCCGAAGCCCCTCGTGGTCCGTGTCGCCGGGGCCGGCGAGGTCGTCGGCGGGCACGTGGAGCAGCTTGCGGAGCGGGGCGGCCTCCGAGGACCGCACGGTCCATGGGTCGGTGCGCAGGACGAACGCCTGGCCGTCACCCGTCGCCCGCGCGGCGTCGAATGCGTCACCCGCCTCCCGGGCGGTGAGTGCGGCGAGTCCGGGCGGGGTGTCGGGGACCTCCCCGTCGACGGCGACCGGCCCGAAGGCCAGGAAGGTGACGTGGCCGGCGTCGTGGGCGAGGGCGGCGGCACAGGCAGCGGCCGCCGCCGCGGAGGCCGTGCCCGGTCGGGCGGAGGCGCGGTCCGGGAGGCGGGCGAAGAGACCGTCGAGCGTGCCCAGGAGCGTGACGGTGGTGCGCCCGTCCCCTCGGGTGAGGGCGACCAGCCGCTCCGCGGCCGCGGCGTCGGCGGACGTGGCCACCGGGTGGACGATCGTGTCGAATGCGCGGTCCGGGCCGAGGGCGCCGATCAGGGCGGCGGCGCCCTCGGCGGTGTCCGGCCGTTCGGCGCGTACGGTCACGGTGGCGCCGAGTTCCGTCAGCCGGGCGGCCAGGGTTTCGGCCGCGGCCGGGTCGGTGTCCGTCACGGCGATGTCGCGGACGCCCTCGTCCACGACCAGGTGAGCCGCGACGATGTGGGTGAGGGTGTTGCTCGTGCCGGTCACGAGGGCCGTCCCGCCGGCCCGTGGTGCGACGGCGGCGACCGCGGCCGACGCCCGTGCGCGCCTGAGCCGCGGCACGAGGACGGTCCCGGCGCGGACCGCGAACTCCGTCTCCTGCGGCGGGGCTTGCAGGATGATGCGCCAGGCGGCGGCTTGCGCCTCCCCGGTCGGCTCCCCCGGTTCGAGGTCGACCACGGCGGCCCGGCCGGCGCCGTCGGCGAGGATCCGGGCACAGGCGGCCGCTGCGGCCGGATCCACCCGGTCCTCGGGACGGGCCGCCGTGGCGCCCCGGGTGACGACGACGATCCGGCCGTCGGAGGGAACGTCCCGCTGCCATGCGGGCGGCCCGTCGATCGCGCCGTACGGCGGGGCGAGGTCCGAGGGACCGGTGCCGGAGGTGCTGTCGTCCGGCGTGCCAGGTGTCAGCAGATAGCCGTCGAACGGTCCGGCCGCGTGAGCCGCATCCAGGTCCGGGAAGGCATCAGTGGTGGTGCCGGTCCGGCGCAGGGCCTCCGCGAACGCCGGTTCACCCGGCCCGATCACGGCCCAGCGTGCGGTCGTGTCGTCCGCCGCCGCCGCGCTGCCGTCCGGGGCTGTCGGCTCCCACGGAACCCATACCCTGCGCCAGAGGTGTTCGTGGTGGCTCGTGCCGACGCCCCGCATCCTGGCGGGCACCTGCCCGAGCCTGCGACGGCTGACCTTGCCGGAGCCGGTCAGCGGAAGCGCGGCGACTTCGTAGAGTGCCGCCGGAACCTTGAAGTAACTGAGCCGGTCCCGGCACGCCGCCAGTGCCTCGGCGGGCGACCACGTCCCGGACTCGGGAACCACATAGGCGACGGGCACTTCACCGAGTACCTCGTCCGGGCGGCCGGTGACGGCCGCGTCCTCGATGCCCGGGACGCTTCGCAGGACCTCTTCGATCTCGCCGGGGAGGATGTTCTCGCCGGCGCGGATGATGAGCTCCTTGACGCGGCCGGTGAGGGTCACGCACCCGGCGGCGTCGATCCGAGCCAGGTCTCCGGTGCGGTACCAGCCGTCGCGCAACGCGGCCGCGGTCTCCTCCGGCCGGCCGTGGTAGCGGAGCAGCAGGCCCGGGCTCCTGACGAGGACCTCGCCCTCGTCGCCGGTGCGCACGTCGAGGCCGGTGCGCGGATCGACCAGGCGCAGCGTGGTGCCGGGCACCGCGGTACCGCAGCTGCCGGGTGGCCGCGGGGAGCCGGGGCGGCTGAGGGTGATCGCGCCGCAGGTCTCGGTGGCGCCGTAGCTGTTCACGAGCGGTGCGCCGAGCACGCGCTCGACGGTCTCCGCGAGCGCCGCGCCGGTCGCGGCACCCGAGACCACGCAGACCCGGGGCCTCGGAACCGCCCGGCCGGCCGCCTCGGCCTCCTCCACCGCTTCCACCAGCTGGAAGTACATCGACGGGACGCCGACCAGCACGGTGAACGACCCGGTGCGCAGGGCGTCGAGCACGTCGCGGGCGCCGAAGCCGGGGAGGATGCGCGCGGTGGCTCCGGTGGCGGTGACGCCCAGGACGCAGAGGATGTGCGCGAGGCTGTGGAAGAGCGGCAGGGGCCACAGCACCCGGTCGTCCGGCGCGAGTTCGAGGACCCCCTGATAGGAGGAGCGGACCGACCACAAGCAGGCCCGCTGGTGGGAGACCACGCCTTTGGCCGGTCCCGTGGTGCCGGAGGTGTAGAGGATCCAGGCCGGCTCGTCGAGGCCCAGGTCGTCCCGCGGCGCCTGGCCGGGCTCGCTCTCCGCGAGCTCCTCGAAGGCGTGGACGTCACGGCCGGAGGCGCTGCCGTGCGCGAGGACGACGGTGATGCCGGCCCGGGTGGCCCGCATGCGTTCGACCTGTTCCGTGTGGGCGGCGTCGGTGATGACGAACCTGGCTCCGCTGTCGTCCAGTTGGTGTGCCAGTTCGGCGTCCGAGGAGTGGGGGTTGACCGGCACGCCCACGGCGGCCGCGCGGGTGACGGCGAGATAGCTTTCGACGGTCGTCACGCTGTTGCCGAGCAGGATCGCGATCCGGTCGCCGCGCTCCGCCCCGAGCCCGGCCAGGTGGCCGGCCAGCCGCCCCGTCCGCTCGGCGAGCCGGGCATAGGTGACCCGGCGCTCCTCGTCGGCGAAGGCCACTTTGTCCGGACGGTCGAGCGCGTGCCCGCGCAGTAGCTCGGAAAGTGGCTGAATATCTTCGACTTGCGTCACTCGTACGCTCCTGCCTGCTTGAGCCTGCCCATCCCGCTGCCGCAACCGGCGAGCACACTTCGAGTAACACTAGAAACGCCGACTCAGGGAATACAACCCCTAGTTATTCCCCTGATCCAGTGCGCCTTCCGAATTCCAGAAGGACTTGTCCAGATGCTGTACAGAAGGCATTCAGCACGCCTCGTCGAACCTGACTGGGTCCAGCCAACGCAGTGCTGCGGATGCCCGCTCGGCGGGATGTGGCACGTTCCGGATCAGGAAGGTCGAGCATGCCCTCCACTCTCACTGGCATACCCTCTGAATTCGATGTCGTCGTCATCGGTGGCGGGCCGGCCGGTGCTACCACCGCCGGCCTTCTGGCGAAACGCGGACACCAGGTGCTGATTCTCGACCGGGAGCGTTTTCCGCGTTATCACGTCGGCGAATCCCTTATTCCGGTCGTCATGGCCCCCATGGAAGAAATGGGGCTGACGGAGCGTCTTGAGCAGCGTGGCTTCGAGCGCAAGTACGGCGGCACTTTCGTCTGGGGCAGCGAGGAGGCCGCCTGGGACTTCTCCTTCGTCGACGGCGGCGACTACCCCTTCGCCTACCACACCCGGCGCGCCGACCTGGACGCGGTGATCCTCGACCGGGCACGGGAGTTGGGGGCCTACGTCGTCGAGGACGCGACGGTGAAGGAGCCCGTCGAGGAGGACGGCCGGGTCACGGGTGTCCGCTTCACCGTGCGCGGGTCCAAGGAGCCGTACGAGGTCAGGTCCCGGATGGTGGTGGACGCGTCGGGCCAGGCCCGCGTCCTCACCCGCAAGTACTCGGAGATCCACTGGCACGACAACCTCCGCAACGTCGCCGTGTGGACGTACTTCGACAACTGCGAGCGGCTGCCCGGCGATCAGTACACGAACATCCTCATCGAGGGCATCGAGAACGGCTGGTTCTGGGGAATTCCGCTCGACAAGGGGACGGTCAGCGTCGGTTTCGTGACGCCGAGCACGATCGCCGGCGAGTCCGACCAGAACCTGGAGCAGTTGTTCCGCGACGAGGTCGAGAAGACCTCGAAGCTCAAGCACATGCTGCGGGACGCCCGTCAGTCGGCCGGCTTCCGCAGTGCCCGCGACTGGTCGTACACGAACCAGACCATCTACGGGAAGGGCTGGGCCGCGGTCGGTGACGCGGCCGCCTTCGTCGACCCGCTGATCTCGACGGGCGTCGCGCTGGCGACGACAGCGGGCAGCATCCTGTCCCGGGTCATCGACAAGGTCCTGCTCCACCCGGAGATCGAGGAGGTGGCCTTCAAGCGCTACGCCACCGCCTACCTGAGCTTCTTCAACGAGGTCCGTTCCTTCGTGGAGCGCTTCTACGACCGGTCGCTGAAGAAGGACGACTACCACAAGCTGGCCCAGTCGGTCATCGACCCGGAGGAGAAGAACGCGCCGGCGCAGGACTTCGTCACCCTCCTCGCCGGTATGCGCGGCAAGCACCTCGCGCTGGACATCTCCATCGACGACCTGATCCCGCAGACCGGGCCCTCCGCCACCGTCCAGAACTGAGCCGACCGGAACGAACGCCCAAGGGAAGGAAGAACTGGTGCAGGACAAGAACTCCGCCTCCGCGGCGACGGACCGGTACGACGTGGTGATCCTCGGCAGCGGCATGGCCGGGGGCATGCTGGGCGCGGTGCTCGCCCGCAACGGGGTGAAGACCCTCATCCTGGACGCCGGCACCCACCCGCGCTTCGCGGTCGGCGAGTCGACCATCCCGTACACCTCGGGCATGGCGAGGCTCATCGCCAAGCGTTACGACGTGCCCGAGCTGAAGGCGTTGTCGAACTACAAGGGGACCATCGAGGAGATATCCCCCAACTGCGGCCAGAAGCAGAACTTCGGTTTCGTCTATCACCGCGAGGGCAAGCCGCAGAATCCGCAGGAGATCAACCAGCTCGTGGTCCCCATGGACCTGCGCACGGAGACCCACCTGTTCCGGCAGGACGTCGACGCGCATCTGTTCCACGTGGCGCTCACCTACGGTGCGGAGGCGCGGCTCTCGACCCGGGTCACCGAGATCGACATCGACCCGGACGAGGGCGCGGTCCTGCGCACGGAGCACGGTGAGGAGTTCCGGGCCTCCTACGTGGTGGACGGCAGCGGGTTCCGCTCGCCGCTCGCGGAGAAGTTCGACCTGCGCGAGACGCCGACCCGCGCCCGGACCCACTCACGCTGCCTCTTCACGCACATGATCGGTGTGAGGCCGTTCGACGACTCGCCCACGGCGCGGCCGCACGACCAGCCGAGCCCGTGGCACCACGGCACGCTGCACCACGTCTTCGACGGGGGTTGGCTCTGGGTGATCCCCTTCGACAACCACGACAAGGCCCGCAACCCGCTGTGCAGCGTCGGCCTGACCCTGGACCCGCGGAAGTACCCGAAGGGCGACATCCCGCCGGAGCAGGAGTTCCAGGACTTTCTCGCGCGGTTCCCCGAGATCGCCTGGCAGTTCGAGGGGGCGAAGGCGGTCCGCCCCTGGGTCTCCACCGGCCGGCTCCAGTACTCCGCAAAGACCGTCGTCGGCGACCGCTACTGCCTGACGTCCCACGCGGCCGGGTTCATCGACGCCCTGTACTCCCGCGGTCTGGCCAACACCCTGGAGCTCGTCAACGCACTCGGCTGGCGGCTCATCGCGGCCTCCCGGGACGGGGACTGGTCCAAGGAGCGGTTCGCACACGTGGAGGCGCTGCAGCAGGGGCTGTTCGACTTCCACGACGACCTGGTCTACAGCTCGTTCGTCGGCTTCGGCCACTACGAGCTGTGGAACGCGGTCAACCGCACCTGGATGCTCGGCACGATGAGCGGCAACATGATGGTCGAGGACGCCTACTACCGGTTCAGCGAGACCGGCGACCCCGATGTCTTCCTGGAGGCCGAGCGGTCCGCGAACCCGGGTTCCCCGCTGCCCATCAGCGAGACCTTCGTCCGGCTGGGCACGCTGACCCGTGAACTGTGCGAGGCCGTCGAGGGCGGCACGCTCGAACCGGATGTGGCGGCCGCGCGCATCCACGAGTACATCCGCAAGGACGTGGACTTCATCGCGCACGCCGACAGGTTCGGACTGCCCGAGAACCGCTGCTTCAACATGACGCGGGAGCGGATGGAGGCGGCCGAGGAGTGGTCGCGCACCCAGGCGCCGCCGGAGATCGGCAAGCGCATGCTCAACGCCGCACGCGGCATGGCGCTCGCCAAGGAGGCCGAGGCCGGGACCGGTTCCGCGGGCTACTGATCCCGGTTCACCGGCCCGGTCCTCCGCGGCGGGCTCCCCGGCCCGGTCTTTCCCTCCCCCACACACCGGACGGCCTCGTGGCCGAGCCTTCTGGGCCCGCGTGGCCGTCCGGCCCTTCCCTGTTCGCACCTCCGACACCGAGGCGAGTGAGGACCATGTCACACCAGCCGCACCCAGCCGACCTGCGCCGACTGATGGCCGGATTCCCCACGGGCGTCTCGGTCGTCACCGCGCTGGCCCCCGACGGCACCCCGTGGGGGATGACCTGCACCTCGCTGTGCAGCGTCGCCCTCGACCCGCCCACGCTGCTCGTCTGCCTGCGGGCCGGCAGCCCCACCCTCCGCGCGGTCCTGGACAGCGGGGAGCTCTCGGTGAACCTGCTCCACGAGCGCGCACGCTCCACCTCCGAGCTGTTCGGTTCGGGGGCCCCGGACCGGTTCGGCCAGGTGCCGTGGGTTCCGGCCCAGAACGAGGGCGGCCCGCATCTGATCGAGGCGGCGCACACGATCGCCGACTGCGTGGTCACCGCCGAACAGACCGTCGGCGACCACGCGGTGGTCATGGCCCACGTCACCCTCGTCACGTCGCTGCGCCGGCCGATTCCCCTGCTCTACGGCATGCGCCGCTACGGGTCCTGGGCGGAGGACGCGGAGAACGGCTTCCTGTCGTACGACTTCATCTCCTGACGGCCGCGGCGGAGAGGAACGGCGGACCATGGACGTCTCCGTAATCGATCCGTATGCGATGCCCGGCCGGGACCCGCTCGTCGAGAACAGGGTCTCCTGGAGCCTGGACGCCCGGCGCTCTGCCCTGGTCGTCCTGAACATGCAGGGGTTCTTCCTCCGGCCGTACGCACCCGGCACCTCACCCCTCGATCCCCTGCTCGCCGCCTGTTCGGACCTTCTGGAGACATGCCGCAGCCTGCGCGTACCGGTCGTTCACATGGTGCAGCCGGGCACCCAGGCCCCGGGCGAGCGCGGTCTGCTCACCGACTTCTGGGGGAAGGGCCCCGACGACGCGCTGGAGGACGCGGCCATCCCGCACGAGCTCGCGCCGGATGCGAGCGGCGCCGTGCTGACCGCGTGGCGGTACAGCGCCTTCTTCGGCTCGGGCCTCGAGCGGCACCTGAGGTCACTGGGCCGGGACCAGATCGTGATCTGCGGCCTGTACGCGCACCTGAACTGCGTCGCCACGGCGCTCGACGCCTTCAGCCACAACCTGGAGGTCTTCCTGGCGGCCGACGCGGTCGCGGACCTCAGCGCCGACGAGCATCGAGCGGCGCTCTCCTGGGCGGCGGGCTGCTGCGCGGTCGTGAAGCCCGCGGCGGCGTTCACGGCGCAGCTGCTCGGTGCCGCGCGCCCGGTACCGGAGTGACCTGCCGGAAGGCTCCCGTACAGGCGGTGGACGCGCAGTTCTCGCTCGACAACGTCTACCCCCGAGGCTACTATTTTTACATGTACAAAAACTCTGCACGAGAGGAACGGGCCGTCAGCCCCGGCGGCGTCCTGTGGACCATCTCCGTCGCCCAACTCATGGTTTCGCTCGACGTCTCGGTGGTGAACGTCGCCCTGCCGTCGATGCGCACGGCACTCGGCTTCGACGAGTCGGGACTGTCCTGGGTGGTCAACGCCTACACGCTCACCTTCGGCGGACTACTGCTGCTGGGAGGACGGGCAGCCGACCGCTTCGGCCGCAGGCCGCTGCTCCTGATCGGACTCGCGCTCTTCGGCATCACCTCGCTCCTGGGCGGCCTCGCGCAGGCCCCGGGACAGCTGATCGCCGCGCGCGCGGTGCAGGGGGTGGGCGCCGCTCTGATCGCCCCGGCCGCGCTCGCGGTCCTGACGACGAGTTTCCCGGCCGGCCCCCAGCGGGGGAAGGCCCTCGGCGTGTACAGCGCCGTCACGGCCGGTGGTGCCGCCGTCGGCGTGGTCGTGGGCGGTCTGCTCACGGAGTACATCAACTGGCGCTGGGTCATGCTCGTGAACGTCCCCATGGCGGTCATCGGTGTCTGGCTCGCCCGCCGTCACGTGGCGAGGGCCGCCGCGGGCGACACGGCACGCCGGCTCGACGTCGTCGGTGCCGTCCTGGCCACCCTGGGTACGTCCCTGCTCGTCTTCGCGCTGGTGCGGACCGAGAGCGAGTCCTGGGGCTCGGCGGCGACGGTCGGCAGTCTGGCTGTCGCGGCGGTCCTGCTCGCCGGGTTCTTCGTCTACGAGGGCACGTACGCCAAGGAGCCACTGCTGCGGCTGCGGGTGCTCACCAACCGGTCCGTGTCCGGCTCGAACCTCTACATGATGATGGTCTCCATCACGATCTTCACCTCCTTCTACTTCGTCTCCCTCTACCTCCAGCAGGTGCTCGGGATGGGCGCGCTCAGCGCCGGGCTCTCGTTCCTGCCGTTCTGCCTGGGCCTCGTCGTGGGGTCGCTGTACGCGGTGAAGCTGCTCGCCCGGTACTCGGCGCGGCAGCTGCTCATCGTCGGCGGCATCATCGGCGCCGCCGGCATGGCCTGGTTCAGCCAGATCCGGCCGACCGGCAGCTTCCTGGTCGACGTCCTGGGCCCGTCACTGGTGACCAGCTTCGGCATCGGGCCACTCCTCGTCCCCATCGCCAACGCGGCGACCGCGGGAGTCGCCCCGCACGAGGCCGGCATGGCGTCGGGCCTGCTCAACAGCGCACGGCAGCTCGGCGGCAGCATCGGCCTGGCCGCCATGGGCACGGTGGCGGCCACCGCGACGGCGAACGCGGCCGCTTCGGACTCCGCCGACCAGCGGCTCGCCGACGGATACGGCATGGTGTTCGCGTGCAACAGCGGTCTGCTGATCTTCGCCGTGCTCGTCGCCGTGTTCCTGCTCCCCCGCCGGAATCCCGGCCCCGTGCCGGGACCGGCGCCCCGCCAGGGCGCGGGCGGCGACGCCCCGCGCGACGCACGGCGGGAGGAGGCGGCTTCGGCGGAGCGGGGCTGAGGTACCTGCCGCAGTCACCGCCTGACGCCGCGGCACCCGCCCCATCCGACCCCCGACCATCCGACCGGCCGTGAACGGGACCTCCCGCGCGGCCGGTCCTTCGTATGTGTGACCTGCCGCGGTCCGCTCCGGCCACGGGGAGAGAACGTCCAGCACTCCTTCAGACGAGCCCGCGCAGACTGAAGCCGTCACGGCCCAGGAGGTGCACACGGATGGTGTTGGTCGAGCGGGAGCGCCAACTCGCCGAGCTCACAGGACTGCTGGAGGAGTGTCTGCACGGAACCGGCAGCGTCGTCGTGCTCCGCGGCCCGGTAGCGGTCGGCAAGACGGAACTGCTGCACACCTTCGCCGAGCAGGTGGCGGGCGACCGGGTGCGCATCCTCGCCGCCGCCGCCTCACCGGTGGAGCGACACCTGTCCTTCGGTCTGCTCAGCCAGCTCCTGCACGGCGCCGACCCGGCGTTCGCGCGCCGGGCCGAGGCCGTCATGCGCGGCGGAGCCCCCGAGGGGAGCGAGGTCGGTCCCCAGGTGCTGGAGGGAATGTCCCGGATCTTTCTCGACATGAGCGCCGGGGAACCCCTGCTCATCGAGGTCGACGATGTCTGCCACGCGGACACCGACTCCTTGCAGTGTCTGCTCTTCCTCGCCCGGCGGCTGCGGCGGTCGCGCATCACGCTGCTGCTGAGCGATCAGGACCGCTCCGGCATCCGGCACCCGGACTTCCGCACCGAGCTGTCGCGCCATCCGTACTGCACGCAGATCCGGCTCGCCCCCCTCACCCACGACGGCGTCGCGGCGCTCCTCGCCCACGACCTCGACGCGCATGTGGCCCACAGTCTCGCCCCGGCGGCGTTTGCCCTCTCCGGCGGCAACCCGCTCCTCGTCCGGGCGCTGGCCGAGGACTGGGAGGCGTCCACCCGCTCCGCGGGCAAGGAGCCGCCCACCGGCCCGGTGGTCGGGGACCGGTTCGCCGAACGGGTCGTGAGCTGTCTCCACCGGCTCGAACCGGAGGCGCTCGACGTGGCGAGAGCCGTCGCCGTGGTCGGCGAGACGACCCGCCCGGAGCTCGTCGCCAGGCTCAGCGGGGTGGGCGCGATCGAGACCCGCGCCCTCGTCGACCTGCTCGACGAGTCGGGCCTGCTGCACCACGGCCGCTACCGGCACCACGCCGCCCAGGAGGCCGTCCTGAGGGACTTCGGGGCGCCCGCGCGCATCGTCTGGCACCGGCGCGCGGCCGCGCTGCTGCACGCCGACGGGGGCCGCTCCACGTCGATCGCCCAGCAGCTGGTCGCCGCCGGGGAGGCCGAGGAGCCGTGGGCGGCGGCGGTGCTCAAGGAGTCCGCCGCCAGCGCGACCGCCAGCGGCCAGATCGACTTCGCCCTCGACTGCCTCGAACTGGCCCATTCTCTCGCCGACGACGAGCAGCAGCGCGCCGTGAGCCGCGCGGTGCTCGCCGAGACCGAGTGGCGCGTCGACCCCGCGGGCGCCGTACGTCACCTCGGAGCGCTCACGGACGCTTCCAGGCGGGGCCTGCTGAGCGGGCGTCAGCCGGTGGCGGTCGTCGAGTACCTGCTGTGGCACGGCCGCGTGGACGAGGCGGCCGCCGCACTCGACCGGCTCGCCGCCACCGCGAGCGGACCGCAGGCGGCGGAGCTCGATGCCGTGCGCGCCTGCCTGGAGCTCTGCTACCCGGCCCAGCGCCGACGGTCCGGCCCCGGCGCCGTACCGCCCCCGCGCCTGGAACCACACGCCGACGGACCCGCCTCGCTGGTCGCCACCGCTCTCGCCGCCGTACGGGGAGACGTGGCGGTGTCGAGCGACCCTCTCGGACAGGGCCTGCACACCGACGAGCCGCTCACCCGGATCGCGCTGGGCCTGCTGGCGCTGGCCAGGCCCGAGCGGCTGTCGACCGTGGCGCCGTGGTGCCTGCCGATGCTCGCGGACGCCGCCGGGCAGGAGGGCCCGCGCTGGCGACGCCTGTTCACCGCGGCACGCGCCGACGCCGCGCTGCTCCGGGGCGACCTGCCGGCCGCCGGCCGGTTCGCGTCCGCGGCCCTGGACGAGACGTCACGGAGCAGCTGGGGAGTCCTGGCCGGTGCGCCGCTGGCCTGTCTGCTCACCACCGCCGTGGAGACCGGGCGTTACGAGGACGCGGCCGGCTATCTCAACCTGCCGACGCCGGGCGCGCTCCTGGAGACGCCCTTCGGGCTGCGGTACCTGCGGGCGCGCGGGCAGTACCACCTGGCGGTCGGCAGGCCCTACGCGGCCCTCAGCGACTTCCGGACCTGCGGCCGGCTCGTGACGGAATGGTGGGACGACGGCCCCCGGCAGCTGCCGTGGCGGGTCGACGCCGCCCAGGCCCTCGTGCGCCTGGACCGCCGGGACGAGGCGCGCGTGCTCCTGGAGGAACAGCTCGACGGCCTCCCGGTGGACGACGCGCGCACCCTGGGGCGAGCGCTGCGGCAACTGGCCGCGACCCTGGAACCGCACGAACGGCCCTCGCTGCTCAACGACTCGGTGGAGGCTCTGCAAGCGGCCGGCGACCGGCTGGAGCTCGCCCACGCCCTCGCCGATCTCGGCGCCGCGTTCGCCGCCAACGGCGACTCCCGGAGGGCCAGGCCGGCCCTGCGCCGGGCGTGGCGGGCAGCGCAGGAGTGTCACGCGGAGCGCCTCGCCCGGTCAGTACAGCCCGGACTCGCGGGCACGTCGTCGTCCCGGGCCGGGTCCGGCGGACCACGTCTGCGCGGCGATCTCGCGGCGGAGCTCAGCGCGGCCGAGCGCCGGGTCGGGGGGCTGGCCGCGCAGGGCCACAGCAACCGGCAGATAGCACAGCGGCTGTGCGTAACCGTCAGCACGGTCGAGCAGCATCTGACCCAGGTCTACCGAAAGCTCCGCGTGAAGAACCGCACAGACCTTCCCGTGCTCCTCGACGCCGGGGAAAACGAATCAGAGGGAATGGACCCCTTACTCACCGAGGTCCTTTCCCATTCTTCCCCCTATTCCCCCTAGGGGGCCCGGTGACTCCCTTCACAGCGGAAGGGGTATTCCCTCGATGAATTCCTCGACTAGGCTCGTTCCGTGACTCTTTCGCAGAGCATCGAGGGCATTTACCACCGACATCAGCGAGGGGCATCAGAATGATTCTCAGTGAAGACACGGCCTCCTGGGCCGCCACGCGAAGCGGGCCGACGATTTTGGGCGTCGGCACCTCGACCCCGGATTCCTCCTATTCCCAGAAGGATCTCCTGGACCTGTACGGGATCCAGGACGAGCGGATTCGTTCGGTATTTCTCAACAGCGCGATCGACCGGCGCTTCCTGAACGTTCCCCCCTACGGCGACGACGGCCGGCCCACCATGGAGACCCAGGGCGAACTGCTCGCCAAGCACAAGGCCCGGGGCACCGAGATGGGCGCCCGCGCTCTGCAGTCCTGCCTCAAGCGGATCGGCGCCGCGGTCAGCGACATCGGCTATCTGGTCTGCGTGACCTCGACAGGGCTACTGACCCCCGGCTTCAGCGCCCACCTCATTCGCGAGCTGGGCATCCCCACCGACTGCGGCCGGCTCGACATCGTCGGCATGGGGTGCAACGCGGGTCTCAACGCCCTGAACGCGACCACCGGCTGGGCCTCGGCCAACCCGGGGAAGATCGCCCTGATGGTGTGCATAGAGGTGTGCTCGGCCGCGTACGTCTTCGACGGCACCATGCGCACCTCCGTCGTCAACAGCCTCTTCGGCGACGGTTCCGCGGCGATAGCGGTCTCGCG
Organism: Streptomyces sp. DT224; assembly: GCF_049844595.1. Lineage (NCBI taxonomy): Bacteria > Bacillati > Actinomycetota > Actinomycetes > Kitasatosporales > Streptomycetaceae > Streptomyces > Streptomyces sp. DT224. Next base: position 53,876 of record NZ_JBNCLI010000013.1, read on the forward strand.
CGACACCGAGAGGCCCGGCCCCCAGGTGTTGAAGTACGCCAGCCGCATCGTCCCCGACGCGGTCGACGCGATGCGCTACGACTGGGACGACGAACAGGGCAAGTTCAGCTTCTACCTCGACCGTGACGTGCCCTACGTCGTGGGCGCGCACGCCGAGGGCGTCATCACGAACCTCCTCCGGGGCACCGGCCTGCGGCGCAGCGAGATCGCGCACTGGCTCGTTCACTCCGGCGGCAAGAAGGTCATCGACTCGGTGTCGGTCAACCTCGGTCTCACCCGGCACGACGTGCGGCACACCACCGACGTGCTGCGTGACTACGGCAACCTGTCGAGCGGCTCCTTCCTGTTCTCGTACGAGCAGCTGCTGCGGGAAGGCGCCACGCGCCCCGGCGACTACGGCGTCCTCATGACCATGGGCCCCGGCTCGACCCTCGAATCGGCACTCGTCCGGTACTGAACGGCGAAGCCCGCACCCAACTCCCCTTGTCGGACCAGACGATCAGGACTCAGACATGCCTCCATCGAACCTCGCCCAGGCTCCCTCCTCCGACACCCTCCTGGAGATCGACAGCACACGTCCGCTCTGCCCCCTGCTGGTGGCGGACGTCAACGCCCTCTGCGACCGCCTCGAGGACGCGCAGGGCAGGACGAGTGCCGTGATCCGGCTGCACGGCACCGGTCCGGCGGAGAACTGGCCGGGCAGCGTCGGCATCGACCTGGTGAGCCGCTGGGAGAAGGCCCTGCGCCGGCTCGAACAGGGCCGGTTCGCGAAGATCGTGGCGATCGAAGGCGTGTGCAGCGGCCCCGCGCTCGACGTGCTCCTCACCGCCGACCACCGGGTCGGCGCACCCGGGACGCGGATCGCCGTTCCGGTGAACAACGACGGCGTGTGGTCGGGCATGGCCGTGCACCGGCTCACCAACCAGCTCGGTGGTGTGCACGCCCGCAGGATCATGCTGTTCGGCGCCGAGCTGTCCGAGCAGCGGGCGCTGGCGATGGGCCTGATCGACCAGGTGACCAAGGATCCGGCCGCGGTCGCCGCAAGGCTGGCGGAGCGCTTCACCCGGCTGGACCCGTCCGAGCTGGCCATCCGGCGCCAGCTCATCATCGAGGCCGGGGTGACGGCGTTCGAGGAGGCGCTGGGCAAGCATCTCGCGGCGTGCGACCGCACGTTGCGCCGCAGCCGCGGTGAGTTCCTCGGCGCGGACGGCAACGCCTGATGACCGACACGGAAGGAGTCGAGAGCATGACGGCACGTCCTCTCGCCGGTGCGGATCGGTGGTCCGTCCCGGCACCGGTCCTCAGCGGCTCGCTGCTGACCGACGCCGAGGCCCTGCGGGCGTACACGGCCGAAGCGGAGAAGCTGCTCGGGGAGCTCCCGGCCAAGCCCGACCGGGACGCCGGCCAGCAGCAGCTCGCGGCCGAGGTGCTCGCCGACCAGCGTCGTCTGCGCAGCGCGTTCCTGGAACTGCACGTCGAGCGCGTCTACCACGCGCTGACGGGGGGCCTGCGTGAGCAGCGCTCGCTGTCCGAGCTGGTGTTCGCCGCAGCCGAGGCATTCCCGGGGCTCACCCCGACCGAGGCCCAGCTGGCGGCGGAACGCGAGTGCGGTCAGTCCGACAAGGACGGGCGGGAGATCGACCAGGGCATCTTCTTCCACTGGGTGCTGCGGTCGCCGCAGGCCGGCCCGCACCTGATGCGGGCCATGCTGCGGCCCACCCAGCGCGCCCGTTCGTTGCTCGGGGAGTTCAGCCGGACGGGCAGCCTCCAACTGGGCACTGTCCGGCTGGAACTGATCGACCGAGCGGCCCACATCACCCTGTGCAACGGCCGGTTCCTCAACGCCGAGGACAACCAGCTCGTCGACGACCTGGAGACCGCCGTCGACCTCGCCCTGCTCGACGACCGCGTCAAGGTGGGGGTTCTGCGCGGCGGGAAGATGACCCACCCGCGCTACCAGGGCCGCCGGGTCTTCTGCGCCGGAATCAATCTGGTCGACCTGCACCAGGGCCGGATATCCCTCGTGGACTTCCTGCTCCGCCGCGAACTCGGCTACCTCCACAAGCTGATCCGCGGCGTCCAGGTCGACGACGCCTGGCCCCGGCCCCTGGTCGAGAAGCCGTGGGTGGCCGCCGTGGACACCTTCGCGATCGGCGGCGGCATGCAGATGCTGTTCGCGGTCGACCACGTCGTCGCGGCGGCCGACTCGTACCTGAGTCTTCCGGCGGCGCAGGAGGGCATCGTGCCGGGCATGGCCAACCTCCGGCTGACCGCGCTCGCCGGCGGACGGCTGTCGCGGCAGGTCATCCTGTCCGGCCGGAAGCTCTGGGCTCGCGAGCCCGAGGCGGGCGTGGTCTGCGACGAGGTGGTCGACCCCAAGCTGATGGACGCGAGCGTGGACGCGGCGGTCGACCGGCTCGCGAGTCCGGCCGTCGTACCGAACCGGCACATGATCAACCTCTCCGAGGAGCCGATGGACCGGCTACGCGCGTACGCCGCCGAGTTCGCGCTCGAACAGGCGCTGCGGTTGTACAGCCCCGACGTCATCGACAAAGTGGACCGGTTCAGCGCCGGTGCGTCCTCGGACCGACGGAACGGCAGCGTTTCGTGAGGCCCGTCGACGCGATGCTGGAGGTGCTGCGCGACGAGGGCGTCACCCGCGTCTTCGGCAACCCGGGCACGACGGAACTGCCCTTCGTGGAGGCGGTCACCGCGGCCCCCGACCTCCAATACGTCCTGGGGGTCCAGGAGGCGTCCGTGGTCGCGATGGCCGACGGGTACGCGCGCGCCACCGGCCGCCCGGCCTTCGTCAGCCTGCACATCGCGGCCGGGCTCGCCAACGGCATGGTCGGGCTCCTCAACGCCAGTCGGTCGCGCACGCCGATGGTGGTGACCGCGGGTCAGCAGGACCGACGCCACCTGGCTCACGACCCCATGCTCTCCGGAGACCTCGTGGGCATCGCCCGGGCAGCGGTGAAGCACACCTTCGACGTCCAGCACGCCCACGATCTGCCCCGCATGCTGCGCCGGGCCTTCGCGCTGGCCGTCCAGCCGCCTGCGGGCCCGGTCTTCCTGTCGGTCCCGATGGATCTGCTGGAGGAGGAGGGGCCGGTCGACCGGCCCGCGCCGAAGTCGCGGCTCGGCGGGCTCGGCCCGGCCCTCGACTGGCCGGAGGCCGCCGAGCGGCTCGCCGGGGCCGCTCGGCCGGCGGTCGTCGCCGGGGACGGGGTGGGGCGAGACCGTGCCGTCGCCGAGCTGGTGGCGGTCGCCGAGGCCGTCGGAGCCACGGTCTACCACCAGCCGATGCACGACGGGGTGAACTTCCCCACCGTGCATCCGCTCTACGCAGGCATGCTCGACGCCCGCTACTCGGCGATCCGCTCGGCTCTCGAAGGCCATGACGTGGTCCTGGTCGCCGGCACCCGGGCGTTCATGGCACACCACTACGAGCCGGGCTCGCCGATCCCCACCGGTACCTCCGTCATCCAGCTGGACGACGATCCGGGCGAGCCGGGCCGGACCTTCCCCGTGGCCCTCGGTCTCGTCGGCGGGGTGCGGGCCACCCTGAGCGCGCTGGCCGCGCAGCTCGCCGGGAAGGTGCCCGAGGCCCCTCGGCGGCTCAGGGAGACCGGCCGCCTGCACGAGGCCACCCGTGGGCGGCTGACGAAGCGGGCGCTCGCGGCGTACGGCGACGCCCCGATGGACCCCCTGGCCGCCGTACACGCGATCGTCTCGGGGCTCCCCGACGACGCCGTGGTGGTGGAGGAGGCGATCACCAGCGGACTGCTGCTGCGCGGCGTCCTGCCGCTGGAACGCCCGCGTTCGTACGTGCACACCGTCGGCGGTGGTCTCGGGTCCGGTATCGGCGCGGCCATCGGCTCCCGGATGGGAGACCCCACCCGGCCGGTCGTGGCCGTGCTCGGCGACGGCTGCACCCTGTTCGGACTCCAGGGGCTGTGGAGCGCCGCCCACTACCGCGTCCCCGCCACCTTCGTGGTGATGAACAACGGCGAGTACCGCACCCTCAAGGAGACGGCCGCCCGGCGGGAACGCAGCCGGGCCGCCCGCCGTCGCTCCGGGGGCCTGGAACTCACGCCCCCTCGGCTCGATCTGACGCCCGCCCGGGACTTCCTGGGGCTCACCGACGGAACACCCGGTGTGCCGGACGGCCTCGACCTCACGCCGCCGGAGCTCGACTTCACCCGCGTCGCCGGATTCTTCGGCATCAGCGCGGTGCGGGCCCGCTCGACGGACCACCTGGCCGAGGCAGTGGCGCGGGCGGCCGCGGGGACCGGGCCGGTCCTCATCGATGTCCCCATCACGAGCTGCGCCGACGGTGCCTGACCGGCCCGCCGCGTGCTCGGACCATCACAAAGTCAGGAGAAAACCATGACTGGCCTGGTCGACGTGGACCGGCTCACCGGGACGGTGTTCAGTGACGGCTGGCGGACCGCGTCCGGCGGCGCCGTCGCCGACGTGGTCGAGCCTGCAACCGGGAAGACGCTTGCCCAGGTCGGTGTCGCCGCCGCTTCGGACGTCACCCGGGCCGCGAGCGCCGCGGCCCGGGCCCAGCGGGCATGGGGTGCCCGCCCCGCGGCAGGCCGCGCAGCGGTGCTGCGGCGGGCGGCGGACCTCCTGGAGGAGCACCGGGCCGAGGTCGCCCGGTGGCTGGTCCGTGAGGGCGGTGCCGTACGGGCCAAGGCGGAGACGGAGATCGCGGACACGGTGGAGGAGCTCCTCCAGGCCGCGGCCCTGGCCACACAACCGCACGGGCAGGTCCTGCCCTCCGCTCCAGGCCGGTCGAGTCTGGCCCGCCGGGTGCCGCTGGGCGTGGTCGGGGTGATCAGCCCGTGGAACGTGCCGCTGCTGCTCGCGCTGCGTTCGGTGGCCCCCGCGCTCGCGCTGGGCAACGCCGTGATCCTCAAGCCGGACATCCGTACGCCGGTATCGGGTGGCCTGGTCGTGGCCCGCCTGTTCGAGGAGGCGGGGCTCCCGAAGGATGTGCTGCACGTGCTGCCGGGCGACGCGGTGGCCGGCGCGGCGCTGACGGCCGATCCGATCGTGACGATGGTGTCCTTCACGGGCTCCACCGCGGTCGGCCGGGAGGTGGGAGCAGCGGCGGGCCGGACGCTCAAGCGGGTCTCACTCGAACTCGGCGGCAACAACGCGCTGATCGTCCTGGACGACGCCGGTGTCGAGGCGGCCGCGGCGGTAGGGGCCTTCGCGTCCTTCTTCCACCAGGGACAGATCTGTATGGCCGCAGGGCGCCACATCGTGCACGCGGCGGTCGCCGAGGCGTACGTGCGGCGACTGGTCGAGGAGGCCCGCCGGCTCACCGTCGGTGATCCGTGGACCGACCCGGTCGACCTGGGTCCGGTCATCGACGCCCGGCAGCTGGAACGTGTCCACGGGATCGTGCGCGACAGCGTCGCCGCCGGCGCCGAACTGCGGTGCGGCGGAGCGCCGGAGGGGCCGTTCTACCCGCCGACCGTCCTCACCGGCGTCACCAGCAGGATGCCTGCGTTCACGCGGGAGATCTTCGGCCCGGTGGCCCCGGTCGTGGTCGTCCGGGACGACGACGAGGCGGTGGCCGTCGCCAACGACACGGAGTACGGTCTCGTCGCCGCGGTCCGGACGGGCTCGGTCGAGCGTGGGCTCCGGCTGGCCGACCGGCTGCGGACGGGCATGATCCACGTGAACGACCAGACGGTCAACCATCAGGCGGTGGTGCCCTTCGGAGGCTTCGGTGCCTCGGGCAACGGGGCCCGGCACGGAGCGCAGTTCGCCTGGGACTCGTACACCCAGTGGCAGTGGCTCACGACCCGGAAGGACGGGCCGGCGGCCTTGGGCGCGTTTCGAGAATAGCGCCGTCCGCCCGCCGGGCAGGCGGGACTTTCGAAGCACGCCCCGGCCGGGGCCGCGCGCACGCCGGTGCCGTCGGCGGAGGCGAAGGTCCGGCCTCCGAGCGGCATGACGGAGAGGCCGCAGCCCGAGGGATGCGGCCTCTCCGTCATGCCGGCTTGGCACCGGCCCGTTCCTGATGGCCGACGAGACGCTCGGTGGAGGGCGTGGGCCATGCGCGACCCGTGAGTTCAACGACGCCGTCCGCGGTGCGCCGGCCGGCGAAGCCTGAGCGCAGGAGAGCGCCTCCCTGCCCTGCGGCGGCAGGGGCGCCGATGACGTCGAACGGCAGGGTGCGCCCTCGCGCGCACACCTCTCCGGCCTGGCCGGCCAGGAGGTTCTCCCCCAGGGCGTCCCGCACGCTGAGCCGTACGCCGGGGGCCGCTCCGACCACGGGACTTCCGCCGGACGGCGTGCCCTGGCCGGCCCGGTACGTGCTCACCGCCCAGGGGAGCACGCTCCCGCCGGGCGCGAACTCGGCACGCAGGACGGTCTCGGGCAGGAGCTCGCTGTGCCGGGCCACGGTGTCGGGGGTGCAGGGGGCTCCGACCAGGACGACCGTCCTGGGCCACGTCGGGCGGGGCTCCCGGGCCAGGGCGTCGAGCACGCGCGGGTATTGGGCCGACTCGTACACGACGACCGTGCCGTCCGGGCCCGTGACGGGTCCGCCAGGCCGCGCGATCAGCGTGCTGCCGGATCCGAAGGCCCACCACATCGCGGACAGGGTGGCGGGTCCGACGGGCTGTTCGGTGACGGCGACCGCCCGCCCGGCGGGTCCGATCTGCTCGGACCGGGCGGCCATGGCCAGATGCCAGGCCCGGTGGTCCACGAGGTGGCCCGAACCCCAGTCGCCGGCCTCCCCCGCCGTCAGCAGGTAGGCGGGCTCGGCGGGTGCGGAGATCGGCAGCGCCCGGTCGGCGGAGCGTGCTCCGAGGCGCTTCCACAGTCCGGGATCGTCCAGGAGGAGCCTGCGCCGACAGCCGGCGTGGTCCCACGCCTCCCGGGTCGCCCGGCTGCACAGCACCGTCTCGGCGCCGCTGACGACGGCGAGCCGGCGGGTCCGGCCGGCGGGCAGATCGCGGGGCACCGGCACGCACACTCCGCCGGCCTTCATCACCGCCAGCTGGGCCACGAGCGCCTGCCGGTGATCGGAGCAGTGGACCACGACGGGGTCACCCAGCTGGACGTCGGCCCTCAGTAGCGCCGTGGCGAGCTGCGTCGAGAGGGTGTCGGCCTGGCCGTACAGGAGGGTGCTCGGTCCCTCGCGCACCACGACGGCCTTCGGGTGGCGCCGGGCGGCGCGGCCGAAGAGGCCGTCGAGCGTCCGGTCCGGCTGGGCCGAGGGGTCCTTGCCGGCGGTACCGGGGCGGACGGCGTCCCGGAGTTCGGCCGAGAGCATGTCTGGTTCTCCTTCTGGTCATTGCCCTGCTCCTGCTGCGTGGGGTGCGTGATGCCGCCGGCCGGGCCTCAGCGCCTGGCGGAGGAGGAGCGGTCGGACTCACGGCCGGACACCTTGGCGGTGGCCGCCGGGACGATCACGGGTTTGGCGTACGTCCGGGACAGCAGCGGGCCCGTCATGGCCGTGGTGACCAGCGCCATGACGACCATGAGGGAGTACAGCCCTTCGTCGAGCAGCCCGGCCTGCAGCCCGACACCGAGGATGACGAGCTCGGTGAGGCCGCGGGTGTTCATGAGTGCGGCCAGCGCCGTGGCGGGTCTGGCGGGCAGCCCCGCACTCCGGGCGCCCAGATAGGTGCCACCGAACTTGCCGCCCACGGCGACCAGCAGGACGGCGACGAGTTCGGCGATCTCCGCCCAGCCGAAGTGCCGGAGGTCCACCTTGAGACCGGCGACGACGAAGTAGACGGGAAGCAGTACGGAGGTCACGGTACGGGTGTGCTGCATGAGGTCACCGCGCAGCCGTTCGGCCCCCTCGCCCGGCATGAGGACGCCGAAGAGGAAGGCACCGAAGATGTAGTGCAACCCCATGGCCTCGGTCGCCGCGCCACACAGCAGCGCTCCGATCAGGACCTGCGCGTACCACCACCCCGACGTGGTCCCGTGCCCTTCCCCGCGAGCGAGTCGGCGGCGCAGCAGAGGGCGTACGACCAGGACGAGCACCAGGACGAACGGGATCATGAGGGCCACGCGCCAGTGGGCGCCCGCGTTGCCTGTCGCCGCCTGCACCCCTGCCAGGGCGGTCCAGGCGACGACGTCCACGAGGGCCGCCGTCGCGAGGGCGATACCGCCGAGGGCTGTGCCGGCGATGCCCCGGTCGGACAGGACCCTGGCCAGCACGGGGAAGGCGGTCACGGACACGGCCAGGCCGATGAAGACGATGAACTCGGCCTTCTGGCCGGTCTCATGGCTGCGCAGCAGGAAGAAGCCGAGACCGGTCCCGAGGACGAAGGGCACCGCCATCGATCCAAGACTCACGGCCGCGGCCATGCGTCCGCGGCCGCGCAGGGCCTGGCGCTCGATCTCCAGGCCCACGCCGAACATGAACAGGGTGACGCCGACATCGGCCATCGCGCTCAGCAACGGCCGGATCGTCGGGGGGAACAAGGTGTCGGACACCGCCCCGTTGAGGAGTGTCGGCCCGAGGAGCACACCGGCGAGGATCTCGCCCACGACGGGGGGCTGTCCGACCCTGGTGGCGAGATACCCGAGTCCATGGGCGAGGACGAGGATGAAGGCGAGGTCGAAGAGGAGGAGTGCCACCTGATTACTGCTCATGGCGACCACTCTCCTTCAGCCGCCTACAGATGCTCTGAACGGTCTCTGATGGGAGGCGGCGCTGCGCGGGCACGCCTGTGCCCCATGACCCGGGGGCCATGGGGCACAGGACGGACCGGCATGCACGGGGCCCGGGCGACCGCGGCGCTCGGCTACGGCAGACGTGCCACGACGGCACTCCGGTGGGTCAGCGGCTCGCGCTCGGCGCACTCTGCCGCGTAGAGCCTCATCAGCTCGTGGATCCGGTACAGACCCCCACCGGCCTCGCGAAGCAGGTGACGGCGGGCGAGGAGTCTCAGTACTCCCGCGGCCTCCTGCTCGGTCGTGCCGGCCAGTCCGGCGGCCGCCGACACGGTGATCAGCCCGCCGCTGAAGAGACCGAGGAGCCGGAACATCCTCGCCGCTTCATCCGGCAACGCCCGGTAGGACGTCTCGAACAGGGTGTGCAGGCTGGTCGAGGCGTCGTCGCCCGCCGTCAGCCGGTCCAGCCGGCCGTGTTCCTCGACGATGTGCCGCACCAGCGCGGCCAAGGACACGTCCGGATTGGCGGCCAGTGTCTCGGCCATCATGCGCAGCGCCAGGGGCCGCCCGCCGGACAGCCCCACGAGACGCCTGGCGACGGCCTCCTGGTGCTGGAGACGGTCGCCGCTGAGACAGCGGAGCAACCTGAGCGCGTCCTGGGTGGCGAGCGGGTCCAGCCGCAGGAGATGCGCGCCGTCCCGGACGGCGAGGCCGCCCAGGCGCTGCCGGCCCGTGCTGAGCACACAGGAGGAGCCCCCGGGGATCAACGGCCGCAACTGCTCGGCACTGAGCACGTCGTCAAGCATCACGAGGACGCGCTTGCCGTGCAGCAGGCTCCGGTACAGCGTCGCGCGGCTCGCCAGGTCCGCGGGGATGCGGCTGTCGTCGACCCCCAGGCTGCGCAGCACCTGGAGCAGGGCCTCGGAGGCGCTCAGCGAGCAGCCCTCCACGCTCGTACCGCGCAGGTCGACGTAGAGCTGTCCGTCCGGAAAGTGGTCGGACAGCCGGTGGGCCAGTTCGAGGGCGAACGCGCTCTTGCCTACGCCGACGGGCCCGTCGACGACGACGATGGGCGTGGAGGCGCCCCTCGGTTCCGTCTCGGTGAGCAGTCGCGCGAGGCGTTCGAGCTCCCTGGAGCGCCCGAGGAACCCCCTGGCCACGGGCGGCAGCTGGGCCGGCTTGGGAGTCTCGGAGAGCACCAGCCGGGGGGCCGGGGGCTCCGGTTCGGGTGCCCCGGTGCCCGCCGGCTGGACGGCGTTCGGACGGAAGACTCCGGCCGAGGCAGCCGGACTGCCGGTGAGGATCTGCTGGTGCAGCGTCCGGAGCTCCGCGCTGGGGTCGATGCCCAGCTCGCGCCGGAGCAGCCGACGGGTCTCGGCGTAGACCTCCAGGGCGTGCGCCTGACGTCCGCACCGGTAGAGCGCCGCCATCAGCAGCCAGCGCAGCTTCTCGCGCAGCGGCTCCTCGGCCACGGCCCCCAGCAGTACGGTCACCGCCTCGACGGGGCGGTCCGCCTCCAGCATGTCGGCGGCCCACTCCTCGACGGCCGTGAGCCGGAGGTCCTGGAGCCGGGTGCGCTCCATCGCCGCGAACGGCCCGGGAACGCCCGAGTGCGCCTCCCCGTGCCACAAGGACAGCGCGGACTCCGCCACGTCCAGGGCTTCCTGAAGACGTCCCTCGGCCCGGGCACGGCGCGCCTGGGCGTGGCGACGGGCGAAGAGCGTGGCGTCGACCGTCTCGGGATCCGTCTGCAGCGCGTAACCGCCTGCCGTCGAGACCAGCAGTGCGCCGCTCTCCCGCCTGCTGCGCTCCGGTTCGAGGACCCGGCGGAGCCCGGCCACGTAGGTGTGGACACCATTGGCGGCGGTCTGCGGGATGTCACCACCCCAGACCGCGTCAATGATGTGGTCCACGCTCACGACGTCGTTCGCCCGGCCGGCCAGCAGCGCGAACACGGCTCTCTGCTTGGGCGGCCCGAGCACGACCTCGCTGCCGTGCCGCCAGGCACGTACAGGCCCCAACAACTGTACTTCCAAGGGCACCCCCGTCATCGGCATTGCCCTGTCGCCTCCTGAGGTCATGGCTGCGGCCGCCGGACCGCTCGCTCCAGTGATTTCAGACGTACGAGTGCTTCCCGGCCACGACTTCGGCCGATGCTGTCGCGCTCTCGGGCGCCACGGCCACCAGGCGGTCTGCCACGCACCTCAGTTTCTCCCGGGTCTCCTCGAGTTCACGCTCGGGTACGGAGTGTTCGACCACCCCGGCACCGGCCTGCAGCCACGTCTCGCCGTTCCGCCGGAAAACGCTGCGCAGGGCGAGTGCGGCGTCCATGGAGCCGTCCTGCGCGACCGTCATCACGGTGCCCGCGTAGAGGCCGCGCTCCCGCGGTTCGCAGTCCGAAATGACGTCGTACGCGGCGGCCTTGGGCACGCCCGAGGCGGTGACGGCGGGGAAGACGGCGGCGAAGGCGTCCCAGGCGCTCGCGTCCTCGGACATCCGTCCCACCACGCGGGAAGCGAGATGCTGCACGGAGCCCCGCTCCTTGATCACCATGTATTCCTGCACGACGACGGTCTCCGGGCGGCAGGGCTCGGCGAGTTCATCGACGGCGACCTTCACCGAGATCGCGTGTTCATGCAATTCCTTGGGGTCCGCCAGGAGATGCTCGCGCAGTCTCCGGTCCTCGGCGGCGTCGCCGGTCAGGGCCCGGGTGCCTGCCAGCGGCTGGCTGGAGACGCTGCGGTCGGTGCCGACCTCCACGACGGTCTCCGGGCTGAATCCCAGGGCCTGGAGTTCGCCCATGTGCAGCAGATAGGACCGGGCCGGGGTGTTGGCGCGGCGTCCGACGAGGTAGCTCGCCGGAAAGTCGATCTCGGAGGTGACGGGGACGACCCGGGAGACGACGGCCTTCTGCAGCTCGCCCGAGCGTATGCGGTCCACGACCGTGGCGACGGAGGAACGATACGCCTCCGCGCCCACCTCGATGTCCACGCCGACCGGCAGGTACCCGGCGGACTCAGGGCCCTCTTCCAGGCCGGCCAGTGTCTTTTCGACGAGGGCCGCCTCCTGCGGATCCACGCTGCGGACGAGGGCCTGCCCGGCGAGCAGGCGTATCTCGGTGCGCGGGACGACGAGGTGGAGCAGGACGCCCTCGTCGACGGGGCGGCCGGCGACGGCGTACGCGAGCTCGAAGGCACTCCAGCCGTAGGCCCGCCAGTCGGTCAGCTCAAGGCCGTCCAGGAACTCGCGTACCCGGCCCAACGGGTCGCCCCGCCAGGGATGTTCGAGGGTTCGACCGTCCTTCGTACATCGGACGGTGTCCTGTCGCACGACGACTTCGGCCACGATTCCGCCCGCGACGGACCACGTGTCCGGACCTTCATAGACGACATAGGTGGAAAACAGGCCGGCGGCGACAAGACCTGTCGCCGCGACAAGTGGATCAAGTTCCGTTCGCACGCTTGTCGATCGATACGAGAAAACCACGGATCTTCCTCCTGCAGGTGACGACCGAAATTGACCACTACGAGGGCGGAAAACACTCGACCGATCCTCACGGGAGATAATCAGGGAAATATTGACGATACGTTACAAGAAAGCCATCGCAGGGTGACGTGAAAAAACGCCGGCTCGCCGCACCCGCACAGCCGAAGGCATTTCAGGCACGCCAAGACCTGCACCGCTCCCTTGAAGAGAACGCCGGTCACTCCCGAATAAACGGATACTCCGGGCCCTTCCCCCGACAACCCCCTGAATGCGCAGGAGCGGCCGAACGGGGTCGACTCTACCTAACGACTTCGATTCGAATCAACAAAAAATTTCACTCGGCGCCATGGCTTGACCATGACCTGACCGGATTTGAACGCAGCCCTATCGGAATACAAGGCGCGATCGCTTCAGCCTTTCCCCGCAGCCCCCTTGGGGCGGCCCGGCGCTTTTGCACGGGGGATTGCCGGGCCGCCCGGACCTCACCGGACACCACGTCGCACGGCGGTGCGCGGCGAGGCCGCCTCATGAAGGCGCCCACCCCCGCCCCGGACCTCCGTCCAGCTCCGGCACCGGACCCCCTCACAGAGTTTTTATACTCGTAAGACGTACGCGTACAATAACTGTAGCCCGGGCTCCTGTCGATGTCACCCCCGCCCCGAAGAGCCCGGCACAGCATGGTGATCCGGCGCGCCGCAGCCCGGACAGCTCAGCACTCGGATGGGAGAACCAGGCATGAAGCCCCGTAACCGGCGCCGGGCCGACTCGCGTCGGTCCGCGCCCCTCTCGCAGGAGACGATCGTCGCGGCCGGGCTGCGCATCCTGGACACCGAGGGGCCTCAGCAGCTGTCCATGCGCCGGCTCGCCCGAGAGCTCTCCATCACACCCATGGCCCTCTACCACCATGTGCGTGACCGGCACGAATTGCTCCTGCTGCTCGTCGCCTCCCGCTCCCAGGAGCGTCCCCGGCCGGCCCTGCCCGAAGACCCGCGCGAGCGGCTGCTGACGGCCGCCCAACTGCTCCACGATGTCCTTGAGGAGTACCCGTTCCTCAACGAGATCCTCGCCTCCCCCGACCTGCTGGCCGTGTCCGCGCTGTGGGTCATGGAGACGCTGCTCGACGCAGCCGTCGAATGCGGGCTCACCCCCGTGGAGGCGGCCCAGGCCCACCAGGCCATCTGGCATTTCACGGTCGGCGTCCTCCTGATCCGGACGACCAGCCGTCAGCACCACGCCGAACTGACCCGCCCCACACAGCGTGAACAGGTTTTCGCCACCCTGTCGCCCGCCGACTTCCCCCGCGTGACCTCGCTCGCCGGCCGCTGGTCCGCGCTCACCTCGCGGGACACCCACCGCGAGGCCCTGGAGGACATCGTCGAGGGGCTGCTCGGAGGACGTCCGGCCCACCCGGGAGAGCATGCATGAACATCGACCCCAGACCCATGATCGGCATCCTCGGCGGGTACGGGCGCGTGGGCGCCGTCGCTGCCCGCATCCTCGCAGCCGAGGGCGGCTGCCGGCTGCGCGTCGGCGGACGCTCCGCCGAGACGGCCTGGCGCTTCGCCCGGGAGCTGGGCGACGGCGCGGAGGCCGCAGTGGTCGACACCCGCGACGACCAGAGCCTGACCCACTTCACCCGCGGCTGTGCCACCGTCCTCGACTGCTCCGGAACCGCGTTCGCGCTCCGCGGCCAGGTGCGCGCATCGGTCCTCACCGCCGGTGTCCATTACGTGGGCATGACGGACGACGGCGGTTCGCGCACCCCGGCGGGGGCCTGCTCGGCCGTTCTCTTCACCGGGCTCTCGGGCACGCTGGCCGGCTGGGTGCCGCGCTGGCTGGCGGACGGGCTCGAGTCCGCCACCCGTTTCAGCGGCTGGTGGGGCGGTCTCGGCGCCATCCCGTCGCACACCGCCGTCTCCTGCCTGCTCGGCAGGCGGCACGCGGTCGACTTCCCCGCCGAGCACGACCCCGGCCCGGCCCCCTTCGACGGCGACGCCACCCCGGTCCCGGTCCACGCCACCGCCGTCCGCCGTGTCCTCCCGGAGGAACTGCGGGAGCAGGCATACCTCCTGCGGCTGCGCGAGGCCCACTGGCACGAAGTACTCAAGGGACCCGGCGTGCCCGCCTTCCTCGACCGGTTCGCCGTCCAGCACCCGGCGACGGGCGACGGCAAGGCGCTCATGGCCGCCGCACGGGAACTGGCCCGGGAGAGTCTGCGGGACTCGGCCGGCAGCCCCGCGTACCAGGTCCTCTACGGCACGCTCGACGGAGTGACACACGACGGCGTCCCGGTGCGCCGGAGCGCGCTGCTGCACTCCACGGACGTGACGGGCCTGGTCGGCGTCATAGCCTCGATCACGGCGCACGAGGTCACGAGGGGCCGGGTCGCGTCCGGCGTGCATGTCATGGCGGCTACGCTGCCGCCCGAGGCCACCGCCGACTGGATCGTGCGTCACCTTCCCCGGTCGACGGCGCAGGCGACGGAAATGCCGCGCCGCGAACCGGGCATGATGGCATCGGTGTCACCGACCGACCGGCGCCCCGGGGTGAGGCCGCGGGCCGACAGCGGGCCGTGAGGACCAGGTACACGTGCCCGGCCGCCACGGCCCGCTGCCGGCACCCACTCCGCATCAGGCACGAGCGACAGGAAGAGATGAGGATGACGCCTCAGACCCGACGTACCGGCAGAACGGGCCGGCCCCCGAGACTGTCCCAGGAGGCCATTCTCACGGCCGCCCAGGGCATCCTGGACGGGGAGGGCCCGGAGAACCTGTCGATGCGCCGACTGGCTCAGGAGCTGTCGAGCACGGCGATGGCGCTCTACCATCACGTGCGCGACAAGGACGAGCTGCTGCTCCTGCTGCTCGAACGTCACGCCCAGAACTTCCCTCGCCCCGAGCTGCCCGCCGGCCCGCGTGACCGGCTGATCGCGGCGAGCCAGGCTCTGCACGACATTCTCGCCGAGTGCCCGTGGATCGTGGAGGTCCTCGCCTCCGACGACCTGATGGCCGTCTCCGCGCTGTGGATCGTGGAGAACATGATCGACGCCGCGATCGAGTGCGGGCTCACTCCCGACGAGGCCGTCTACGCCTACCGGGTCATCTGGTACTACACCGCCGGCGAGCTCACCATCCGGGTGAACCGGGAACGGCACCATGCCGGTCTGGAACGGCCCCCGCACCGCGACAAGGCCATCGCCACGCTGGCCCCGGAGGAGTTTCCCCGGCTCGCCTCGCTCGCGAGCCAGTGGGACACGATCACCACCCGCGACACCCACCACGAGGGCCTTGTGGCCATCGTCGACGGCCTGCTCGCGCGGACCGGCGCGAAGCGGAAGGCGACATGACGGTGGGCCCGTGGCACCGGCCGCGGGGGGGCGGGCCGGGGCCCCGGCCCCCCGCCCCCCCCCCCCACACCACCACGGCCCCCCCCCGGGCCCCCCTTTCGACCAAGGCGCCGC
>NZ_JBNCLI010000013.1:69489-310230 GCF_049844595.1 Streptomyces sp. DT224
GGGGGGGGGGGGGGGGGGGGGGGGGGGGGGGGCCGGGGGGGGCGCCGGGGGCCCCCCCCCCCCCCCCCCCCCCCCACGGCCGCCCCCGCTCAGACCTCCAGGGCCGCCCGCAGGGCCCGCTTGTCGACCTTGCCGACGCCGGTCATGGGGAGCCGTTCCAGGACCACCAGCTGATCCGGCACCTTGTACGCGGCAATCCCCCGGCCCCGGAGAGCCGCCTGCACGTCCCGCAGGGTCGGCGGAGGCGCGCTTTCCCTGGGGACCACACAGGCGCAGGTCCGCTCCCCCATGGCGGGGTCGGGCAGCGCGAGCACGGCAACGCCCAGGAGCGGGAAGGCGGCGAGCAGATGCTCCTCCACCTCCAGCGTCGGCACCTTCTCCCCGCCGCGGTTGACGACGTCGTTGATCCGGCCCACGACCTCGAAGTTGCCCTCCGCGGTCCGGCGCACCAGGTCACCCGTCCGGTAGAAGCCCTCCTCCGTGAACCGGGTGCGGTTGCGCTCCCCCGCACGGTAGTAGCCGCGCAGGGTGTACGGCCCTCGCGTGAACAGCTCGCCCGTCTCGCCGGGACCGGCCTCCGTCCCGTCCTCCGTGACGACCCGTATGTCGTCGGCCGGTGAGAGCGGTCGCCCCTGCGTGTGGACGATCACGTCCTCCGGGTCGTCGAGCCGGGTGTAGTTGAGCAGGCCCTCGGCCATCCCGTACACCTGCTGGAGCGTGCAGCCGAGGACCTTCGGCACCTGGCGGGCCGTCTCCGGGTCGAGCCTCGCGCCGCCTACCTGGAGGACGCGCAGGGAGGAGAGGTCCTGGTCCGCCCACTCCGCGGCGTCGAGCCACAGGGGCACCAGAGGCGGCACCAGTGAGGTGATGGTCACGCCGGTCCGCTCGATGAGCGGGAAGCACACGTCCGCGGTGGGGGCCGATGCGAGCACCGCCGTTCCGCCGGCCCGGAGCGTGCCCAGGACGCCCGGGCAGGCGAGGGCGAAGTTGTGCTCCACGGGCAGCGCCGCGAGATAGACGCTGTCCGGCCCGACGCCACACAGCCGCGCCGACTCCCTCAGCTGGTAGGCGTAGTCGGCGTGCGTCCGCGGGATCAGCTTCGGCGGTCCCGAGGTTCCGCCGGACAGCAGGAACAGCGCGACGTCCCCGGGGTCCGGCGTGGGCAGGGGAACGGGGTCCGCGTCCACGGAGGCCAGAGCCGTGTACGGTCCCTGGTCGCCCGCGACGAACACGTGCCGAAGGCTGTCGGTCCGGTCGAGCACCTTGCCGGCGACCAGCCGGAAGTCGCAGTCGAGCACCCGGTCAGGGCAGACATAGGCCACGGCTTCGGCGGTCGCCACGAGGTGGGTGATCTCCGATGTGCGGTGGGCCGGCAGCGCGTAGACCGGCAGGATGCCGGTCCGGAACAGTGCCAAGCTCAGCACCACGAGGTCGATGCCGTTGGGGAGTTGCACGACGACGCGGTCGCCGGGCTTCAGGCCGGCGCGCAGCATGCCGGCAGCGGTCCGGTCGGCCCTGCGGTCGAGTTCCTCATGGGTGACGCTTCCGGTCGCGGTCACCAGGGCGGTCCCGGCCCGCTGCCCGGGTGCCGAAGCGAGCCAGGTCCCCAGGACATCCGCGTTCCAGTACCCCTCCTCCCGGTACCTACGGGCGACCGGTTCGGGCCAAGGCACACAGCCCTCGTGCATGGAAATCCTCCTTCTACCGCGGTCAACGGGGCGCACGGCATCGGTCGTCGGTGTGTCACGGGGTGGACGGCCAGGCGGTGGCCGTCGCGGGCAGCGCCGCGCGCACCGTCCGGAAGACACGCGGGAGTACGAGCGCGCGCCTGGCCTCCAGGTAGAAGTGGCCTCCGGTGAAGACCTCCACCTCGCAGGCCCCGGTGGTGACCCCGCTCCAGGCAGCGGCCTCGTCGGCGGTGATCTCCGGGTCGTCGTCGGCATACAGCACGGTCACCGGGATGTCCAACGGGGCGCTGGGCAGCGGGCGGTAGGTCTCGATCAGCCGGTAGTCGGCTCGGATGGCCGGCAACAGGGCGCCGAGCAGGGCGCTGTTGTCCATGACGTCCCGAGCGGTGCCTCCCAGTCGCTTCAGGTCCGCGAGGAGCTCCCCGTCGGTGGCCCGGTGGAGCGTGCCGCCGCCCCGTGTGCGCTCGGGGGCGGGCTGGCCCGAGACGACGAGCGCCGCAGGCCGGCCGCCGGAGACGGCGAGCCTGCGTGCGGCCTCGTACGCCACGGCGGCGCCCATGCTGTGCCCGAAGAGCACGGTCGTCGCCGACTCGGCCCCGGTGCACACCTGGGTCAGGGCCGGAACGAGGTCGTCCAGCAGGCTCTCGATGTCGGTGGCCGCCGGTTCGTCGAAGCGGTCGCCGCGCCCGGGGTACTGCACCGCGCACACTTCGATGTCCCACGGGGCGTCCAGGGACCAGCCGCGGTAGGCACCGGCGGCTCCGCCGGCGTGCGGGAAGCAGATCAGCCGGGCGCGCGCGTGCGTCCGCGGGGACAGGACACGCAGCGCGGAGGTCTGGCGACGGTCGGCGGACATCACAGCTCGCCCTCCTCGAAGGCGTCGGCCGGCCCGTCGACCGCACCGTCCGGGTCCGGGTCCAGGCCCCGCGCCGCCCTCGCCCTGCTCACCAGCGCGGCCATTCCGGCCACGGTCGGGGCCCGCAGGACGTCACGCATCGGCAACTCGACGTCCAGCCGGCCGCGGATGCCGGCGACCAGACGGGTGGCCGCCAGGCTGTCCCCTCCGAGCGCGAAGAAGCCGGCGCCGCGGGCGGTGACGGGCGCGCCGAGTACGCGTTCCCAGAGCGCGGCCACCGCCTCCTCCACGGCTCCCCTCGGGGGATCGCCGACGCCTGCCCCCGGGGCCGCGGCCTCGGCGAGCGCCCGTTCGACCCGCCGCCGGTCCACCTTGCCGTTGGCGCTCAGCGGCAGCTCGGCCAGACCGACGAGGGAGCCTGGGATCATGTGCGCGGGCAGTCGGTCGGCGAGCCACGAGCGGATCGCCGCCGGGTCGGCCGCCTGCTCGGCGTGCTCCGGTCCGGGGCGCCTCGCAGTGATCAGGACCACGCCGTCGGCTTCGCGCCGGGACACCTGGGCACCGGAGAAGCCCGCCCGTTCCACGGCCCGCAGCCATCGGGTGGCGTCGGCCGGGGTGTGCGGGGTGGACGCCGTCGGGATCGCCAGCGGGGACGCGTGCTCCCGGGCGACGACGAGCAGCCGGCCGCCCTCCCTGCCGAGCAGGGCCAGCGTGCGCGCGCAGGCGTCCGGGTCGGGCTCAAGGCCCAGGGCGTCGTGGGCCACGAGCACGTCGAAGGCGGCGAGCCTCGGCTCGGGCACGGAGAAGGCGTCCTGACGCGCGGTCCGCACCTGGTGTCCGGAACCGGCGAGCCGGGCCTCGGCCGCCGCGATCCGGGACGCGCAGGGGTCGAGCAGCGTGTAGTCGACCGTGCCGGGCTTGATCCGCTCCAGCAGGGCGGCAGCACCCCGGCCGGCCGCGCCCGCCCACTCGGCGAGGGCGAGCGGCCGGCCGCGATCGGTGTTGAGGGCCTCCACCTCCTGCGCGACGGCGTCCATACAGGCGGCGACACCGGTCAGCTGGAGGGCGAGCCCGTCCGGGGAGAGCAGGGGGTCGTCGGTCAAGGCATGGATGCCGGCCGTTCCTGCGAGCACCGCCGTCAGCAGGGGGGTGGCTGCGGCCCAGCCTTCCAAGACCGGCTGGAGGGAGGTTCCGGATATCCGGTTCCTCAGCGCGGCGGCCCGCTCTCCGTCGCGGACCGCCTGCCAGCGCGGGCCGCGGGTCACGGCTCCGGCCGAGACGCTCAGGACCCGGCGGTCGCGCAGGAAGTCCAGCCAGCAGTCGAGGCGTTCGCGTGCCGCCGCCGCCACGGGCAGGGCGTCCACTTCCGCGGGTCCGCCGCCCGCGCCGAGCAGGGGATCCAGCAGGGCGGCGAGCAGGGTCTCGGTCAGTTCCGCCTCCAACTCGCGGGCATCCCCGCCGTCGGCCGCGGGGCGTACGGCGGCCGGCTCGGGCGCGGCGGCCGCGGCAGGCAGGAAGGCCGCCGCGATCTCCCGGGTCCGGTCGCCGACCACCCCGGCGAGGACGTGCGAAACGGCGGGATGTGTCTGCAGCACGGACTCGATCTCGCCCAGCTCGATCCGGAAACCGTTGATCTTGACCTGGTGGTCGATCCGGCCCAGGAACTCAAGCGTGCCGTCGGGCCAGTAGCGTCCCCGGTCGCCGGTCCGGTACCAGCGGCCGTCGGGAGTGGTGGGGAAACGTTCCCTCGTCAGCTCGGGATCGCCCCGGTAGCCCTCGGCCACCCCGGCTCCGCCGATCCACAGTTCTCCGGGCACCCAGTCCGGGCAGTCCCGGCCGTGCGGATCGACCACGCGGAACCGCTGGTTCGCCAGCGGCCTGCCGTACGGGATGGACCGCCACTCCCTGGGCACGGCGGTGACCTCGTGGGCATTGGACCAGATGGCGGCCTCGGTGGCGCCGCCGAGCGCGACCAGCCGGCACCGGCCGGACGTCGCCCGCTCCAGCCGCCCCGGCAGGTCGAGGCCGATCCAGTCGCCGGAGAGCAGCGCGAGGCGCAGGGAGCCCGGAAGCGGGGCCGTGCCGGCCGCGGTGAGGAGCATGTCCATCAGGGCGGGCACGGAGTTCCACACGGTGACGGAGTGCCGCTCGCAGAGGGCGAGCCATCGGTGGGCATCGCGCCGGTCGGACTCGTCCACCAGGACGAGGGCGCCGCCCTCCGCGAGCGGACCGAAGACGTCCCATACCGAGAGGTCGAAGTCCAGTGCGGAGACGGCGAGAACACGGTCCGCGGGCCCCACGCCGTACCGCTCGTCGATGTCCTCCACCGTGTTGACGGCGGCACGGTGGCTGACTTCGACTCCTTTGGGGGTCCCAGTCGAACCGGAGGTGAAGATCACGTACGCGGTCGTGTCGGCGGACACCTCGACGGGGGCCTCCAGCGGAGCGGAGCGAAGGGCCTCGGCGAGGGGCAGAACGGGAGCCGCGGATCCGGGCGACGGCTCCGCACCGGTGCCGTCCAGGACGAGCGCACAGCCGCTGAGCGCGTGGACCCGGTCCCTGCGCTCGGCCGGCTGGTCGACGCCGACGGGGACGTAGGTGCCGCCGGCCGCGAGGACGCCGAGCACCGCCGCGATCTGGTCGGGCCCCTTGGGGACGGTGACGACGACCGTGCTGCCCGGTCGCACACCCCGGGCGACGAGCGCGGCCGCCACGCGCAGGGCCCGGTCCGCCAGTTCGCCGTGGCCGAGCCGGCCGTCGTCCCCCCAGAGCAGCGCGGTCTCGTCGGCCCGGCCGGCTGCCCTCTCGAAGAACGCCTGGTGGAGCAGGCGGCCGCTCTCCGAGCGAGCCACGGAGTTGGTCTCGGCCCGACATCGGGTCTGGGACGCGGGCAGGGGTATGTCGGGTGGAAGGTTCCAGTCGGCGGTCGCCAGGTGCCGGACCAGGTCGGTGTACGCCGCGAACATGGTGTCGACCACGCCCTCGGGGAAGAGTTCCTCACAGACGTCCCAGGCCAGTAACAGGCCGCCCTCGCGGGTGCCGTACACCTGGTGGTCGAGCCAGACCTGGGGAGTCTGCGAGATCATCCAGGCCAGCTCGCCGAACTGGGCGGCGAAGTCGTCGGGCACCAGCGGGGCGTCGAGGTTGCAGGCGAAGACGACGGGCGCCGTGCGCGGGCTGCCGGTGTCGGTGCGGACGAAGTCGCGCAGCACGTCGACACCGGTGTACGCGGCATGGCCGACGGCGTCGTGCAGGCGCAGCTGGACGGCACGGGCGCGATCGGCGAAGCCGGCGTCGGCGGTCAGGTCGACGTCGAGCAGCAGCAGGCTGGTGAAGTCGGCCACGATGCGTTCGGTGTCGGGGTGCAGGCCCTGGTCGCGGTCGAACAGCGGGATGTTGAGCAGGAAGCGCTGCTGGCCGCTCCATCGCGTCAGGATCTCGGAGAAGGCGGTCATCAGCAGTGCGGCGGGCGTGAGGCCGTGCTCGCCGGCCCTGCGCCGCAGGGCGGCCCACGTGTCGGGGGCCAGCGTGTGGCCGCGCCGTACGAAGCGGGGCGTGCCGATCTCGTCGGGGTCCACCGCCAACGGGAGAGCGGGGCCGCCGGGCAGCTCGGGCAGGCGTCGCTGCCAGTACTCCCGTGCGCGCTCCCGCGCGGCCGCCCGCCGGGTGGCGGTGTCCGCCGTGTACTGGGGGAAGGTGTACGTCAGTTCGGCGACGCCCGCCGGGTCCGCGTACAGCGCCGCCAGGTCGGCCAGCAGCAGGCGGATGCTGTGGACGTCGGCGACCAGCAGATCCACGTTGACGTGGATGCGCTGACCCGCCGCGGGGTGGAGGCTGAGCCGGACGTCGAAGACTTCGCCCCGGGCGACGTCGAGCACGCGGTGGGAGAGCCGCTCGCGCAGGCCCAGCAGGGCCTCGTCCGCCGCGTCGGCGGGGAGGTCCGTGAGGTCGTGGACGGTCAGGCCCGGCCATGCGGCGCTCTCTGCCACACGCTGGGTCCCGTCGCCTGCGAACGAGGCGCGGAGCATGGGGTGGCGGCGGAGCAGCGCCCGTACGGCCTGCTCCAGCCGGTCCGCCACCGTTTCCCGGGTGTCGATCTCCAGGTAGGCGTGGCAGCCGACGCCGCCGAGCGGCTGCCCGGTGTCGCGGCCGATCCAGTAAGCCTGCTGGACGGGCGTCAACGGGAACGGCGCATGGACGTCGACCCGGCCGGCGGCGCCGGCCTTCCGCTCCGGCCGGGCCCCGGGAGCTTCCTCGCGGGGCGCGTCGCCCGTCTCCTGGCGCGCGGCGAGCAGCGCGCACCAAGCGGAGAGCCGTGGATCCTGGGCCAGCTCGGTGAAGTCCACGCCCGCTCCCGACCGGTTCAGCCGGTTGACCAGGCGCATCAACTGAATGGACTGCAGGCCCAGTTCGAAGAGGTTCACCTCCTCGTCGCCGGGGCTCAGTCCGATCCCCAGCAGCGCGGACACCTCCTTACGGAGATCGACCTGGCCCCCTGCCGTACCGCGTGACATCCCTACCCCCCGTGTGTCGGATGGTGTACTGACGAACGAGCGTTCGCCATGGTGCCTTCATGCAGCCGCGTGGGCGCTGATTCTCCAGAATTCGGCGTAGCGGCCGCCGCATCGGACGAGTTCGTCGTGGGTGCCTTGTTCCACGATGCGGCCGTCCTCGAGGAAGACGATCAGATCGGCACTCTCGACGGTGCTGAGGCGGTGGGCGACCATGATGACCGTACGGCCCGCCATGAGCCGGTCGAGGCCCTCCTGGACCAATGCCTCGCTCTCCGGGTCGAGGGCCGAGGTGGCTTCGTCGAGCAGCAGCACCGGGGCGTCCTTGAGCAGGGCCCGGGCGATCGAGACCCGCTGCCGCTCGCCTCCGGACAGCGCGGCGCCGCCCTCCCCGACCTGGGTTTCCCAGCCGTCGGGCAGCCGGTCCACCACGCTGTCCAGGGAGGCCGCGGCTGCCGCGGCCCGCACTTCGCCGGCCGTGGCGTCGGGCCGGCCGATCCGCACGTTGTCCTCGATGGTGCCCTCGAAGAGGTAGACATCCTGGAAAACCATGGACAGACGGGACATCAGCTCCTCGCCGTCGATGTCCCGTACGTCCACGCCGCCGAGGCGGACGACCCCCGAGTCGACGTCGTGGAACCGGGCGATGAGCTGGAGCAGCGTGCTCTTGCCCGCACCCGAGGCTCCGACGACAGCGACCCGTCGGCCGGGCTCGGCCGTCAGCGAGAGCCCGTCGAGCACATCGCGCCCGCCGCGCCGGAAACCGACCGTGGCCAGCTCGACCCCGTCGTGGGCCGGAACCGCCGGCTGCTCGGCACGCGGCAGCGGGGGCTCGCTCAGGACCGCTTCGATGCGCTCCAGTTCGCCCCGGGAGACGCGCATGATTCCGCCCAGGTCCGCGAGGGACAGCAGGGGGTCGACGCAGCGCGCGGCCAGCACCATGATCGCCAGCAGTTCCGGAGCGCCGAGGCTTCCGTCCAGCGTCACGTACACGCCGAGGGCGAGGACGGCGGTGAAGACGGCCTGCACGGAGAAGGTGAGACCGAGCATGCCCGGCACACCGCTGAGGGCCGCCCGTCGGCCGCTGCGCCACTGCTGGTGCAGGGCGTCGTCCAGGAGACCGAAGCGCTCGCCCGTACGGCCGCCGACGCGCAGCACCGGCTGGGCGCGGACGAATTCCACGACGCGGCCGGCAGCCTCGTCGCTGCTGCGTGCCCGCTCCGCGTCCTGGCGTGCGGTGGCCTTGGACGTCCAGCGCTGCACGCCGCTGATGAGCGGGATGGCGACGAGGCCGGCCAGGGCGAGACGCCAGTCGAAGAAGAACATCACCACGACCACGGAGACCGGGATCAGGGTGGCGTTGATCAGGGGCCTCAGCCGGTGCGCGGGGACCGACATGACCTCCATCACGCTCCGGCTGGTGAGCCCGGAGACGTCTCCGACCCGCCCGGGGGTGAACCAGCCGAGGGGTAGTCCGGCGAGGTGGTCCCCCAGCCGGTGGTGCAGGCCCCGGGAGAGCTCACCGCCGGTGCGGAAGCCGGACTTGTCGCTGTGGTAGCCGAGCACCGAAGTGACGAGGACGGCCACGGCGAAGGCGGCCAGCCACGGCCAGGCGTCCTGTGTCCCGCCGTCGAGCACGGCCCGCAGCAGCGGGATGAGGAGTGCGTAGGACAGACCTTCCACGACGGCGCACAACGACATCAGAGCGACGGTACGGCGCAAGGGACCCGAGTGCCGCTCACCCAGGACCCGGAGCAGCAGCCTGATCATCCGTGGATCTCCCTCTTCCGGCCGGCACGCGCGTGCTGGGCACGCCACATGGCGGCGAACTTTCCGTTCATGTCGAGCAGTTCGCGGTAGGTCCCGCTCTCCGCGATCCGGCCGTCCTCCATGACGACGATCCGGTCGGCCCGGACGACGGTCTCCAGGCGGTGGGCGATCACGAGTTGCGTGCGGCCCCGGACGAGGTTGCCGAGTGCGGCACGGATCTCCGCCTGGGTCTTGGCGTCGGCGAAGGACATCGCCTCGTCGAGGACGAGCACCGGGGCGTCCACGAGCAGGGCCCGGGCGATGGACAGGCGCTGCGCCTCGCCCCCGGAGAGGCCCACGTCCTCGCCGATCACGGAGTCGTATCCACGGGGCATCTGCTGGATGCGCTCGTGGATCCCCGCGGCGCGGGCCGCCTGCTCGACGGCGGCCCGGCCGGCCTCCGGCACGGCGAGGGCGATGTTCTCGGCGATGCTCGTGCGGAGCAGCCGGACATCCTGGAGGACGAACGAGACCTGGCGGTACAGACGCTCGCTCGTGATGTCACGCACATCGACACCGCCGAGCAGCACGGCGCCGCTGGTCGGGTCCGAGAAGCGCGGGACGAGCTGAGCGAGGGTGGACTTGCCGGCGCCCGAAGGGCCCACGAGCGCGGTGGTGGTGCCCGGTTCCAGGAGCAGGTCGATGCCCTGAAGCACCGGGCGGCCGGAGTCGTACGCGAACCCGACATCGCGGAACTCCACCTGGTCGCCCTGCGGTTCGGCCGGTTCGAGCGGCTCCGGGAGCGGTGGCACGGCGAGCATCGCCCGGATCCGCTCGGCGGACCGCTCCGCGGCGTGCACATTGTCCAGGCCGTGGCCGAGCGCGGCGATGGGCGCGGTCAGCGCGACGGCGAGCAGGGGAAAGGGCAGCAGGTCGGCGGGTGGCATGGCGTCGGCGGAGATGAGGGCGGTCCCGCCGGCGAGCACGAGCAGCAGGACGAACGGCGGGGAGAGCACCAGCGCGGCCAGCGACGCGAGGCCGGCGGCTCCCGCCACGTAGCTGAGGAAGAAGTCGGCGAAGTCGTCCGCGGACTTGCGGTAGCGCCGATGCGCCTTCCCGCCGCCGCCGAAGGTCTTCACGACGGCGATGCCCTCGACGAACTCCACGGACGCGGCGCCGATACGCCCCATGGCCTCGCCCATTCTGCGGCCCTCGCGCTGCCGGTCCTCGCTCTGGAGGAGGCGCTGCAGCAGCAGGCCCAGGAGGACCGGTACGAGCGCCACGAGCGTCAGACGCCAGTCCACCCAGGCGAGGTATCCGAACGAGGCGAGCGGTACGACGACGGCGGAGGTGGCCTCGACGGGCGCGTGCGCGATCAGGTGGTGCAGTTGATCGACGTCGCCCTGCACCACGCCGCTGATCTCGCCGGAGCTTCGGCGGGAGTACCAGCCGAGCGGCACCTTGCCCAGGCGCTCCGCGAGCAGCCTGCGCAGCGTCAGCTGGAGCCGTCCGTCGACGAGATGGGCGATGCCGCCGGAGGCCGCGGCGAGCAGCACCCTGACGAGCAGGCCGGCGACGCCGATCCAGACGGCCAGCCAGGCGGCGTCGTGGTCCACCGGCCCCGACGCCAGCAGCACACGACCGAGCTCTACGACCGCGACGAGTGGCGCGAGGCCGGCCAGCGAGCTGACGATCTGGAGTACGAAGACGGCGACGAGACTGGTGCGGTACGGGCGGAGCAAGCGCAGGAGAACCTGTCTGGAGGTCGCCGCGGGGCCGCCGGGATCGTTCTCGGGTGATCCGCCGTCGACCACCTCCCCACCGTCGGCACGGCTGTGCAGACCCTCTGCCGTGGCCATGGGATTCCCCACCTTTCGGGCGCGACCGTACGGCCGGGAAGCGGGCAGGCCGCCATGGCCGGACGGAGAGTTCCATGAAGACGGCAATAACTTTACACGTATAAGAACGTGCCTCGCAAGCGCTGTCCGAAGCACCCCGGGCGCCCCTCCGGAAGCGGTGAAGAACGTCACGGCGATGAATCCCGGCGCGGAGAATCCGTCCAGACGATGCCCAGAAGTGGCCTGAAACCATCGCGAGGGCGCCATCCCCGGCGGCCATGACCTCACCACGGGAGAGCTGGGACGCGTGCGCTTTCTACTTCTGAGTGGGCTAGGGCCCGCAAACCTCAATTCGCCCTATCTCGAGGGTTCGCTTTTCACGGCGAATCCGTCCGACGCGGCCAAGGAGATGCTCCGCAGAGCCGGAAGCGCGGACCTGGACCTGGGGCGGCTCGCCTTCACCCAGCACGGCCAGGACTACGCCTTGCTCAGGCCCCGTTCGGCCACGACGCCGCACCTCACGACGGTCACCCTGCTGTCGATCCTGGAGAACAGCGGGCACAGCTTCGACCGCCTGGATCTCGCCGACGTGTGGGAGGGGCGCGCCAAGGTGCCCGAAGGCGACGTGGACGTGGTGCTCCTGTCGACCACGTACATCTGGAACGGCCCCATCCTGGGCTCGGCCGTGCGATGGATACGGGAGAACCTGCCCGGGACCCGCATCGTGGCCGGCGGCCAGTTCACGAACCTCAAGTTCATGCAGGCCATGCGGGACCACCCGGAGATCGTCGCGGTGGTCCGCGGCGACGGCGAGATCGCTCTGCCGAAGACCCTGGACGCCCTGGCGGGACGGGGTGAGCTGAGCGCTGTGCCGAATCTCGTGTGGCGCGACGAGGACAACATCCGCATCAACCCCACCGAGTACGTCGACATCGACGGCTTCCCCTCGCCGCAGGTCCTCGGCAAGCAGCAGATCGTCCCGTACGAGTCCATGAGGGGCTGCCCCTTCGACTGCAAATTCTGTTCGTTTCCCGCGGCTTCACCGAAATGGCGATTCAAGTCCGCCGAAAAGATCCGTGACGACTGGCTGGCCTATGCAGCCCGGAACGGCGCGGATGTCATCTCGGCGATGGATTCGACCTTCACCATTCCGCCGACCCGGCTGCGCCGGCTGCTGGAAATCCTGCCGGATTCGGGCGTACCGCGATGGGAGGGGTTCAGCCGGGCCAACACGCTCAACTCCGAGCAGACCGTGACAGGGCTGAAAGCCTCGCACTGCTACCAGCTGCACATCGGCTTCGAGTCGATGAACGACGGCACGCTCAAGCGGATGAGCAAGCGGGTCTCGGTGAAGCAGAACCGCCGAGCCGTCGAGCTGCTCAGCCGGAGCGGACTGTCGTACTACGGCCTCTTCATCGTCGGATACCCGGGCGAGGACCCCGGCATGTTCCAGGACACGCAGGACTATCTCCTGCGGGAGTACTCCGGGCATTACGCACTGTCCAAGTTCTCCATCACCGATGAGACCATGCCGCTCTGGCAGGACCGGGAGGAGCTGCGGATCGTCGCGGACGACCCGACCGACCCCGCCTCGCCCTGGTCCCACATCGGCATGAACAGCGCACAGGCCGCGCAGTTGCAGAAGGAGACCCTGGACAAGGTCCGGCTCACCAACCCCAAGGCCGTGCTGAGTCTCTGGCAGCACGACTACCAGCACTGGCTGATGCCCCGCCACGAACACAGCGTGAACATCGCGGTGGAGAAGTGCCTGGAGCGGATGGGCATGGCTCCGGTCGACTACGGCGACCTCGACGAGGGAGCCGCGGTCATCCGCGGCAACCTCCACCGGCTGAAGGACTTCGGTGTCGAACTCGCCCCGGCAGGGCGGCAGCTGGTCCGCGACCCGGTCTGAAGCCTGGACCGCTGACAGCGGAATGACGGCGCGGCGGGCCCGAAACCCGCCGCGCCGTCATTCCGCTTCCGGCGCCCTTCAGAGCAGGCCGTCCTCCAGCACGAGGCCGTCGGCGGCGACGCCGCCCGCCACTTCCCCGTCGAGGACGACGACCGTGCCCGGCAGGTGCCGCCGCAGCGCGTCCAGCACCTCGCGGGGCGCCAGCACCTGGCCCGCCCGGTGCACACCCCGGGGGATCCGTCCCCGGGCCACCTCCCGGGCCGCGACCGCGCCCACCACGCCGGTCATCGCCGAACCGTCCTCACCTCGGATCACCGCCGTGCGCCGCGTCGGCGTCCCCCCGGGCCCGGGGAACTCCAGCTCGCCGCAGAGCACGTGATACGGCGTGCGGCCCAGGGCATCGAGCGTGCTGGCCCGCACCACGGCGAGGGCCTGTGCCTCCAGGCTGTCCGAGCGGTCGTCGCCGGCGCGGAAGCGGTTCAGCGCGTCGAGGAGATGGCGGCCGTCGAAGGCGTTGTACCAGCGCGCCTCCGCCAGGCCCAGGGCGCGAGCCTGGCCCACCAGCTCCTGGGTGAGATAGGGGTACGTGGTGACCGGGTGCGGCACGCCCGCCACCTCGCGCCGCTCCGTCCCGCGCAGGGCGCCGTGCACCACGCGTCCGTCGCGCCACTGAGCGCGTGGCGTGCCGTACCCACGGTCCAGGCTGAGCAGATAGTCCACGGCTCCGGTCCGGGTGAA
This sequence comes from Streptomyces sp. DT224, assembly GCF_049844595.1. Classification (NCBI taxonomy): domain Bacteria; kingdom Bacillati; phylum Actinomycetota; class Actinomycetes; order Kitasatosporales; family Streptomycetaceae; genus Streptomyces; species Streptomyces sp. DT224. The sequence goes on from NZ_JBNCLI010000013.1 coordinate 82,782, forward strand.
CGCACCGAGCGAGACGTAGTACCCGGAGAACCGAGCGGCCTCCCGGGGCTGCCACTCGTCCGTCAGGAGCCGGGGCAGCAGCCCCGAGAGGCCGGGCGAGAGCCCGGCCGACAGGACCGCCGTACGCTCGCCCGCCGGAGCCGGCCCCGGACCGCAGCCGTCCATGACGTCCACATAACCGGCACCCGCGGCGGCCGCCGCCCGGCGGGGACCGTCGCCCAGCTCATAGGCGGGACCCGCGCAGTGGAGCAGCACATCACAGCCCCGGACGAAGCGTTCGAGGCTCTCCTGGGACCGGGCGTCGGCCTCCGCGGCCTCGCACTCCCCGCCGAGGGCGGCGACGCAGCGCGCAGCCGCCTCGGGATTACGGCCGCCGATCCGCAGCCGGACCCCGCCCTCCGCCACGAGGGCGCGGGCGGCGGCCTCGCCGACCGCCCCGTACCCGCCCAGGATGCCGATCAGCGGAGCCCCGCCGCTCACCGGCCGTCCTCCCCCGCGAGCAGCGCGCGGACCACCGCTTCGGCGTTGGGCGCCTGTACGCAGGTGAAGTGGTCGCCGGGCACGTCCACGACGCTCAGTCGGTCGCCGCAGACCCGCTGCCAGTACTCGGTCATGTCGTGGTGCATGCCGGGGAAGATCTCGGCCTCGCCCGTCTGGCGGACGAACGTCGCCGGCAGGTCGCAGGGCGTCGCCTCGTGCGAGGCGACGGAGACCAGGCTGTGCTTGACGATGCGGTAGAGCCGGGACAGCCGCTCCTCCGAGCGGAGACCGGCGTCCTCCACCGGCATCGAGGCGCCGATCGCGCGCAGCCGGTCGCCCTGGGGCCGGCCGGCGAGCGTCTGGAAGGCCCGCAGCGCCTCACGGCCCGGGCCGCTCAGATCCGCCTCCGGCAGTCCGACGAGGCTGCCCTGCGGCACGGTGCGGCCGAACCGCTCCGTGGCCGTCCGCACGAGATTCCGCGTCGCCGTCTCGTCACGGGGATAGCCGAGTCCGGCCGTGTCCGCGCGCATGAGACGGGCGAAGATGTACTCCGCCAGCAGGTCGTCCTCGACGAGATACGGGACCCGGTAACTGCTGATGACGGTGAGGCCGGTGACCTCGGCTCCGGCGGCGGTCAGCCGGCGGGCGAGCTCGGGCACCAGCAGACCGCCCATGCAGTAGCCGACGAGGTGGATCCTCCCTAGTCCTTCGGCGAGCAGGGCCTCGGCGTGCCGCTCGGCGAGCTCCGCGACCTGGGTGCGCGGGTCCGCCTTCAGGAACGCCTCGACATCGTCGACGACAAGACCGGCCAGCGGAAGGCGGTCGCCCAGTTCCCGGATCACCGCCCGGTACGGGATGAGGGTGCCGGTCCCGTCGTGCACCAGGACCCGGGTGGCCGCGCCGGCGGCGCCCGCGGCGCCGGCCGTGAGCCGGACCAGCGGAGAGGCGGCAGCCGTCCCCGCGAGCCCGGCGTCGGTGCTGCGGGGGGCTTCGAGGTGTTTGGCGAGCTCCGCGACGGTCGGCCGGTTCATCACGAGCCGCAGGAGGTCGTCCCACTCCAGGTCGGCGGCCTCCGGCAGGCGTTCCCGCATCTTCGTGACGAGCCGGGCCACGAGGAGCGAGTCGCCGCCGAGGTCGAAGAAGCCGGCGTCACGGCCGACGACGGTGACCGGCAGCACCTCGGTCCACAGTCCGGCAAGGGTCTGCTCCATGCCGGGGCGCGGAGCGGCGCCGCCCTCGTCGACCCGCCCCCGCGCCGCGGACGCGGTCCACGAGCCGAGGCGGGCGCGGTCGACCTTGCCGTTGCCGGTGAGGGGGATACGGTCCACGATCTGGAGCTCGGCCGGAACCATGTACCCCGGAACACGGTCACCCAGGTGGCCGAGGAGAGCCTCGGGCCGCAGCCGGGTCCGGTCGGCCTTGAACCGGGAGCAGAAGACGTGCTGTCCGATGCGGGACAGCGGGCTGTCGTCCTCCGGCAGGCTGAAGGAGACCTCGCCGCCCGCCTCGCGGAGCATCCGCAGCCACTGTTCCCGTCCGAAGAAGGTCTGCCCGGTCTCGCGGCGCTCGTCCTCGAAGCTGTGGAGGCCCGCGTTGAACTCCATGGAGGTCATCACGTGGTAGGCGTCGCGGGTCGCCTCGATGAAGACCAGCCAGCCGCCGGGCGCCAGGAGCTCCCGTAGCCGGGTGAGGACCTGCGGGGCGTGCACGGAGTTGTGCAGGACGTTGGCCAGCAGGATCACATCGAAGGAGTTCGGAGCGAGGCCCTGAGCGCGGTAGTCGCCGTTGAGGTCGAACAGTCCGTAGCGGACCCAGGGGAATGCGCGGAAGTTCTCCTGGGCCGCGGTGAGGAAGAAGTGGGACAGGTCGGTGAACAGGTAGTCGACGCCCAGGCCATCGAGTTCGGGCACCAGGACCGTGCTCGTACCGCCGACGCCGGCGCCGATCTCCAGGAGCCGGAGCGGCTCGGGGCCCGCGTGCCGCTGGGCGATCTCCCGCAGTGCGGACACCACGACGGCGTTGTTGTGGCGGCTGATCAGGTTGTCGCGGTAGGCCGCCTCGGCGGTATCCAGGCGTCCCTCGGGGAAGAGCAGCGTCTTGAGGTCGATCTCGTTGCGCACGAGCGGGGCCAGGTGCTGCTCGGAGACCCGGTGATAGCGAATGAGTTCGGCGCCCCAGCGGATCCGGGGCTCGAGCGCGTCGATCCGGTCGAGGACGGCCTCGTGCTCGCCGGGGACGTCCTCCCGGAGCTCGCGGTAGCGGCCGGTGTCCGCGTCGAGGAGCACCCGGCCCTCCTGCTCCAGGGCGTTCAGCCAGCGCAGCACGAGGTAGTGGTTCTCGGGGGCGGCGCCCACCGCTTCGATGACGTCCTCAAGCGTGTGTTCGGCGTCGGAGTCCGGGAAGAGCCCGCAGGACCGGAAGAGGATGGCCATGGACTGCAGGGCGGAGACGTCGAGCAGCTCGACCATCTCCGCCACCCCGGCCGCCTCTTCGGCCGAGAGGGCCTCGGCGACGTCCGCCGCCGCCCGTTCGCACAGCGCGGCCGGCAGCTCGGGCGCTTCGGTCCGTACGGGCTCGGCGAAGCCGACGAGCCGGCGGGCGGCGCCCTCGCCCTGGACGACGGCCGCGGCGGCCTCGACGGCGGGGTGGGTCCCGAGCGCCGACTCCACCTCCGCCGGCTCGACGCGGTGGCCGTTGAGCTTCACCTGACGGTCGACGCGGCCCAGGAACTCGATGGCGCCGTCCTCCAGCCGCCGGCCCATGTCGCCCGTGCGGTAGAGCCGTTCGTTGCTGACGGGGTGTGTCACGAAGCGCTCGGCGGTGCGCTCGGCGTCGCCGAGGTAGCCGAGCGCGAGGCCGGCCCCGGCTATGTACAGCTCGCCGGTGACGTGGACCGGGCACTCCCGCATGGAGGTGTCGAGAACGTGGAAGCGCTGGTTGGCCAGCGGCTTGCCGTACGGGATGCTGCGCGCACCCGCCTCGACCTCGGTGACGGGGTGGTGGATCGACCAGATGGCCGCCTCGGTGGCGCCCCCGAGGCTCACGACGTTCAGCTCCGGTACGCGGCTCCGGATGGCGTCGGGGAGGGCGACGGGTATCCAGTCGCCCGAGAGCATGGCCAGCCGCAGCCGGGAGACGTCGATGCCGGGTGCTGTACGGAGGTATTCCTCCAGCATCTGCATCTGTGCGGGCACGGAGTTCCACACGGTGACGGCGTGTTCGGCGAGCAGCTGCGCCCAGTGCCCGGGGTCGCCGCGCCGTGCGGCGTCGGGCAGCACCAGCGCGCCGCCGGTCGAGAGGGAGCCGAAGATGTCGTACACCGACAGGTCGAAGCCGAGCTGGGCCAGGCCGAGCACGCGGTCGTCCGGGGTGACCGAGAACCGGGTGTTGATGTCGTCGATGGTGTTGAGCGCGGCGGCGTGGCTGATCATCACGCCCTTGGGCGTGCCGGTGGAGCCCGAGGTGTAGATGACGTACGCGAGGTCGTCGGGCGCCGCGCGGCGCCCGGGGCCGGTGTGGGCGCGCGCGGCGGCGGGTGCCGGGGCATCGACGGCGACCGCCCGCAGGCCCGCCGGGAGGTCCAAGGAGGGCAGCAGCGCGGACTGGGTGAGCACGAGCCGGGCCTCGGCGTCGGTCAGCACGGCGCCGCGGCGCAGCGGCGGCTGTGTGGTGTCCACCGGCAGGTAGGCGCCGTCGGCGAGCAGCACGCCGAGGACGGCGACGACCTGCTCCCAGCCCTTCTCCATGACGATGCCCACCCGCTCGCCCGGCCGTATGCCGGCCGCGAGGAGGACGTCTGCCACGACGCGTGCCTCCGCCAGGAGTTCGGCGTAGCTGAGGCTGCGCCCGGACGTGACCACCGCGGTCCGGTCGGGGGTGCGCTCCGCCTGCTCGACGAATGCGGTGTGCAGGAGCTGGTGGCGGCGCGGGGTGGCGGTGTCGTTGACGTCGGCCACCCGCCGGGCCTGCCGGGCGGGGAGTGACAGCGGGTCGACGTCCTGCCAGACGGCGGGGCTGTCGACCAGCCGCGTCACGAGGTGTGAGAAGGCGGCGAACATGTCGTCGGCCATGCCGTCGGGGAAGACTCCTTCGCGGACGTCCCAGTGCGCGAGGAGGCCCCCGCCGTCCTCCATGACCTGGCAGTCGATCCAGACCTGCGGGGTCTGCGTGATGCCGTGGACGAGTGCGCCACCAGGCATCAGCGAGGACACGGCCTCCGCCCCCGCTGATCCGCCGCCGACCGTGCTGGTGAAGGTCACCGGCAGCAGGGCCGCGGCGCGGCCGCGGCGGTGGGCCAGTTCCCGCAGCACCTCGACGCCCGAGCAGAGCCGGTGGTCCATGTCCTCCCACAGGCGGTCCTGGATGGTCCGCATGCGGTCGACGAGGGACGTGCCCTCCGTGAGGTCCACGCCGAGCAGGCTGGTGGAGCTGAAGTCGCCGATGACATGGTCGGTGTCGGGGTGCAGCGGGATCCGGTTCTGCACGGTGAGGCTCAGCGTGAAGCGAGGACTGCGGCTCCAGCGGCCGACGGTCTCCGCGAAGGTCTGCAACAGAACGCCGGACGCGGTCACACCCGCCTCGGTCGCGCGCCGGGTCAGCGTCTCCCACTGCGCGGGGCTCAGCCGCAGCCCGCGCCGGGTGAAGCGGGGCGGGGCGCCGAGGGAGTCGGTGCGCAGCGGCAGTTCGGGGGCTTCCGGCAGCTCGTCGACGCGGGACCACCAGTAGTCCCGGTCCCGCCGGTAGCGGTCGCCCTCCCGGAGCCGGCTCGCGGCCAGGACATAGTCACGGAAGGTGGCGTCCAGTGGCCTCGCGGCGCCTTCCGTGCCCGTACATCGGGCCGCGAGCTCCGCGAGCAGCAGCCGGATGCTGCTGTAGTCACAGATCAGCAGGTCGATAGCCACGTGCAGGAGCAGGGCCTCGTCGGTCTCGCTGACGCGGACGTCGAAGAGCGGCCATTGGTCGGTCTGCCGCACCTGGTGCGACATCTCGCCGCGGGTGGCCTCCAGTGCGCCCTGAAGCACCTCGTCGGCGACGCCTCGCAGGTCCTCGTGGCGCACTTCGTAGTGCGGGACGTCCGCGAGCACACGCTGGTACCCCTCGGCCGACACCACCGCACGCAGCATGGGGTGACGGAGGATCAGGGTGTTCCAGGCATCCTCGACCCGCGCGACGCCCCAGTTCGGTACGGCGATCTCCAGGTAGCCGTGGCAGGCCACACCGCCGTAGTCGAACGCCTCGCTCCGCCCGAGCAGATAGGCCGACTGCACGTCGGTGAGCGGGAACGGCTCATGGGCCGAGGCCGGGTCGGCGACGACCGCACCCCCGTACTCCTCGGCTCGCAGCAGAGCGAGGACCGCGTCGCGGTGGGACTTGAGCGTCTCCAGGCGCTCCGGCGTCATCACTCCTTGCGGCGCGCGGTACCGGAGCCTTCCCCCCTCCTCGTGCAGCACCACTCCGGCCGTCTTCAGTCCGGCCACGAACTCCTCGACATTCATGAGGCTGCCCTTCCCTGCCTTGTGCGCGCACCCCGAAAATTGCCCTGTGAGGGACGACACGATGGCGCACCGGGCCTGGTGAACTTCTGGATGAGCGCCCGGGAGCCGGTCTCGTCGCCCGCTCCTTCCCGCCCGTGCGTGCGAGGGCCCCCTCGGCCCTCGCACGCACCGGACACGGCTCACCCCAGTCGTACGTGGTGGAGCATCAGCAGGGCCGCCGCCATGCCCGCCGCCGGGATCTCGCCTCCGGCTATCAGGTCCGGGATCAGCTTCAGGGGGACCCACTCGCGGCGCGAGGATTCGAAGGCGTCGCACGGTTCGCCCGTCCGGTCGGCCTCCTCGGACCAGTAGAAGTGGTGCCGGGCGTCGGTGAGGCCGTTGGACGGTTCCACGGTCAGCAGCGGATGCAGCGGGCCGGGGCGCCAGCCGGTCTCCTCCTCCATCTCGCGGGCGGCCGCCTCCGGCAGGGACTCGCCGTCCTCCACGACGCCCGCCGCCAGCTCCCAGCCCCAGCTGTCGGTGATGAAGCGGTGCCGCCACAGCAGCAGCGCCTCGTTCGCCGCGTTGACGACGGTGGCCGCGGCCACCGGGCGCAGCCGGATGACGAAGTGGTCGAGCCGGGCGCCGTCGGGGAGCTCGACATCGGCCAGGTTGACCCGGAACCACGGGTTCTCATACACGGGTTGCTCGTTCAGGTTCGTCCACTGCACGGTTCTGCCACCTTTCGATCGCTCGTGGCGGTATCGCAGCAGACTTCGACTCACAGCGGTACGCGCAGCGCCCCCTCCACGCGTTCGGCGGCCCGTTCCGCGTCGGCGCTCCCGCTGGCGGCCAGCTCCGCCCGGACCGCCCGCAGCCGGTCGCGCAGCCGCTGCGACTCCATGCCCCGGGCCCGGTCCGCCATCTCGACCGCCGTGGCCGCGGCCCGGTCCGCCTCGCCCCTGCGCAGCTCGACCGTGGTGAGCATGGCGAGGCGGTGGACCCGGCCCCGGTCGTGCGCGGGGGTCCGGACCGCCGCCACCGCGTGCTCCCGGGCGGCCGGCAGGTCCCCGAGGCTCAGCAGCGCCTCCGCCACCTGTACGTCGACCAGGCCCGGCTGCACGTAGCCCGTCTCGTCCGGTTCCCGGCCGGGCCTGATGCGGGCGGCCTCGGACTCGGCGCGGCCGATGCACGCGAGCGCGCTGCCCCGGTCCCCGAGCCGGGCATACGCCTTGGCCTGCATCGCGTGGAGGTCGGCGGCGAGCGCGGGGGTGATCTCGCGGCCGGCGGCGCGCAGGGCCGCCTCCGCGAAGGCGACGGACTGGCGGAACTCGGCGAGGAACAGCGACTGGTTGACCAGCAGGGCGATCACATATCCGCCGAGCGCCCGGTCCCCGCTCGCCTTGGCCAGCCGCAGGGCCTGGTGGAAGTAGCGCTGGGCGAGGCCGTGCGCGTCGGAGTCGTAGGCGCAGATGCCCGCGACGGCCACCAGGGCACCTGCGGCGCGGTGCAGCTGACGGCCCGTCGCATCGGTGTAACCACCGCGCAGCAGCGGGGCGGCCCCGGCGTTGAGGAAGCCGACGACGCGGGCCCGCGTCGCGACCCCGCCGGCCTTGCGGTACATCAGTTCGTAGTGGTCACGGGCGGCCCGCAATGTTGCCAGGTCGGCCGCGCCGACCCTGGACGGCCCGGTCCGCGACACATCGGCGTCCTCCGGCGGGTTCTCCCACTCCCAGACGGGCATCACGGCAGCGGTCCCGGTGACCGCGGGGGCGGCGACCATGTGCGGGCGCTGCTGAGCGTCGCAGCGCCACACCCCCGTGGCCCGTTCCACGAAGCCGGTGAGCGAGGAACCCTGGACGGGCGCGTGGCCGCCGTCGGACACCGCCATGCCGATGTCGTCCAGCGACACGGCCCTGCGCAGGCGGCTTCCCAGCACCTCGCAGATCAGGTCGGGCACCTGGCCGCGCGGGCGCTGGCCCTTCAGCCAGCGGGCGACGGCGGTGTGTTCGTACCGCAGCCCGAGACCGCGCGCGCGGCCGGCCCGGTTCACATGGGCAGCCAGCCCCGCCCGGGAGACACCGGCCTCCTCGATCAGGGCCTCCAGCGCGGTGTTGGGCTCCCTTGGCCCCATGTCCCCCTCCGGTGGTTCGGCACGCCAGGACGTGTCGCCCCAGTGGAGCACGATTCACACGGGGTGTGAACGCAATGCCCGAACCGTCCCTCCGCGCACGCTGCCAAAGCGGCCGGCGGCTCGCTTGAATGAATGCCCTCGCAGGGCGCGGACGGGCCGTCTGCTCCCCCTCGTACAGCAAGGCGGCCCGCATCCGCGCGGTCCACCCCGCCGGCCTGCCCGACACTCCGCGGCGGGGCGGACGGCGAGCACACAGGAGGGGCGTGTCCGGTGGCCGGACACGCCCCTCCTTCTCGCGATTCTGGCGGGTGACTACGCTCCGCGCAGCACGGCGCCCGTACGCTCGGCGGCCAGGGCCACCGCCGCGTCACGGGCGGCGCTCGCCTCGTCGACCGTCAGGGTGCGGTCGGCGGCGCGGAAGCGCAGCGCGTACGCCAGGGACTTGCTGCCCTCGCCGATCTGCTCGCCGGTGAAGACGTCGAACAGCCGCAGCGACTCCAGGAGTTCGCCGGCGCCCTCGCGGAGCGCGCGCTCCACGTCGGCGGCGGGCACGTCCTGGCCGACGACCAGCGCGACGTCCTGGGTCGCCACCGGGAAGGTGGAGATCCGCGGGGCCCGCAGGACGCCGTCGACAGCCTGCTCCAGGATGTCGAGGTCGACCTCCATGGCGCAGGTGCGCTCGGGCAGGTGGAGTTCCTTGATGACGCGCGGGTGCAGCTCGCCCGCGTGCCCGAACAGGGTCTCCTCGCCGGCCACGGTCACGTACAGCGCGGCGCAGCGGCCCGGGTGCCAGGGGGCGTGCCGGTCGGCGCGGACGGCGACCTCGACCCCGGCCTCGCGGGCGACGGTACGCGCGGCCTCGACGGAGTCCGCCCAGTCGGCCGGCCGGCCCCTGCCCCACCAGCCGGCCTGCTCGCGGGCGCCCGCGAGGACGACGGCGGCGCGGCGCGGCTGACGCGGGAGCGCGGCGTCGAGCGAGGCGATGTCCTGCTCCGAGGGACGCCGGTCGACGGGGAGGCGGACGGGCTTGGTCTCGTCCCCGGTCGGCCTGAAGACGAGGCCGGTCTCGAAGAGCGCGAGGTCGTGGCTGCCGCGGCCGTCGTTGCGCCGCAGTGCGCCGAGGAGACCCGGCAGCAGCGTGGTGCGCAGCGAGGGCTCCTCGTCGGAGAGCGGGTTGACGAGCTTCACCGTGCGGCGGCGCGCGTCGTCCGCCTCCAGGCCGAGCTGGTCGAGGACCGCCTCACCGATGAACGGGTAGTTCAGCGCCTCCACGTAACCGGCGCCCGCGAGCGCGCGGCCGACGCGGCGGTGCAGCCGCTGGCGGTCGGTGAGGCCGCGGCCGGAGGGCGGGGTCGGCAGCGTGGAGGGCAGGTTCTCGTAGCCCTCCAGGCGGATGACCTCTTCGGCCAGGTCGTTCGGCTCGGTGAGGTCGGGACGCCAGGACGGCGTGGTGACCAGGAGCTCGTCCTGCCCGTAGACGTCGCAGCCGACCTCCTGGAGGCGGCGGACGACGATCTCGCGGCCGTAGGCGACGCCGGCGACCTTGTCGGGGTGGTCGGCCGGCATGGTGATGGTGCGGGGCGCGGACGGGGCGCTGATCTCGGTGACGCCCGCCTCGGCGGTGCCGCCGGCCAGGAGGACCAGCAGGTCGACGGTGCGCTGCGCGGCAGCGGCGGCGGCCTGCGGGTCGACGCCGCGCTCGAAGCGCTTGGACGCCTCGGAGGGCAGCTTGTGGCGGCGCGCGGTGCGGGCGATCGAGATCGCGTCGAAGTGCGCGGCCTCGATGACGACCTCGGCGGTGTGCGCGCCCTCGGCGGCGTCGGCGATCTCGGTGTCGGCGCCGCCCATGACGCCCGCGAGGCCGATGGGGCCGCGGTTGTCGGTGATGACGAGGTCGCCGGAGTCCAGGACGCGGACCGCGCCGTCGAGCGTGGTGAGCTTCTCGCCCTGCTCGGCACGGCGGACCCCGATCGGGCCGTCGATCCGGGTCCGGTCGTAGGCGTGCAGCGGCTGGCCGAGTTCGAGCATCACGTAGTTGGTGACGTCGACGGCGAGCGAGATCGGCCGCATGCCCGCCTTCTGCAGCCGGCGCTGCATCCAGATCGGGGTGCGGGCCTCGGGCTGGAGTCCGGTGACGGTGCGCGCGGTGAAGCGGGAGCAGCCGATCGGGTCGGAGACCTTGACCGGGTAGCCGTACGCGTTGGGCGCCGGCACGTCCAGGAGCGCCGGGTCGCGCAGCGGCAGGCCGTAGGCGATGGCGGTCTCGCGGGCGACGCCGCGCATGGACAGGCAGTAGCCGCGGTCGGGCGTGACGGCGATGTCCAGGACCTCGTCGCACAGCTCCAGGAGCTCGATCGCGTCGGTGCCGACCTCGTACTCGGGCGGGAGCACGATGATGCCGTGGGTGCCGTCGTCGCCCATGCCGAGCTCGTCGGCGGAGCAGATCATGCCGTGCGAGGTCTTGCCGTACGTCTTGCGGGCGGCGATCGCGAAGTCGCCGGGGAGCACGGCGCCGGGCAGGACCACGACGACCTTGTCGCCGACGGCGAAGTTACGGGCACCGCAGACGATCTCCTGCGGCTCGCCGGTGCCGTTGGCGGTGCCGACGTCGACCGTGCAGAAGCGGATGGGCTTCTTGAAGCCCTCCAGCTCCTCGATGGTCAGCACCTGTCCGACGACCAGCGGGCCGGTGAGGCCGGCGCCGGTCTGCTCGACCGTCTCGACCTCCAGGCCGACGGCGACCAGCTTGGCCTGCACGTCACGGCCGGTCTCGGTGGCCGGCAGGTCGACGTATTCCCGCAGCCAGGAAAGCGGGACGCGCATCAGATCTCCATCCCGAAGGGCCGGGTGAACCGGACGTCACCTTCGACCATGTCTCGCATGTCTTCGACGTTGTGGCGGAACATCAGCATCCGTTCGATGCCGAACCCGAAGGCGAATCCGCTGTACTTCTGGGGGTCGACGCCGCAGGCGGTGAGCACCTTGGGGTTGACCATGCCGCAGCCGCCGAGCTCGATCCAGCCCTCGCTGCCGCAGGTGCGGCAGGGGCGGTCCGGGTTGCCGACGGAGGCGCCGCGGCAGACGTAGCAGACCATGTCCATCTCGGCGGACGGCTCGGTGAACGGGAAGAAGTTCGGCCGCAGCCGGGTCTTCATGTCCGGGCCGAAGAGCGCCTGGACCATGTGGTCGAGCGTGCCCTTCAGGTCGGCCATGGTCAGGCCCTCGTCCACGGCGAGCAGCTCGATCTGGTGGAAGACCGGGGTGTGCGTGGCGTCGAGCTCGTCGGTGCGGTAGACGCGGCCGGGGCAGACGACGTAGACCGGGGGCTCGCGGTCGAGCAGCGTACGGGCCTGGACCGGGGAGGTGTGCGTACGCAGGACGACACCGGACTCGTCGTTCTTCGCGCCGTCGGCGCCCTGGACGAAGAAGGTGTCCTGCATCTGCCGCGCCGGGTGGTCGGGCACGAAGTTGAGGGCGTCGAAGTTGAACCACTCGGCCTCGGCCTCGGGGCCCTCGGCGATCTCGTAGCCCATGGCCACGAAGACGTCGGCGACGCGCTCCATGAAGGTCGTCAGCGGGTGGCGGGCGCCGGCCGGGGTGCGGTCATAGGGCAGGGTGACGTCCACCGCCTCCTCGACCAGCACGCGGGCGTCACGCTCGGCCTCCAGCTCCGCCTGGCGGGCCGCGAGGGCGCGGCCCACGGCGGCGCGGGCCTGGCCGACGCGCTTGCCGGCCTCGGCCTTGGCCTGCGGGGGCAGTGCGCCGATCTCGCGGTTGGCGAGCGACAGGGGCGAGGTGCCACCGGTGTGCGCGGTCTTCGCCTGGGCGAGCGCGTCGAGGTCACCCGCGGCGGCGAAGGCGGCGAGCGCCTCGTCCCGGATGCGCTCGATCTCTTCCGGTTTCAGTGCCTCGACCTCGACTGGGTCGTACGACTTGTTCGGTGCCGACATCTCTTCCCGTACTTCCGATTGGCTGAGTGCTGCGCTTGCCGGGGGATACTCCCGGACCCCCGTGACCTCGCTCGAAGACCGGAGGACGCAAAGGTGCCAAGGGTCGAGTCTAAGGGTCGCGGGGCGGGTGGGGCGCCCGTGGGCCGCTCAGCCCAGATAGGCCGGCGTGCTCACGGGCAGCATAAATCGGAACTCCGCGCCGCCTCCGGGGCCGCGGCCGACCGTGATGGTGCCGCCGTGGGCCTCGACGATGCCCTTGACGATGTAGAGGCCCAGGCCCGTGCCGCCGCGCTTGCTGCCCCGCCAGAAGCGGGTGAAGACGCGGCTCATCGACTCCTCGGGGATGCCGGGGCCTTCGTCGCTCACGGTGACGGCCGCTCCCCTCTCGTCGCTCTTCGCCGGTGCGGGTGCCACGTCGATGGTGACAGTTCCCTCGCCGTGCCGCACCGCGTTTTCGAGCAGGTTGCCGAGGACCTGGTCGACCTTGTCCGGGTCGGCCCACACCGCGGGCAGCGGCTGACAGGTGCGGACGAGGAAGCGGCCGGGGTCCTGGCCGGCCGCGGTGTGCGCCTGCACGTGGCGCTCGACGGCGGCGGACAGGTCGACGGGCTGGCGGCGCAGCTCCAGGCGACCGGAGTCGATCCGGGAGATGTCCAGGAGTTCGGTGATGAGGCGGGTGACCCGGTTGGCGTCCGCGTACACCGTCTCCAGCATCAGGCGCTTCTGGTCGTCGGTGAACCGCTCCCACTTGGCCAGGAGCGTCGCCGTGAAGCCCTTGACCGAGGTGAGCGGCGAGCGCAGTTCGTGGGCGACGGTCGCGATGAGCTCGGCGTTGCTGCGCTCGGTGCGGCGGCGGGCCTCCGTGCCGCGCAGGCTGACGACCAGGCGGCGGACCGGGCCGGTGGGGGTTCCGCGCACATAGCGGGCGGAGACCAGGACCTCGCGCCCGCCGGGCAGCAGGAGGTTGCGCTCGGGCTGGCCGGTCCGGGTGGCGAGGCCGCCGTAGGGGTCGGTCAGCTCCCACCAGCGGCGGCCCTTGAGGTCTTCGAGCGGCAGCACCTCCGCCACCGGGCGGCCGAGGGCGGCGGCCGAGGGCACGGCGGTGATGCGGGCGGCGGCGGCGTTGAAGCAGATGATCCGGCCGGTCCCGTCGGCGACGACGAGCCCGTCGGGGAGGTCGTCGGGGTCCAGGCCGAGGACGTCCGCGACGGCGGGGCCCTGCGGTCCGCCGTCGGCGCGCACGACGGCCGCGTGAGCCGCGTGCGGCCCGCTCATGCCGACAGCCATTCCCGTACCCCACTCTCGAACCGGTGCAGTGGGCCCCCGAGTGCGTCACCCTACTAGGGGTCGGTGACGGAGCGACACCCCGTCGGGGCTCTCCGTCGAAGTGAGAGAGCGCGTGGCGGGGTCAGCCGGTGGTGCGGCGGGGGCGCTGGGCACGCGCGGAGGCGTAGAGGCAGACGGCGGCGGCGGTGGCGAGGTTCAGGCTCTCCGCCTTGCCGTGGATCGGGACCCGCACCACGGCGTCGGCCAGGGCGCGGGTCTCCTCCGGCAGGCCCCACGCCTCGTTGCCGAAGACCCAGGCGGTGGGTCCGCCCATCGTGCCCGCGTCCAGTTCGTCGTCCAGGTCGTCCGAGCCGGCCCCGTCGGCGGCCAGGATGCGGACGCCCGCCTCGCGCAGCCCGCGTACGGCCTGTTCGACCGGGACGCCCACGGCGACCGGCAGGTGGAAGAGCGAACCGACCGAGGCGCGCACCGACTTGGGGTTGTACAGGTCGACGGAGGCGTCGGTCAGGACCACCGCGTCGGCGCCCGCCGCGTCGGCGCAGCGCAGGACGGTGCCGGCGTTGCCGGGGTCGCGGACATGGGCCAGGACGGCGACCAGCTTGGGCCGGGCCGCGAGGATCGCGTCGAAGGGTGAGTCGAGGAAGCGGCAGACCCCGATGAGCCCCTGCGGGGTGACGGTCTGGGAGACGTCGGCGAGGACGTCGGGACCGGCGAGGTGGACGCGGGCGCCGGCCGCGTGGGCGGCGTCGATGATGGCGGCGTAGCGTTCGGCGGCCTCGACGGTCGCGAAGAGTTCGACCAGGGTCGGTTCGCCGTCGTCGCCCCGGTGCTCGGCGGCCTCGCGCACGGCCTGCGGCCCCTCGGCGATGAACCTGCGCTCCTTGCCGCGGAAGTTGCGCCTGGCCAGCCGCCGGGCGGCGGCGACTCGCGGCGAACGCGGGGAGATCAGTTCGGGGATGCCCATGATCGGCGGCGAGCCTCTCTGCGTACGAAGGTGCGGGTCGTGACAGGTGGTGACGGGGGTGCAACGCACCGGACCCGCAGACGGCGAGCGCCTGCGGGTCCGGCTCGAAACCGAGAAGTGCGGCCCTGGGTCAGGCGGCCTTCGGGGCGTTGACGTCGCTCGGGAGGGCCTTCTGGGCGACCTCGACGAGGGCGGCGAACGCGTTGGCGTCGTTGACCGCGAGCTCGGCCAGGATCTTGCGGTCCACCTCGACGTTGGCGGCCTTCAGACCCTGGATGAGGCGGTTGTACGTCATGCCGTTCTGGCGGGCAGCCGCGTTGATGCGCTGGATCCAGAGCTGACGGAAGTCGCCCTTGCGCTTCTTGCGGTCGTTGTAGTTGTAGACCAGGGAGTGGGTGACCTGCTCCTTGGCCTTGCGGTACAGGCGCGAACGCTGACCGCGGTAACCGCTGGCCTGCTCGAGGATCGCCCGGCGCTTCTTGTGTGCGTTGACTGCCCGCTTGACGCGTGCCACTTGTTAACTCCTTGCAGCGGGGCCGTGGTCGTACTCACACGGCCCGGAAACGAATGGGTCCCGGTCGGATCGAGGGCGCGTCCCCGGGCTCACCGGGGACGACGGCCTCACTTGCCGAGAAGCTTCTTGACCTTCTTGGCGTCGGCCGGAGCCGCGACGACCGTGCCGGTCAGCGAGCGCGTCTTCTTGGACGACTTGTGCTCGAGCAGGTGGCGCTTGCCGGCCCGCTCGCGAAGCACCTTGCCGGAGCCGGTGATCTTGAAGCGCTTGCTGGCACCGCTGTGCGTCTTGTTCTTCGGCATCGCGCCGTTCTCTCCTCGTCAGTGGCGCCCCTCTCGGTGCGGGCACCGGACTGCAGGGGCGTCAGATCTTGATGGGGGTTCCGGGAGGACCCGGGGGTGCCTGGGTGGCACCCCCCGCGGTCACGCCTCGGAAGGTGTCTCGGCCTCGGCCTCGGGCGCCGCCTCGGCCGGAGCCTCGGGGGCCTGGTCCGCGGGCGCGGCGTCGGGGGTGTTGTTCCCCTGGCGCTCCGCCTTGCGGGCGGCCTGGGCCTCGCGGGCCTCGGCCATGGCTTCGGTCTTCTTCTTGTGCGGGCCCAGAACCATGATCATGTTCCGGCCGTCCTGCTTCGGGTTGGACTCGATGAAGCCGAGTTCCTCCACGTCCGAAGCGAGACGCTGGAGCAGTCGGAAGCCCAGCTCGGGGCGGGACTGCTCACGACCGCGGAACATGATCGTGATCTTGACCTTGTCGCCCTGCTTGAGGAACCGGACGACGTGACCCTTCTTGGTGTCATAGTCGTGCGGGTCGATCTTCGGCCGGAGCTTCATCTCCTTGATGACCGTGTGCGCCTGGTTCTTGCGCGCTTCACGGGCCTTCATGGCCGACTCGTACTTGAACTTCCCGTAGTCCATGAGCTTGCACACGGGCGGACGGGCGGTTGCCGCCACCTCGACCAGGTCGAGGTCGTACTCCTGTGCGAGTTCCAGGGCCTTGGCAAGCGGCACAATCCCGACCTGCTCGCCGCTGGGACCGACAAGTCGCACCTCGGGCACGCGAATCCGGTCGTTGATGCGGGGCTCGGCGCTGATGGATCCTCCTCGGTAGCACCACGCGACCGCCTGGCGGACAGCCGCGTAACGTCTGTTTCAGACAGACCAACCGCATCGGAGCAACAAAAATGCCCCGGACGGGACACAGGCGGGGCTCCTGGAAAACCGGAACACCGCCACGGTGAACCGCGGGGCGCATCGGGCGGCTCCATCGTCCGTACGGAACGATGGGCGCCACCTGACCGGTGACCCGCCGCCCTGAGGGCGGCCAGGTGGGAGAGCGGAGCCTCCACTTGTGGGCCGGACACATAGCTGTCCAGCCGGTCGTCACCCTAGGTTAGCAGCTCGGCCGGGCAGGCACCAACCGGCGTGCGCACGGGCTCCCGCGGGCGGAGGGCGGGCGCCGGGGGCCTATCGTAAGGCGCATGAGTGACGCGACCCCCAGCAGTGATTCCCCCGGCTTCGACGAGATGGCCCGCGACATCGCGGAGGTGCCCGCCGTCGAGGTGATCGTGACGGTCGCCGTCAACCTGATGAGCGCCGCCGCCGTGAAGCTCGGTCTGACCGAGGACGGCGACGCCCACAAGGACCTGGACGAGGCCCGCAAGCTGGTGCACGCGCTGGCCGGCCTGCTGGACGCCAGCACCACCGAGATCAGCTCCTTCCACGCCGCCCCGCTGCGCGACGGCCTTAAGTCCCTCCAGCTGGCCTTCCGCGAGGCGTCGCTCGTTGCGGACGAGCCGGGTCAGGGCCCGGGCGAGAAGTACACCGGCCCGGTCTTCGGCTGAGCGCCCCCTTTTCCTTCCGTACGTGCATGAGCCCCCTGCCGGTCCTCTCGGCAGGGGGCTCTTCGCGTCGGGCGGTCAGCGCGTGAACAGGGGCTCACCCGGGGTGTGCGCCCCGGCCGGGAGCAGCGCGAGGTCCAGACCCCGGACCAGCCGGGCGCGCAGCACCTCGTCGGCCGCCAGCGCGCGGGCGACGCGGCCCGCCGCCCCGGCCGGGTCCGCGTCCGCCGCCAGGACCAGAGCGAGGGTGCCGTCGGCGCTGCCGGGGCCGAGGTGGGCACGGAGCACGGCGGGCTCGGCGGCGACCGCCGCGCGGACGGCGGCGGTGACCGCGGGGTCGTCCAGCGGGTCCGCGCTGGTACGGCCCTCGGCGACGGCGCGCAGGGCGGCCCCGGTCAGCTCGAACGCCACCGGCCCGGCGAGGTCGAGCACCACCGTGTCGGCCTTCTCGTGCGCGGCGGCCTGGAGCGCCTGGTGCAGCGGTACGGCGACGGGGCGGGCCTGCGGGTCCCACCGGGCCAGGGACGCGGTGGAGGTGAAGGCGGGCAGGGCGCGGCGGTCCCCGGCCTGGAGGGTGGGCACGGCCATGTCACTGGTCTTCTCGCGCCGCAGCCCGCCCACCCGTCTCCCACCACCACCCTTGCCGGACGCTGGGCGGCCCACCTCGATGTCCTCCTCCACCTCGCCGAGGACGGCCACCACGGGAACCAGGAGCCGGGCCCCCTTCAGGGCTTCGAGGACCGGCGCGACGGCGGTGCGGTCCTCGGCCCAGGCGGCGAGCGCCGAGGCCAGGGCGGGGTCGGCCGTGCCGTCGTCGTCGGAGTAACCGGGGTCCGGGATGTTCTTCTGCGCCACAGGGCGAGCGTAGTGCCTGGCCGGCGGCGCCCGGTCAGCGGTGCCGGGTGGACGGGGAGCGCCCGCGCCACAGCAGCGCGCCCGCCGCCAGCAGGAGCACGCCGAGGCCCGCGGCCGCCGGGGCGAGCCATCGGGCCGGCCCGTCGTCCTCGGGCTCGGGCGCGGGCCCGGCGCCGAAGTACCGCTTGCGGTAGCCGGCCGGGGCGGAGTCACCGGTCGCGTCGGCGGAACCGGGCGCGTCTGCGGAACGGAGGCCGTCGCCCGCCTCGATGGCCGCGGCCGGGTCGACGATCCCGTGGCCGCGTGCGTCGTCGCGGCCGCCGGCGGGGGCGTCGCGCGCGGTGTCGGTGAGCAGCTTCCTGATCTGCGCGGGCGTGAGCCGGGGGTGCGCGGACTTCACGAGGGCCACCGCGCCGGAGACGAACGCGGCGGCGGCGGACGTGCCCCACTCCACGTAGTACTTGTGGTCGGGTGCCGGTACGACGATGTCGTCGCCGGGGGCGCTCACGGTGGCGTACCAGCGGCGGGTGGAGAACGAGGCGTGGGTGCCGTACCGGTCCACGGCCGCGGCGGCGATCACCCCGGGGTAGGCGGCGGGGTACGAGATGTGGTCGCCCTTCTCGCCCCCGTTGCCGGCCGAGGCGACGACGACGGCGCCCTTCTTCAGCGCGTACTGGACGGCGGCGTCCTCGCCCGGCTCGGGGTGCGCGGACTCGCTGTCGTCGCCGAGGGAGAGGTTGATGACGTCGGCGCCGTGGTCGGCGGCCCAGCGGATGCCGTCGGCGAGCGCGGTGCCCCGGGTCCTGCGGGCCTCGGCCCGGTCCGGGTCGCTCGCTTCGAGGATGACGCGGACCGGCAGGATCTTCGCCTCGGGCGCGATGCCGAGGACGCCGTCGGCCCGTCCGCTGCCGTGGCCCCGGCCCGCGATGATCCCGGCCATGGCGGTGCCGTGCCTGGCCCATGCCTTGTCGCCGCGCCCGGCGCCGAAGCCGATGAGGTCCTTGCCCGGCAGGACCTGGCCCGCGAGGTCCGGCAGACTGCCGTCGACCCCGGTGTCGACCACGGCGACGGTGACGCCCTCGCCGCGCGTGGTCTCCCAGGCCCGCTCGGTGTGCAGGGCGGCCAGGCCCCACTGCTGGGCCCGGATGGTGTCGGCCTGGGCGGGGGCCGCGGGGAGCAGGACGAGGGCGGTGGCCGCGCAGAGAGTGCTCAGAGCGTGTTTCATTCCGGCTGCTCCACGAGGTCGGCCACGTGGGTGCGGAGCGCGCGTTCGACGCCGTCCGAGAGGCCCTTGGCCTCGTGGCCGAGTCCGGCCTGGGCGGCGGGGGTCGTGGCGCCGGTGGCCATGGCCCGGTCGGCGGGCTGCGGCGGGGTGCTCACGCGTCCGTCGGCGAACCCGGTCACGGCGAAGGCGACGACGGGGATCTCGGTCAGCACGTGGACGGACCAGCTGGCGCGCTGCCGTGCGCCGAAGGAGGCGGCCGGGCCGTCCTTCACGGGGTAGGTGCGGGGCAGCAGGTCGGTGCGGCGGTCGAGGTGCCGGTCGGCGAACCGGGCGCCGAGGGCCCGCATCGCGTCGGCGTCGGCCTCGGCGAAGACGAGCCCGACCGTCGTGACACTGCTGGCGGTCGCGTCGGTGTACGTGGCGCGCAGGACGTGGGCGCAGCCGACCGTGCGCAGCGTCTTGGCGAGCAGCGGGTCGAGCGCGTCGGCGCAGCCGCTGTCGGGCGCGACGGCGAGCCTCGTCCAGATCCGGTCGGCGCCGCCGGGCCCGGTGCCGTCGCCCTTCAGGGTGCCGGGGAAGAGGGTGTCCACGGGGATGCTGTGCCAGGCTTCCCGGCCCACGGTGTACGCGCTGCGGGTGGCGGGATCGTCGTCGGAGCCGCCGGTGAGCCGGCTTCCGGCGACGGACCCGGCGATCAGCCCGAGCCCGAGGACGCCGCAGACACCGGCGGCCACGGCCCTGCGGGGGCGGCCCGGTGCCCCGGGGGGCGGTGCGGGGTCGTGCGCCGACGGGGTGGGTCGGGGCGGGGTCGCCGGGCGGGGCGGGACGGGGGCACGTCGTGCTTCGGTGCTCATCCGCCCCCCTGGTCCGTTCCGTACCGCGCGTCCCCCGCCCGCGGTCGGGGCCCCGTTCGCCGCGTGGGCGTCACTCTACGGGCTGCGGAGATCCGGGGGGGGGAGCGTGCGGCCCGCGCACCGGCGGATCTGCACGGATCATCCCCCTACCCAGCGGTAGAACCGTCTGGCAAGCTGCGGCCATGACTGCCCGAGCCACTGACCGGGCCCGTTACGACCGGGCCACCGCCCATCTCGACGCTCCCGTCGCCGTCGTGGACCTCGAGGCGTTCGACGCCAACGCGGACGATCTCGTACGCCGGGCGGCGGGCAAGCCGGTCCGGGTGGCGAGCAAATCGGTGCGCTGCCGGGCCCTGCTGGAGCGGGTGCTGGCCCGGCCCGGGTTCGCCGGGATCATGTCGTTCACGCTCGCGGAGTCGCTGTGGCTGGCCCGGGCCGGGTTCGACGACGTGCTGCTGGCGTACCCCTCCGCCGACCGCCCGGCGTACGCGGAGCTGGCCGCCGATCCGAAGCTCGCCGCCGCCGTGACGGTGATGGTGGACGACCACGCCCAGCTGGACCTGATCGACGCGGCGCGGGCGGGCGGCGGGCAGGAGATCCGGGTCTGCCTGGAGCTGGACACCTCGCTGCGGATGCTCGGCGGCCGGGTCCGGATCGGGGCCCTGCGTTCGCCGCTGCGCTCCCCCGCCCAGCTGGCCGACGTGGCCAGGTCCGTGGTCCGGCGCCCCGGTTTCCGGCTGGTCGGGCTGATGGCGTACGAGGGGCACATCGCGGGTGTCGGGGACGCGGTGGCGGGGCGTCCGCTGCGGTCCCGGGCGATCCGGCTGATGCAGGCCACGGCCCGTAAGGAACTGGCGGCCCGGCGGGCCGAGGTGGTGCGGGCGGTCCGGGCCGTGGCGCCGGACCTGGAGTTCGTGAACGGCGGCGGCACGGGCAGTGTGCAGCACACGGCGGCGGAGGACGCGGTGACGGAGATCGCCGCCGGTTCGGGGCTGTACGTGCCGCGCCTGTTCGACAACTACACCTCGTTCACCGCCCGCCCGGCGGCCCTGTTCGCGCAGCCCGTGGTACGGCGGCCGGGCGTGGGCGTGGTGACCGTGCTCGGGGGCGGCTATCCGGCGTCGGGCGCGGCCGGGGCGGACCGGCTGCCGGTCCCGTATCTCCCGGAGGGGCTGCGCTACGACCCGCAGGAGGGCCCGGGCGAGGTGCAGACCCCGCTGCTGGGAGCCCCGGCCGACGATCTGCTGATCGGTGACAAGGTGTGGTTCCGGCACGCGAAGGCCGGTGAGCTGTGCGAGCGGTTCGACGCGCTGCACCTGATCGAGGGCGAGCGGGTGACGGCCACGGTTCCGACGTACCGGGGCGAGGGCCGTACGTTCCTGTAGGCCGTGTCCTAGCCGGCCGGGTGCTCGACGGAGCTGCCGACGCCGCCGCCGGTCGCGTCGTCACCGATCGGGCGGATGCCCCGCGTGAGGGTGTCCATGAGGGCCAGGGGCGGTCCGTCGGGGCCGGCGTCGAAGGCGTACCGCACGATGACGGGCGACTCGCTGCCGACGGGCGAGGGGAAGGCGAGGGACTGCACGTAGCCGCCGGGGCCGTGGGCGGTGGTGACCTTCCAGCGGACGTAGTAGCCGGTGCGGCCGGCCACGGTGACCTCGCCGGCGGCGGTCTGCCGGTGGCCGGTGATGCCGCCGTGGGTGCGCCGGCCGACGATGTCCTCGTCGTAGGCGCGGTCGGCGGCCTCGGTGATGTCCTCCTTGGCGAGGGCTTGGGGGGTGGTGGCGTCGGTGCCTCCGGGGGTCCGGGTGGTGACGGTGCCGGGGTAGCAGTACGTGGAGGAGGCGCCGGGGCATGCGTACGACTTCTCGGTGCGCATCGTGAGGAGCTGGCCGGAGGTGCGCTCCGGCCGCTCCCAGCCGTCCGGGATGGGCAGTGTGATGCCGTTGAGCTGGTCGGTGAGCACGTCGGCGTCCTCGTGCACGGGGGTGCCGTCCGGTGAGGGGTCGTCGTCCCCGGGGACTCCGTCGGTACCGGTCCGGGTGGGCGGCTGCGAGGCGTGGGCGGCCGGGGTCTCCGGCTCGTCGTTCCCGGTGAGGAGCACGGCCCCGGTCACGACGGCGCCGACGACGACCGCTCCGGCCGCCACGAGGGCGACGGCCCGGGCGCTCCCGCCGCCCCGCGGAACCGGGGCCGGGACAGCCGTCGGCATCGGCGCCGGGACGGGCGCGGCGGCGGGTGCGCGGGTGTGCGCGGTCCACGCCGTCCCGTCCCACCAGCGCTCGGTGCCGGGCGCGGAGGTGTCCGGGTACCAGCCGGGCGGCGTCGGGTAGCTCATCGCTCCACTCTAGAGAGCGGTCTACAGCGGTGTGACGTAGGCGCCGGAGATGCCGCCGTCCACCAGGAAGTCGGTGGCGTTGACGAACGAGGAGTCGTCGCTGGCCAGGAAGGCGACGGCGGCGGCGATCTCGGTGGCCTCGGCGAACCGGCCGAGCGGGATGTGCACCAGCCTGCGGGCCGCCCGCTCCGGGTCCTTGGCGAACAGCTCCTGGAGCAGCGGGGTGTTGACCGGCCCGGGGCAGAGCGCGTTGACGCGGATGCCTTCGCGGGCGAACTGGACGCCCAGTTCCCGGGTCATGGCCAGCACTCCGCCCTTGGACGCGGTGTACGAGATCTGCGAGGTGGCCGCGCCCATCCGGGCCACGAAGGAGGCGGTGTTGATGATGGAGCCCCGGCCCTGGCGGCGCATGTAGGGCAGGGCGGCCTTGCAGCACAGGTAGACGGAGGTGAGGTTGACGTCCTGGACTCGCTTCCACGCCTCCAGCTCCGTGGTCAGGATGGAGTCGTCCTCGGGCGGTGAGATGCCCGCGTTGTTGAAGGCGATGTCGACCGATCCGTAGGTGTCGTCGGCCGTGCGGAACAGCTCGGCGACCTGTCCGGGGTCGGTGACGTCGACGCGTACGAAGGTGCCGCCGACCGCTTCGGCCGCCGCCTCGCCGGCCTTCGCGTCGACGTCGCCGCAGACGACGTGCGCTCCCTCGGACGCGAGCCGGTGGGCGGTGGCCAGGCCGATGCCGCTGCCGGCGCCGGTGACGACGGCGGTGCGGCCGACGAGGCGGCGGCAGATGATTGCGGGGTCCGTGGTCATGGGCGTTTCATGCCTCCGTGCTCAGGAAGACGTTCTTGGTCTCGGTGAAGGCGCTGAGGGCGTCGGGCCCCAGCTCGCGTCCGACGCCGGACTGCTTGAACCCGCCGAACGGGGTCCAGTAGCGGACCGCCGCGTGCGAGTTGACGGAGAGGTTGCCCGCCCGGACGGCCCGGGACACGCGCAGGGCGCGCCCCACGTCACGGGTCCAGAGCGAGCCGGCGAGCCCGTAGTCGGTGGCGTTGGCGAGGCGCACGGCGTCCGCCTCGTCCTCGAAGGGCAGCACGACGGCGACGGGTCCGAACACCTCCTCGGTGGCGACGGGCGCGTCCGCCGGGACGTCGGTGAGGACGGTCGGCGGGAACCAGAAACCGGGCCCCTCGGGCGCGCTCCCCCGGATCGCGGCGGCGCCCTCGGGTACATGACCGCGTACGCGTTCGAGTTGCGTACGGGAGATGAGCGGGCCCATCCGCGTCTTCTCGTCGGCGGGGTCGCCGACGGTGTACGCGGCGACGGCCGGGGCGAGGTGTGCCAGGAACCGGTCGTACGCGGAGCGCTGGACGAGGATGCGGGTGCGGGCGCAGCAGTCCTGGCCGGCGTTGTCCAGGAAGGAGTCGGGTGCGGCGGCCGCGGCGGCCGGGATGTCGGCGTCGGCGAAGACGATGCTGGGGCTCTTGCCGCCGAGTTCGAGGGTGACCCGCTTCAGGCGGTCGGCGCACTTGGCCATGATCCGCTTGCCGGTGCGGGTGGAGCCGGTGAACACGATCTTGGCGACGTCCGGGTGTTCGACCAGGGCGTTGCCGGCCTCGTCGCCCGCGCCGGGCAGGACCTGGAAGAGGTGTTCGGGCAGGCCCGCCTCCAGGGCGATCCCGGCGAGGCGGAGGGCGGTGAGCGGGGTGGTCTCGGCGGGTTTCAGGATCACCGCGTTGCCGGCGGCGAGGGCGGGGGCGGTGCCCCAGGCGGCGATGGGCATCGGGAAGTTCCAGGGAGCGATGACGCCGACGACGCCCAGGGGTTCGAGGATCGTGAGGTCGATGCCGCCGGGGACGGGGATCTGCCGGCCGCTGAGCCGTTCCACGCCACCGGCCGCGTAGTCGAGCAGGTCGCGGACGTTGCCGGCCTCCCAGCGTGCGTTGCCGATGGTGTGGCCGGCCTCCCGGACCTCCAGCCAGGCCAGCTCCTCGGTGCGGGCGTCGACGGCGGCGGCGAACCGGCGCAGCAGCCGGGCCCGGTCGGCGGGGGCGAGCGCGGCCCAGGTGTGCTGGGCGGCGGTGGCGCGGACGACGGCGGTGCGGACGTCCTGGGCGGAGGTGGCGGGGACGGTGGCGACGACCTCTTCGGTCGCCGGGTTCAGGACGTGGTGCTCGTGGATCACGGGGTCCTCACAGCGGTCGTGGCCTCGCGGGCGTCGTGGTCACAGGCGTTCGAAGGAGCGGCGGAGTTCCCAGTCGGTCACCGCGGCGTCGAAGGCGTCGAGTTCGACGCGGGCCATGGTGCGGTAGTGCGCCACGACGTCCTCGCCGAACGCCTCGCGGGCGATCGCGCTCTCCTCCCAGAGGGCGGCTGCCTCGCGCAGGGTGGCCGGGATGTGGTCGTAGTCGGCGGTGTAGGCGTTGCCCTCGCAGGGTTCGGGGAGTTCGAGCCCGTGCTCGATGCCGTACAGGCCGGCGGCGACGAGTCCGGCGACGGCCAGGTACGGGTTGACGTCGCCGCCGGGGAGCCGGTTCTCGAAGCGCAGCGAGGCGCCGTGGCCGACGACGCGCAGGGCGCAGGTGCGGTTGTCCTGGCCCCAGGCGACGGCGGTCGGGGCGAAGGAGCCGGGGCGCAGCCGCTTGTACGAGTTGATGTTCGGCGCGAAGAGGAGGGAGAGGTCGCGCAGGGCGGCGAGCTGGCCGGCCAGAAAGTGCCGCATCACGGGTGACATCTCTCCGTCCTCACCGGCCATGACGGAGCGTCCGGGGTCGGAGGTGGAGCGCAGCGAGAGGTGGGTGTGGCAGGAGTTGCCCTCGCGTTCGTTGAACTTGGCCATGAAGGTGAGCGCCATGCCCTCCTGGGCGGCGATCTCCTTGGCGCCGGTCTTGTAGACGGCGTGCTGGTCGCAGGTGACCAGGGCCTCGTCGTAGCGGAACACGATCTCGTGCTGGCCCGGGTTGCACTCACCC
This sequence comes from Streptomyces sp. DT224, assembly GCF_049844595.1. Taxonomy (NCBI): domain Bacteria; kingdom Bacillati; phylum Actinomycetota; class Actinomycetes; order Kitasatosporales; family Streptomycetaceae; genus Streptomyces; species Streptomyces sp. DT224. The sequence goes on from NZ_JBNCLI010000013.1 coordinate 107,660, forward strand.
TTGGCCGATTCGACGGCCAGGCCCGCGCCCGCCATCTCGTTGCGGATGCGGCGCAGCAGGGGCTCGACGCGGCCGGTCCCGAGGACGGAGTAGTCGACGTTGTACTGGTTGACGGGGGTCAGCTCGCGGTAGCCCCGGTCCCACGCCTGCTCGTAGGTGTCCTTGAAGACGATGAACTCCAGCTCGGTGCCGACGTGGGCGGTGTAGCCGTGCTCGGCGAGGCGTTCGAGCTGGCGGCGCAGGATCTGCCGGGGCGCGGCGGTAACGGGGGCGCCGTCGGCCCAGGCGAGGTCGGCGAGGACCAGGGCGGTGCCCTCGTGCCAGGGCACCCGGCGCAGGGTGGTGAGGTCGGGACGCATGGCGAAGTCGCCGTATCCGTTGTCCCAGGAGGACATGGCGTAGCCGTCGACGGTGTTCATGTCGGTGTCGACGGCGAGGAGGTAGGCGCAGCCTTCGGTGCCGTGGCGGACGACCTCGTCCAGGAAGAAGGGGGCGGCGAAGCGCTTGCCCTGGAGCCGTCCCTGCATGTCGGGGAAGGCCAGCACGACGGTGTCGATCTCCCCGCCGTGCACGAGGCGGCGCAGGTCTCCGAGCGCGAGCGGGGCGGTGCGGTCGGACACGGACGGGTCCTCTCCTCGCGGGCCGGCGGGCTCGTACAAATCTATGGCGAGGGCGGGTGTTGTGGGTACGGTGCCGGGGTGTTCCGCGCGCCGTACGAGGGAGGGCACCGGTGAACCGTCCGCTGGTCGGGATCAGCAGCTACCTGGTGGCTTCGGCGCGCTGGGGCGTATGGGACCTGCCGGCGGCGCTGGTGCCCGCCGGGTACGCCCGGATGGTGCGGGAGGCGGGCGGCCTGGCGGTGCTGCTGCCGCCGGACGCGCCCGGGTTCGCCGCGGAGACCGTGGCCCGGCTGGACGCGCTGGTGGTGGCGGGCGGTCCCGATGTGGAGCCCGGGCGGTACGGGGCGGGGCGCGACCCGCGCACCGGGCCGCCGGCGCCGGAGCGCGACGTCTGGGAGACGGCGCTGATCGGCGCCGCACTGGAGGCGGGGACGCCGTTGCTCGGGGTGTGCCGGGGGATGCAGCTGCTGAACGTGGTGTGCGGGGGCACCCTGACCCAGCATCTGGACGGCCACGGCGGCCCGGGCGGGGCGGTGGGCGTGTTCGGCTCGCACCTGGTGACGCCGGTCCCGGGCACCCGGTACGCGTCGCTGGCGCCCGCCCCGTGCGAGGTACCGGCCTACCACCATCAGGCCGTGGACCGGATCGGCACCGGCCTGGTGGCGTCGGCGCACGCGGCGGACGGCACCGTCGAGGCGGTCGAACTCCCCGGAGACCACTGGGTCCTGGGGGTGCAGTGGCATCCGGAGATGGGCGAGGACTTCCGCGTGGTGCGGGGCCTGGTGGAGGCGGCAGGGGATGAGGGCGTGGTGCGAAAGTAGCGCCGTCCGCCCACAGGGCGGACAGGCGGGACTTTCGCACCACGCCCTAGAGGCGCCGGCGCAGCCAGGTCAGGGCTGCGGCGCCCTGGGCGGCCTGGAAGGCCCGGAGCGTCGGCAGGCCGGGCGGGGCGGGGCGCAGCGCGTTCTCCGTGAAGTACCCGGCGAGGGCGGCGAGTACGGCGGTGACGGCGTCGGGGTCCGCGTCCCGGCCGAGCGGGTGGGCGGTGAACAGGGCGTCCGGGTCCGGGCCGCCCTCTCCGGAGCCGTAGCCCTGGGCGGCCACGCACGGGAGCATCAGCAGCAGGTCGAACCAGGGCGCGGCGCACACCGCGTGCGGCCAGTCCACGAAGACGGTCCGGTCCCCGGTGAGCAGGATGTTGTCGGCGCGCAGGTCGCTGTGGGCGAGGGTGTCCCCGGCAGCGGCCCCGGACCAGCCGGCCTCCAGCTCCGCGAGCGCGGCGAGGTGGGCGGCTGCCCAGGGGTCGAGGCGGGCATCGCCCCCGGCGGCGTGCAGGGTGCGCCAGCCGTCGAACATCGAGGACTTGCCCCAGGCGGCCGAGGCCACGTCGGCCGGGGCCGGGGTGAGGGCGCGGGAGAGGTCGCCGACGGCCGTCAGGACCCGGTCCAGCTCGTCGCGGTCCCAGGGCACCCGGGGCTGGCGGCCGTCGATGTCCTCCAGCACGAGGGCGACGCAGCTGCCGTCGTCGTACGAGCCGAGCAGCCGGGGCACGGGCGCGTTCGCGGGGAGCGACGCCGTGACGCGGGCCTCGGCGCGGTGCATGTCCGGGCTGTCCGGGTTCACCTCGGCGCTCACCGCCTTGACGAAGGCCCGGCCGCCGTTCGCGAGCCGGACCCGGGCGGCGACTCCGGGCGAGAAGCCGCCGCTCTGGCTGCGGGCCTCGGTGACCGGTGCGCCGAGGATGTCCTCGACGGCTTCGCGTACGGCGGCGGGCAGCGCGGACCAGGGGTGGCGGACGCCCCGCGCGGGCGGTGCGGTGGCGGTCATCGGTGCGCCTCCCCGGGGTGCGTCCAGGTCAGGGGCGTGGGTCCGCCGGGCTCGCCGTAGCCCAGCGAGCGGTACAGGCCCTCGCCCTCGGGCGTCGCGGTCAGGCTGATCCGGGAGCACCCGGCCTCGACCAGGTGGTCGTGGACGGCCCGGAAGGTCAGGCGGGCGTATCCCTGCCGCCGGTGGCCGGGATCGGTGGCGACCGAGGCGATGTGCCCGACGTACGGGGCACGGCCCGGCCGGGGCAGGGACCGCGTGTACTGGCCCACCGAGCTGGACAGCAGCCGGTCCCCCGCGTCGATCACATAGGCGACGAAGTGCGGGTCGGCGGCGAGCCGTTCGCGGAAGTACGCCTCGCACACCGGGGTCCAGTCGGGCTCCGGGACGAGGCCCATGGAGGCGAACATGACCAGGCGCAGCCGGGTGACCTCGGCGGCGTCGTCCGCGCCGGCGCGTCTCAGGTGCGGCGGGGTGCTCATGGGGCGTCCTTTCGGTGGGGTGCCGTGCCCCGCAAGGGTGTCGTGCCCGGGCGGGCGGCGTCGCCCCGTTTTCCTCAGGACGGGCCCCGGTCAGACCAGGAGGCCGACGCCGGTCAGCAGCATCACCGCGGAGGTCGCGGCGTGGACGCCGTAGGCGGTCGCCCTCGGCCCGCCGCTGCGCAGCACGACCAGCGCGTCCCCGGCGGGTATCACGGCGAACACCAGCAGGTACCAGCCCAGGACCGACGAGCTCGCGACGGCCATCAGGACGAAGACGAAGGCGCCGGGCGCGATCTCCCGCAACCCCTTCACGCGCAGCCAGGGCTGGAAGCCGCGGTCCTCGACCGGCGCGTCGGGAATGCCGAAACCGGCGGCACCCTGCGGTCTGATGAGGACGTTCGCGCCCATGAGGACGAGGCCCGCGCCGAGGAGACCGGCGAGGACGGTGGCAATGGTGGTGAGCATCAGCTGTCCCTACGTCGAAGAAGGTCGTGGTCATCGTCTACGCGTGACGTGGTGTCAGGGGACAAGGACGATCCGGCCGCGGATGCGGCCCTGCGCCATCGCCCGGTAGGCGTCGGCGGCCTGATCGAGTGACACGACGGCGTGGACGCGGGCCGGGAGCTCTCCCGCCGCCACCCGTGCCAGCAGACCGGCGAGCAGCGGCCCGTCGGGGCGGGCGAAGACGACCTCGACGGTGATGCCGCGCTCCTCGGGGAGCCTGGCGGCGGGCTGCACGCCCACGAAGCGGCCGCCGTCGCGCACGGCCCGGAGGGCGGTCTCCTGGAGGGCTCCGGCGTCGGCGACAGCGTCCCACCCCTGGCCGGGTTCGGTGGTGAAGCCCGCACCCAGGCCGCGGACGAACGGCTCGTCGGCCGCTCGGGCCAGCCCGGTCACCTGCCAGCCGCGCTCCTGGGCGAGCACGGCGGCGTACGCCCCCACCGCACCGGCCGCACCGGTCACCAGCAGCCGCCGGGCGTCGCTCGGCGCCTCGCCGAGGAGGTCGACGGCCTGGGCGGCGGCGGTGGCGTTGAGCGGCACCGTGGCCGCCGCCACCAGGTCGACGGCGTCCGGCACGACGGCGACGTTCGCGGCGGGGACGACGACGTGCTCGGCATGGGAGCCGTGATCGCGGTCGAAGCCGTCCAGGAACCCGGCGACACGGGTCCCGGCGGGCAGTCCGGCGTCCGGTCCGGCGGCCTCCACGGTTCCGGAGAAGTCCCAGCCGAGGCCGGTCCAGTGGGGCTGATCGACCATGCCGAGCCGGTGGAAGACGCCGGCCGCCACGCCCAGGTCGACGGGGTTCACCGCCGCCGCGGCGATCCTGACGCGGATCTCCTTCGGTCCCGGCTCGGCCACCGGCGCCTCGACGGTCTCGATGGACTCGGGCCCGGACGGAACGCGGACCACGGCGCGGCGCGAAGTCACCTGATTCATCGTCAACTCCCTTTTCAAGCAGGGTTTGTGTGAGGTCTTGCCATCCCTGCGTCTGGACACCAGCATGGAAGAACCCGGTCACCACTGGGAAGTAGGCACCTTGAAGTAAGTAAGTCACCGAGTCGAGGAGATGTCTGACAGATGGCGACCAGCACCGCGTCCGAGCGGCGGGCCGAGGCCAAGCGGGAGTACGACGCGTTTCTGGCGGTCTGCCCGAGCCGCCGGCTCCTGGAGCGGATCTCCGACAAGTGGGTCGCGCTGGTGCTCGCCGCGCTCGGCGGCGACGGCCCGCACCCCGGGGAGGCCACCGTCGGGGAACCGCACCCCATGCGCTTCTCCGAGCTGTCACGCCGGATCTCGGGCGTGAGCCAGAAGATGCTGACGCAGACGCTGCGTTCGCTGGAGCGTGACGGCATGGTGACCAGGACGGTGACCGCCACCGTGCCGGTGACCGTCAGTTACGAGCTGACCGGCCTCGGCCGCTCGCTCCAGTGCGTCATGCGGGACATCAAGAAGTGGGCGGAGAGCAACATGGACGAGGTCCTGACCCACCGCGACGCCTACGACGCCAGGCCCCAGGGCACCGCTTAGGGCGCGCCCCCGGAAGACTCGGACCGGGTCAGCGCGAGCAGGTCGCGGGCCGGGCCCGTGGGGCGGTGGCCCGAGGGCCAGACCGCGCGCAGCTGGCGGCGCAGCCGGGCCCCGGCGATGGGGACCTTGACCAGGCGGCGGGCGGACAGCTCCTCGCCGAGCGCGAGCTCGCTCAGGACGCAGGGGCCGGCGCCGCTCTCCGCCGCGCCCTTGACCGCGGTGGTCGAGGAGAGCTCCAGGAGCGGCGGGGCCAGCGGGCCGTGGACGGCGAGCGCCGCGTCCAGGACCTGGCGGGTGCCGGAACCGTGCTCGCGCAGGATCAGCGGGGTCCCGGCCAGCTCGGCCGGGGTCAGCGGGGTGCGGCGGCGGGCCCACGGATGGGCGGGGGCGACCACGACGACGAGGCGGTCGTGGGCGATGACCGTACCGTCGAGCCCTTCCGGGACGGACAGGCCCTCCACGAAACCCAGGTCCGCCTCACCGCGCAGCAGCCGCTCGGCGACCACCGCGGAGTTCCCGGCGAGCAGCGAGACGGCGGTGCCGGGGCGTTCGGCGCGCAGGGCGATGAGCCAGCCGGGCAGCAGGTACTCGGCGATGGTCATGGAGGCGGCGACCCGCAGCCGGGAGTCGCGGCGGTCGCGCAGCGCCTGGGCGCCCGCGTCGAACGCCTCGGCGGCCTCCACGACCCGGCGCGCCCAGTCGGTGACCAGGGCACCCGCGTCCGTGAGCCGGGAGCCCCGGGGCGAGCGGTCGAGGAGGGTGAGGCCGAGCTGCCGTTCCATGGAGCGGACGCGGCTGCTGGCGGCGGGCTGGGTGATGCCGACGTCGCGGGCGGCCCGGCCGAGGCTGCCGTGCCGGGCGACCGCGAGGAGCAGTTCCAGCGCGCCCAGGTCGGGCACCCGGTGGGAGAGGGGGGTGGACGGTTCGCCGGTCATAAGTCCACTTTATGACCTCATAGGGCAGTGCTCCCTGGTGGGGTCCCGGCGCGGCCGAAAGAATCGTGGCATGGCCATCCATCTGCGGACCCGCACCTCTTCCCCGTACTCCGGCACCCTCCGAAGGCCCGCGCTGCGGCACTTCGGCCCCAACTGGTACGCCACCGTGATGGGCACCGCGATCGTCGCGAGCGCCGGTGCCGCGCTGCCGGTGCATGTGCCCGGGCTGCGCGGCGCGTGCACCGTGGTGTGGCTGTTCTCGGCGCTGCTGCTCGCCGCCGTGCTGGCGGCCCGCGCCGGGCACTGGGCGGCCCACCGCGACCAGGCGCGCGCCCATCTCGCGGACCAGGCCGTCGCGCCGTTCTACGGCTGCCTGGCGATGGCGCTGCTGGCCGTCGGCGGCTCCGGCATGGCCGTGGGCAAGGACCTCATCGGGCACCGGGCGGCGCTCGGGCTGGACGTGGTCCTGTACACGGCGGGCACGGTGACCGGTCTGGTGGCGGCCGTGGCGGTCCCGTATCTCATGATCGTGCGCCACCGGCCGGAGCCGGGCACCGCGTCCCCGGTGTGGCTGCTGCCGGTGGTGGCGCCGATGGTGTCGGCCGCGCTGGGCCCGCTGCTCGTGGCGGAGCTGCCCGCGGGGCAGGGGCGCGAGGCGCTGCTGCTGGGCTGCTACGCGATGTTCGGGCTGAGCCTGCTGGCGACGCTGGTCATGCTCCCGCTGGTCTTCGCCCGGCTGGTGCACGGGGGCCCGCTGCCGCTCGCGCTGACGCCCACCCTGTTCCTGGTGCTCGGCCCGCTGGGCCAGTCGACGACCGCGGTCAACGCGCTGGCCGATGTGGCGCCGGGCACGGTCGAGGGCCCGTACGCCTCGGCGCTCCGCGCCTTCGCGGTGCTGTACGGGGTGCCGGTGATGGGCTTCGCCCTGATGTGGCTGGCCCTGGCGGTGGCACTGGTGGTGCGGGCGGTACGGGGCGGGATGACGTTCTCGATGACCTGGTGGGGCTTCACCTTCCCCGTCGGCACCTGCGTGACCGGCGCGGCGGGCCTGGCCCGGCACACCGGTCTGACCGCGTTCACCTGGCTGGCCGTCGCGCTGTACGTGCTGCTGGTGTCGGCGTGGGCGGTGGCGGGAGTGCGCACGGTGCGCGGGGTGCTCAGCGGGGCGCTGCTCGCGGCGCCGCACCGGCCCGCCCCGGTGGCGGCCCGTACGGCCTGAGCACGCGTTCGGCGGCCCCCGGACGCTCTCAGCGCCGGGGGTCGGACGTCGCGTCGATGTGTTCGGCGACCGCGACGCACAGCAGCCGGGTGCCGGGGAGGGTGGCCCGCCAGCGGTGGCGGACCCCGCCGGACAGGAAGAGCGTGTCGCCCTGGACCAGCCGGTAGGCCCGGCCCTCGGCCTCCACTTCGGCGGCCCCCTCGGCGACGTACAGGAGCTCGTCGTTGCGGTGCTGGAACTCGCGCCCGAGGTCGAGCTCCCCGGTGAACTCCAGGGCGCTGAGCTGGTGGCGCCCCCGGACCACCCGGTGCACCCCGTCCTCGTGGGCGGCGCGCACGACGTCGACCGCGCGCGCGGAGTCGGCGGCGGCGCGCAGCCGGGCCGTGGTGGTCTCCAGCGCTTCCGCGACCCGGTCGAGCGACCGGGGGCTGGGTCTGGCGCGCTCGTTCTCGATCTGGCTGAGGAACGGCACGGAAAGGCCGCTGCGCGAGGCCACGGCGGCCAGGGTGAGTCCCAGGGACCTGCGCTGTCGGCGGACGGCGGCGCCCACCCGGAGTGTTTCCTTCTCGTCCATGTCCGGCTCCCTCCCGACTCGCCATCCTTCCGGTTGTGAGCCGGTCGCGCACACCGTTACGCCAGGACGGCCCGGAAAGTGAGCGGACCGGAACGCCGGAAGGGGTGGGTCACGCCGTCGGCGCGACCCACCCCTTCACGGGTTGCGGCCCTGGTGGGGGCCGGTGACGGCCCCTACTGGGGTGCCATCTTGTCCGCGATTCCCGGGTTCTTCTTCATCCAGGCCCTCACGGCTTCCTCTTCGTGCCCGGTACCGAGCTTCTGGATCTGGTTCTCCAGGCCGGCGAGCTGGTCCTCGCTCAGCTTGAAGTCCTTGAACCACTCCGTCAGCCGCGGGTAGTTCTCCGGGAACTCCTCGGAGGCGATGGTGTGCAGCCGGTCGCCCTCGCCGAACGCCTTCTTCGGGTCCTGGAGCTTGGTCATCCCGTACTCGCTGTACGCCCAGTGGGGGGTCCACAGCAGGACGGCGATGGGCTCCTTCTTGGCGTACGCGCGCTTCAGCTCGGCGAGCATGCCGGGCGTCGAGGAGTCGACCACCTTGTACTCGTCGTCCAGGCCGTAGGCCGGGAGCACGTTCTTCTTCAGGTTCTCCATCGTGGCGGTGCCGGGCTCGATGCCGATGATCCGGCCCTTGAACTCCGAGCTCTTGCCCTTGAGGTCGGCCAGGGACTTCACGTCCTTGACGTAGTCGGGCACCGCGACCTCGATGGAGGTCGGGCCGTACCAGGAGCCGATGTCCGTCAGCTTGGAGCCGTACTTGTCCCAGTAGTTCTTCTGGGTGAAGGGGAGCCATCCGTCGAGCTGCACGTCGATCTGGCCGCGCGACATCGCGGTGTACATCGGGCCGACCTCGAACTGCTTGAGGTTGATCTTGTAGCCGCGGTCCTCCAGGACGGCCTTCCACAGGTACGTGGCGGCGATGTCCTCCTCCCAGGGGAACCAGGCCATCTCCACCGGGCGGTCGCGCTCGTCCTTGCCGTTCGCGCCCTTGGCCGGGGCGGACTTCTTCACCGGGGTCCACTTGTCGGCGACGTCCGGGTTGGCCTTCAGCCAGGTGCGGACGGCCTCCTGCTCCTTGCCGGAGCCGCTCTTCTGGATCTGGGCCTCAAGGCTGGTGAGCTGGTCCTCGCTCATCTTGAAGTCCTTGAGCCACTTGCCGACCTCGGGGTTGTCGGCGGTGAAGCCCTTGCGGGTCAGCGTGTGGATGCCGTCGCCCTTGCCCCAGAGGTTCTCGGGGTCCTTGAGCTTGGTCAGCTCGAACTGGTTGTACGCCCAGTGCGGCGACCAGAGCGGGACGACGATCGGTTCCTTCTTGGCGTACGCGCGCTTCAGCTCCGCCAGCATGGACGGCGTGGAGCCGTCGACGACCTTGTACTCCTTGTCCAGGCCGTAGCCCGGCAGGATCTTGTCCTTGAGCAGGCCCATCTCACCGGCGCTCGGCTCGATGCCGACGATCCGGCCCTTGAAGTCGGACGCCTTGCCCTTGAGGTCGGCCAGGGACTTCACGTCCTTGACGTAACTGGGGACGGCCAGCTCCAGCGAGGTGGGGCCGTACCAGGAGCCCATGTCCTCCAGGCGGTCCTTGTACTTCTTCCAGTACGAGGCGTGGGTGACCGGGAGCCAGGAGTCGGTCTCGAAGTCGATCTGGCCGCCCGCCATGCCGGTGTACAGCGCGCCGGCCTCGTACTGCTTGACGTCGACCTCGAAGCCGCGGCGCTCCAGCAGCTCCTTCCACAGGAAGGTGGAGGCGATGCCCTCGTCCCACGGGATGTACCCCATGCTGATCTTCTTGCCGGCGCCGATGTTCTTCGTGTCGGAGGCCGCGACGGCCTCGTCGTCGGAGGAGCCGAAGATGCCCATGCCGCCGGCGACGAGCGCGAGGGCGACGACGCCCGCGACGGCGACGACGGGCTGCGGGCGGTGGTGCCAGATCTTCAGACCGCCGGCCATCGACTGCGCCTTGGCGAGCGCGCGGCGCGCGAGCGGGGAGACCTCGCGGCCCAGGGCACTGGTCATCCGGTCCAGGTACATGGCCAGGATGACGATGGAGACACCGGCCTCGAAGCCCAGGCCGACGTCGACGTTGCCGATGGCCCGGTAGACGGAGCCGCCGAGGCCGCCGCCGCCGACCATGCCGGCGATGACCACCATGGACAGGCCCAGCATGATGACCTGGTTGATACCCGCCATGATCGTGGGCAGGGCCAGCGGAAGCTGGACCCGCAGCAGGGTGTTGCGGGACGTCGTGCCGAACGCCTCGGCCGCCTCGACCAGCTCGCCGTCGACCTGGCGGATGCCGAGTTCGGTCATCCGGACGCCCGGAGGCAGCGCGAAGATGATGGTGGCGATGATGCCGGGAACGACACCGACACCGAAGAAGATCACGCCGGGGATCAGGTAGACCATGGCGGGCATGGTCTGCATGAAGTCCAGGACCGGCCGGGTCACCGCGCTCACCGTCTTGGAGCGGGAGGCCCAGATGCCGAGCGGCACGGCCAGGACCAGCGTCACGATCGTCGCGACGAGCACCAGGGTGAGCGTGTCCATCGCCTCGTCCCACAACTCGACCGAGTCGATGAGGGCGAAGCCGACGAATGCCAGGATTCCGGCGAGCAGGCCGCGCAGCCACCAGGCGATGACGGCGACGATGCCCGCGAAGAGCAGGGGCGCGGGAGCGGAGAGCACGGCGGCGATGCCGTCGAACATGCCGCTCACGACGGAGCTGATGAAGTCGAAGAGCCAGGAGAGGTGGTTCTGGAGCCAGTCGACCGCGGAGTCGACCCAGTCGCCGAGATGGAGCCTAAACACCGGCCACCTTCTTCAGCGAGGTGGCGGCGTCCTGGGGAGCCTGGGCGGGGGTCATCGGCTCGCCGAGCACGGCGAGCAGCCGCTCGCGGGGCACGACGCCGAGGAGCTTGCCCTTGTCGTCGGTCACGGCGACCGCGACCCGGCTCTGCGAGCAGGGCGTGAACAGCTCGATGATCGGCGTGGACTCGGTGACCGTGGCCGGGGCGGACCGCAGCACGTCGTCGGCGGTCCGGATCTCCTTGCCCTGGTCGCACAGCGTGCCCATGACGGTGTCCGTCTCGGCCATGATCGCGCCGGCCGTCAGCACCCGGGCACGGTCCACGTCCTGGGTGAAGGAGGCGACGTAGTCGTTGGCCGGGGTGACGAGGATGTCCTCGGCGGTGCCGAGCTGGACTATCTCGCCGTCGCGCATCACGGCGATGCGGTCGCCGAGGCGCATGGCCTCGTTGAGGTCGTGGGTGATGAAGACGATGGTCTTCTTCAGCCGCTTCTGGAGTTCCAGGAGCTGGTCCTGCATGTCGCGGCGGATCAGCGGGTCGAGCGCGCTGAAGGACTCGTCCATCAGGAGCAGGTCGGCGTCGGTGGCGAGCGCGCGGGCGAGGCCCACGCGCTGCTGCATGCCGCCGGACAGCTCGTCGGGCCAGGACTTCTCCCAGCCGGCCAGGCCGGTCAGCTCCAGGGCCTCGGTGGCGCGGCGGTGACGCTCTGCGCGCGGCACGCCCTGCACCTCCAGGCCGTACGCGGCGTTCTCCAGGACGCTCCGGTGGGGGAAGAGCGCGAAGTGCTGGAACACCATGCTGATCTTGGTGGAGCGGACGTGGCGGAGTTCGGCGGGGCTCAGGGCGGTCAGGTCCTGGCCGTCGAAGAGCACCTGGCCGGAGGTGGGCTCCAGCAGGCCGTTGAGCATCCGCAGCAGCGTGGACTTGCCCGAGCCGGACAGACCCATCACGACGAAGATCTGGCCCGGTTCGACGGTGAACGATGCGTCGATCACCGCTGCGGTGGTTCCGTCGGCGCGCAGCGCGTCGCGGCCGGTGCCGCTCCGCAGCTTCTGCACGGCTTGATCGGGTCGTCTGCCGAACACTTTGTACAAGTGCTCGGCTTGCAGCCTGGACACATACACCTCACGCGTTGAACCGAGAACGGTCCGCCACCCCCGCCGGCAGACCGTGGAGCGGCACGGATTCTGTCCGTATGGCACATGCACTAGTTGAAAATGCGACGTGATCCGCTCCGATGGCGCGCCTGCCCCCGCTTACTCGGAGCAAACACAGGAGTGGCCTGGATCACATAAAACACCCTGGTTTTCCGGGAACCGCGTCCGCGGCGGCCCCTGTCGGTGCCGTGCGGCATCATCGGCGTGTGACGCGACGCCTGATGCTCCTCGACACCGCTTCCCTCTACTTCCGCGCCTATTTCGGCGTGCCCGACTCGGTGCGCGCGCCGGACGGCACCCCGGTCAACGCCGTGCGCGGGCTGCTGGACTTCATCGGCCGCCTCGTGCAGGACCACCGGCCGGACGACCTCGTCGCCTGCTGGGACGCGGACTGGCGGCCACAGTGGCGGGTCGACCTCATCCCCACGTACAAGGCGCACCGGGTGGCGGCCGAGACCGCGGCGGGCGTGCCCGACGAGGAGGAAACCCCGGACACGCTGGCCCCGCAGGTGCCGGTCATCGCGGACGTGCTGGACGCGCTGGGCATCGCCCGGGTCGGCGCCCAGGGGTACGAGGCCGACGACGTCATCGGCACACTGACCGGGCGGGCGGCTGGCCCGGTCGACATCGTCACCGGCGACCGGGACCTGTACCAGCTGGTGGACGACGCCCGCGGGGTGCGGGTGCTCTACCCGCTGAAGGGAGTCGGCACGCTCCAGGTGACGGACGAGGCGTGGCTGCGCGAGAAGTACGGGGTGGACGGCCCCGGGTACGTGGACCTGGCGCTGCTGCGCGGTGACCCGAGCGACGGGCTGCCGGGGGTGCCCGGGATCGGCGAGAAGACGGCGGCGAAGCTGCTGGACGCCTTCGGCGACCTCGCCGGGATCATGGCGGCGGTGGACGATCCGGCGGCGAAGCTGACGCCCTCGCAGCGCAAGCGGCTCGACGAGGCCCGCGCCTACGTGGCCGTCGCGCCGAAGGTGGTGCGGGTCGCCGGTGACGTACCGCTGCCGGACTTCGACCCGGCGCTGCCCGCCGCGCCCCGCGATCCGGCCGCCCTCGACGCGCTCGCGACCCGGTGGGGGCTGGGCGGGGCCCTTCAGCGCCTCCACTCCGCACTGCAGCCCTGAGGTGTTAAGTTAGGTGACCCTAAGGGCGATCTCGGCATCGGTCGACGGTCTCCAATTCCGGCAGCAGGGAGCAGACCTCGTGGCAGAACGACCGGAGCGGCGGGCACCTCAGGCCCGGGGGGCGCAGGTCCTGCGCACCGAGCAGATCACCCCGCACATGATCCGGGTGGTGCTCGGCGGCGACGGTCTCGCCGGCTTCGCGCTCGCGGGCTTCACCGACCATTACGTCAAGCTGTGCTTCGCCCCCGAGGGCGCGGACTACGCCCAGCCCTTCGACGTGGCCCGCATCCGCGAGGAGTACCCGCGCGAGCTGTGGCCCACCACCCGTACCTACACGGTGCGTTCCTGGGACCCGGCCGCCCGGGAGCTGGCGATCGACTTCGTGGTGCACGGCGACGAGGGCCTCGCCGGGCCCTGGGCGGCGGGCGCGCAGCCGGGCGACCAGGTGACGTTCCTGGGCCCCGGCGGGGGTTACGCCCCGGACGCCTCGGCGGACTGGCACCTGCTGGCGGGCGACGAGAGCGCGCTGCCGGCGGTCGCCGCCGCGCTGGAGCAGATGCCGGCGGGTGCCGTGGTGCACGCGTACGTCGAGGTGGCGGACGCGGCGGAGGAGCAGAAGATCGCCACGCCGGACGGCGTGGCGGTCACCTGGCTGCACCGGGCGGGCCGCCCGGTCGGCGAGGCGCTCACCGAGGCGGTACGGAAGCTGGAGTTCCCGGCCGGCCGGGTCCAGGCGTTCGTCCACGGCGAGGCGGGCTTCGTGAAGGACATCCGCCGCCACCTGCGGCTGGATCGCGGTGTTCCGGCCTCCCAGCTGTCGATCTCGGGCTACTGGCGGCTCGGCCACGACGACGAGTCCTGGCGCTCCGTCAAGCGCCAGTGGAACGAGCAGGTGGAGCGCGAGCAGGAGAGCGCGGCCTGACCTCTCGTACGCCCCTGTGCCCCGGTCCGACGGCCGGGGCACAGGCATGTCGCGGGCCCACCGTTCTCCGAGCCGGCCGCCGGGAAGCCGTGGAAGGATCTCCGGCTTCCGGCCAATCCGCCCGGGCACCGGCTCCGAATCACCCTCGGAGAGCGATGACCACGAAGGGAACCCCGCGTGAAAGAAGCCGTGTACATCAGCGGAACGGCCTCGGCGGGGCCTGATCTCCAGGAGTTGATGGTCCTGGTCGCCCGGGGCGACCAGAACGCCTTCGCCCAGGTCTACGACGCGGTGAGCGGTCCGGTGCTCGGGCTCGTGCGCGGGGTACTGCGCGATCCCGCCCAGTCGGAGGAGGTCGCCCAGGAGGTCTGGGTGGACGTGTGGCGCACCGCGTCCCGCTTCCAGCCCGCCCGGGGCAGCGCCATGAACTGGGTGCTGACGCTCGCCCACCGCCGCGCCGTCGACCGGGTCCGTTCGGCGCAGGCGTCGGCCGCCCGCGAACACAAGGCCGCCCTCCTCGACCGCACCCCCGCCTTCGACGAGGTCACCGAACAGGTCGAGACCCGGCTGGAACGCGAGCAGGTGCGCCGCTGCATGCGGACGCTGTCCGAACTCCAGCGGGAGTCGGTCACCCTGGCGTACTACCGGGGGCTGACCTATCGCGAGGTGGCCGAACTGCTCGCGGTGCCGCTCGGCACGATCAAGACTCGACTGCGCGACGGGCTGATCCGGATGCGCGACTGCCTGGGGGTGACCTCATGACCGACGCCGGACTCCACACGCTGACGGGCGCCTACGCCCTGCACGCCCTGCCGGACACCGAACGCCGGGACTTCGAACGGCACCTGGGCGACTGCGACGCCTGCTCCACCGAGGTGCGCGAACTCTCCGAGACCGCCACCCGGCTCGGCCTCGCCATCGCCGCCCCGGCCCCCCGGGAGCTGCGGGAGCGGGTGCTCCGGGAGATCACGACCGTACGCCAGGAGCCGCCCGCGCTCCCCCGCCGCGAGCGCTCGCCGGACCGGCGGCAGGGGGCGGCCCGGTGGTCCCGGTTCGCCCTGGCCGCGTGCGTCGCCGCGGCGGCGGGCCTCGGCGGGATCGCCGTCTGGCAGCACCAGGAGGCACGGGACGCCCAGCGGCAGGCCGACGCGGCCCGGCTCCGGGCCGAGCAGGTGGCCCGCGTCCTGGCGGCACCCGACGCGAAGACCGCGTCCGGCACGCTGGAGGACGGGGCGCAGGGCACGGTGGTGGTCTCCCGGAGCGAGGACCGGGCGGTGTTCCTCGCGTCCGGGCTGACCGAGGCACCCAGCGGCAAGGTGTACCAGCTGTGGTTCGACGACGGCGGCACGATGCGCCCGGCGGGCCTGCTGCGCGCCACGGGCCCGTCGTCGACCACGTACACCACGCTGCTCGACGGCCCGGTCGGCGGGGCCACGGGCATGGGCGTCACCGTGGAACCGGCGGGCGGCTCGGCGCGGCCGACCTCGGACCCGGTGGCGCTGATGGAGCTGCCAGCGTGAGCGGCCGGCCCGGGGCTTTCCGGGGCCGGCCCCCGCTCAGCCCCGGCGCGGCGGGCGCGGGAAGAGGCCGCCGGTCCGCGCGGCGCATCCGGGGCGGCCGGCCCTGCGCCGTTCCGGCGGGACCCTGCCGCTGCCGTCGATGAGCCGACGGGGTGGACGCGGCCGTGCACCCCGGACAGCTCGTGGGCGTGCGCGGGGGCGCCCACCCGGTCGTCCGCCCCGAACGACGTCACGATGTGAGCGGCGGTCAGTCCCGCCACGCCGCGCAGCCGCCCATGACGGCCGTGCGTCGCCGCCTCCTTCCGAGCCCCCCCGAAGACGCGGGCGATGCCTGTGCGCACGTGCTTCATTGCGGACCTCTGGGCGGATGGACCTGAGTGGCGTTCACCCGATCGGGTGACAGACCCATCCGCCCGGGCCCCGGCACCGAATCCCCGTCGTGAGTGGAGATCAGAACGATCCGGAGACCTGGGCCGCCGAGCCCCGGCGGTCCCGCGCGCTGCGGGCGGCCTGTGCCGCGCTCAGCGGTGTGATCGCCGGGTTCGGCGCCCTGGCCGTCGCCGAGCTGGCGGCGGCGGTCGTGCGCCCCGAGGCGGGTCCGGTCGCGGCGGTGGGCGGTGCGGTGATCGACCGCACTCCCCCGGCGCTGAAGGATTTCGCCGTACGGAACTTCGGGACCGACGACAAGCTGGTCCTGGAACTCGGCATCCTGGCGGTCCTGGCACTGTTCGCCGTGGCCGTCGGGCTGCTGGCGCTCCGTCACCGGCTCACCGGTTCGGCGGCCGTGCTGGTCCTCGGAGCGGTCGGGGCGACGGCGGCGGCCGGCCGGCCCGAGGGCCGGGTCCCGGACGCGCTGCCGTCCGTGCTGGGCGCACTGGTGGGCGCGGCGCTGCTGTACGTGCTGGCCGGGCGGCTGGTCCGGGCCCGGCCCTCCGGGGTCCGGTCCGCCGGGGGCTTCGACCGGCGCGGGTTCGTCGTCGCGGCGGGTGCCGCGGCGGTGGCCTCCGCCGGGGCGGGGCTGCTGGGGAGGCGGCTCACCTCGGCGGTCCGAGCCGGGGCCGAGGCGTCCCGGCGCGATGTGAAGCTCCCCGCGCCCGGCTCACCCGCCCCCGCCGTGCCGGCCGGCGCGGACCTGGGCATCCGGGGACTCGGCCCGTTCGTCACGCCGGCCAAGGACTTCTACCGCGTCGACACGGCCCTGGTCGTACCGAGGGTGGACGCCGGGGCGTGGCGGCTGCGGATCCGCGGCAAGGGCGTGCCCCGTCCGGTGACGCTCACCTTCCAGGATCTGCTGCGCCGCGAAGCCGTGGAGCGCGACATCACGCTGACCTGCGTCTCGAACGAGGTGGGCGGGCCGTACGTCGGCAACGCCCGGTGGCTCGGCGTACGTCTCGCCGGTCTGCTGCGCGAGGCGGGGGTGCGGCCCCCGTCCGAGGGCGGTCCGGCCGACCAGCTCGTGGCGCGTTCGGTGGACGGCATGACGATCGGCACCCCGGTCGAGGACGTCATGGACGGCCGCGACGCCTTGCTCGCCTTCGGCATGAATGGGGAGCCGCTGCCCTTCGCGCACGGCTTCCCGGTCCGGATGGTCGTCCCCGGCCTGTACGGATACGTGTCGGCCTGCAAGTGGATCAAGGACATCGAGCTGACCACCTTCGACGCGTACGACGCGTACTGGGTGAGGCGGACCTGGTCCCGGCGGGCGCCCGTCAAGACCCAGGCCCGCATCGACACCCCCCGCCCCTTCGCGTCCCCGAAGGCCGGCACGGTGCCGGTCGCCGGGGTCGCCTGGGCCCAGCACCGGGGCATCACCCGGGTCGAGGTCCGGGTGGACGGCGGCCCGTGGCACCCGGCACGGCTCGCGGCGCCGGCGGGCCGGGACGTCTGGCGCCAGTGGGTGTGGGAGTGGCCGGCCACCCCGGGCAGCCACACCCTGGAGGTCCGCGCCACCGACCGGACCGGCGCCACGCAGACAGCCCGCCGCGCCGGCACCGTTCCGGACGGCGCCACCGGCCGGCACTCGGTGGTGGTCGACGTGTCCTGAGCACGCGCTCCCGCCGCCTCCTCCCGACATGCGCACCGTCCGTCCGGGCCGCGCGCACCCCAAGTCAATTACCGTACGCAGTCATTCGATTACCCCGACAGGAGAACATCATGAAGGTCATCCACGCCCGCCGCGCCGCCGTCGCGCTGTCCGCCGCGCTCGTCCTGCCGCTGGCCCTGACGGCCTGTTCCGACGACTCCAAGGACAGCGCGTCCGGGTCGAGCGCGAGCTCCGCGAAGGCCCCGGCCTCGCCGTCCGCCGAGAAGTCCATGGACGCGGACAAGCCCTTCGGCCCGGCCTGCGCCTCGGTCCCGAAGAGCGGAGCGGGTTCCTTCACCGGCATGGCGAAGGACCCCGTCGCCACGGCGGCTTCGCACAACCCGGCCCTGTCCACCCTGGTCACCGCGGTCAAGAAGGCCGGCCTGGTCGACACGCTCAACAACGCGCAGAACATCACCGTGTTCGCGCCGACCAACGACGCCTTCGCGAAGGTCCCGCAGGCCGACCTCGACAAGCTCCTCGCCGACAAGGACGCGCTCACGAAGGTCCTCACGTACCACGTGGTGGGTCAGAAGCTGACGCCGAAGCAGCTGGGGAACGGCTCGTTCGAGACTCTGGAGAAGGGTGAACTGACGACCTCGGGCTCGGACGTGACGTACACCGTCAACGACTCGTCGAAGGTCGTCTGCGGCAACGTCCCCACGGCCAACGCCACGGTCTACATCGTGGACACGGTCCTGATGCCGCCCGCCGCCTGATCCGCGTCCCTCGCGGTGGGCTCCCGGGCCCACCGCGAGGCCCCCGGCCGGCCGGTGCGGATCCTGCGGGCAGCACATCGCCTCGAACCTGCACATAAGAGACGGATAAGAGCAGAATGGTCCGTGCGGGCCGCTTCCCGCGCGTGGCGGTGACCGGGTCCGCATGATCCGAAGGGGACGAAACTCATGTCAAACGTCTCGCACGTCGGCCACGACATGGCCGGACACCCCGATGTGTCGGAAATGAGCGACCGTTACGCACGCGTCATGGGCGGCCGCGACGTGGCGCTCGTGGACGCGCCGGTCTTCCTGGTCGGCCTCTACTGCGCCGTGTCTCCGTGGGTGCTGCACTTCACCACCTCGCAGTCCGCGCTGGTGACGCACAACCTGGTCATGGGCATCGCGATCGCCGTGCTCGGCCTCGGCTTCACCGCGATGCCGCAGCGGATGTACGGCCTGAGCTGGGCCATCTGCGCCATGGGCGCCTGGATGATCATCTCGCCCTGGGTGGTGGGCAGCAGCCCGGACACC
This sequence comes from Streptomyces sp. DT224, assembly GCF_049844595.1. Classification (NCBI taxonomy): domain Bacteria; kingdom Bacillati; phylum Actinomycetota; class Actinomycetes; order Kitasatosporales; family Streptomycetaceae; genus Streptomyces; species Streptomyces sp. DT224. The sequence continues at coordinate 126,210 of NZ_JBNCLI010000013.1, forward strand.
GGCGTCATCCTCAACAACGTCATCATCGGCGGACTGACCGCCCTGCTCGGACTGGTCTGCGCGGGCGCGTCGATGAAAATGAGCCGAGGCGGCCGGTCCTGACCGGCCCTCCCCGGGAAAGGGAACCCACGCCGAAGCCGGCCGGCCCCAGGGGGATCCGGCCGGCTTCGGCGTGGCTCAGCCCAGGGAGCTGTACGCGACGACGCCCCGCAGCACCTCGTCGACCGCCTTGCGGGCACTCCGGGCCACCGAGCTGTTCTCCCGGGGCGCGGCGGCGGCCACCTGGCCCAGCACGTCGATGACCTGCTTGCACCAGCGCACGAAGTCACCGGCCGGCATGTCCGCCTCGCGCAGCACCTCGTCCAGCGAGCGGCCGGACGCCCACATGTACACCGCCCAGGCGAAGCCGAGATCGGGCTCGCGCTGGCCCACCCCCTCCGCCTGGTTGATCTTGAAGTCCTCCTCCAGGGCGTCGAGCCGCCCCCAGATGCGGACCATCTCGCCCAGCGCGGTCCTCGCGGGCCCCGACGGCAGCTTCGGCGCCACCGCGTCGTCGGCCTGCCGCGCCTCGTACACCAGGGCGGAGACGCACGCCGCGAGCTCCGCCGCGTTCAGCCCCTCCCAGACGCCGGCGCGCAGGCACTCGCTCGCCAGCAGGTCGAGCTCACCGTAGAGCCGGGCGAGGCGCCGCCCGTGCTCGGTGACCTCGCTGCCACGCAGGTAGTCCAGCTCGGTGAGCAGGGCCACGATCCGGTCGAAGGTGCGGGCGATCGTGTTGGTGCGCCCCTCGATGCGGCGCTCCAGCTGCCGGGTGTCGCGCTGGAGCCGGTAGTAGCGCTCGGCCCAGCGGGCGTGGTCCTCGCGCTCGTCGCACCCGTGGCAGGGGTGGGCGCGCAGCTCGGCCCGCAGGCGCGCGATCTCGCGGTCGTCGGCTGCGGGGGCGCGGCCCTTGCGGTGCCGGTCCGGGACGATGTGCCCGGCCTTGGTCCGCAGCGCGGAGGCCAGGTCCCGGCGCGACTGCGGCGAGCGCGGGTTGAACGACTTGGGCACCCGCATCCGCTCCACGGCCTCCACGGGCACCGGGAAGTCGATCGAGGCGAGCCGCTTCACCTGCCGCTCGGCGGTCAGCACCAGCGGGCGGGGCCCGTCGTGGTACTCCATGCCGCGGTGCCCGTGCCCGTTGGTGCGGCCGGCCGGGAGCCCGGGGTCGAGGACGAGCGCGAGGCCGGCGAACTTGCCGGTCGGGACGTGGATGACGTCGCCGGGCTTCAGCTTCTCCAGGGACGCGGCGGCGGCGGCCCGCCGCTGCGAGGCCCCCTGCTTGGCCAGCTCCGTCTCCCGGTCCTTGAGGTCGCGGCGCAGCCGCGCGTACTCCTCGAAGTCACCGAGATGGCAGGTCATGCCCTCGCGGTAGCCCTCCAGGCCCTCCTCGTTGCGCTGGACCTGGCGGGAGATCCCGACCACCGAGCGGTCCGCCTGGAACTGCGCGAACGAGGTCTCCAGGAGTTCGCGCGAGCGGTGCCGCCCGAACTGCTGCACCAGATTCACGGCCATGTTGTACGACGGCCGGAAGCTGGAGCGCAGCGGATACGTGCGGGTGCCGGCGAGTCCGGCGAGGGCGCCCGGGTCCATGCCGCGCTGCCAGAGCACCACGGCGTGGCCCTCGACGTCGATGCCGCGCCGTCCGGCCCGGCCGGTCAGCTGGGTGTACTCGCCGGGGGTGATGTCGGCGTGCTGCTCGCCGTTCCACTTGACGAGCTTCTCCAGGACGACCGAGCGGGCGGGCATGTTGATCCCGAGCGCCAGCGTCTCCGTCGCGAAGACGGCCTTGACGAGGCCCCGGACGAACAGTTCCTCGACGATCTCCTTGAACCTGGGGAGCATCCCGGCGTGGTGCGCGGCGATGCCCCGCTCCAGGCCCTCCAGCCACTCGTAGTAGCCCAGGACGTGCAGGTCCTCGGACGGGATGGACGCCGTCCGCTCCTCCACGATCTCCCGCACCAGCCGGCGCTTGTCGTCGTCGTTGAGCCGGAGCCCGGCGTGCAGGCACTGCTGGACGGCGGCCTCGCAGGCGGCCCGGCTGAAGATGAACGTGATCGCGGGCAGCAGCCCCTCGGCGTCCAGCCGGTCGATGACCTCGGGGCGCGAGGGCGTCCAGATCCGGCTGCGCTGGCGCCGCTCGCGCTCGCGGTCCGCCTCGCGGACCATCTTGCCGCGGCGGCGGTCGCGGGGGTTGTACCCGCGCTGGTTCTCCATGCGGGCGAGGCGGACGAGATCGGGGTTGACCTCGCGGCGGCCGGTGCCGCGGCCGCCGTGGTCGGTCTCCTCCTCGAAGAGGTCGTACATCCGGCGGCCGGCCAGCACGTGCTGCCAGAGCGGGACGGGCCGCTGCTCGGAGACGATCACCTCGGTGTCGCCGCGCACGGTGTCCAGCCAGTCGCCGAACTCCTCCGCGTTGGACACGGTCGCCGACAGGGAGACCAGGGTGACCGACTCGGGGAGGTGGATGATCACCTCTTCCCAGACGGCGCCCCGGAAGCGGTCGGAGAGGTAGTGCACCTCGTCCATGACCACGTGTCCGAGGCCGTTGAGCGCCTGGGAGCCCGCGTACAGCATGTTCCGCAGGACCTCGGTGGTCATGACGACGACCGGGGCGTCCGCGTTGACGCTGTTGTCACCGGTGAGCAGGCCGACCTTGTCGGAGCCGTAGCGCCGGACCAGGTCGGCGAACTTCTGGTTCGACAGGGCCTTGATCGGCGTGGTGTAGAAGCATTTGCGGCCCTGCTCCAGGGCGAGGTGCACGGCGAATTCGCCGACGATCGTCTTGCCCGAGCCGGTGGGGGCGGCGACGAGCACGCCCTTCCCGGCCTCCAGCGCCTTGCACGCCTCGATCTGATACGGGTCGAGATCGAAGTCGTACATCTCGCGGAACGGTCCGAGAGCGGTCGCCTGCTCGGCCGCCCGGAGCCGGGAAGCCTGGTAGCGCTCAGCTGGTGAGAGGTCCTCTGTCATCTTGTTGTCGAGCCTACCCGCCGCCTCTGACAGTGACGCGATCTTTAATCGCCCATGACAGAGGCCGGGGTGGCCCCCAGCACCCGTACGGCCTTCGGCACGCAGGCGGCGGTCAGCGGGAGGGCCCCGAGCGGTTCGCCGTCCGCGTACGCGGTGACGCCGACGGCTTCGAGGGTGACCGACGAGGCCCGGTGCACGGTCACCACGGGGTGGCTGAGGTGCGTCCCCTTGTACACCCGGGGGAAGACCTTGAGCAGGGTCGTACGGCTGCACTCGCCGACCACCGTGATGTCGAAGAGGCCGTCGCTCATGTCCGCGTCCGCGCAGATGCGCATGCCGCCGCCGTACGAGGTGCCGTTGCCGACCGCGACGAGCGTCGCCCGGATCTCGCGCGCGGGCCCGCCGTCCAGACTCATGCGGTACGTGACCGGCTTGAAGGCGGCCAGCTCGGCGAGGATCGCCAGGTCGTACTTGAACCGGCCGCCCACCCAGCGCATCCGGTTGCCCCGGTCGTTGACCCGTGAGTCGAACCCGGAGGCGAGCACCGAGCCGAACCAGCGTTCCCCGGTCCGGCCGAGGTCGATCTCGCGCACGGGCGCCCGGCCCTTGAGCGCGTCGGCGGCGAGCCGGCCGGACGCCTCCGGGTCGCGGATCGGCAGGCCCAGGGCGCGCGCGAAGTCGTTGCCGGTCCCCACCGCCACCACGCCGAGCGGGGTGAGCGTCCCGGCGACAGCCTGGAGGGCCAGCGACATGAGCCCGTCCCCGCCGACGGCTATGAGCGCCCCCGTGCCCTCCGCGACCGCGTCCCGCGCCCGGCGCAGCGCGTCACCGGCGTCCTCGCCGAGGATCGTGCGTACGGAGAAACCGGCCTCCCGCAACGCCGAAGCGGCCGGCTGCGCGGCTCGCGCGCCCCGGCCGCGTCCCGCGGTGGGATTGACGAAGAGGGTGATCTCGCTGGTCACCCGGGGACCCTACAAGGTCAGGTGATGTCGTCGTAACCGTCGCGCGCGGAGGACCGTCCGCCGTCGGCCTGGCCCGGCACGGTGGGTGACGCCGACACGTGCTCCATGTCGCCCAGGTCCGAGGGTGTGAGGTCCAGGTCGGACGCCTCGTCGTCGTCAAGGCCGGCATCGGGGTTGTTCCGGCGCCTGCGGCTGTCGTTGAGCAGGCAGATGCCGAGTGCGAGGAAGTACAGCAGCACGATCGGCGCGGCCAGCGTGATCATCGTGAGCGGGTCGCCGGTCGGGGTGGCGACGGCCGCGAAGACGGTGATGCCCATGACCATGGCCCGCCACCAGGAGGCGAGCCGCTTGGCCGACAGCACTCCGGTGAAGTTCAGCAGGACGAGCAGCAGGGGCAGCTCGAAAGCCAGGCCGAACACGACGACCATGCGCGTGACGATGTTGAGGTAGTCGTCGACGGGCAGCAGGTTGGTGGTGTTGTCCGGGGTGAAGTCGAGCAGAACTGCCGCGGTCTGCGGCATCAGGATGTATGCGAGTGCCGCACCCACGAGGAACAGCGGCACGCCGGCGCCGACGAAGCTCAGCGCGTACTTCTTCTCGTTCTTGTGCAAGCCCGGGGCGAGGAACGCCCAGAGCTGGTAGAGCCAGACCGGCGTGGAGAAGACCACACCCGCCATGAGGGAGACCTTGAGAGCGATGGAGAACGGGCCGACCAGACCGTTGATCGTCATCTCCGCGCAGGGCCGTCCGTTGACCTGCTTGCGCTGGCCGTCGGCGCAGCCGACCGACTTGAGGATCGGCCGGATAAGGAAGTCGATCAGTTCGCTGTAGAAGAAGGCCGTGATCGAGGTGATCACGATGACCGCCAGGACCGCGATCAGCAGTCGGTTACGCAACTCTCGCAGGTGATCAGCGAGAGGCATGCGCCCCTCGCTGTCCTTCTCCTGCTTGCGGGCAGACTTGAGCAACCCACTTCCCTCGTCTCGTGCGGCGGCCGACGGAAGAACCCGTCGGCGCGGGTCAGCTCTGGGTGGTGGGCTTCGCTTCGCTCACCGGGCGGGAGCTCGTGACGTCGCCGGGCGCGGCCTGGATCGTACGGGCGGCGGCCTGCTGGGCGGCCGGGTCGGCGGCGGCGTCCGTGGTGGCGGTGACCGTCGGCTCGTCGTCCTTCTTCATGGCCTTGGCCTCGCTCTTGAGGATGCGGGCCGACTTGCCCAGCGAACGGGCCATGTCGGGAAGCTTCTTGGCGCCGAACAACAGCAGGATGACAGCGATGATCAGTACGATCTCGAGAGGCTTCAGATTGCCCATGGTGTGCTTCCTTCTGGCTGAGGCGGCTGGAGGTGGGCTCGCTGCCCTTGAGTGGCGGATACACATCCGACGATTCGCCGACAGCGATCGTAACCCGCGGGAGTAAACGCGGGGCAATGCCCGTGCATACTTTCGATTGCGGCCCGCACCTCCCTGCCTGGGCCGTCTTGCAGCAGCGTACCTCCCGGGCCCTGGAAACAGGAGGCCGCGTCTACGGGCCTCCAGGGCCTTACGGCAGGGTCTTGCCCGTGGCGGCGAGCCGTTCGGCCGCGCGCTCCAGGTCGTCGGCGGCGCGGTTGATGCGCTCCGTGGTGCGGGTCACCTGGTGGCCGAGGCGCTGGGCCTCGACGAACACCCTGATGGCGAGCACGCCGAGCACGGCGATTCCGAGGAACCCCAGGGCGATGGCGAGCATGGGCCAGAACATGCGGGAGGAGCCTTTCAGGAGCCGGTGTGCAGGCGCAGCGTCCGTACGCCGCCGTCGGTGAGGAGCTCCACTATCCGCTCCCCCGCCGGTCTGCGGACGCACGCGGCGCAGTCGGGGCAGGTGAAGGAGTAGAAGGTGGTGCGGCTGGTCGCGCCGATCACCAGCCGGAACTCCGCCGCCGCCAGCTCGGACCGCGCGCGGCAGTCGGGGCAGGCGGCCTTGAAGCGCGCCGACTCCGGCACCGAGACGGTCGGCACGGCGGCGCGGCCCGGCAGCGCGGAAAGGTGGCCCATGTCAGCAACCGTCCCTTCAGACCGCGCCGTCGTACGCGGCGAGCGCCGCCCGCGCCGCACTCCGCGCGCTCTCGGCCAGCTCCGGGGGCGAGACGATGCGCCCCTCCCGGCCGAGCCGCAGCGCGAGCCGGCGCAGCGAGGCCGGGTCCGGGGTGCGCAGGGTGATCCGCAGACCGCCGTCGGGCAGCTCCTCCGCCCGGTCGTGCGGGTAGTACTCGGCGACCCAGCGCCCGCCGGGGCCGACCTCGACGACGACTTCCGGGTCCTCGGCGGCCGGCTGGACCAGCCCCTCGGACAGGTCCCGCAGCTCCAGCTCGGGCGGGGCGGCGGGCTCGTCGAGCAGCCGGATCTCGGCGACCCGGTCGAGGCGGAAGGTGCGCCGGTCCTCGGAGGAGCGGCACCACGCCTCCATGTAGGTGTGCCCGACGGCGAAGAGCCGGATCGGGTCCACCTCGCGCTCGGTGAGCTCGTCGCGGGCGGGCGAGTAGTAGCGCAGCCAGAGCCGGCGCCGCTCCGAGATCGCCCGGTCCACCTCGGCGAAGACGCCGCCCTCGGACTCGAAGGTGACCGAGAGCCGGGAGCTGGCGGCGCCCACCTCTCCGGCGGCGGTCTCCAGCTTGGCGGTGGCCCGCAGCAGCGCCTGCCGGTCGCTCTCGCGCAGCCCGGGCAGGGTCGCCACGGCGCGGGCGGCGACCAGCAGGGCCGTCGCCTCGTCGGCGGCGAGCCGCAGCGGTTCGGCGACGTCGTCCGCGTTGTGCCACCAGATGCGGTCGCCGTCGGTGTCGATGTCGAGCAGGTCACCGCCCCGGAAGCTGGTCCCGCACATGGGCAGCACGTCCAGGTCGGAGATCAGCTCGTCCTCGGTGATCCCGAAGGCCCGGGCGACGTCCTGGACGTGGGCGCCGGGGCGCTCACGGAGGTACGTCACCAGGGAGAGCATCCGGCGCGTCTGGTCGATGGCGTTCGTGGCCATGGAATACGGTCCCCTCAGTCCTTGGCCACGGCGCGCAGCCGGTCCACCACGTCGGCCCGCAGGTCCTCGGGTCCGGTGACGACGACGTCGGGCCCGAACTCCACGAGCCAGGCGTCCAGGCCGTGTCCGTACGGGATCTCCAACTCGTCCCACCCGTTCCCGAGTTCCCGGACCGACATGGCCCGGGCGCGCAGCGGGTAGCCGGAGTCGGTGCGGAGCCTGATCAGGGCGGTCCGGGTGGCCGTCTCACCGGCCCAGCTCTCCACGGTCTCGCGGACGGTGACCACGTCGGGCACCTCGGCGGTGAAGGCGCCGGCCCGGGAGCGCACCTTCCCGGTGATCCGGGAGAGCCGGAAGACGCGCTCGGCGCGCCGCTCACGGTCCCAGCCGGCGAGATACCAGTGGCCGCGCCAGCATTCCAGGGTCCAGGGCTCGACCTGGCGCTGCTCGGGCTGGGCGGCGTTGGCCTTGCGGTAGTCGAAGGTCACCGGGCGGCGGTCGCGGCAGGCGAGCATCAGGGGTTCGAACGCGGCCTCGTGGACGGGGATGCGGGGTTCTAGGGCGCTGTGCACCTCGTAGGTGTCCTCGGTCTCGGGCATCCCGGCCGCCCGCAGCTTCTGCAGGGCCCCGCTGGCCGCGCCGGCGAGGCGGGCCTGCTGCCAGACCTTGGCGGCCAGGCCGAGCGCGGCGGCCTCCTCGGCGTCCAGCGTGATGGGCGGCAGCCGGTTGCTGTCGCGGCGGGCGAGATAGCCGGTGTCGCCGTCCAGGTTCTCCACGGTCTCGATGACCAGGCCGAGCTCGCGCAGATCGTCCTTGTCACGCTCGAACATCCGGTTGAAGGCGTCGTCGGAAGCCGCTTCGAGGTACGCCTCGATGGAGCCGCGCAGTTCGCGCTTGCTGAGCGGGCGCCGGGTCCCCAGCAGACACAGCGCCAGGTTCATCAGCCGCTCGGCCTTGGCAATCGCCATCGACGCCCTTTCCCTTGTGCTCTACGACGCTCGACCGTACCGCCCCGGGGTGTCCGGACAAAAGCGAGGGCCCGTGCCTCATGGCACGGGCCCTCGCTCCACGGAACGCGGGATCAGACGGCGACCAGGTCGCAGACGAAGATCAGCGTCTCGCCCGGGCCGATCGCACTGCCCGCGCCGCGGTCACCGTAGGCGAGGTGCGCGGGGATGGTCAGCTGGCGGCGGCCGCCGACCTTCATCCCCTGCACGCCCTTGTCCCAGCCCTCGATGACCTGGCGGGCACCGAGCTGGAACTGCAGCGGCTTGCCGCGGTTCCACGAGGCGTCGAACTCCTCGCCCGTGGAGAAGGCGACGCCCACGTAGTGGACGGAGACGAACTGGCCGGGCTTGGCCTCCTCGCCGTCGCCCTCCCAGATGTCCTTGATCTCCAGATCGGCCGGCGGCTCGCCACCCGGGAAGTCGACCTCGGGCTTGTCGATGCTCACTGACTTGCTCCTCTTACTGATGAACTGGGCAACCGGGACAGTCTTACATCTTCGCCAGGATGTCCACGGCGAAGACCAGGGTGGAGTTGGCGGGCACGCCCGACTGCTCCTTGTCGCCGAGACCCTGGTCCGGCGGCACGACCAGCAGCACCCGGCTGCCGATCTTCTTGCCGACCAGGCCGTCCTTCAGGCCCTTGAGGGTGACCTGCGCCAGGGGGAAGGTCTGCGTCTTGCCCGTGGTGTAGGTGTTGTCGAACTCCTTGCCGCTCTTCCAGATCTTGGCCACGTAGTTCACGACGACCGAGTCGGTGTCCTTGACCACGTCGCCCTTGGACTCCAGCACGTAGTCGGAGACCAGCTTCTTCGGCGGGTCGACCTTGCTCGGGATGGTGACGCTCGGCGCCTTGCCGTCGGTGTTGGTGCCCACCTTCGGCAGGTCGGTGTTGTCCTGGGCGACCGCGGTGCCCTTGGCCGAGGCCGGAATCTGCTTCGCCTTCAGGATGTCCACGACGAAGACCAGGGTGGCGTTCGGCTTGATGTCGCCCTGGCCCTGGGGCCCGTAGCCGAGCTCCGGCGGGATGACGAGCTGGACCCTGCTGCCGACCTTCTGGCCGACCAGGCCCTTCTCCCAGCCCTGGATGACCATGCCCGCGCCGAGCGTCAGATCGAACGGCTGCTTGCGGTCGAAGCTGTTGTCGAACGGCTCGGTGGAGTCGTACGCCTGGCCGAGGTAGTTGACCTGGGTCACGTCGCCGTTCTTCAGCTTCGCGCCGTCGCCCTCGCTGATGACCTTGGTCTTCAGCTCCTTGGGCGGCGTACCCGTGCCCTTGGCCAGGGTGGGCTTCTCGCCGAACTTCGCGCCCGCGGTGATGGCGGGGAAACCGCCCTTGGACGGGGTGGACGCGGAGGCGGAAGCGGAGTCGGAGCCCTTGTCGTCGCTGCCGCAGGCCGCTGACGACAACAGCAGCAGGGGGACGACGAGAAGGCCGGCAAGTCGGCGCACTGGTTCCTCAGATCTCAGACGGCATATGTGGGGGACACGCCCCAGGGGGTTCCGGGACCCCGCCACTCTAGGCCGTACGAAGGGCCCCGTACGAGGAACGTACGGGGCCCGAGTCGCACCGGTGCCGGGGCGTATCCTGCGCCTCACATACCCGCGATCAGCTTCTCCACCCGGTCGTCCACCGACCGGAACGGGTCCTTGCACAGCACCGTGCGCTGCGCCTGGTCGTTGAGCTTGAGGTGGACCCAGTCGACGGTGAAGTCCCGCCGCTGCTCCTGGGCCCGCCGGATGAAGTCCCCGCGCAACCGCGCCCTGGTCGTCTGCGGGGGCACCGACTTGCCCTCGAAGATCTTCAGGTCGTTGCAGATGCGGGCGGCCTGCCCCTTGCGCTCCAGCAGGTAGTACAGCCCCCGCCGGCGGTGGATGTCGTGGTAGGCGAGGTCTATCTGCGCGACCCGCGGGTTCGACATGGTCATGTTGTGCTTGGCCCGGTACCGCTCGATGAGCTTGTACTTCATGACCCAGTCGATCTCGGTGTCGATCCGGTCGAGGTCCTCGGCCTCGATCGCGTCGAGCGTACGACCCCACAGTTCGAGGACGCGCTCGACGTTGCCCGTGCGGATGCCGCGGCGATCCACGAAGTCCACGGCCTTCTCGTAGTACTCGCGCTGCACCTCTATGGCCGACGCCTCCCGGCCACTGGCGAGACGGACCTTGCGCTGCCCGGTGGTGTCGTGGCTGACCTCGCGGATCGCCCGGATCGGGTTCTCCAGGGTCAGGTCGCGCATCACCGTGCCCGCCTCGATCATGCGGAGCACCAGATCGGTCGCGCCGACCTTGAGCAGCATGGTCGTCTCGGACATGTTGGAGTCCCCGACGATGACGTGGAGGCGGCGGTAGCGCTCCGCGTCCGCGTGCGGCTCGTCGCGGGTGTTGATGATCGGGCGGGAACGCGTCGTCGCGGAGCTGACGCCCTCCCAGATGTGCTCGGCACGCTGGCTGACGCAGTAGACCGCGCCCCGCGGGGTCTGGAGCACCTTGCCGGCGCCGCAGATCAGCTGCCTGGTGACGAGGAAGGGAATGAGGATGTCCGCGAGGCGGGAGAATTCCCCGTGCCGGGCCACGAGATAGTTCTCGTGGCAGCCGTAGGAGTTTCCCGCCGAGTCGGTGTTGTTCTTGAAGAGATAGACGTCGCCGGCGATTCCCTCCTCGTGCAGGCGGCGTTCGGCGTCGACGAGCAGGCCCTCGAGAATGCGCTCGCCGGACTTGTCGTGGGTGACCAGCTCGGTCAGGTTGTCGCATTCGGGGGTTGCATATTCCGGATGCGATCCCACGTCGAGGTAGAGGCGGGCGCCGTTCCGCAGAAAGACATTGCTGCTGCGGCCCCATGACACAACACGGCGGAAGAGGTAGCGCGCCACTTCATCAGGAGACAGTCGGCGCTGTCCCCTGAACGTGCACGTGACGCCGTACTCGTTCTCCAGCCCGAAAATGCGGCGGTCCATGACTGAACATTACGCCTGATGGCCCGAGCTGAAACCGGGTTCGACGGCACCGTTTCGATCATTTTCCGATCCTCGCACCGCTACGGCGGTACGGGCGGGAGCCGCGAGCACCGATCCGGTGGCCAGGAGAACGATCAGCGCCGCCACTCCACCGGCCCCCGCGACCGCGAAGCTCCACGCCGTCCCGCCCAGTTCGACGGCCGGACCGGCCACCGCGGTCCCCACGGCCGCGCCCACCCCGAAGGTCGTCACGAGCCACGAGAACGCCTCCGTCACCGTCCCGCGCGGGGCGTGCCGGTCGACCACGATGAACGAGCACGCGACGGCCGGCGCGAGGAACACCCCGGAGACGGCCGCCAGCACGGTCATCGCGACCGGGCCGGGCGTCAGCACCAGCGGCAGATAGCCCGCCGCGAGCAGCGCCACGATGACCCGCAGCCGCCGCTCCGGCGCCCCCGCCCACTGCCGCGCCCCGTAGACCGCCCCGCCGATCAGGGCGCCGAGGCCGAGCGCGGCCATCAGCCAGCCGTACACCGACTCCCGCCCCCGGTCGTCGGCGTACGCCATCGCGGCCACGGTGATCGAGCCCAGCGCCAGGCCCACGAAGAAGAACGAGCCGAGCAGCGCCAGCAGGCCCGGCGAGCGCAGCGCGCCCAGCCAGTGCGCCTCGCGCGGGGCGGAGCGCCAGGCCCGCGAGGGCTCGCAGAGCACGACCGACAGCGCGCCGAGCACCCCGATCGCATTGATGACCAGCAGCGCGGTGGCGGGCGACCAGAGGGCGGTCAGGAGTGTCACGAGCAGCGGGCCCGCCGTGAACATGACCTCCTGCGCGACGGCGTCCATGGCATAGGCCCGGTGCACCCGGTCCTCACCGCCCAGCACGCTCGGCCACAGCGCCCGCAGGCCGCCCTCCAGCGGGGGCGTGAAGAGACCGGCCACGGCCACCGCCGCGTGGGCGAGCGGGAGCGATCCGGTCCCCGCCACGGCGAGGAGGGCCATGCCGAGCGCGGAGACGACGGCGGCGGGCAGCTGGACGCGCGGCTGCCCGTACAGGTCCACCGCCCGGCCGAGCAGCGGCTGCCCGACCGCCGTGGCCAGTCCGTACACCGCCGCGAGCGCGCCCGCGACGCTGTAGCTGCCGCCCTCGGCCCGGACGAACAGCACGATCGCGATGCTCGCCGTGCCGTTCGGCAGCCGGCCCACCAGGGTGCCGGTCAGCAGCCTGGCGGCGTGCCGCGCCCGGAGGATGTCCAGATATCCCGCGGCCATGTCCCGCCCCTCTCCCTCGGGTGCCTGTGCGGGCCAGCGAGGTTTTACGTATAACTTCCGGGTTCATACGTACCATGAGCCCGTCCGCAGGTCCACCTCACGGGCCTGAACCGAACGGCCCGGAGGCCCGCGTGACCAGCCCCGCACCACCCGGGCCACCCCGGCCCACCAGCCGTGACGTGGCCCGGGCCGCCGGCGTCTCCCAGGCCACGGTCTCGCTGGTGCTCGGCGACAAATGGCGCGGCCGGGTCTCCGAGTCCACCGCGGGCCGGGTCCGCGACGCCGCCCGCGGCCTGGGCTACCGGCCCAACCTCGCCGCCCGCAATCTGCGCCTCGGCCGCACCCGGACGGCCCTCCTGGTCGTCCCGGCCCTCACCAACGAGTTCTTCGCCCAGGTGTACACCGGGGCCGCCGCGGTCGCCGCCGAGCACGGCTTCGGGGTCGTCCTCTACCCCTCCCCCGACGGCACCGGACCGGCCCGCGACCCCTTCCCGTCGGCCCGGGCCGCGCTGGACGGGGTCATCGCCTCCTCCATGGCCGCCGACGCGCTCGATGCCCTGCACGGCGCGGACGTCCCCCTCGTGATGCTGGACAGCGACCCCTCGGCGCCCGGGCCCGCGGCCCGGGTCAACCTCGACATCGCGGACGGGATGCGCCAGGTGGCCCGCCATCTGCTCGCCCTCGGCCACCGGCGCTTCCTCCACCTCGCCTCGGCCGTCGACACCTGGACCTTCGCCTGCCGCGCGGACGCCCTGCGCGAGGAGCTGCGCCGGACCCCCGGCACCGAGGTCCGCACGGTGACCTCGGCGCTGGACGTGCGGTCGGGGCGGCACGCGGCGGAAGAGGCGCTCGGGCTGCCCGGGCCCCGGCCGACCGCGATCGTCTGCGACGACGACATCCTGGCGGCGGGCGCGTGCAAGGCGGCCCGCCGGTTCGGACTGCGGGTGCCGGACGACCTCTCGGTCACCGGCTTCGACGACCTGGCCCTGGCCACCGCGGTGGAGCCGGAGCTGACCACGGTCCGGCTGCCCGCCGTGCAGGTCGGCGAGCGCGGGATGGCCGCCCTGCTGGCTGTCCTGGACGGCCGGGCCGCCGAGCCGGGCAGCCTGCCGGTGCGACTGGTCGTCCGGGGCTCGACGGCGGCGGTGCCGGGGGGCCCGGGCGCATGACGGAGCCCCGGTCCGCCTGCGGGCGGGCCGGGGCTCGGCGGGTCGGGGTGGCGGTCGCTACTCCACGTCGCCGCCGGAATCCGTCGTGTCGGTCGTGGCCGTGGGGCTGTCCGAGGCGGTGTCGCCGTCCTCGGCGTCGGACGGTGCGTCGGTCGGCGTCGACGCGGCGCCCTCCGCTTCGAGGAGCCGGGCCAGCTGCCGGCCGACGATCCGCTTGAACTTGCGCTGCTGCGGCCGTGTGCGGTCCAGGACCGCGACCTCCAGCCGGTCGGCGGGGATCTCCCGCTCGCTGCCGTTGGGGTCGCGGGACAGCGCCTGCACCGCCAGCCTCAGCGCCTCGGCGAGCGACATCCCGTCGCGGTGGCGCTGGTCGAGGAAGGTGCTGATCTGCTCCGCGTTGCCGCCGACCGCGACCGAGCCGTGCTCGTCCACGATGGAGCCGTCGTGCGGCAGCCGGTAGATCTGGTCGCCCTCGGGCTCGGCACCCACCTCGGCGACGACGAGTTCCACCTCGTACGGCTTCTCGGCCGCGCTGGAGAAGATGGTGCCGAGCGTCTGCGCGTAGACGTTCGCCAGTCCACGGGCCGTCACGTCGTCGCGGTCGTAGGTGTAACCGCGCAGATCCGCGTAGCGGACTCCGCCGATGCGGAGGTTCTCGTACTCGTTGTACTTGCCGGCGGCGGCGAAACCGATCCGGTCGTAGATCTCGCTGAACTTGTGCAGCGCGCGGGACGGGTTCTCGCCGACGAACACAATTCCGTCGGCGTACTGCAGCACAACCAGGCTGCGACCGCGGGCGATGCCCTTCCGGGCGTATTCCGCCCGGTCGGCCATGGCCTGCTGAGGTGAGACATAGAACGGCGTCGACACCGGCTATCCGTCCCTTTCTGTCAGTGGCGGGAGCATCGAAGAAGCTGGATACGGACGCGTGCTCAGAGCAGCGCGGCGCGCGGGCCGTCGGGCTGTTCCAGACGGCGTTCCAGAATCGAGCGGGCGATCTCGGAGGATTCCGCGTCGGTCAGCTTCCGGAAGCCCTCGTCCGTGATGACGGTGACGATCGGATAGATACGGCGGCCCACGTCCGGACCGCCCGTGGCCGAGTCGTCGTCCGCCGCGTCGTAGAGCGCCTGCACGACCAGCGTCAGCGTCTCCTCCTCCGTCAGGTCGTCGCGGTAGAGCTTCTTCATCGAGCCCCGGGCGAAGATCGAACCGGAACCGGTGGACGCGTAGCCGACGTGCTCCTCGGAACGCCCGCCGGTGACGTCGTAGCTGAAGATGCGTCCGCGCTCGCGGTCGATGTCGTAACCGGCGAAGAGCGGGACGACGGCGAGGCCCTGCATGGCCATCGCCAGGTTGCTCCGAATCATCGTGGAGAGCCGGTTGGCCTTGCCCTCCAGGGAGAGCTGGGCGCCCTCCACCTTCTCGAAATGCTCCAGCTCCAGCTGGAAGAGCTTGACCATCTCCACGGCGAGACCCGCCGTACCGGCGATGCCCACCGCCGAGTACTCGTCGGCCGGGAAGACCTTCTCGATGTCGCGCTGCGCGATCATGTTCCCCATGGTCGCCCGCCGGTCACCGGCCAGGACGACACCGCCGGGGAACGCCGCGGCCACGATCGTCGTGCCGTGCGGCGCCTCGATGGCGCCCTTCATGGGCGGCATCTGCCGGTTGCCCGGCAGCATCTCCGGCGCCTGGTCGGACAGGAAGTCCATGAAGGAGGACGATCCCGGCGTCAGGAAGGCAGCTGGTAGACGCCCGGTGCTACGAGTGTTGGCTTCCACGCGTTTCCCTCCAGGTATGCGACGGCCCTGCGCCGAATTGCAGTTGAAGCACGTTACGCCCGGACCCTACCCGCCCGGTGACGGTGATCCACATCGAAGACGTGGGCAATCGGACCGGTGGCGCGGTCCGGTGCCCGCGGTGTGCGGCACGGGCGGTCCGCCCGTGCCGCACAGCCGCCGGCCTCCGGCGCCGGGCCGGTTACTCGCCGCCCTTTTGAACAAAGCTTCGAACGAAGTCCTCGGCGTTCGACTCGAGCACGTCGTCGATCTCGTCGAGGACGTCGTCCACGTCGTCGCTCAGCTTCTCCTGGCGTTCCTTGAGGTCCTCGGATGCCTGCGCGTCCTGCGCCTGCTCCTCGACGTCCTCCGTGGAGCGCGTCGCCTTCTGCTGTCCGCCGCCGGTGTCCTTGGTCGCCATCTAGCTCACCCCGCTCGGTTCGAAGCACTTGATCAGACCCTACCCATGGGGTCCGACATTGGCCCGGTACTTGTCTCAACGTCCGGAGGTCATCGGAATGATTCCCAGCCGGAAGCCCTTTCAGGCGCTCTCAGCCCCCTGAGAGGACCTGGACCAGCTCCTGTGCCGTGCGGCACCGGTCCAGAAGGGATTTCACGTGCTCCCGGGTGCCCCGCAGGGGCTCCATCGTGGGCACCCGCTGAAGGGAGTCCTGGCCCGGCAGGTCGAAGATGACCGAGTCCCAGGAGGCCGCTGCGACGTCGTCCGCGTACTGTTCGAGGCAGCGGCCGCGGAAGTACGCCCTGGTGTCCTCGGGCGGCGCCGTACGGGCCCGCTCGACGTCCCGCTCGTCCAGGAGGCGCTTCATCCGGCCGCGGGCCACCAGACGGTTGTACAGCCCCTTGTCCTGCCGTACGTCCGCGTACTGCAGGTCCACCAGGTGCAGCCGGGCGGCGTCCCAGTCCAGGCCGTCGCGGCGCCGGTAGCCCTCCATGAGCTGCCGCTTCGCCACCCAGTCCAGCTCACCGGCCAGGCTCATCGGGTCGTTCTCCAGCCGGTTCAGGGTGTCCTCCCACCGGCTCAGGATGTCCTTGGTCTGCTCGTCGGCGTCCGCCCCGTACCGTTCCTCGACGTACTTGCGACCCAGCTCGAAGTACTCCATCTGGAGCTGCACCGCGGTGAGTGTCCGGCCGCTGCGCAGCGTGATCAGCTGCTGGAGCCCGGGGTCGTGGGAGACCTGGTGCAGGGTGCGCACCGGCTGGTCGACGGCCAGGTCGACGTTGATGAAGCCGTCCTCGATCATGGACAGGACGAGCGAGGTGGTGCCGAGCTTCAGATACGTCGAGATCTCGGAGAGGTTCGCGTCGCCGATGATCACATGGAGCCGGCGGTACTTCTCGGCGTCCGAGTGCGGCTCGTCGCGGGTGTTGATGATGGGGCGCTTGAGCGTGGTCTCCAGGCCGACCTCGACCTCGAAGTAGTCGGCGCGCTGGCTGAGCTGGAAGCCGTGCTCGCCGCCGTCCTGGCCGATTCCGACCCGTCCGGCGCCGGTGACCACCTGGCGCGAGACGAAGAACGGCGTCAGGTGGCGCACGATGTCCGAGAACGGGGTCTCCCGCTTCATCAGGTAGTTCTCGTGCGTCCCGTAGGAGGCGCCCTTGTTGTCGGTGTTGTTCTTGTAGAGGTGGATCGGCTGGGCGCCCGGGAGCTGCGCCGCGCGCTCGGCCGCCTCGGCCATGATCCGCTCGCCGGCCTTGTCCCACAGGACCGCGTCCCTGGGGTTGGTGATCTCCGGGGAGCTGTACTCGGGGTGCGCGTGGTCGACGTAGAGCCGGGCCCCGTTGGTGAGGATGACATTGGCCAGGCCGATGTCCTCGTCCGTGAGCTGGCTGGAATCGGCGGTCTCGCGGGCGAGGTCGAAGCCTCGCGCGTCCCGCAGCGGATTCTCCTCCTCGAAGTCCCAGCGGGCGCGGCGCGCCCGGTGCATCGCCGCCGCGTAGGCGTTGACGATCTGGGACGAGGTGAGCATGGCATTGGCGTTGGGGTGTCCGGGGACGGAGATCCCGTACTCCGTCTCGATGCCCATTACTCGCCGTACGGTCATGCGGCCCTCCTTGCCCGGCGGCGCTCCCTTCCGGGGGCGGCGCTCAAGTACCGCTGCTTGTTCGGTGCGTGCGCGGTCTGCCCGTACCGCGCTGCGTGAACGGGTGGTACGCCTGAGCCTAGAACGCCCGCGTGCCGGTGGGGAGATCAATCGCGTCGTCATTGCCGCGGTGTCGCCCGCGGCCGGCCGGAAAGCAGCCGGCTGCGGATGCCCGGCCGGGCATCCGCAGCCGGTACGGCCTTTTACAGGTACTGACCGGTGTTGGCCACCGTGTCGATGGAGCGGCCGGTGTCCGCGCCCTGCTTTCCGGTGACGAGCGTGCGGATGAAGACGATCCGCTCGCCCTTCTTGCCGGAGATACGGGCCCAGTCGTCCGGGTTGGTGGTGTTGGGAAGGTCCTCGTTCTCCTTGAACTCGTCCACGCAGGCCTGGAGGAGGTGGGAGACGCGAAGGCCCTTCTGGCCGTGGTCGAGGAAAGCCTTGATGGCCATCTTCTTGGCCCGGTCCACGATGTTCTGGATCATCGCGCCGGAATTGAAGTCCTTGAAGTACAGGACTTCCTTGTCGCCGTTGGCGTACGTGACCTCGAGGAAGCGGTTCTCCTCGGACTCGGTGTACATCCGCTCGACGACCGACTGGATCATGGCGTGCGCCGCGGCTTCCTTCGAGCCGGTGTGCTCGGCCAGGTCGTCCGCGTGCAGCGGCAGCGAAGGCGTGAGGTACTTCGCGAAGATGTCCTTCGCGGCCTCCGCGTCGGGACGCTCGATCTTGATCTTGACGTCGAGCCGGCCCGGGCGCAGGATCGCCGGGTCGATCATGTCCTCGCGGTTGGAGGCGCCGATGACGATGACGTTCTCCAGGCCCTCCACGCCGTCGATCTCGGCGAGCAGCTGCGGGACGATGGTGTTCTCCACGTCCGAGCTGACGCCCGACCCACGGGTGCGGAAGAGCGACTCCATCTCGTCGAAGAAGACGATGACGGGGGTGCCCTCGCTCGCCTTCTCGCGGGCACGCTGGAAGACCAGGCGGATGTGGCGCTCGGTCTCGCCGACGTACTTGTTGAGGAGCTCGGGGCCCTTGATGTTGAGGAAGTAGCTCTTGCCGGCGGGCTGTCCGGTGACCTCGGCGACCTTCTTCGCCAGGGAGTTGGCGACGGCCTTGGCGATGAGCGTCTTGCCGCAGCCGGGCGGTCCGTAGAGCAGGATGCCCTTCGGCGGGCGGAGCTCGTGCTCCTTGAAGAGGTCGGGGTGGAGATAGGGGAGCTCGACCGCGTCGCGGATCAGCTCGATCTGGTCGCCCAGGCCGCCGATCTTGTCGTAGTCGATGTCCGGCACTTCTTCGAGGACGAGTTCCTCGACCTCGCTCTTGGGCACGACTTCGTAGACGTAGCCGGACCGGGGTTCGAGCAGCAGGGCGTCGCCGGGGCGGATGGTGATGTCCAGCAGCGGCTCGGCGAGCCTCACCACCCTTTCCTCGTCGGTGTGCCCGATGACCAGGGCGCGTTCGCCGTCCTCAAGGATCTCCTTGAGGGTGACGATGTCCCCGGCGCGCTCGAATTCCATGGCGTCGACCACGTTGAGCGCTTCGTTGAGCATGACCTCCTGGCCGCGCCTGAGGTCTTCGAGTTCGACGCTGGGACTGACGTTCACCCGGAGCTTGCGGCCCCCGGTGAAGATGTCGCAGGTGCCGTCCTCGTTCGCCTGCAGGAACACCCCGAAGCCGGCCGGCGGCTGTGCGAGCCGGTCGACCTCCTCCTTGAGGGCCACGATCTGGTCGCGGGCCTCGCGGAGCGTGCTGGCGAGCCGTTCGTTCTGGGCGGACACGCCTGCGAGGTTGGTCTGCAGTTCGACGATCCGCTCTTCGAGAATCCTCGTATGACGCGGAGAGTCGGCGAGCTTACGTCGCAGGACGGCGATTTCCTGCTCGAGATAGGCGACCTGGCCGGCTGGGTCGTCGGACCCCCGCCCGGGCCGGATGCCGCGGTTGATGTCGTCGTCGTGGGCTGCCACGGTCCTCACCTCCTCCAAGGGGAGCTGGACGCTTCCTGACCCTACCTGCGTGGGTGGTGATTGAAACCCCTAGATCACAAAGACTGTGAGGTGTGTCCGATCTTCACCCTTGCGCTCTCCCCGTCCCCAGGGGGATACCCACCGTTCAACATCGGAAAGCGGCCGGTTGTATCGTCAAAGCGTTCAACACCCGTCAGGGCTGGCTCTTTCCCGGTCCGGCTACGCAGGAAACGGCAGGCGACATGACCGTGCGGCAGGACGCTCCCACCGGTGGCGAGACGCAGGACCTGGAGGTGTGGATCGACCAGGACCTGTGCACGGGGGACGGCATCTGCGTGCAGTACGCGCCCGAGGTGTTCGAGCTGGACATCGACGGTCTGGCGTACGTGAAGAGCGGGGACGACGAGTTGCTGCAGGACAAGGGCGCGACCACGCCGGTGCCGCTGCCGCTGCTCCAGGACGTCGTGGACTCGGCCAAGGAGTGTCCGGGCGACTGCATCCATGTACGTCGCGTTTCGGACAGGGTCGAGGTGTACGGCCCCGAGGCGGCCTGACCGTCGGGGGCTGCGGGCGGCGGTGCCGGGCCGGGGTCAGGCGCCGGCGCCGGCGGTCCCGGCCGTGTCGCCGCCGCGCATGAAGGCGCCGTTCTCCCACCGCCAGGTGACTTTCTCCTGCTGGTCGGGGCAGCAGGAGGGCACGGACGACGAGGAGTAGCCGAGGAGCGTGGCAGAGATGACTCGGTCGCGGACCGTGAAGTCACCGATGGTCAGTTGCTGGGCGGGGTCCACCAGGGTCGCGACGATCCTGGGAGCGGCCCCGCCCGTCTGTGTGAGGACGTAGACCCCGCTGGGCGGGGTGCCCGATCCGGCCGCGCAGTGGACCACCGCTACGGTCTCGGGCCTGCCGTCCCCGTCGAGGTCGCCGGGGGCCTGCTTGGCCACGGTGCTGCCGACGTCGCCGCAGTCCAGGGGGAAGTCCGCCTCGGCCGGGTCGGGGGCGACGGCCGCTTCCTGGTGCTGCTGCTGGGCCGGGGGGCGGTGCCGGGTGGAGGCCGAGGCGCTGCTGTCGGGCTGGAACAGACCGGCTGCCGCGACGACCGCGGCCATGGCCGCCGCGGTGGCGAGCCAGTGCATGGGCCTGGTGTCGGTGTGCGCGAGGTCCGGGAGCGCGGAGGTCTGCACGCGGGCTGTCTCCTGTGGTTCCTGTGGTGCGGCCGTCGGCGTCGGCGGTGCGGGGGTGGCCAGCATCGTGCCACACCTCACACGGCAGCGGAACGGTGGGGTGCGCAAGGATCACGGGCCGTGGATCAGGGCCGCGTACGGAAAAGGGCGCCGCCGCCGGGCCCCGGGTCGGTCCGGGAGCCCGGCGGCGGCGCCGGTACGTTGCCGCGGGTATCAGTCGCGGGAGGAGCCGCTCCGGCCGCCCGGGCCGTCGTAGTCCTCGCCGTAGGCGCCCTTGGAGGGGCGGCGGCGGCGGGCCGGGGCCTCGACACCGTCGGCGAGCCGGCGGGCGGTGACGAGGAAGCCGGTGTGCCCGATCATGCGGTGGTCCGGGCGCACGGCCAGGCCCTCCACGTGCCAGTTGCGGATCATCGACTCCCAGGGCTGCGGCTCGGCGAAGCAGCCGATCTCGCGGATGGACTCGACCGTCCGGGAGAGCTGGGTGGTGGTGGCGACGTACGCGCAGAGGATGCCGCCGGGGACGAGCGCCTTGGAGACGACGTCCAGGCACTCCCAGGGCGCCAGCATGTCGAGCACGACGCGGTCCACGTCGGTGTCCGTGAGGTTGTCCTGGAGGTCGCCGACCGTGAGCTGCCAGGCGGGGTGCGGGCTGCCGAAGTAGCGCTCCACGTTCTGCCGGGCGATATCGGCGAAGTCCTCGCGGCGCTCGTACGAGTGCAGCATGCCCTGTTCGCCGATGGCACGGAGCAGGAAGGTCGAGAGCGCGCCCGAGCCGACGCCCGCCTCCACGACGCGTGCGCCGGGGAAGATGTCGCCGAAGGCGAGGATCTGGCCCGCGTCCTTCGGGTAGACCACGGCGGCGCCGCGGGGCATGGACAGGACGTAGTCGGGGAGCAGGGGGCGCAGCGCGAGGTAGGCGACGTTTCCCGTGGTACGGACCACACTGCCCTCGGGGGCACCGATCAGCTCGTCGTGCGGGAAAGAACCCTTGTGGGTGTGAAAGTTCTTTCCGGCTTCGAGCGTGAAGGTGTGGTGGCGTCCCTTGGGATCGGTGAGCTGGACCTGGTCCCCGACCTTGAAGGGCCCGCGTCGGCGGGCGGCACCGGTCGGTTCAGACATGTGACCAGCGTACCGGTGTTTCGAAGGCCGCCGACCGCCGCCCGCACGGACGTACGGGCAATGGGGGCGTGTCAGGCGGCGGGGCGGGCCATGGCGGCGACGAAGGCGCGTTCGACGTCGGCGGTGGAGAGGACGCCGTAGATCTCGCCGGTCTCCTCCACGACGAGGTATTCGGTCGCGGGGGTGGCCTTGAGGCGGTCCAGGAGGGCTTCGCCGGCGAGTTCGGCGGGGACCCTCATGCCGTCGGTGAGGTCCTGGGCGAGGCCGCTGACGGCGACCCAGGGGCGGCGGTGCTCGGGGACGGCGACGATGGCGGTCTCCCGGACGAGCGCCTTGGGCTCGCCGGTGCCGTCCACCACGACCAGCGCCCGGGCTCCGGCATCGTTGGCCCGGCGCAGCGCCTCGGAGAGCGGGGTGGCGGCCTCGACGGGGACGGCGCGGCGGGTGAGGCTGCGGGCGCGCAGGCCGGGCAGGTGCTCGCGGAGCCGGGCCATGCGGAGGCTGTTTCCGGCGCCGGTCCAGATGATGGCGGCGAGGATCGCGGCGAGCAGGGCGTCGGTGACGGTGTCCATGCCGCTGATCTCACCGGCGTCGTTGCCCAGGGAGCCGCTGCGGGTGAGGAGGGGGAGGCCGACGAGGGTGCCGACGGCGAGGGCGCGGCCGGCCCAGGCGGCGGCGACGGTGCCGCTCATCGGCTTGCCGGTGATCTTCCAGACGACGGCCCTGAGCATGCGGCCGCCGTCGAGCGGGAGGCCGGGCAGCAGGTTGAAGGCGGCGACGATGAGGTTGGAGATCATCAGTCCGCCGAGCAGGACGGCCGGGACGGTGCCGCGTTCCACGAAGCGCAGGGGCACGTAGAAGAGCCCGCCCAGGACGAGGGAGAGCAGCGGTCCGACGAAGGCGAGGACGAATTCGCGGCCGGGGGTCTCGGACTCCTTCTCGATCTCCGAGACGCCGCCGAAGAACTGGAGCTGGATGCGCCGGACGGGGAGCTTGTAGCGCAGAGCGGCGATCGTGTGGGCGAGTTCGTGGACGAGGACGGAGGCGTAGAAGGCGATCGCGAAGAAGAGCGCGACCAGGTAGCGGGCGGCGCCGAGGTCGGGCAGCACCCGGTCGAGCTGGCCGCCGAAGACCCAGGTGATCAGGGCCGCCACCAGGAACCAGCTGGGGGCGACGTAGACGGGCACGCCGAAGGGGCGGCCCATGAGGATCCCGCCTCCGGGCTCGTCCCGGCGCGGGGGCGCGCCCTTGCCGGGCCCGTCGCCGGGGCCGGGGCCCGCCGGGCCGGGCTGCGGCCGCCGGCCGTCGCCGCTCTCGTCCACGAGGTCCCTTCGGTTCGATGTCTTTCGCGGTGTCTTTCGCCACGATGATGCAGTGTTGGAGGGTCTGTGGTCGATGGTATGCCGATCGGTGTCAGTGGCGGGTCGTAGGGTCTTCGCATGACCTCCGTTCCGCCGCCGTCCCCGTCGGTGCCGCAGCCGCCCTCCTCGCTCTCCCCCTCGCGGGCGAGCGATTTCATGCAGTGCCCCCTGCTGTACCGCTTCCGCGTGATCGACAAGCTGCCGCAGAAGCCCAGCGAGGCTGCTACCCGGGGAACGCTGGTCCACGCGGTGCTGGAGCGGCTGTTCGACAATCCGGCGGCGGAGCGCACGCCCGGCCGGGCGACGGCGCTGATTCCGGGGCAGTGGGACCGGCTGCTGGAGTCGAAGCCGGAGCTGGGCGAGCTCTTCGCGGAGGACGAGGGCGGGGAGCGGCTGGCGCGGTGGCTGGGGCAGGCGGAGCAGCTGGTGGAGCGCTGGTTCTCGCTGGAGGACCCGGCGCGTCTGGAGCCGGCGGAGCGCGAGCTGTTCGTCGAGACGGAGCTGGAGTCGGGGCTGCGGCTGCGCGGGGTGATCGACCGGATCGACGTGGCGCCGACGGGCGAGGTCCGGATCGTGGACTACAAGACGGGGAAGGCCCCGCGTCCGGAGTACGCGGAGGGGGCGCTGTTCCAGATGAAGTTCTACGCCCTGGTGATCTGGCGGCTGAAGGGCGTTGTGCCGCGTCGGCTGCAGCTGGTCTATCTGGGCAGCGGTGACGTGCTGACGTACGACCCGGTCGTGGCGGACCTGGAGCGGGTGGAGCGGAAGCTGCTGGCGCTGTGGGAGGCGATCTCGCTGGCGACGCGGACGGGCGAGTGGCGGCCGCGCCCGACGAAGCTGTGCGGCTGGTGCGACCACCAGGCGCTCTGTCCGGAATTCGGCGGGACTCCCCCGGTCTATCCGCTGACCGTCCGCCCGGCCGGTGCGGCGGAGGATGACCAGGGCAGAATGGAGCCGGTCCGGGCCGAGGCCGGCCGGCCTGCGGCCCTCGACGGGCATTGAGGAGATCTGGTGGCTATCCGCGTCCTTCTGGTCGACGACCAACCGCTGCTGCGCACGGGCTTCCGGATGATTCTGGAGGCCGAGGGGGATCTCGCGGTGGTGGGTGAGGCCGGTGACGGTCTCCAGGCTCTCGACCAGGTGCGCGCGCTCCAGCCCGATGTGGTGCTGATGGACATCCGGATGCCGAGGATGGACGGGGTCGAGGCGACGCGCCAGATCACCGGTCCGGGCCGGGACGGTCCGGCGAAGGTGCTGGTGCTGACGACGTTCGACCTGGACGAGTACGTGGTGGAGGCGCTGCGCGCCGGGGCGAGCGGCTTCCTGCTGAAGGACGCGCCGGCCGATGAGCTGGTGCAGGCGATCCGGGTGGTGGCGGGCGGTGAGGCGATGCTCGCCCCGAGCGTGACGCGCCGTCTGCTCGACAAGTACGCGGACCATCTGCCGTCGGGCGAGGACCCTGTGCCGGACACGCTGCACACGCTGACGGACCGCGAGGTCGAGGTGCTGAAGCTGGTGGCGCGCGGCCTGTCGAACGCGGAGATCGCCGCCGACCTGTTCGTCAGCGAGACGACGGTGAAGACCCATGTGGGCCATGTGCTGACGAAGCTGGGCCTGCGCGACCGGGTGCAGGCGGCCGTGTACGCGTACGAGAGCGGCCTGGTGCGCCCCGGCGCGCAGTGACTCGGGGCGCACGGCAGGCTCAGTCGGTGCCGCGCCCCAGCTCCCACAGGTGGAGGTCGGCGCCCGAGTCGATCGCCCATTCGACGCCGCTCAGGTCCTCGCGGGAGACGGCGTACTGCTTGCCCTGCCAGAGCGGGAGGACGGGCACGTCCCGGGCGACGATGTCCTGGAGCCGTTCGAAGGCGGGCGCGGCGGCGCCCCGGTCGGCCTGGCGGCGGGAGCGCGCGATGAGGGTCCGGGCCTCGTCGGAGGTGTAGGGCGAGCCGAGGAAGTTGTCCGCGCCGAGGAAGGGCGCCGTGTAGTTGTCGGGGTCCGGGAAGTCGGGGAACCAGCCCATGCCGTAGGCGGCGTAGTCGCCTCGGAGTTCGGCGGGCCGGTAGCGGGTCCACGGGGTGCCCTCGACGGTGACGTCGAAGAGTCCGGTGTCGTTGAGCTGCTTCTTCAGCACCTGGAACTCGGTGGCGGTGTCCCGGCCGTAGTGGTCGTCGGTGTAGTGCAGGGTGAAGCGCACGGGGGTGCGGATCTTCGCCTTCTTGAGCAGGGCGGCGGCCTTGGCCGCGCTGGGTTCGCCGTAGGTGCTGTAGAACGCGTTGTCGTGGGCGGTGATCCCGCTCGGGATGAGTGAGTACAGCGGCTCGACGGTGGCGCCGTAGACCTTGCCGGCGATGTCGCCCCGGTCGACCACCTGGGCGACGGCCTGGCGGACGGCCCTGTTCCGGAGGGCGGGTTCCTCGGTGTCGAAGCCGAGGTAGCTGATGGCGAGCCCGGGCATCTCGGTGAGCCGGACCCCGTCCTCGGGCTCGGCCAGCATCCGCTGGACCCGGTCGGCGGGGACGGTGCGGGCCATCATGTCGATCTTCTCGGCGTCGAACGCCTTGCCCATGGCGGTGGCGTCGGGAAAGAGGTCGAGTTCGACGGATTCGCTCCGCACGTCGTAGCGCCCCCGGTAGTGGGGATTCCTGGTGAAGGCGATTTTCACAACCCGTCCGGATTTCACTTCCGGCTTCATGGTGTACGGCCCCGAGCCGTCCACCTGGAATCCGCTGCGGGCGGAATTCGCGGGGTACTGGTCGCGCGGGACGATTCCGGCGGGCGGCGTGGCCAGCTTGTACGGGAAGGTGGCGTCGGGGGTCCTGAGGTGGAAGACGACCTCGCGGGTGCCGGTGGTCTCGACGGTGTCGATGTTGTCCAGGAGGGCGGCGGGCCCGTTGACGGCCTTGATGCGCCGCACCCGGTCGAGGGAGTACTTGACGTCGTCGGCGGTGACCGGGGTGCCGTCGGCGAAAGTGAGCCCGGCGCGCAGCCGGCAGCGGTAGCTCTCGCTCTCGCGGTCCGTGAAGCCGCAGCTCTCGGCCGCTTCGGGGACCGGGAGGCCGCCGCCGCGCGGCGTGGCCATCAGGGTCTGCACGGTCTGCCGCAGGACGTTCCAGACGCCCGCCTCGTAGCCGACGGCCGGGTCGAGCGGGGCGGGCGCTTCGGCGGAGGCGGCGATCCGGTCCGTGGTGCCGACGACGATGGCACCGCTGCCGCCTCCGGTGGTGCCGACGTCCGCCATGCCGCAGCCGGCGAGCACGGGCGCCAGGAGGCCCGCGACGGCCGGCAGCACCAGGGTCTTGCGTTTCATGGTGGCCGTTCTCCCTCATCGGTTCAGGGAGGAAGACATTAGCGGGCGCGTTCCGGAA
Source organism: Streptomyces sp. DT224 (assembly GCF_049844595.1). Lineage (NCBI taxonomy): Bacteria > Bacillati > Actinomycetota > Actinomycetes > Kitasatosporales > Streptomycetaceae > Streptomyces > Streptomyces sp. DT224. Next base: position 152,463 of record NZ_JBNCLI010000013.1, read on the forward strand.
TACCGGAAGGGGCCGTGCACGGCATTCTTTCGCACGGCCACCGCGAGAGCTTTGCCTTTCCTTCACGGGAATACTCTCGGTGCCCGCTCCAGCGCATTCAGTTGATAAGGCTCCGGAGGAATGTGAGATTGACTTCTTCCAGCGAGGCCATGACGACCCGGCCCTCGGCGGGCGCGATCGGGGAGACCGAGGGCACGGCGACCACCCGGCAGCCCGCGGCCTCGGCGGCGGCGACCCCGGTCGCCGTGTCCTCGACGACAGCGCACAGCCGGGGGTCGACGCCGAAGCCGCGCGCGGCGGTGAGATAGGGCTCGGGGTGCGGCTTGGTGCGGGTGACCTCGTCGCCGGCGACGGTGAGCGCGAAGTGGTGGTGGCCCACCGAGTCCAGGACGCGGTCGATGATGCGGCGGTGCGAGGCGGAGACGAGGGCCGTCGGGATCTCGTGCCGGTGCAGTTCGGCGAGGAGGCGAGCGGCGCCGGGCATCAGCGGCACCCCGTTGCCGATGCGCTTCTCGAACCGGTCGTTGAGCAGTACGGCGGCCTCGTCGAGGGTGATGTCCGCGCCGGTCGCCTCGATGAGGTATCCGGTGCTGCGGGACATGGGCCCGCCGACGACCACCTCCCGCCATGCTTCGTCCAGCCGGTGGCCGAGGCCGGCGAAGACCTCGACCTCGACGTCCCACCAGAAGCCCTCGGTGTCGACCAGGGTGCCGTCCATGTCGAGAAAGACGGCCTGGAGGGCAGCGCCCTTTGCCGTGCGGGTCAGGGACGCGGGAACCGTACTGGTCATCCGGCACACCTTCCATGAGGGACGAGAAGGCCGGCCACCCGTCCCGGAGGATGGGCGACCGGCCTGCGCTGGACCGACCAGTGTACGACGTGATCGGCTACGACGCGTCGAACGGAGCCTTACCGCGCGTTGAAGTACTTCGCCTCCGGGTGGTGGATGACGATCGCGTCGGTCGACTGCTCGGGGTGCAGCTGGAACTCCTCGGAGAGGTGGACGCCGATCCGCTCCGGCTGGAGCAGGGCCGCGATCTTGGCGCGGTCCTCCAGGTCCGGGCAGGCGCCGTAGCCCAGCGAGAAGCGCGCGCCCCGGTACTTCAGGGCGAACATGTCCTCGACGTCCGCCGGGTCCTCCCCCGCGAAGCCCAGCTCCGAGCGGACCCGGGCGTGCCAGTACTCGGCGAGTGCCTCGGCGAGCTGGACGGAGAGGCCGTGCAGCTCCAGGTAGTCGCGGTAGGCGTTGGCCTCGAAGAGCTTGGCGGTCTCGCCGCCGATCCTGGAGCCGACGGTGACGACCTGGAGGCCGATGACGTCCGTCTCGCCGGACTCCTCGGGGCGGAAGAAGTCCGCCAGGCAGAGGCGGCGGCCGCGGCGCTGGCGCGGGAAGGTGAAGCGGGTGCGCTCGGAGCCGTCCTCGTGGAGCAGGATCAGGTCGTCGCCCTTGGAGACGCAGGGGTAGTAGCCGTAGACGACGGCCGCTTCGAGCAGGTTGTCGGTCTGGAGCCGGTCGAGGAGGCCGCGAAGCCGCGGGCGTCCCTCGCTCTCGGCGAGCTGCTCGTACGTGGGTCCGTCGCCCGCCCTGGCCTGCTTGAGGCCCCACTGGCCCTTGAAGAGGGCGCCCTCGTCCAGCCAGGAGGCGTACTCCTTGAGCTGGATGCCCTTGACGACCCGGCTGCCCCAGAACGGCGGGGTCGGGACCGGGTTGGTGACGGAGACGTCGGAGCGGACGCCCTCCTCCGGCTCGTCCACCTCCAGGACGGCGGTGTCCCGCTTGGGGACGCGGCGCTGCTTCAGCTCGGGGAGGGTGGCGCCGGGCACGCCGCGCTTGACGGCGATGAGCGCGTCCATCAGGCGCAGGCCCTCGAAGGCGTCGCGCGCGTAGCGCACCTCGCCCTCGTAGATCTCGTGGAGGTCCTGCTCGACGTAGGCGCGGGTGAGCGCGGCGCCGCCGAGGATGACGGGGTAGTCGGCGGCCAGCTTGCGCTGGTTCAGCTCCTCCAGGTTCTCCTTCATGATCACCGTGGACTTGACGAGGAGGCCGGACATCCCGATGACGTCCGCCTTGTGCTCCTCGGCGGCCTCCAGGATCGCGGAGACGGGCTGCTTGATGCCGATGTTGACGACGTTGAACCCGTTGTTGGAGAGGATGATGTCGACGAGGTTCTTGCCGATGTCGTGGACGTCGCCGCGGACGGTGGCCAGGACGATGGTGCCCTTGCCCTCGGCGTCCGACTTCTCCATGTGCGGTTCCAGGTAGGCGACCGCGCTCTTCATGACCTCGGCGGACTGGAGGACGAAGGGCAGCTGCATCTGACCGGAGCCGAAGAGCTCGCCGACGGTCTTCATGCCGTCCAGGAGGGTGTTGTTGACGATGTCGAGCGCAGGCGTGTCCTTCAGCGCCTCGGCGAGGTCGTCCTCCAGGCCGTTCTTCTCGCCGTCGATGATGCGGCGCTTGAGGCGCTCGTCCAGCGGCAGCGCGGCCAGTTCCTCGGCCTTGCCCTCCTTGAGGGACTTCATGTTGACGCCCTCGAACAGCTCCATGAGCTTCTGGAGCGGGTCGTAGCCCTCGGCGCGCCGGTCGTGGATGAGGTCGAGGGCGACCTTGACCTGCTCCTCCTCAAGACGGGCGATCGGCAGGATCTTCGAGGCGTGCACGATCGCCGAATCCAGGCCCGCCTTCACGCACTCGTCCAGGAAGACGGAGTTCAGCACGACGCGGGCGGCCGGGTTCAGACCGAAGGAGATGTTCGACAGGCCCAGGGTCGTCTGCACGTCCGGGTGGCGCTTCTTCAGCTCCCGGATCGCCTCGATGGTGGCGATCCCGTCCTTGCGGGACTCCTCCTGGCCCGTGCAGATGGTGAAGGTCAGGGTGTCGATGAGGATGTCCGACTCGTGGATGCCCCAGGTGCCGGTCAGGTCCGCGATGAGCCGTTCGGCGATGGCGACCTTGTGTTCGGCGGTACGGGCCTGGCCCTCCTCGTCGATGGTCAGCGCGATCAGCGCCGCGCCGTGCTCGGCCGCCAGCTGCGTGACCTTGGCGAAGCGGGACTCGGGCCCGTCCCCGTCCTCGTAGTTGACGGAGTTGAGGACCGCGCGGCCGCCCAGCTTCTCCAGGCCGGCCCGGAGCACGGGCAGTTCCGTGGAGTCCAGGACGATCGGCAGGGTGGAGGCGGTGGCGAACCGGCCGGCCAGCTCCTCCATGTCGGCGACGCCGTCGCGGCCCACGTAGTCCACGCACAGGTCGAGCATGTGCGCGCCCTCGCGGATCTGGTCGCGGGCCATCTCCACGCAGTCGTCCCAGCGGCCTTCGAGCATGGCCTCGCGGAACTTCCTGGACCCGTTGGCGTTCGTGCGCTCACCGATCGCCAGGTACGCCGTGTCCTGGCGGAAGGGGATGGACTGGTAGAGGGAGGCGGCGCCGGGCTCGGGGCGCGGGTCGCGGGCGGCCGGGACCGTTCCGCGTACGCGCTCGACCACCTGGCGCAGGTGCTCCGGGGTGGTGCCGCAGCAGCCGCCGACCAGCGAGAGGCCGTACTCCTGGACGAACGTCTCCTGCGCGTCGGCCAGCCCCTCGGCGTCGAGCGGGAAGTGGGCGCCGTCCTTGGTGAGGACCGGCAGTCCGGCGTTGGGCATGCAGAGCAGCGGGATGCGGGAGTGCCGGGTGAGGTAGCGCAGGTGCTCGCTCATCTCGGCCGGACCGGTCGAGCAGTTCAGCCCGATCATGTCGATGCCGAGGGGTTCCAGGGCAGTGAGGGCCGCGCCGATCTCGGAGCCCAGGAGCATGGTGCCGGTCGTCTCGAAGGCCAGCGAGCACAGCAGCGGGAGATCGCTGCCGAGTGCGTCGAGGGCGCGGCGGGCACCGAGGACGGCGGCCTTGGTCTGGAGGAGGTCCTGCGTCGTCTCCACGATCAGCGCGTCGGCTCCGCCGGCGATCAGGCCCTCGGCGTTCGCCTGGAAGCCGTCGCGGATGGTGGCGTACGGGATGTGGCCCAGGGTCGGCAGCTTGGTCCCGGGGCCCATCGAGCCGAGCACCCAGCGCTGCTCACCGGTGGACGCGGTGTACTTGTCGGCGACCTCGCGGGCGATACGCGCACCGGCCTCCGAGAGCTCCTGGACGCGCTCGGGGATGTCGTACTCGCCGAGGGCCGCCGTGTTGGCACCGAAGGTGTTGGTCTCGACGCAGTCGACGCCGACGGCGAAGTACGCCTCGTGGACGGAGCGCACGATGTCCGGCCGGGTGAGGTTGAGGATCTCGTTGCAGCCTTCGAGGTTCTCGAAGTCCGCGAGCGTGGGGTCCTGGGCCTGGAGCATGGTGCCCATGGCACCGTCGGCCACCACTACTCGGGTGGCGAGCGCCTCGCGGAGGGCTGCGGCTCGGTTCCGGCTGTCGGCGGAAGGGGTCGGCGACGAGGCCATGGATGTACTCCCTGGGATGCGACGGCTGTCGGCTTTGCGTCTTCGGCGGAAGGCGCACCCGGCCAGGGTAGCCGGGCCCCGACGTGGGCCGTCACTCTGTCCCACGAGCCGGACGGCATCCTGATGACGGGGGTTCCGGTGGCGCGAGGTGCTGCGGACTTCTCCCGCGGCCGAGCGGGGGTCGGCATCGACCGATAGTGTTCAGCATTGTCGAACGAGGTGGAGGAGTACGGCGCGATGGCCAAGAACATCCAGTCGCTGGAGCGGGCGGCCGCGATGCTGCGCCTGCTGGCAGGCGGTGAGCGGCGGCTCGGGCTGTCCGACATCGCCTCCTCACTGGGCCTGGCCAAGGGCACCGCACACGGCATCCTGCGCACCCTCCAGCACGAGGGCTTCGTGGAGCAGGACGCCGCCTCGGGCCGCTACCAGCTGGGCGCGGAACTGCTGCGCCTGGGCAACAGCTACCTCGACGTCCACGAGCTGCGGGCCCGGGCCCTGGTCTGGACGGACGACCTGGCCCGGTCCAGCGGCGAGAGCGTCCACCTCGGCGTGCTGCACCAGCAGGGCGTGCTCATCGTCCACCACGTCTTCCGGCCCGACGACAGCCGCCAGGTCCTGGAGGTGGGCGCCATGCAGCCGCTGCACTCCACGGCCCTGGGCAAGGTGCTGGCCGCGTACGACCCGGTGGCGCACACCGAGGCGGTGGAGGCGGAACGGCAGTCGTTCACGCCCCGGACGGTGACCGGCGCCGAGGAGTTCGAGGCCGTGCTCGACGGGGTCCGGGCCCGGGGCTGGGGGTCCGACGTGGAGGAGACCTGGGAGGGCGTCGCCGCGGTGGCCGCCCCGATCCACGACCGGCGCCGGATGCCGGTCGGGGCCATAGCCGTGACGGGTGCGGTGGAGCGGTTCTGCAAGGACGGCGAGCTGCGCCCGGAGCTGGTCGCGGCGGTCCGCGACTGCGCCCGCGCGGTCTCGCGGGATTTGGGCGCCAGGCGCTTCTGAGCCGCCCGCGCACCCGGCCGGCTTCCCTCGTAACGATCGATTCGTACGTCACATCCCTCTTGACGCTGCCTTCACCCGGGAGAAACACTGCCGTTCACCGGTCGGCATTGTCGAACACTTAACGGATATTCGCGTTAGGGTGTGACCGTGCCAGGGCCGGCCAAGCCCTCCCACGAGGGCGCGGACCACCGGCGGGACCCGGGGTTCGGCTTCCCTGGACCAAGGACAAAGGAGTCGCGGGTGTCCAGCTCCGACATCTTCATCGGCGAGACCATCGGTACCGCCGTACTCATCCTGCTCGGCGGCGGTGTCTGTGCCGCCGTCACGCTCAAGCACTCGAAGGCGCAGAACGCCGGCTGGGTCGCCATCACCTTCGGGTGGGGCTTCGCGGTGCTGACCGGCGCGTATATCGCCGGCGGCGTGTCGGGCGCGCATCTCAACCCGGCCGTCACCATCGGCCTGGCGATCGAGGGCGGCACGAAGTGGAGCGACGTACCGCTCTACCTCGCCTCCGAACTGCTCGGCGCGATGATCGGAGCGGTGCTGGTCTGGCTGACCTACTACGGGCAGTTCCGGGCCCATCTCACCGATCCGGAGGTCCTGCGCACCCATTCGGGTGAGGAGGGCATGGTCGACCAGGCCGCGGCCCCCGCGGCGGGACCGGTCCTCGGTGTCTTCTCGACCGGCCCCGAGATCCGCAACGCCGTGCAGAACGTCCTCACCGAGATCATCGCCACCGTCGTGCTGGTGCTCGCCATCCTCACCCAGGGCCTCAACGACAAGGGCAACGGGCTCGGCGCGCTGGGGGCGCTGATCACCGCTCTGGTCGTCGTCGGCATCGGCCTGTCGCTCGGCGGGCCCACGGGCTACGCGATCAACCCGGTCCGCGACCTCGGCCCGCGTATCGTGCACGCGCTGCTTCCGCTGCCGAACAAGGGCGGCTCCGACTGGGGCTACGCGTGGGTCCCCGTCGTCGGCCCGCTGATCGGCGGCGCCCTGGCGGGCGGCCTCTACAACCTCGCGTTCGCCTGACCCGCCCTCACACCCCACCGCACAGACCTCCGGGAGCACACCGTGACCGACGCACACACCACCGGCAGCCACGGCGCCGGGCCGTTCATCGCGGCCATCGACCAAGGCACGACCTCCAGCCGCTGCATCGTCTTCGACAAGGACGGGCGGATCGTCTCCGTCGACCAGAAGGAGCACGAGCAGATCTTCCCCAAGCCGGGCTGGGTCGAACATGACGCGGCCGAGATCTGGGCGAACGTCCAGGAAGTCGTCGCCGGGGCGATCTCCAAGGCGGGCATCACCGCCGCCGACGTCAAGGCGATCGGCATCACCAACCAGCGCGAGACCACCCTGCTGTGGGACAAGCACACCGGTGAGCCCGTCCACAACGCCCTCGTCTGGCAGGACACGCGTACCGACGCGCTCTGCAAGGAACTCGGCCGCAACGTCGGCCAGGACCGCTTCCGCCGCGAGACCGGGCTGCCGCTCGCCTCGTACTTCGCCGGGCCCAAGGTGCGCTGGCTGCTCGACAACGTCGAGGGGCTGCGCGAGCGGGCCGAGCGCGGCGACATCCTCTTCGGCACGATGGACTCCTGGGTCATCTGGAACCTGACCGGCGGCACCGACGGCGGCGTCCACGTCACCGACGTCACCAACGCCTCGCGCACCCTCCTGATGAACCTGCACACCATGCAGTGGGACGAGAAGATCTGCTCCTCCATCGGCGTGCCGCCGGCCGTGCTGCCCGAGATCCGGTCCTCCGCCGAGGTCTACGGCACCACCAGGGGCGGCGTGCTCGACGGAGTGCCGGTGGCCTCCGCGCTGGGCGACCAGCAGGCGGCGCTGTTCGGCCAGACCTGCTTCTCCGAGGGCGAGGCCAAGTCCACGTACGGCACCGGCACCTTCATGCTGATGAACACCGGCGAGACGCCCGTCAACTCCTACAACGGTCTGCTGACGACGGTCGGCTACCGGATCGGCGACCAGAAGGCGGTGTACGCCCTGGAGGGGTCGATCGCCGTCACCGGTTCGCTGGTCCAGTGGATGCGCGACCAGATGGGGCTGATCCAGTCCGCCGCCGAGATCGAGACCCTGGCCTCCTCGGTGGAGGACAACGGCGGCGCCTATTTCGTGCCGGCGTTCTCCGGCCTGTTCGCCCCGTACTGGCGCCCGGACGCCCGGGGTGTCATCGCCGGTCTCACCCGTTACGTCACCAAGGCGCACATCGCCCGTGCCGTACTGGAGGCCACCGCCTGGCAGACGCGCGAGATCAGCGACGCTATGACGAAGGACTCCGGCGTCGAGCTGACCTCGCTCAAGGTCGACGGCGGCATGACCTCCAACAACCTGCTGATGCAGACGCTCGCCGACTTCCTGGACGCGCCCGTGGTGCGCCCGATGGTCGCCGAGACCACCTGCCTCGGCGCCGCCTACGCCGCCGGCCTGGCCGTCGGCTTCTGGCCGGACACCGACGCGCTGCGCGCCAACTGGCGCCGCGCCGCCGAGTGGACCCCCCGCATGGACGCGGACACCCGCGCCCGCGAGTACAAGAGCTGGCTCAAGGCCGTGGAACGCACCATGGGCTGGCTCGACGACGAGGAGTAGACGACATGACCACCCTGCAGAGCGTCCCCGCACTCGGGACGCATCCGGCCTCCGGCTCCCTCCCGAGCCGTGCCGAGACCCGGGAGCAGCTCTCCAAGGCGACGTACGACCTCCTGGTGATCGGCGGCGGCATCCTGGGCATCTCCACCGCCTGGCACGCCGCGCAGTCCGGACTGCGGGTGGCCCTGGTGGACGCCGGTGACTTCGCCGGCGCCACCTCTTCCGCCTCCTCCAAGCTGCTCCACGGCGGTCTGCGCTACCTCCAGACCGGTGCGGTGAAGCTGGTGGCGGAGAACCACTTCGAGCGCCGTGCGGTCTCCCGCCAGGTCGCCCCGCACCTGGCCAACCCGCTCACCTTCTACCTGCCGGTCTACAAGGGCGGGCCGCACGGCGCGGCGAAGCTCGGCGCGGGCGTGTTCGCGTACTCGGCGCTGTCCGCCTTCGGTGACGGTGTCGGCCATGTGATCAGTCCGGCGCGGGCGGTTCGCGACGTCCCGGAGCTGCGTACGGACAATCTGCGGGCCGTCGCGGTGTACGGCGACGACCAGATGAACGACGCGCGGATGGCGCTGATGACGGTCCGCGCGGCCGTCGACGCGGGCGCGGTGGTGCTGAACCACGCGGCGGTGACCGGGCTGCGGTTCACCCGGGGCCGGGTGACGGGCGCGGAGCTGCGGGACTCCATGGACGGTACGGAGTTCGGGGTGACCGCCCGGCTGGTGCTGAACGCGACCGGGCCGTGGGTGGACCACCTGCGGAAGATGGAGGACCCGAACGCGGCGCCCTCCATACGCCTGTCCAAGGGCGCCCACCTGGTGCTGAAGCGGACCCGGCCGTGGAAGGCCGCGCTGGCCACCCCGATCGACAAGTACCGCATCACGTTCGCCCTGCCCTGGGAGGACATGCTGCTGCTCGGCACGACGGACGAGGCGTACGAGGGTGACCCGGCGGATGTCGCGGTGACCGAGAAGGACACCGCGCAGATCCTGGACGAGGCCGCGTTCTCGGTACGGGACCAGCAGCTGTCCCGGGACCTGATCACCTACTCCTTCGCCGGGCTGCGGGTGCTGCCCGGCGGGCCCGGCGACACCTCGAAGGCCAAGCGCGAGACGGTCGTGACGGAGGGCCGGGGCGGGATGCTGTCGGTGGCCGGCGGCAAGTGGACGACCTTCCGCCACATCGGCCGTACGGTGATGAACAAGCTGGCCGCGCTGCCCGGGCACCCGCTGGCTGAGGACATGGAGCCGATGGCCCGGCTGCCGAGGAAGCTGCCGCTGCCCGGGATCGCCAGCCCGAACGCGGTGGCGCACCGGCTGCTGGTGGACGGCGGGACGCCCGGTCCCCGGATGGCCGCCGACACCGCGCGCCATCTGGCCACGCACTACGGTTCGCTCGCCTTCGACATCGCCCGGACGGCCAACGAGAACCCGGCGCTGGCCGAGCGGATCCACCCGGACGCCCCGGAGGTGTGGGCGCAGGTCGCCTACGCCCGGGACCACGAGTGGGCCGAGACCGCGGACGACGTGCTGCGGCGGCGGACGACGCTGACGATCCGGGGCCTGGCGACGGACGAGGTCCGGGCCGGTGTGGAGAAGATGCTCGGCGAGCGGCGCGGCTGAGCGGACGGGCCGGACGGCCGGGCGGACCGTACGTCGGTCCGACGGTCGTACCGGCCTTCTCCATGGCCGCATAATGGGGCGATACATCGGATGTCTGGAGGTCGCCCATGGCTGTCACCGACGAGGCCATCGAGAAGATCAAGGGAATGATCGTCTCGGGTGCGCTACGGCCCGGCGATCGTCTCCCCAAGGAGAGCGAACTCGCCTCTGAGCTGGGCCTTTCCCGCAACTCGCTGCGGGAGGCGGTGCGCGCCCTGTCGCTGATCCGCATTCTCGACGTCCGCCAGGGCGACGGCACGTATGTGACGAGCCTCGACCCGCAGCTGCTGCTCGAAGCGCTGAGCTTCGTCGTGGACTTCCACCGGGACGACACCGTGCTGGAGTTCCTGGCGGTGCGCCGCATCCTGGAGCCCGCCGCGACGGCGATGGCGGCGAGCCGGATCGGCGAGGACCAGCTGGACGCGCTGAGCGCGCAGCTCGACGCGCTGGGCGAGCATCCGTCGGTGGAGGAGCTGGTCGCCTGCGACCTGGACTTCCACCGGGGCATCGTCCAGTCGTCCGGCAACTCGGTGCTCTGCTCGCTGCTGGACGGGCTCTCGGGGCCGACGACGCGGGCGCGGGTGTGGCGCGGGCTGACGCAGGAGGACGCGGTGAGCCGGACGCTGCATGAGCACCGGGCGATTCTGGCGGCGCTGCGGGACCGCGACGCGGAGGCTGCGCGGGCGTGGGCCACGGTGCATGTGGCGAGTGTGGAGCAGTGGTTGCGGTCCACGCTGTGACCGTTCCGGGGCCCCGTCCCGGGCCCCGCACCGTTGACCGACGATGCGCGGTCCGGCTCGGCTTGGCGGCGGTGCGGCGGATTCAGCTGCCGGCGGGGCGCAGGCGCAGGCCCTGCATCCCGCCGTCGACCGCCAGGGCGGTGCCCGTCACGGAGGCCGCGGCGGAACTGGCGAGGTAGACGACCGCGGCGGCCACCTCGTCGGCCGAGACCAGCCGGCCCAGCGGCTGCCGGGCGTCGAGGGCGGCGCGTTCGGCGGCCGGGTCCTCCGCCTGGTCGAGCAGGCGGCCGATCCACGGGGTGTCGGCGGTACCCGGGTTGACGCAGTTGACGCGGACGCCCTCGCGCACGTGGTCGGCGGCCATGGCGAGGGTGAGCGCGAGAACGGCGCCCTTGCTCGCGCTGTACAGGGCGCGCTGGGGCAGCCCGGCGGTCGCGGCGATGGAGCAGGTGTGGGTGATGGACACCGCTCCGGGGCGCGCGGCGGCCGCGCGGCGCAGGTGCGGCAGGGCGTGCCGGGCGGCCCGGACCATGCCGAGGACGTTGATGTCGAGGACCCGGGCCCACTCGGTGTCGTCGTTGTCCTCGACGGTGCCGATGGCGCCGATGCCCGCGTTGGAGACGAGGGTGTGCAGGGAGCCCAGCTCGGCGGCGGCCCGGTCCACCCCGGCGCGCACGGCGGCGTCGTCGGTGACGTCGGCCTCGACGGCGAGGGCGCCCCGGGGTGCGCCGGAGGTGTCCCGGTCCAGGACGGCGACCTGGGCCCCGCGCTCCAGGAGCAGGGCGGTGACGGCGGCCCCGATGCCGGAGGCGCCTCCGGTCACCAGGGCGTTGATCCCCTCGAAGTCGCGTGTGCCGGTCATCGGCTCTCCTCCTTCTCGTGGCACCGGGTCCGCCAGACGGGGCCCTGCGGGTAGCGGTGTGCGGCGATGGACTCGGGGCGCATCCTGGCCGAGAAGCCGGGGGACGCCGGGGCGGTGTAGCGGCCGTTCACGATGACGGCAGGGTCGGTGAAGTGCTCGTGGAGGTGGTCGACGTACTCGATCACCCGGTTTTCGCGGGTGCCGGAGACGGCCACGTAGTCGAACATCGAGAGGTGCTGGACGAGTTCGCAGAGCCCGACGCCGCCCGCGTGCGGGCAGACCGGGACGCCGTACTTGGCGGCGAGCAGCAGGATCGCCAGGTTCTCGTTGACACCGGCGACGCGTGCGGCGTCGATCTGGACGAAGTCGACGGCCCCGGCCTGGAGGAGCTGCTTGAACACGACCCGGTTGGCGACGTGTTCCCCGGTGGCGACCTTGACCGGCTGTCCGGCGCGGACAGCGGCGTGGCCGAGTACGTCGTCCGGGCTGGTGGGCTCCTCGATCCAGTGCGGGTCGTACGGGGCGAGCTCGGTCATCCACGCGACGGCGTCGGCGACGTCCCACCGCTGGTTGGCGTCGACGGCGATCCGGACGCCGGGTCCGACGGCCTCGCGGGCCAGCGCCATCCGGCGGACGTCGTCCTCGACCCGGCCGCCGACCTTGAGCTTGATCTGGGTGAAACCGTCGGCCACGGCCTGCTTGGCCAGCCGGACCAGCTTGTCGTCGGAGTAGCCGAGCCAGCCGGGCGAGGTGGTGTACGCGGGGTAGCCCTCGGCTCGCAGCCGGGCGGCGCGTTCGGCGCGGCCCGGTTCGGCGGCGCGCAGCACGGCCAGCGCCTCGTCGGGGGTGAGGGCGTCGGTGAGGTAGCGGAAGTCGACGAGGGAGACCAGCTCCTCCGGGGTCATCCCGGCCAGGAACTCCCAGACGGGTCTGCCCGCCAGCTTGGCCGCCAGGTCCCAGGCGGCGTTGACCACCGCGCCGGCCGCCATGTGCGTCACGCCCTTCTCGGGCCCGAGCCAGCGCAGTTGCGAGTCGTGCGTGAGGTCCCGGTACAGGGCGCCGAGACCGGCGGCCGTCCGCGGCACGGGGCGCCCGGTCAGGTAGGGGCGCAGGGCCTCGATCGCCGCGGCCATGACCTCGTTGCCGCGGCCGATGGTGAAGCAGAAGCCATGGCCTTCGACCGCCTCGCCGTCCGGACCGGCGGCGTCGGTCCGCAGGACGACGTAGGCGGCCGAGTAGTCGGGGTCGGGGTTCATGGCGTCCGAGCCGTCCAGTTGTTCCGAGGTCGGAAACCGGATGTCGTGGACCTCGACATCCGTGACGGTCTGACTCATGCGCGCCCCCAGGGAAAATAACATCGGACCTCTGGTGTGGTCATCCGATGTATAGCTGCCCTGGGGGGCACAAGTCCAGAGACGGGCGCACCTTTTCCCTCGACAGCTCGGATGTATGGGCGGTGCGTTGCCCCACCGGGCGGCCCTCGCACCTCGATGCGCAGGGTTCACCCGGCCGTGCACGGGGGCTGCGGTACGGGAGGCCGCAGGCCGTAAGGTTGTCCCGTACGCAAGGGAACTTCGGAAGGAGGCTGGGGTGATCGAGCTCGAGGGTGTTCCCGAGCTGGTCGACCCGGTCATGGTGGCCGCGTTCGAGGGGTGGAACGACGCGGGTGACGCCGCCTCCACAGCGGTCGCGCATCTGGACCGGGAGTGGAAGGGCGAGGTGTTCGCGGCGCTGGACGCCGAGGACTACTACGACTTCCAGGTCAACCGCCCGACGGTGTGGATGGACAACGGGGTACGCAAGATCACCTGGCCGACGACCCGGCTCTCCGTGGTGCGCGTCGGCGGGGACAAGCCCCGCGACCTGGTCCTGGTGCGGGGTATCGAACCGTCCATGCGCTGGCGCTCGTTCTGCAACGAGCTGCTGGGCTTCGCGCACGAACTGGGCGTCGAGATGGTGGTGGTGCTGGGCGCACTGCTCGGCGACACCCCGCACACCCGCCCGGTCCCGGTCAGCGGCGTCACGTCCGACCCCGATCTGGCGCGCACCATGGACCTGGAGGAGACCAGGTACGAGGGCCCGACCGGCATCGTCGGCATCCTCCAGGAGGCGTGCACGCACGCCGGGGTGCCCGCGGTGAGCCTGTGGGCGGCGGTGCCGCACTACGTGTCGCAGCCGCCCAACCCCAAGGCGACGCTGGCCCTGCTGAACCGTCTGGAGGACCTCCTCGGGCTGCGCATCCCGCTCGGCGAGCTGCCGGAGGACGCGCGCGCCTGGCAGGTCGGCGTCGACCAACTGGCCGCCGAGGACAGCGAGGTGGCCGAGTACGTGCAGACGCTGGAGGAGGCGCGGGACACCGCGGAGCTGCCGGAGGCGAGCGGCGAGGCGATCGCCCGCGAGTTCGAACGCTATCTGCGGCGCCGCGATCCGGGCCCCGGGCAGCCGCCCGGCGGCCACGCCACGGAGAGCGGCGACGCGACGTACCTCCGGGACACGTCGAGCGGCCGGACGAGGCCACCCAAGCCGATCCGGCCGGAGGCGGAGCCCGGCCGGCCGGGCAGTCCCGCCCAACCCGAGGATCCCGGCCGTCCGGCGACCGGCCGGCCCCGGGCCGACGGGCCGGGCGACCGGTCCGCGGGCCCGGATGGCGGCCCGGCGAAGACGCCGGACGACGCCGCCCCGGACACCTCCCGCACGGACGACGACCGCGCGGACGACGGCGGGCCGGCCGACGGCCCCGCCGACAGCGGACCGGCGGACGGTGACGGCCCCGACGGCCCCCCGTCGTCGCGGAACTGAGCACGGCACGGAGCCGGGCGGGTGCGAGCCCGCCCGGCTCCGCCGCTGTGTGACCGCTGATCAGGAACAGTTGAAGCGCGCCGCGGCCCAGTCGCCGTGGTCGCCGGTCCTGGACCCGTTCGTGTCCGTGACCTTGAGGCGCACGTGCCGCGCCCCGTCGAGCGCCCCGTCGACCGGCACGGTCTTTGACGCCCCGGTCACCTATAGAGCGCTTTTAGCGCAGCATCAAGCATGTGACGACGGACAGAACGGAACCGGCCCCGGACTTCGTGAAGAAGTCCGGGGCCGGTGAAGTCGGCCGCTACGACGGAGGGTTACGGAAGAAGCTACAGGGCCACGCCGAGGAGGGCGTCCACGGTGCGGGAGACCAGACCGGGCGCCCCCTCGTCCGTACCGCCCTCGGCGGCCTGCCGCTCGGCCCACCGGTCGACGGCGGCCAGCGCGGCCGGGGCGTCCAGGTCGTCGGCGAGAGCCGCGCGGACCTCCTCGACCAGGGCGTCGGCGGGCAGCCCGTCGGGGCGGGAGACGGCGGCGCGCCAGCGGTCGAGCCGTGCCACGGCGTCGGCGAGCACCTGGTCGGTCCACTCCCAGTCGGAGCGGTAGTGGTGGGCGAGCAGCGCGAGGCGGATCGCGGCCGGGTCCACGCCGTCGCGGCGCAGCGCGGAGACGAAGACGAGGTTGCCCTTGGACTTGGACATCTTCTCGCCGTCCAGGCCGACCATGCCCGCGTGGACGTACGCCTGGGCGAAGGGGTGCTCGCCGGTCAGCACCTGGGCGTGCGAGGCGCCCATCTCGTGGTGCGGGAAGGCGAGGTCGGAGCCACCGCCCTGGACGTCGAAGCCCATGCCGAGGTGGTCGAGGGCGATGGCCACGCACTCGATGTGCCAGCCGGGCCGGCCGGCGCCGAGGGAGCCGCCGTCCCAGCTCGGCTCGCCCTCGCGGGCGGCCATCCAGAGCATCGGGTCGAGCGGGTTCTTCTTGCCGGGGCGCTCCGGGTCGCCGCCGCGTTCGGCGGAGAGCAGGCGCATCGCCTCGGCGTCGAGGTTCGAGACCTCGCCGAAGTGCGGGTCGGTGTCGACGGAGAAGTAGATGTCGCCGTCGAGCTCGTAGGCGGCGCCCGCGTCGCGGAGCCGTTCCACGAGCGGCACGATGCCGGGTATCGCCTCGACGGCTCCGATGTAGTGGCGCGGCGGGAGCATGCGGAGCGCGGTCATGTCCTCCCGGAACAGGGCCGTCTCGCGCTCCGCGAGCTCGGTCCAGTCCTGTCCGTCGCGCACGGCCCGCTCCAGCAGCGGGTCGTCCACGTCCGTCACGTTCTGGACGTAGTGAACCTGCCGCTTGGTGTCGAGCCACACGCGCTGCACGAGGTCGAACGCGTTGTAGGTCGCCGCATGACCCATGTGGGTCGCGTCGTACGGCGTGATGCCGCAGACGTAGATGCGGGCGACGGGACCGGGGTCAAGGGTGATCCGTCCGCCGGTCGCGGTGTCGTGGATCCGAAGGTCGCGGCCCTTGCCGGGCAGGGCGGGGACCTCAGAAGCGGGCCAGGCATGCATGCCACGAGCGTAACCGGACGCGGCTTCCGGATACGAACCGGAGGGGTGATCCTGACCGAAGAGGCACTCTTGCGCCGCCGCGCCCGGCGTGCATCGGGGCGGACCGGGTGTCACACGGGCGGCCAGGGGATGGCGGGCCACTCACCGCTGGGCTCCCGGTGCAGCCCGGTCGTCCGCAGCCCGGCGACGCGGGCCCTCAGGGCCTCGATCTCGGCCGCCGTGATGAGTTCGGCCAGCCGGGTGACCAGCGGGGCGCCGGGCTCCAGCGCGGCCGCCAGCCGGTCCAGGACCTCGACGGCCTCGGGGGTCAGGGGTTCGCCCGCCCAGCCCCAGAGCAGGGTGCGCAGCTTGTCGTCGGCGTGGAAGGTCACCCCGTGGTCGATGCCGTAGAGCCGGCCGCCGGGCGCGGGCAGCAGGTGGCCGCCCTTGCGGTCGCCGTTGTTGATGACGGCGTCCAGGACGGCGAGCCGGCGCAGCCGGGGGTCGTCCGCGTGCACGAGGAGGGCGGTCCTCCCCTCCCCCACCTCGGCGAACGCGACGGCCTTCCAGCCCTCGCCGGGCTCCTCGTCCTCGACCAGCGCGAGCAGCCCCGGGCCGTCCTCGCCCGGCTCCTCGGCCTCGATCCACAGCTGGCACATGCCCTGGCCGTACGGCCCGTCCCGCAGCACGGTCGGCGGGATCAGGCCCCAGCCCATGGCCTCGGAGACCTCGTAGGCGGCCACCTCGCGCTGGGCGAGGGTGCCGTCGGGGAAATCCCAGAGCGGCTGCTCGCCGGCCACGGGCTTGTAGACGCAGTACGCCTCCTCGCCCTCGTGGGCGACGGAGCAGTACAGCACCGCGTTGGACGCGCCGCGGACCTGCCCGAGGACGGTGAGCGTGCCCTCGGCCAGCAGGGCGACCCGGTCCGCGTCGGTCAGGCGCCCCGGCGGTATCCGTTCTGGCGCGGGCATACGTGTCCTTCCGGGTCGAGCGGCAGGCTGCACAGCGGGCAGGGCGGGCGGCCGGCGTTCACCACGTCGAGGGCGCGCTTGGCGAAGGCGCGGGCCTGGGCGCCGGTGAGCCGGACGCGGAGCATCGGCGGGCCGTTCTCCTCGTCCTGGAGCAGCCGCTCCTCGGCCTCGGCCAGGTCCTCGACGGATTCGGCGTCCAGCTCGACCAGGGCCTGCGCCTCGACGATCATGCGCTGCTCCTCGCCGTCCCAGGCGAGCGCCATGGTGCCGACACGGAACTCCTCCTCGACGGGGACGTCGAGCGGCGCGGTGTCCGTGACGTCCATCGGGGCGACGGCGGGCACCGGGGAGTTCCCGCCGGTGCGGCGTACGACCTCGTCGAGCAGTTCGTCCACGCGCTCGGCGAGTGCGGCGACCTGGGTCTTCTCCAGGGCCACGCTGGTGACACGGCCGCCTGAGGATGCCTGGAGGAAGAACGTACGGCGTCCAGGCAGCCCGACCGTGCCGGCCACGAAACGGTCCGGGGGGTCGTAGAGGAACACCTGACGGGACACGTCCTGTCTCCCTTGAGAGTCGACGGGCAGATGAGGGTGGGCCGGAGCCTCGGAAAGCGTTCTACGGCGCGTCCACCCTACTGCGCGCGGCGATCACGGCGCCCCAGCGCCGCCCCCTACCGTCGCGTCCTGCCCGGCGGCGGCGTCCGGGCCCGGTTCGCGGGGCGCGAGTCCGGCGAGGTCGCCCGTGTCGCCGAGGCGCAGCAGATAGGGGCGGAGCCTCGTGTAGCGGATGGCGGTGACCGAGCACGGATCGGCGTGGACGCGCTGGAAGAGGTCCAGGTGCATGCCGAGCGCGTCGGCGACCACGGACTTGATGATGTCGCCGTGCGAGCACATGACGTAGACGGCGTTCTCGCCGTGCTCCGCCTCGATCCGCGCGTTCCACTCCCGTACGGCCTCGACGGCGCGGGCCTGCATCGCGCGCATCGACTCGCCGCCGGGGAACACGGCGGCGGAGGGGTGCTGCTGGACGACGGTCATCAGCGGCTCGTCGGTGAGTTCGGCGAGCTTACGGCCCGACCAGTCGCCGTAGTCGCACTCGCTGATCCGGTCCTCCACGTGCAGCGGCAGGTCCGGGCGGGCGGCCAGCAGGGGTTCCAGGGTCTCCCGGCAGCGTTGCAGGGGGCTGCTGACGGCGGCGGCGAGCGGCAGTGCGGCCAGCCGTCCGGGGAGCGCGGCGGCCTGTGCGGCGCCGCGCTCGTCGAGGGCGACGCCGGGGGTCCGGCCCGCGAGCACCGCCGCCGTGTTGGCGGTGGAGCGTCCGTGGCGTACGAGGATCAGGGTGGGCATGCCGTCCAGCGTACGGGCGCGGCCCGGTTTCCCGGCGGGGCCAAAGGTGCATACCGGGCTGGAAGCAGGGAAGAATGCGCGCCGTGATTGTCGACTGCGCCATCTACCGCGACGGACGCCGGACCGAGGGCCCCGCCGATTTCTCCGACGCGCTCGAAGAGGCGCGGGAGTCCGGCGACGCGTTCCTCTGGATCGGCCTGCACGAGCCGACGGAGAAGGAGTTCGACCTCGTCAGCAGCGAGTTCGGGCTGCACCCGCTGGCCGTGGAGGACGCCCTCTCCGCCCACCAGCGGCCGAAGCTGGAGGTGTACGACGACTCGCTGTTCGCGGTGATCAAGCCGGTCCTGTACGACCACGACAGCGACACGGTCACCACGCACGAGCTGATGGTGTTCATGGGCGACTCGTTCGTCGTGACCGTGCGGCACGGCGAGGGCGCGCCGCTGGCCGCCGTACGCCGCCGCCTCGAAGCCGAGCCCGAGGTGCTGCGGCACGGGCCGACGTCGGTCCTCTACGCGGTGAGCGACGCGATCGTGGACCACTACATAGACGTGGCGGGCGAGCTCCAGGTCGACCTGGAGGAGCTGGAGACGCAGGTCTTCGCGCCGAGCGGTACGGACGACTCCAAGAACACCGCGGCCCGTATCTACACCTTCAAGCGCCAGGTGCTGGAGTTCCGCCGGGCGACGGTCCCGCTGGCCGCGCCGATGGCCCGGCTGGCGAGCGCCGGGGTGCCGTTCGTCCAGGAGCACGCGCAGCCGTTCTTCCGGGACGTCCAGGACCACCTGACCCGGGCGAACGAGCAGGTGGAGGGTCTTGACCGGCTGCTGTCCGACATCCTGTCCGCGCATCTCGCGCAGATGGGGGTGCGGCAGAACGACGACATGCGCAAGATCTCCGCCTGGGCGGCGATGGCCGCGGTGCCGACGATGGTCGCGGGGATCTACGGCATGAACTTCGCGCACATGCCGGAGCTGGGGTGGGTCGGCTCCTACCCCTTGGTGCTGCTGCTGATGGCGGGGGCGGTCGCGGGCCTGTACCGCCAGTTCAAGCGGCGCGGCTGGCTGTAGCGCCCCTGGACCTCAGGCGTACTCGGGCGCGGGCGTCGCGGGTCCGCCGAGGGCGTCGCGCCGGGTGGGCGGTGCCAGGCTGACCATGCGCCGCCAGCCGCCGAGGCGTTCGTAGGCGTACATGGCGTGGATGCCCGCGGCGAGCACCCCGGCCTTCGCCCGGGACCAGCCGAGCACCCGGCCCATGTGGTCCATGACGGCGAGGCTGACGTCGCGGTAGATCCGGATCTCGGCGAGCGCGCACTCGCGCAGGATGCGCTGGATCGTGCGGCCGTGCCCGGCCCGCGCGAAGCGCAGCAGCTCCTCGTGGCAGTACGCGAGGTGGTTGTCCTCGTCCGCGGAGATCATCCGGACCGCGCGGCCGAGCTCGGGGTGGTCCGCGAAGTGCTTGTTCAGCAGCCGCATCTGCTCGGACGCGCGCTGCTCGGTGACCCGGCTGTGCGCCAGGTACGTGATGATGTCGCGTTCGGTCAGCGGCTCGTCGCGGCTCAGCTGCTCGTGCGCGAGTCCGATGCCGTGGCGCTCCAGGAGCATCGTGTAGTCGGTGTCCGGGGGGACGGGCGCGGGGTGCAGTCCGCGCTTCTTGAGCAGGGCGTTGAAGATCCTGCCGTGCTTGTCCTCGTCGGCGCCGTGCCGGGCGATCCTGGGGGCCAGCGGGCGCTGGCTCGCGGGGACGAGGGCCGCGATCCGGCCGTTCTCCCAGCCGCCCTGGGACTCGCCGCTGGCCGCGATGGAGCAGAACAGCCGGAACGAGTCGTCGTTGTCGAGGATCTCCTGGAACAGGTTCTTTGCCGAGAGCATCACTGCCACCTCCGTGCCGGCGTCGCCGAGCGCCAGTCAACGGCGCCGGGCGGAGGCGGGCAACAGGGGCGGGCGGCAGCTGGGCCGGACGGGTGAAGCCGGGGCGGGTGAACCGTTTTTGCGTCGACCCGTAACCCCGCCGCGCCGGGCGCGTTGTTCCCCGTGACGGCCGTGGCGGGGAGGACCCCCGAGCCCCCACCACGGCCGCAGAGCCTCACGGTTACGCGAGCCCGGCCCGCTCCAGGGCGTCCGTGCCGGCCCGGAGCGCGGCGATCCGCTCGTCCAGGGTGAAGCCGGCCGGTGCCAGGGTCAGGGTCGTGACCCCCACCTCCGCGTACGCCTGCATGCGCTCGGCGATGCGGTCCACGGACCCGAGCAGCGTGGTCTGGTCGATCAGCTGGTGCGGTACGGCGGCCGCCGCGCCGTTCTTGTCGCCGGAGAGGTACTTCTCCTGGATCTCGGCGGCCTCCTTCTCGTACCCCATGCGCTGCGCGAGCCGGTTGTAGAAGTTCTGCCGGGCGCTGCCCATGCCGCCCACGTACAGCGCGGTGTACGGGCGGAACATGTCCGCGAGGCCGGGGATGTCGTCGCCGACGGCGAGCGGCACGGTCGGGCAGACATCGAAGCCCTCCATCGTCTTCCCGGCCTTCTCGCGGCCGGCCCGCAGATGGCTGACCGCGGTCTCCTCCAGGTGCTCGGCCGACGGGAAGATCAGCAGGGCGCCGTCGGCGATCTCGCCGGTCTGCTCCAGGTTCTTCGGGCCGATCGCGGCGATGTAGAGCGGGATGTGCTCGCGCTGCGGGTGCACGGTCAGCTTGAGCGGCTTGCCGGGGCCGTCCGGCAGCGGAAGCGTCCAGTGCTCCCCCTCGTACGAAAGCCGCTCGCGGGTCATCGCCTTGCGGACGATGTCGACGTACTCCCGGGTGCGGGCCAGCGGCTTGTCGAACTTGACGCCGTACCAGCCCTCCGAGACCTGGGGGCCCGACACGCCGAGGCCGAGACGGAACCGGCCGCCGGACAGGGAGTCGAGCGTGGCCGCCGTCATGGCCGCCATCGCGGGCTGGCGCGCCGGGATCTGGAGGATGGCCGAGCCGACGTCGATGGACTCCGTCTGCGCGGCCACCCACGCCAGCACGGTCGGCGCGTCGGAGCCGTACGCCTCGGCCGCCCAGCAGACGTCGTAGCCGAGCCGGTCGGCCTCCTGCGCGACGGCGAGATTGTCGCCGTCCATCCCCGCGCCCCAGTAGCCGAGATTGATGCCGAGCCGCATAGCCGAACCCCTTACCGATCAGTAACGTCCCTGAGTCCCGGACTCTAGCGCGCGGGAGCGCGCTCCGGCAGGGGGCCGCCCACGCGCCGGTCGTCCACAGCCCTGCGACGCGTGCGCCCGTGGCCAGTAATCTCAGCGCCCATGGAGCAGAGGCATCTGGGCCGCACCGGCCTTCGTGTGTCCAGGATCGGGCTCGGCACCCTCACCTGGGGCAGGGACACCGACGAGCACGACGCTGCCGAGCAGCTGAAGGTGTTCTGGGAGGCGGGCGGCACGCTGGTCGACACGGCCGACGTGTACGGCGGCGGCGAGGCCGAGCACCTGCTCGGGCGGCTCGTGGACGGCCTGGTGCCCAGACGCGACCTGGTCATCGCGACCAAGGCGGGCAGCGTCGCCGATCCGTACCGCAGGGTCGACGCCTCGCGCGGGCACCTGCTGGCGGCCCTCGACGCCTCGCTGAGCCGGCTCGGCACGGACTACGTGGACCTGTGGCAGCTCCACGCGTTCGACCCGCAGACCCCGCTGGAGGAGACGCTCCAGGCGCTGGACCTCGCGGTCTCCTCCGGGCGCGCCCGCTACGCCGGGGTGTCCGGCTTCTGCGGCTGGCAGCTCGCGAAGGCCGCGACCTGGCAGCTCGCCGCGCCCGGGGCACGGACCCGGCTCGCCGCGACGCAGATGGAGTACTCGCTGCTCCAGCGCGGCGTGGAGCGCGAGGTGCTGCCCGCCGCGCTCGACCTCGGCGTCGGCCTGCTGCCCTCGTCGCCCCTGGGCCGGGGCGTGCTGACCGGCAAGTACCGCACGGGGACACCGGCCGGCTCGCGCGGCGGGTCCGAGCTGCTGGCCCCCTTCGTGGAGCCGTACCTGGACGACGCGGCGAGCCGCATCGTGGACGCGGTGTCGACCGCGGCCGACGGGCTGGCCACCACACCCGTCCAGGTCGCCCTGGCCTGGGTCCGGGACCGGCCCGGGGTGGCGGCCCCGATCGTCGGCGCGCGCAACGCGCAGCAGCTGACGGAGGCGTTGTCAGTGGAGACGCTTAGTCTTCCTGACGAGATCTGCCAGGCGCTGGACGACGTGTCGGCGCCCGTGCACCGCTATCCCGACCAGGACTGGAGCACGCTGTGACCGCGCTACCCCGGGGAGAATCCCCCGGCCCCCCGGCCACCGAACCGGCTGCCGCCGCCGAGGCCGCCCCGGCGGGCAACGGCGACGCCCCGTCGCCCTCGGGCGCCGAGGCCGCCGGCGCGGAGGCGGAGGGGGGCGCCCGCCCGGACACCGGGGACGAGGCCGCCGGCGCGGACGGTGCCGCCGTAGGCGGGGAGGGCCTGAGCGACGCGCAGGGCAGCGCCGGGGACGATGCCCCCGACGAGGCGCGGGACGAGTCCGGCGCCGGCGGGGCAGCCTTGAGCGCTGCGGACGACGACCCCGGCGAGGCACAGGGCGACCCCGGCGTCGCGGAAGCGGCCGATGGTTCCCCGGCCGACGGACAGGCCGGCGCCGAAGGTGCCCCCGCGGTGTCCGAGGCCGAGGCCGAGATCGCCGCTCAGCGGGAACTGCGGGAGCGGATCGAGAAGCGGAAGGCCGAGAAGGACGGGCCCGTCGAGGCCGGGGGGAAGCTGAGCGGGACCGCGGCCGATCTGCTGGCCGCCGTCCGGGCCGTGGAGAGCGGGCAGAAGCCCGCCACGGCGTTCTACGACTCGCCCGCGCCGACGCCCGCCCGCCGGACGGCCCCCGCGACCGCTCCGGTACGTGAGCGGGCCCCCGAGCCCGCCCCCGCGCCCCGGGCCGCCTCGCCCGAGAGTGTGGCCGCCGTGACCGCCGTGCTGTCCGCCGGCGGGGCCCCCGCGGCCCTGGGCCGGTCCGCCGCCGCGCTGCTCGGGGACCGGGCCGCCGAGATCCTGCGCGAGGACCCCTGGCAGCTGCTGGCCCTGCCTGGCGTCGGCCCCGAGCAGGCCGACGGCTTCGCCCGGGCGCTGCTGGGCGCGGCCTGCGGGCCCGACGACGAGCGCCGCACCGCCGCCCTGACCGGCTGGGTCCTGGAGCGCGCCGCGCTCCGGGGCCACACCGCGCTGGACGCGGACCGGGTGCGCGAGGCGCTGGCCGACCGGGGCGTGAGCGACCCCGCGGCGGCCGTGCAGCACGCCGTGGCCGAGGGCGTCGTGCTGGTCTTCCAGGACGGCCCGGACGACCAGGGCGACGCGGAGCACGCGGGGGACGGGGAGGACGCCGAGAGGACGGACGGGGCCGGCGCGCCGGGCCCCGTGCTCCTCGGCCTCGACCGGTACGCGCTGGCGGAGGAGAGCCTGGCCGACGGGCTGGCCCGGCTCGTCAACGGCGGCGACGGGGAGGCGGACTGGTCGGAAGCGGCCGCCGCCGCACCCTCCCCGTCGGCCGCCGAGCTGATCCGCGCGGCCGCCGCCCACGGGCTCGTCGCGCACACGGGCGGCGAGGCGGCCCGGGCCGAGCCGGCCGCCCTGATCGCCGCCGCCCGGGGGCTCGGCCTGCGCGCCCTGGGCGCCGCGCACAGCGTGGACGGCCGCCTGCGGCTCGCGCGGGACGTCGGCGCCCCGGAGGCGGCCGTCACGCTCGCCGGGCTGCTGTCGGGCGCCGAGGGGCCGGGGCGGGACGAGGAGGGGGCGCTCGCGCTCGACCTGCTCGTCGTGCTGGACGCGCCGCAGCTGGACGTGGAGACCGGCGCGATGCTGGTGGAGTCGCTGGCCGACGGCGTCCGGCTGGTCCTCAGCGGCGACCCGGGCGTGCTGGGCTCGGCGGGCGCCGGGCAGGTGTTCGCCGATGTGCTGGCCGCCCGCGCCTGCCCCCGTGTCGCCTCCCGCACCCCGGACGCCGGACCGATCGGCGAGCTGGTCTCGGGCATCGGGGCCGGTGAGCTGAACCAGGTGGCGGCGCCGGGCAAGGAGGTCGTCATCGTCCCGGTCCGGGACGCGGGCGAGGCCGTGCACCGCACGGTGCAGCTCGTCGCCGACTCGGTGCCGCGCGCGCTCGGGGTCCCGTCCGGCGACACCCAGGTCATCACGGTGGGCCACGGCGGTGCTGCGGGCACCCGGGCGCTGAACGAGGCCCTGAAGCAGCGGCTCAACCCGGGCCCCGGCCGCTTCGGCGGCTTCGACCCGGGCGACCGGGTGGCCCATGTTCCGGCGCCGGGGCGGACGGTGCCCGGCGTGGTCGTGTCGGCGGACGCGGAGGGCCTGCGTCTGGACTGCGCGGGGACCCCCGTCGTCGTACCGCAGGACCGCGTGGCCGCTTCCGTGCGCCACGCGTGGGCGCTCAGCGCTCACCAGGCGGCCGGGATGCGGTGGCCGGCCGCGGTGGTGGTGCTGCCGGGCGATGCGGCGCGCGGGCTGAGCCGGCCGTGGGTCTACACCGCGTTCGGCCGGGGCGAGCGCCATCTGTCCGTGGTGCACGGTGTCGACCAGGCCCTGCCGCGCGCGGTGGCCGAGGTGCCCGCCCAGGAGCGCACCACGCGCCTGCGGGCCCTGCTGGA
Source organism: Streptomyces sp. DT224 (assembly GCF_049844595.1). Taxonomy (NCBI): domain Bacteria; kingdom Bacillati; phylum Actinomycetota; class Actinomycetes; order Kitasatosporales; family Streptomycetaceae; genus Streptomyces; species Streptomyces sp. DT224. Next base: position 177,057 of record NZ_JBNCLI010000013.1, read on the forward strand.
GGCGTCGCAGCGGTCCCAGGAGTCCCCGGAGCCGCCGGAGCAGTGAAAAGGGCGCCCGGAGGGCCCCCGCGGACGCGCCAGGCGTCCGCGGGGGCCCTCCGGGCGTTTCCGGCCGGGTTCCCGTGCTGCGGTCAGCCGGCGGGGTGCCCCGGCCCCTCGGGTTCGTCGTCGAGGTCGTCGTCGTCGAAGACCGCACTGACGTCGAAGCGGCAGACCACCAGCTGGGGGTCGGCGTCATCGAACGGGGCGGCCAGCCACTCCCCCGCTTCGGGGAGTTCGTCCGCCGCCGCTACCCAGAGCGTGGAGTCGCCCTCCTCCAGCCCGAACTCGGTGTGCCGGGAGGCGATCTCGTCCGCCTCGTACTCCCCGAAGAGCACCCCCAGCGCCGCATGCACGCTGGTGCCGACGACCGCCGCCCCGCCGTCCCCCCGCTCGTCCGGATCGGCGTCGGCGAGGCGCTGGGCCTGGGCCAGCAGCCGCTGGGGCTCCACCACCGCGTAGTCGCGGCGGATCAGCACGCTGAGCGCGTGCGGCTCGTCCGGCCCGTTGTAGGGCGGCAGGGCGTCCTGCTCCCCCGGGATCTCGAACGGGGTGACCTCGTCGTAGCGGTCGTAGAGGAGTTCGTCGTAGACCTCGGCGGCGGCGGCCAGTGCGTTGAACGCGTCATAGACAGCGGGATCATCGTCCCCCGACCGGCGTTCGACCGCCGCGAGGTGGTGGTCGATCGCGGCTTTGACCGCATCGGCGGCGGCGCGTACCTCGGCAGCGGTGGGCTGCGCAGCATCAGACATGGGGCAGACGCTATCCGTACCGGGCCCTTGCCCGCACAATGGATTCGATGCCGGAATACGAATTTGTCGATGTGTACGTACCACGCGGGGTGTCCCGGAAGGACACGGCCCGCCTGTTGACCGACCATGCCGAGTACGGGCACTGGGAGCTGGACCGTCTGACGCTGCGCCGGGACGGCAGCCGCCGCGTGCGGCTGCGCCGCCGGATCATCCGTCAGCTACGGGCCACGTGGTGAGCCGGAAGGACCGGCCGCAGACCGTCCGACCACGCGAAACGGGCCCCGCGGATCGCGGGGCCCGTTCATGTGTGGCGTACTCGCCGGTGCGGCGCTGCCGTCAGGCGGCGGCCTTCGCGCGGCGGTAGAGCACCGTGCCCGCGCCGGCCAGCAGCAGGCCCGCGCTCGCCGGGACGAGCAGGTCGAGGCCGCCCGCTCCGGTGTGGGCGAGCTGCGGCGCCTCCGGCACGGTCTGCGGCTCCGGCGTGTTCGGAGTGGGCTTCCCGGGCGTCGGCGGCGTGACGTGGCGGACCGGGGGTTCCGGAACGTCGACCGGCGGCGTGCTGTCGTTCTCGCACGTGTTGCCGATCGCCGGGTTCAGCAGGCCGACGACGTCGATGCTGTTGCCGCAGACGTTCACGGGGATGTCGATGGGCACCTGGATCTGGTTGCCCGAGAGCACACCGGGCGATCCCTGCGTGGTTCCCTGGGCGGTGGCCCCGCCGCCGTTGCCACCGCGGGCGGCCCGGTGCTTGCCGGTGCCCGTCTTCGCCCCCCGGGCGTGGTCGTCGGAGGCACGGCTGCCGGCGTGGCTGCCGGAGGTGCCCGAGGCGGAGTCGTGCCGCCCGGCGGACGCGCCGTCCGAACCGTTTCCGCAGGCGTTGCCGGCGGCCGGGTTGAGCAGTCCGACGACGCTCACGGAGTTTCCGCAGACGTTCACCGGCACGTGGACCGGGATCTGCACCGAATTCCCTGAAATCACCCCCGGGGAATTCGAAGCGCCGCCGGCCGCTCCCGCGTCGGCGTGCGCGTAGCCGCCGCCGAGGGCGAGAACGCCACCCGCGGCCGCCATGGTGATCAGGCCGTTTCGCGTGACCTGTCGCATAGGTGTTTCCTGCCTTCTACCTTCCGGAGTACCCCCGGACTACCGTGCGGAGGCAAAGGACCCGACGGCCCCGGAACGCGTGGAGCGCGGTCCGGGGCCGAGCGGGCTCAAACCCTTACGGGTTGACGCGCGACGTCAGTCGTTCACGCAGACGTTGCCGAAGGCCGGGTTCAGCAGACCGATCACGTCGATCGTGTTGCCGCACACGTTCACGGGAACGTGGACCGGAACCTGGATGACGTTGCCCGAGATGACGCCGGGGCTGCCGATGGCGGCACCCTGGGCGCCCGAGTCGGCCACGGCCATGCCGGCGCCCGCGAGCACCAGACCACCGGTGGCAGCCGCCGCGGCGACGATCTTCTTGATCATGATTCCTCCTAGTTGGCAAACGCGGTCCCAGCCGCGGACCGCACCCCCTGTAACGAGGAGGAAGTAACGGGGCTACGAGCCGAACGCCCCATTCACTCGTTCCGGTTAGAGGCGTACACCCTGGCGATTTACGCCCTTGCGGGTCAGCTGTGGTCGATGAAGCGGTCCAGGACCCGGGCGCCGAACTTCAGCCCCTCGACCGGAACCCGCTCGTCCACGCCGTGGAACATGCCCGCGAAGTCGAGCTCCGGCGGGAGCTTCAGCGGGGCGAAACCGAAGCAGCGGATGCCGAGGTCGTCGAAGGACTTGGCGTCGGTGCCGCCGGAGAGCATGTACGGGACGGCCCGGGCGATCGGGTCCTCGGCCTTCAGGGCCGTCTGCATGGCGTCCACGAGCGCGCCGTCGAAGTCGGTCTCCAGCGCCTTGTCGCCGTGCACGTCCTCGCGGCGCACGCGCGGGCCGAGGATGCGGTCGAGGTCGGCCAGGAACTCCTCCTCGTACCCCGGCAGGAAGCGCCCGTCGACGTGGGCGGTGGCCTGTCCGGGGATCACGTTGACCTTGTAGCCGGCGCCGAGCATGGTCGGGGCGGCGGAGTTGCGCAGGGTGGCGCCGACCATCTTGGCGATGCCGCCCAGCTTGGCGAGGGTGGCCTCCATGTCCTCCGGGTCCAGCGGGGTGCCGAGCGCGTCCGACAGCTCGTCCAGGAAGGACCGCACGGTCTTGGTCACCCGGACCGGCCAAGTGTGCCGGCCGAGCCGCCCGACGGCCTCGCACAGCTCGGTGATCGCGTTGTCGTCGTTGGTCATGGAGCCGTGGCCCGCCGTGCCGTCCACGGTCAGGCGCATCCAGTGCATGCCCTTCTGCGCCGTCTCCACGAGGTACAGCCGCAGGTTCTCGTTGACGGTGAACGAGAAGCCGCCGACCTCGCCGATGGCCTCGCTGACGCCCTCGAACAGGCCGGGGTGCTTGTCCACGAGGTAGCGGGCCCCGTACGTGCCGCCCGCCTCCTCGTCCGCGAGGAAGGCGAGCACGATGTCGCGCGGGGGCTTGCGGCCGCTGCGCATGCGTTCGCGCACCACCGCGAGCGTCATCGCGTCCATGTCCTTCATGTCGACCGCGCCGCGGCCCCACACGCAGCCGTCCGCGATCTCGCCGGAGAACGGGTGGTGCGTCCAGTCGTGCGCGTTGGCCGGGACGACGTCGGTGTGGCCGTGGATCAGCAGGGCCGGGCGGGAGGGGTCCTCGCCCTCGATCCGCGCCACGGTGGAGGCGCGGCCCTTGTGGGACTCGAAGATCTTCGGTTCGAGCCCGACCTCGGCCAGCTTCTCGGCCACGTACTCGGCGGCCGCCCGCTCGCCGGGCCCGGAGTGGTCGCCGTAGTTGCTGGTGTCGATCCGGATCAGGTCACGACAGAGGTCCACCACCTCGTTCTCGGCGGTCTCGCTCCGGGCCGCATTGCTCTCGCTCACGCTGGTTCCTTCCCTGTCGCCGTGGTGCTCCTTCTCATCCTCCATCGCCGGGCCCGCGCGCCCAAGGCCCCCACGGGACCGGGCGTGATCGAGCACCCTCCAATGTTTGCTATGGTTTTCCACGTCGGAACGGGCGAGGCCCGCGAGACAGACACCTTGTCCGGGTGGCGGAATGGCAGACGCGCTAGCTTGAGGTGCTAGTGCCCTTTATCGGGCGTGGGGGTTCAAGTCCCCCCTCGGACACCAGCCACAGGCCCACGGTTCCTCAGGAACCGTGGGCCTGTGTCGTTGTGCGGCCCTCCCCGGTGCGGCCGGCCAGGCCGTACCAGAACGCGGCCTCCTCGTGGGCGCCCTCCGCGTCCGCCACATCGCCGAGCAGGGAGAGCAGCGCGGCCGGGAGCGGGTGCGGTGCGGGTGCGGGAGGTGTGGGGCCGGGCAGGGTGAGCGTCGGGCGGTCGGTGCCCGGGGGCGCGGTGTCGTCCATGACCGTCTCCTCCTCCAGCGTCACCAGGGGCCGGCAGATCTCCATGGCGCGCTCCCGTCGTCCTTCGCTGAGCAGCAGTTCCGCGTACGTCTGGCGGGCGCCGGTCTCCGTGTCGCCGTCGCCGTCGGCGCACGCGATGGCCGCCTCCAGCCAGGGATACGCCTCCTCCGGGCGGTTGTCCGCCGCCAGCACGCGGCCGAGCAGCAGGAGGGCCTGCGGCCGGTGCCCGGTGTCGTCGGAGCGGGCCAGCGGCAGCAGGACCTCCTCGGCCTCGGGCAGCAGGCCCAGGCGGAAGAGGGTGCTGCCGAGGTAGCGACGGGCGAGCGGTTCGGTCTCCGGGTCGCCCGCGGCGAGGGCGTCGGTGAGGAGCTCGCGGGCCCGGTCCAGGTCGTTGACCGAGCGCCGGACGACGCCGAGCAGGGCGCCGATCCGGGGCGCGGTGCCGGGGCCGGCCAGCTCCAGGGCGGCTTCGAGCAGTTCGCCGGCCGTCTGGACCTCGCCGGTCTCCAGCAGGTACTCGCCGGCGCCGAGGTAGCCGGCGACGATGGCCTCCGTGTCGCCGGAGTCCTCCACCCGCACCAGGAGCGCCTGCGCGGCGTCCGGGTCGCGGTGCAGCAGCCGAACCGCGAGCCAGGCCCGGGCGACCTCGGTGACCTGGGAGGGTTCGCCGTCGACCACCGTGCGGACCAGGGCCTCGGCGGCCTCGTCCTCACCGTCGGCGGCCAGGCACTTGGCGAGGTGGAAGCGGGCGAACTGGGAGGCGGCGCCCACGTCGGCGCCGGCGGCCGCCCGCAGCTGCTCACGGCCCTCCTCCGGCCGGTCGTTGCCGAGGTGGACGACGCCGAGGACGCCGCGCGCCCACGCCTCGGCGCCCGGGTCGCCCGAGGCGGCGACCACCAGGAGCAGGCGTTCGGCCTCCGCGAAGTCGCCGTGGTCGGCGAGCATGACGGCCAGGTCCATGCGGGCGATCAGCGACCACTGGGCGTGGCCGGAGCCGATGGCGACGCGGTAGAAGTGCTCGGCCTCGTCGAAGCGGCCCTCGCGCACGAGGAGGTCGCCCAGGAGATCGGCCGCGCGGGGACCCTGGTGGGGGTGGCCCGACTCGATGACCGCGGTGAAGAGTTCCGCGGCCGCCTCCGCGCTGCCGCCGCCCCGGGCCGCTTGGAGCAGGGCGAGTTCGATCCGGACGACCTGCGCCCAGTCGCGGTGTCCGGAGGCGACCGCGAGGCCGTACGCCTGCTCGGCGTCCTCGATGCGGCCCTCCCGGACGAGGAGGTCGCCGAGCGCGGCGGCGGCGAGTGGGGAGAGGCCGGGGTGGCGGGCCTCGATGACGGTGTTCAGCAGCCGGGCCGGCCGGTCCGGGCCCTCGCCGCTGCCGGCGAGCATCAGGGCCAGCTCGACCCGGGCCATGCCGCCCCACTCCGGGTGGCCGGTGGCGATGGCCCGCTCGAAGAACTCCTCGGCGGTGCTCAGGTCGCCCTCGTTCGCGTACCACTCGGCGAGGCCGCAGAGCGCGCGCGGGCCCTGGGCCGGGTGGCCGGACGCGGCGGCCTCGCGGAGCAGGTCCATGCCCTGCTCGATGCGCCCGCGCGGGCGCAGGGAGACGGCGAGCAGGATCTTGGCGTACGGGATGAGGAGCGGGTTGCCGGATTCGATCAGGGGCCGCAGGACCTCCTCCGCCTCCTCGTTGCGTCCCCGTACGATCAGCAGCTCGCCGAGGCCCACCTGCGCCCGGGGCACCGCGTGGAAGCGGCCGCCGGCCAGCGCGGAGCGCAGCAGTTCCTCGGCGCGGTCGATGTCGCCCTGGCCGACCAGCAGGGAGCCGAGGCTGGCCTGGGCGACCGAGGCGACCTGGCCCGCCATGGACTCGCCGACCGCGCGGGAGAGCGACCACGGCTGCTCGACGGGTTCGGCGCGCCCGGCCGGGACGCCGCCGGCCCGCACAGTGGCCTTGCCCTGGCCGCTGCCGGGGCGCTGTCCCGTACGCGCTCCGGCGGCGTCGCCGTCGGCGCCGCTGAGGACGCTCACCAGGCGGGCCTGGGCGAGCGGGGCGGCCTCGGTGTCGCCGGCCGCGACGATCGCCTCCAGCATGCGTTCGGCGCGCTCCTCCTCGCCGTCCGCGTGGAGCAGGGTGGCCAGCCCGACCTGCGCGACCTGGGAGAGCTGGGGGTCGCCGGCCGCGACGGCGCTCTCCAGGAGCCTGCGGGAGCGGTCGCGGTCCCCGTACATCATGAGCAGTTCGGCCAGGACGGTCCGGGCGAGCGGGACGACGCTGTCCACGGCGGACTCCGCGGCGCGTTCCAGGAGCCGGGCGGCCGCGTCGAAGTCGGCCAGGTAGAGGTGCATCTCGCCGAGCATGAGGGCGGCCCAGGCGGCGCTGTCGCGGTCGTCGGTGCCGTCCGCGATGCGGTGCAGGAGCCGTTCGGCGATGGCGGCCTCGCCCCGGACGAGCGCGGTGTAGGCGCTGGGGAGGAGTGCGGCGGCGGGGCGGCGGTCGGCGAGGTACTTCCAGGCGAACCACGGGACCGGGGCGGACGGGTCGTCGTCGCGGCGGTCCAGGTACTCCGAGAGGTACGGGGTGCTGGCGTAGCCGCCGGGGCCGGGGGCGCGGTGGACGAGCGCGATCGTGCCGGCGACCGGTTCGCGGGCCCAGGCCAGGGCGGTGCGGTAGGCGGTTTCGTCGGCGTCGAGCGCGGGGTGGTGCTCGGCCAGGTAGCCGGCGAACAGTTCGCGCAGCACGGCGTCCGGGACCGGGTCGGTGACGCCCATGCGCATCCAGTCGGCGGCGGCCCTGGCCAGGGCCCAGCCGGGCGGGCAGCTCTCGGCGCCGTCGGTGAAGCGCCGTTCCAGGCTGGGGGCGGCGACCATGAGTTCACCGATGCCCCGGGCCGCGAAGTCCTCCCCCGGGTAGGCCGCCCGGGCCGCCTCCGCGTCCTGGGGGCCCAGCAGGGTGGGCAGTTCGACGGTGCTCGCCTTGTCGATGACGGTGCGGGCGATGCGGCCGACGTCGTTCTCCATGGCGGTGAGCGCGGCCCGCTGCTTGGCGGGGAGGGTCGCCGCGATCGTCACGGCCGGCTGCCGGCGGGCCAGCCGGTCCAGGATCTGGAGGTCGAGGCCACCGGGGTGGAGGTAGCGGTGCAGGTCGTCGAGCCAGAGCACGACGCGGTCGGAGCCGGTGGGCAGGCTGAGCCGGCTGAGGTCGTCCAGCGTCCGGCGGGCCGAGTCGCCGGGGCGCGGCACGACGAGCCGGGCGTCCGGCATCGCCCGGGCCAGCGCCTCGTACAGGGTGCGCGACTTGCCCGCTTTGGAACGCCCGGCGAGCAGCACGAACCTGCGGGTGGCGAGGAGTTCGGCGAGCCGGGCGTCCTGAGGGCTGCGGCGCACGTAGGGGGCGCCGGCGGAGCCGCCCCGGTCCGGGTCGCTGTACTTGGAGCGGCAGACGCCGATGTCGTACGGGTCCACCTCGTCGACTCGCGGGATGCGGCCGTCCTCGGTGAGCGGAATCCAGAGCAGGGCCTCCAGCCGGTCGCGTACCTCGGTCGTCGTCAGGTCGCGGACGAGGGGGCCGAGTCCGGGCCAGTAGCGGGCCAGGGCCTCCGCCTTGACGGCGTAGGCGGTGCGCCGGTCGACGGAGGTCACCGAGTCGCGGGCGACGAGCATGCCGACGACGCCCTGGCGGTCGACGTCCCACACGGGTCCGCCCGAGAAGCCCTTCTCCAGGCCCCAGCCGGTGTGCGGGCCCGCCTCCACCTGGATCCACTCGCTGCCGGCGTGGCCGATGATGTCGCCGCGGACCGGGACGCCCCGGCGCTTGTGCTCCTCGGGGTAGCCGTAGGCGCGGAAGCGGTGGTCCCAGGTGCCGGGGCCGGTGGTGCGGAGCGGGGCGGGCAGGGCCTCGGGGGGTGCGGGCGCGGCGAGTTCGAGGACGGCGACGTCGCCGGTGCCGTCCCCGGTGTCCGGGTGCCAGCCGCCGGGGACGACCGCGGCGGGCAGCGGGTCGTGCGGAGCGGCGTACTGGAACCGTACGAAGACCGGCCGGGCGGGCGGCTCGGGGGACCGTCCGGGGCCCACGACGTGGGCGCAGGTCACGATGTGGCGCGGGGTGACGAGGAATCCGGCGCCCACCGGGTCGCCGTGCTCGGTCCTGCGTACGCCGACCAGCCAGGGCGGGCGTTCCCAGTCCGGAGACACCGCAGGTCAGTCCGCCTGCGGGCGGTTCCAGGAGACCTTGACCGCGAAATGCCCCTCGATCGCGGTCTTGGCGATCACCACGCCGGACTCGGCGTTGAACTTCATGCCGAACTCGATCTCGTACGCGTCGGGGCCGAGCGCCCGTACGGACTCCATGACGGAGCGGAGCGCGGGGCGGGCCTGGGCGAGCGCGTCCTCCAGCCGCCGGCCGGCGCGCACGACCTCGCCCGAGTCGCGCGAGATGCGTTCGAGTCCGGGTGCGTCGTCGGGAACCTCGACCTGGAGCGAGGCGCCGTCCGGCCCTTCGAAAGACACGACTTCCGGCATGAAGTCCCCCTGCGTTCAAGTGGGTTGCGGATCGATCGTATCGGGCGGGACGGCCCCCGCGAGGGGCTTCGGGTGATGTGATGATGGTGCGGGTGTGCACCCGGGGGACGGAGGGCGTCGTGAACGAGGCCGCGGAGGAGATCGCCGCCGCGCTGTCGGGCGCCGGGGCGGAAGGGCCGGAGGCGGAGGTGGCGCTGCGGGTCCTCGGCCTCACCTTCCGGTGGGCCGGGGCGGCGCTGGGCCGGGTCGACGGCGGTGAGAGCGGTGCGCCGGCCCTCGCGGCGCTGTTCGCGCTGGAGGACGCGCTCGCGGAGTCCGGGGCGCTGGCCGACGCACTGCCCGGGCTGCTGGCGGCGGCGATGCCGGGCGAGGCGTTCGGCGACGGTACGCAGGAGCTGATGCGCCGGCTCGGCGCCGTACGCGAGCGGGTCCGGGAGGAGCGCGAGCGGGCCGATCTCGCGCGTGCCGCGCTGGAGAAGCTGGCGGCCGCCGAGGGGGCGCTTCGGGACCGGCTCGCCGAGCACGAGGCGCTGCGGCGCCAGGTGGACGAGTTGCGGAGGCTGGAGCGGCTGGTACTCGCCCTGGACGCGCTCCAGGAGCAGCAGGAGGTCATCGCGGAGCGGCTGGCGGCCCTGCGCGGCCGGGACGCGGGGGTCGAGGGGACGCTGCGCACCAGCAGCGACGCGCTGGTGCGGCTCTCGGAGGACCGGCTCGCGGCCCTGGCCCCGCGCACCCGGGAGGCCCTGGAGCGGGCCGAGGAGGCGCAGCGCGCGCTGGCCGAGGAGGAGCGGGTGCACGGCGACGCGGCGGCCGACCTGGCCGAGCGGCAGGCCCGGCTGGAACGCATCCGCGAGGCGCAGGGCGACCGGGTCGCCTCGCTGCGGCGGTACGCGGCGGTGGACCGCGAGCTGGCGGGTGCGCTGGCGGCGCCCGGGGGCGCGCCGGACGGCGCGGTGGCGCCGGAGCACCGGGTGACGCTGGCCGAGGTGGCGGCGGCCACGGAGGAGATCGAGCGGCGGCTGGGCGCGGCGGACGAGGCGCTGCGGCGGGTGCTGACCGAACGGGAGGCGCGGGACCGGGGCGGGAAGTCGGTGGTGCACCGCACTCCATAGCGTGGCCCCTCGGTTCAGTACGGCGGAGCCGGTACGTCCTCCGGCAGGAACTGGCTGAAGGTGCCCGCCTCGGAGCCCTCGCCGGCCCGGGTGAAGCGGGCGGCCAGGCGGGATTCCATGAGTTCCAGGAGCTTGCGGACGGTGCGGGCGTTGCCGAAGCCCGTCGGGTCGGCGCGGCGGGTCGCGGCCAGCCACTCCCCCGCGTGGCGCGGCACCTCGGGGTGCAGGGTGTAGCCCTGGGCCGCGGCCATCCGGCGCAGGATCTCCAGGAGGTCCTCGGGGCCGTAGTGCGGGAAGGGGACGCGCTCGGTGAAGCGGGACGGGAGGCCGGGGTTGGAGGCCAGGAAGTCGTCCATGTCCCGGGGGTAGCCGGCGACGATCACGGAGAGGCGGCCCCGCCACTGTTCCATCTCCAGGACCAGGGTGTCGATCGCCTCCTTCCCGTAGCCGCCGTATCGCACATCGCTGACCAGGCTGTACGCCTCGTCGATGAACAGGACCCCGTCCAGGGCGTCCTGCACGGCCTGCCGGACCAGGGGGGCGGTCTCGCCGAGGTGGGCGCCGACCAGGGTCGCCCGGCTCGCCTGCACGACGTGCCCCTTGCGCAACAGGCCCAGCTCGCGGAAGAGGGAGCCGACGAGCTGGGCGACGGAGGTCTTCCCGGTCCCGGGCGGCCCGGTGAACAGCAGGTGCGGGGGTGTCAGTTCGCCGCTGCCGTGGGCCTGGCGCAGGCGCTGCCGGTTGGCGAGGCTGGTCAGCACCTCGCGGACCGGGCCCAGCCCCACGTACGAGTCCAGGTCGGCGAGGAGCCGCGCGGGGTCGGGCGCCGGGCGTTCCAGGTAGTCCCGGTAGCGCTCCGGCAGGTCGTCGGGGACGACCGGTTCGTCGACGTCGCGGCGCACCCGGTGGGACCAGCGGGTGAAGACGGCGTCCGCGAGGGTGCGCATGTCGCGGGCGTTGCCGAAGAACTCGTCCCGGGTGCGGTGCATCTCGGTCACGATGCTGAGGAGCTGGGTCTCGGTCTCGGGGGCGGGCCGTGCGCCGCGCTCGCGGAGGCGGTCGAGGGCGATGGTGTGCAGGGTCCCCGGCGCGTAGTCGGGGAAGCGCAGGATGTTGTCCTCGGCGATCCGGCTCTTGAGGCCGGGGTTGGCTTCCAGGAACTCGGCCATCTTGTCGGGGTATCCGGCGACGATCAGGACCAGCCGGGCGCGGTCGTTCTCCATGCGGGCGAGGAGCGACTGGATGGCCTCGTCGCCGAACCCGTCCCGCTGGTCGCTGAGTCCGTACGCCTCGTCGATGAACAGCACGCCGTCCAGGGCCCGCTCGATCGTGGCGTCGGTGAGCCCGGCCGTCTGGCCGACGTAACCGGCCACCAGGTCGCTCATCTTCGCCTCGACCACATGGCCCCGCTCCAGGAGCCCGAGGTCGCGGTAGATCTCGCCGACCAGGCGGGCCACCGTGGTCTTGCCGGTGCCGGGGTTGCCGGTGAACACCAGGTGCAGGGAGGGCGGTTCGAAGACGCCGGACCGGCCGCCCGCGTGCAGGGCCTCCGCCGTCTCGGTCTCGGCCCGCAGGTGCTCGAAGCGCTCGCGCACGACGTCGAGCCCGGGCATGGCCGCCAGCCGCTCCCAGGGGCTGCGGGGGTCGTCCGTGGTGACCCCGGGGAAGGAGTCGCGTACCGCGGCCGGGCCGAGTACGGCGCCCGGGGTGCCGGCCAGCTGTTCCAGCCACGCCTGCCAGGCCCGCGCCGTGCGGGGGTGGCTGCCCATCGCCTTGACCACGGTGTCCAGTTCCCGCCAGTCCCCGACGCGCAGCCCGGTGCGCAGCCGTACGGCGTGGATGAGCCGTTCCACCTCGGCGGCGGGCGGGTGCCCGATCCTGGCGGTGCCGGGGCGGCCCGGGGCGGCGGCCTGCTGGCGGACCAGGGCCTCCAGGGCCGGGTAGGCGTGGCAGGACTCCACGAACCGCGCGACCTCGTCCAGGCCGGGCCTGCGGAAGACCATCAGCCACAGGTTTCCGTTGCCGTGGTCGTCGGCCCAGCCGTCCATGGCACCGGCCAGTTCGCGCTGGGCGCGGTAGTGGAGCAGGGTGCCCTCGGCGTGCGCGAAGACGACGGCCGTACGGTGCCGGCGCTGCGTCAGATAACCCTTCAGGGTCATCACGGCGAACGGGTCGCTGACTCCGGGAGCGGGCGCGGGCAGCGGTGTGCTCTCCTCGCGGGGTGCGGCGCCGGTGACCCGGAGGTTTCCCATCGGGCCGCGCATGCCCGGCGTACGCATGACGGGGAGCCCCGTGCGGGGGCCGGGGGTGCGCCCGGCGGGACGGGACAGGTCGCGGGACGCGGTGTCCCGGAAGTAGACGGGGTGGTCGGTGGAGCTGAAGACGATCCGCTCGTAGCCCTCGGCGCGCAGCAGCCGCCACAGCGCCTCCTCCAGCCGGCACACCTGGTAGGCGGTGTCGACGAAGACGTCCCCGGCGCCGGGGCCGTAGAGGATGGTGAACGGTTCGCCGCCCCGCAGGGCCGCCGGGTCGAGCCGTTCCACCAGCGGCCCGGCGGGGCGGGCCGGTTTGCCCAGCCGGGTCATCCGCCGCTCCCCGTTCCCTTCCGCCGGGCCTGCTCCCCGCGCTGCCGGTGGCCCTCGATGTCCAGGAAGCCCCGGTCGGGGGTGCCGGGTTCGGCCTCGGGGGCGGCCGGGGCGGCCCGGCCGTCCTCGGCGAGGGCCTGCCGGACGGCCTCGGCGCGGTCGCGGAGCTGGTCCTCGGAGGTGGTGTCGTAGTCGTAGGAGAGGACCCGGACGACCTGTTCGCCGGAGTCGGGGGCGGCCTGCGAGATGTCGAGGACGATCTCGTTGCCGTTCTCGTGGCGCAGCTTGGCGTAGTACGAGCCCCGGGGGTCGGCGTTCTCGTACTCGCCGTCCACGAAGTCGTAGTAGGCGAGCCTGCTCAGGCTGTGGGCGACGGTGTCGGCCAGGTTCACCCGGAGCTGCGAGGCGAGGTGGCGCATCGTCGCGCGCCCCACGGTGTCGCCGAGCTCCTCCTCCAGGCGGGGCGCGTCCCGGTCGCGCAGGCCGAGCAGTTCGTCGGTGGCCGTTGCGTCGTCCCGGGCGCGGGCCAGGGTCTCGGCGGCCTCGGTGCGCAGCCGGTCCCAGTCGCCCTCGGACCAGTAGGCGACGTCCACGGTGTAGTCGGGCAGGACCGCACCGTCGGGGCCGGTGACGGGCTGTTCGCGGCTGCCCTCGATCGCACCGGCCACGGTGGCGAGGGCGTCGATGGCCGCCATCTGGGCGGTGCAGCGCTCGAGTTCGCGCTGTTCGGTGTCGGCGCGGAGCTCGCTCAGGGAGTGGCAGGTCTCCTGGACGAGCGCGAGGGCGGCGTCGAACCTGCCCTCGGCGGCGTTCTGTTCGGCGGTGGTGAGCCGGCCGGTGAGGCGGTCCAGTTCGCCCGGTGCGTAGCGCTCGTGGAGCCCCGCCTCGGCAAGGTCGGCGGCCAGGGCGCGGGCGTCGGCCAGCCAGGTGCGTACCGTGCGGCCGGCGTGGGCGCGGTCCTCGGTGAGCTCGCCGATCTCCCGGGCCAGCCGGGCGGTCTCGGCGCGGCGTTCGGCGCGTTCCTCGGCGATGGCCCGGCGGGTTCGTTCCTGCTGTTCGGCGAGGCTGCGGCGGGTCTCCTCGCGGATCTGTCCGGCAGAGGCGGCGAGCGCCCCGCGCACCTCGGCGGCCTGGTCGCGGAGCCGGCGCGCGGTGTCGGCCTCCAGGCGGCGGGTCTGCTCGCTGAGGCCCTGAACGACCGCTTCGTGGCGCTGTTGGCGTTCCTCGACGCGTGAGAAGACCCGGTCCAGGTCCTCGCCGGTCTTCCGGCGGACCTCCTCGATGAGGCCGGGGATGTTGCGCTGGACGTCCTTGAGCTGCTGGGCCTTGCGCTGGATGCGATACCACTCGGACTCGTCGACCTGGATGCGCTTCCTACCGCTCATCGTGTTCCTGTCCTCTCACGGGAGTCGTGGTGCGGGTGCGGACCGCGTCGACGGCGAGGTCGAAGGCGTCGAGCAGGCCGGGCGGCGGTACGCCGATGAGCAGGGCCTCCGGACCGTTGACGGCGATCTCGGCGGACCGGGTGCGGTGCTCGAAGTCGTACCCCGTGTCCGCGAGGCGCCCGGTGAGGTGGTGGACGCGCTGGTTGGCGCTGCCGCGCAGACCGCGTCCGTCGTCCAGCGCGGCCACGTACACGCCGTCCACCAGGACGTCCACCTCGGCCAGGAGCGCGGCGACGCCGGGTCCCGGCGGCCGGGTGCGGAGCCGTTCGAGCCGGTAACCGGTGAAGCAGATCACCGTCACGTCGCGGATCTCCCGGGCCCGCCGGGCCACTTCGGCGAGGCCCGCCGCCTGGGCCATGGGTTCGCCCCCGGAGAAGGTCAGCCCGGTCACCCGCGCGTCGGCCAGCAGCTCCCGGGCCAGTTCCGCCGGCGCGGCCTGCCGGGCCGGCCGGAAGGGGATCCAGTCGGGGGCCATGCAGCCGGCGCAGCTGAACGGGCAGCCCTGGACCCAGAGCGCGGACCGCACGCCCGGCCCGAGCGCTTCGGTGCCGACGCGGGTGGCGGCCACGTCGAGGGCGGTGCCGGTCATCCGGGCCATCCGGGGGCGGGGGCCTGGCTGGGCCCGTCCAGGTAGGTGAAGGAGACGCCGCTGACGACGACTTCGGCGCCGGGTGCGCAGACCGCGCCGCTCTCGCGGGCGGCGGTGCCGTCCGGCGAGAACCGGATGCGCAGATCGGTGCGGGGGCCCTCGCGGGTGGACCTGCGCCTTCCGTGGACGGTGCCCCGGCCGCCGGCCGAGGCGGGGCGCAGCGTCATCCGGCGGCCGCGCAACTCGACGCGTTCGGGCAGCGGCCCGCCGAAGGGGGTGGCCAGCAGGAGCACGCCCCGCAGCGGCGGCCGGTTGGTCCGCCGCCAGGTCAGCCATCCGGCGAGGACGAGGACGGCGAGCCCGGCGGCCAGTGCGGGCAGGAACACGGCGGAGCCCACGTCGGCCCGCAGCGGCAGCCCCGTCTGCTGGACGCGTACCGCCGCCGGGGTCTTGAGCCGGATGTCGGGGGCGAGGGGGCGCTGCCAGGGGGAGGTGACCTCGCCTGCCAGGTGGAAGGTGGCGCGGGCGTTCTCGGTGCGGCGGTAGGGCAGGGCGCCTGCGGAGAGCCGGCCGCGCAGCCGGAGGGTGTACGTCTTCGACTCGCCCGGTTCCAGGGCGAGCCGGGTGGGCAGCCCTTCGACGGCCAGGTCCGGTCCGGTGACGGAGGCGCTCAGCCCGGTGACGGTCAGGGGGACGTGGGCGGTGGCCGAGCGCAGGGTGAGCTTCCTGGTGGCGGAGCCGTCGCCGAGGTCGAGCGTGTCGCCGTCCTGCCAGGTGGCGGTGACGCCCTTGCCGGCGTCGGGTGCGAGGAGGCGCGCGGCCTTGCGGGCGCGGGCGCGGTCGCCGGCCCGGGCGAGGTAGGCGCCGAGGTCCTGGATGCCGTTCGGGCGCAGGACGGTGGTGTCGGGGACGACGTTCGCGAGGAGGCCCGCGCCGGTCGCGCCGCCGCCGAGGGGGATGGCGTATCCGGCGAGTGCGGTGCGTCCGGCGACCGCCTTCGCCCGCTTGGTGAGCGCGACCCAGGCGGGGCCGGACGCCTTGGGATAGCGGGAATGGGCGGCGGGGCGGTGCTCGCCGTCGGTGAGCAGGACGACCGAGGACACCGGGGAGGCGTCGTCGCGTGCCACCTCCTTCAGGGCGGCGTCCAGGGCGGCCCCGATGTCGGTGTCGCCGCCCTCGGTGGGCGCGGCCGGGAGCGCGGCGATGATCTTCGAGGTGTCGCCGGCCGGGCCCACGTAGCGCGCCTCGGTCCGGGAGTCGAACGTGAACAGCGCGACGTGGTCCTCCGGGGTGAGCCCGTCCAGGAAGGGGCGCAGCGTCGCGCGGACGGTGTGGTACCGGCCCTCCTTGGTCATGGAGCCGGAGGTGTCCACGAGGATCGCGTAGTCGGCCGGTTCCCGCTCCAGTTCGAGCGCCCGGTATATCTCGGCGCGGGTGGGGTCCGGGGCGGCGGGCGCGGCCTGGGCGGGGGCGGCCGGGAGCGCGGCGAGGAGCGCGGCGGCGAGCAGCGCGGCGCGGCGCCGGAGCGGCCGGGCGGGGGCGGTGCGGTTCACGGGCCCACTTCCTTGGAGTCGGTGCCGATGTCGGCCGGCAGGGTGCCCAGCGGGAACGCTCCGGGCGGTCCGGCGCCGAGGGGGTGCAGGACCAGGGCGGCGGTCCCGTCGGCGGCGAGCCGGACGCCCACGTGGAAGCGGTCGGTCTCGCCGCCGCCGGGCAGGGTGAGGGTGGTGAGGGGGGCGCGGGCACCGCTCGCGGGGTCGCTCACCCGCACCCGCACCGGGCGCCCCGGGGCGGTGCGCACGCCGATGCGCCGCCCGTCGGTCTCGGCGTAGACGGGGGGTCCGCCGGGTTCCAGCGTCCCGGCGGCGCTGATCAGCAGCTCCCGGTCCGTGGGCCGGCCGGCCTCGGTGCGGTGCGCGCCGATCCACAGCTCGTACGGGTAGCGGTCGGCCGGGTCGACGCGGCCGGCGGCGACGAGCGCGGCGCCGAGGACCGCCGCGTGGGCCGGGTCGGTGCCGTCGGGGAGGGCGGTGAGCGGCAGCCCGGCGGCGTCCAGGTGCGGGTGGAGGGGGCCGAAGCGGGCGACGCCGCCGGCCAGGGCGAGCGGGGCGGTCCGGCCGGGGGCGCCCAGCGCCTCGGCCAGCGCCCGGTCGAGGCCGTCGGTGAGCAGCGGCAGGGCGGCGCGGACCGTGCCGGCGGTGACGGGGCGGCCCGCGACGTGGTGGACGGCGGTGGTCTCGAAGCGTGCGGGGTCGCGGGCGGCCCGGTCGAGGACGAGGGCGAGGCGGCGGCCGGCGCCCGGCTCTGCCCGGACGGCGGCCAGGGCGCGGCGGGTGCCGTCGTCGGGGGTGAGCCCGGACCGGGTGAGGAGGGCCGTGTCGAAGCCGGCGCCGTAGCCGTCGTCGGGGGCGTGCCGGGAGGCGGCGGCGACGGCCACCGCGCCCGGGGTCACGACGCACGCGGACACCTCGGCGGCCGACGCGCCGAGGTCGCACACCGCGTACCGGCCGGGTGCGAGGCCGCCGGTGTGCCGGAGCAGGGCGAGCACGGCGTGCGGGGTGGCGAGGGTGCGCACGTCGGGGGCCGGCGCCCGGGCGGACGGGGCGGTGAGGACGTCGGCGGCGCGGCGCGCGTGGCCGGCCCGGTCGTGCTGCGGGACGACGACGAGCAGCCGGGCCGGGGCGTCGTGGTGCCGGAGGTAGGCGTCGTACGCGGCGCGCAGGGCGGCGGCCCGGTCGCCGCGCGCCGCCTCGGGCACGGACAGCCCCTCGCCGGGCACCGCGCCCGGCAGCTCGACCGGTTCGGGGTCGCCGCCGGGCCCGACGCGGGCGAGGCGCGCGTACCGCGATCCGGCGTCGATCGCGAGTGCCGTCATCCGTCCCCCTTCTTCTTGAGCCGGAACCCCCATCGGGGTGAGCGCTCCTCCTGGTACGAGGAGGCGGGCGGGTAGGCGGGGTGGCCGTCGGGGGTCCGGGGCGGGGCTCCCTGGGGGCCGCCGGGGGCCGGGGGGTGCGGCTGGGGGGCGGACGGCGGGGCGGCGGGCGGGGAGGGGCGGGGCGGGTACGCTCCGCGGGGCGGGGCGGTGTGTGCGGGGGCGCTGAGGGCTCCGATGATCCCGCGGTGGCGGGTCTCCTCGTGGTGGCTGTGGCGGATGAGCCGGGCGCACAGTTCGCGGTACCGGGCGTCGCGGCCCAGTGCCTCGTACACCGCGAGGCCGATGCGGGGCTGCTGCCGGTCGAGTTCGGCGGTGAGCGCGTAGCCGAAGTCGGGGCCGCAGTCGCTGATCAGGGCGGCGATCTCGTCCAGCAGGCGGCCGGTGACCGAGCGGTGCGGGCAGCCGCTGATGATGATCCTCGCCAGTTCGCCCAGCTCCGCCCGGGCGTTGACGGCCAGCCGCAGCCGCCGGACCGCGCGCAGCCAGCCGAGCCCGGTGCGTTCCAGGCCCTCGACCAGGTCGGTGGGGAGGTCGAGGTCGAGCCAGTGGCCGTAGTCCGCCTGCATCAGCCGCCGGGACAGGCCCTCGCCGACGGTGGTCTCGATGCTGGGCCGCTGTTTCATCCACCGGGTGAGGACGGGCCAGCCGTGCTCGGGGTCCGGCCGGTCCCCGAGGAGGGCGGCGATCACGTCGTCGCGCAGGGCGGGGTCCCCGTCGGTGCGGGCCACGAGCGCGTCGGCGTACCGGTCGAGGGCGGGGGCCCCGTCGGTGATCCCGAGCAGCCGGGGCAGCGGGGCCGCCGGGCGGAAGCCGGGGTCCGCCGCCCGGCCGGTGAGCCACAGCAGGTCCGCTTCGGCGGCGGTGCCCGGCGGGAGCCCGGGGGCTCCGGGGCGGGCCAGTTCGTCGAGGAGCGTGAGGAGTTCGGCCTGCCGGCCGGCCCGCAGGACGCCGCGCAGGACGGGCCACAGCGGGCCGATCACGGCGGGCTGCCCGTGGTCGCGGGCGGTCTCCAGGGCGATGCGCCAGGCTTCCTCGTTGTCCCCGACGAACGCGGTGGCGTCGGCCTCGGTGGCGCCGGCGGCCGTGTGGTGGCCGGTGAGCGCGCCGGCGAAGCGCAGCCAGCGGGGGAACGGTCCCGCGCCGGGGGCGGCGGCGAGGGACAGCAGCCTTTCCAGCGGGCGCAGTTCGCGGGCGTGGTTGGTGAACAGGCCGCGCACCCAGGCGAGTCCGGCCTCCGGTGAGGCCAGCAGGACCCCGTCGGTGGTCTCGGTGGAGTAGCCGTACTCCCGTTCCACCATGTAGGCGAGCTGTCCGGCCCAGACGGGGTCGTAGCCGGGGGCGGTCGCCAGTGCCGTGAAGAGACGGCCGAACGCGGCGGGCCGGCCGGTCCCTTCCAGGGCGTGCATCAGGCTCAGGTACTTCCTGGCCAGGGCGAACGTCTCCTTGGACGCCGGCTGTGCGAGGACGTCGGCGGCGAGCAGGTCCGGGACCGCCGGAATCCAGTGGCGGGCGAGGAGGGCGGTGGCGGCGCCGTCGTCGGGGCGCACGGCGGTGCGGGCGAGGAAGGAGACCAGCTCCCGCTGCCCTCGCTCGGCCAGGGTGTCGAGGGCGTGCAGGGCGAGCAGCCGCCCCACCTCCTCGGTCTGCCCCCTGCCCTGCCGGACGGCGTCCAGGACGGAGTCCAGAAGGTCCAGTTCGCGCAGGACGCGGACGGCGTCGGCGCCTTCGCGCAGCGGGACGGGTGCGGTGGCGGCGAGGAGGTGGGCGACGACGTCGGCGGTGGACTCCCGCTTGGCGCGTACCCGGGACAGCTCGGCGAGGTAGATGCGGGCGGTGTCGCCGCCGGGGGCCGGGGCCCGGCCGGTGGCGAGCGGGAGCTCCAGCTGCCCGCTGCGCGCGGACCCGGCGAACACCAGCCGCAGCGCGTGCTCGGTCTTGCCGGCCCAGGTGGCGCCACTGAGCCACGTGCGGCAGCCGTACGGCAGCAGGGCGCAGATCGCGTCGAGGACCCGGACCCGCTCGGCGATGCCGGGGAGGGCGGAGCCGCGCGGGGCGGTGATGACGAGGTGCCGGCCGTCGAGGAGGAGGGCGGCCGCCCCGGCGGCCCACTCGAAGCCCAGCCGGTCGATGGTGTCCGCGAGTTCGGCGGCGGGGGTGCGCTCGGCGTGCAGGACGGCCTCGGCGCCGGGCTGGGTCTCGGTGCGGGCGGCGGCCCGGTCGAGGGAGGTCCAGGTCAGCCCGGCCCGACTGGCGGGCTGCCATTCGGCGAGCAGCAGCCGCCAGGTGTAACTGGGCCTGCCGGTGCTGTCCTTGGAGCCGTCCCAGGTCGTGTCGACCACCGCGCAGACCGGCCGGTCCTCACCGTCCGCGGTGCTGAGGAAGACCCGCCAGGGCAGTTCGCCGTCCGGGTCGCGGCCGTCCGGGGTGCCCGTGGTGGCGCTCCACAGATAGCGCTGGGCCCGGTCTCCCGGGAGGCTGCCGTCCAGCACCTCGTACCCCATGGAGCGGCCCGCCCGCTTGCCCAGCACGGCCCAGTCGGCGGGCAGCGGGACCGCGCCCGGGCTCTCGCTCACCGCTGCCACGGCTTCGAGCCGCCGGACCGGATGCGCCTTTCGAGGTCGATCAGCGGTTCCAGCACGTTGATGGGCACGGGCGAGGTGCAGATGCGGGGGACGCCGTCCACGACCTCGACGTTCAGGTAGTTGCGGTAGTCGAAGATGTTCTGCGGGTTGAGCCGGAAGCCGATGGCGGAGGTCGCGTAGTACGAGATGCGCGACGGGTGGAAGAAGTTGGACAGGCCGTCGCGCACCAGGCGGGCGCTGGCGCCGCGCACGTCGTCGCACATCCACTGGAAGAAGCGGGCCGCCTGGTCGTCGGGGACGCGCGGCAGCCGGTTGCCCTCCAGGCTCTGCGTCACCCAGCCCGCCTCCACGGCCGGACGGAACACCTCGGGGTCGTCGAACTTGGTGATGCAGACCGAGACGTGGTGGGGCAGCCGGTTGCGGTGGAGCTTCCCGGCGTCGCGGACCCGGGCGTTGAGTTCGGTGAGCATCGAGTAGAGGAAGTTGAGCCCTTCCCCGGCCCGCTGGCTGTCGAGCAGCGGGTCGAAGAGGTAGATCAGCCCCTGGGAGCGGGCCAGCTGGTCGAGGACCCTGGGCCGCAGGGCGTTGGCCTCGTCGCCCCGGTACGCCTCGCCGGTGACGTCCTGGACCTCCAGGATGAAGCCGGTCTCCCTGCTCTTCTTGAACGGCCCGGCCTTCGGCTCGTCGCCCTGGAAGGACCAGGACAGGGGCTGGAGGCCCACGGTCGCCTCGGGGAAGAGGCGGCGGATCGCCAGCTGGGTGACGCCGTCGTTGAGGAATTCGATGGACTCGGGGTTCATCCCGCCGATGACCCAGTTGGAGCGGCTGTGGCGCTGCTGCTGCATCGCGGCGATGGCCATCGAGGCCAGGTAGGTCGTCTTGCCGGAGCGGGGCGCGCCCCACAGCCCGATGCGGACCCGGTCGGCCGCCGGGTTCTCCACACCGGTGGGGGCGACGGGGATCGGCAGGGGTTCGAGGTGGCCGTCCACCGAGGGGTAGGACGGCTGTCCCGGCCCGTAGGCGACGGTGGTGTCGGGCTGCGGCGGCAGGGTGCCCCAGGGGGCCGTGGTGGCGTCGGGGTCGGAGGACGAGGCGGTGTGACCCGGCGGTTCGGAGCGCCCGACCGCGTCCTCGGGGGGCTCGTTGGGGTCGTAGTACGGATCGGTCATGTGTCTCTCCTCGTACCAAGGCGGTCGGTCACAGCAGCGGGGTCGCGAGGGCCAGCGGACAGGGCGGGCCGTCCCACTGCCAGGAAGGGGCGAGGGCGTCGGCCACGTCGTCCGCCGTCTCGGAGCCGGGGCGGAAGGAGCCGCCTGCCCCGAGCGCGTCCCACGCGGACGCGGTGTAGTGGTGGACGGGGCCCTTCGGGCCGGCGTCCGGGTCCGCGCGGGCCAGGACCCGGACCCCCCGGGCGCGCAGTCCGTCGAGTTCGGCGCGCCAGTCGGCGCCGAGGGGGCAGGCGGGCACCATCTCGTGCTGCTGCTCGGGCAGTCCGGGCGGGCGGCGGCCGACGACGAGCAGGACGCGTCGGGTGTCCGGGACGCGGGCGGTGGGGGGCCGGGCCCGGACGAGCCGGCCCACTTCCCTGAGGGCGTCCTCCAGCGAGGAGGCGGTGTCCTGTTCGCGCCGCGCGGGCCGCCAGCCGGTCAGCGCGGCGAGGGCGGCCCGGGCGGGGCCGGCCGGGACGCGCAGCAGGAGCAGGGGGCGGGGGCCGTAGCGGTTCTCGTGGACCGCGTGGTCGTAGTGGCCGACGACGCCGACGCGCAGGCCGGGTCCGTGCCGCCGGGCCAGGGTGGCGATGACGTCCCGGGCGAAGCCGAGCCGCTCGCCGGTCTCCTCGGCGTCGGCGCCGCTCATCTCGACGGTGAGGAACACGTCGAGGGCGGGCGGCTGGATCACGCGCCGGGGCAGGCTGCCCACCAGGGCGGGGATGTCGGGGAGTTCGCACCGGCCCTCCGCGTGGGCGCCCTCGTGCGCGGTGACCTCCCCCGGGCCGTGCAGGACGAACGCGAGGCGTGCGGGTGCGAAGGCGGCGAGGTCGGTCCGCCGCGCGGAGAGGGCCACCGCGCCGCGCCCGTCGGCCCTCGGGGTCCCCGCGAGGACGGGCAGCAGCACCGGGGCGCGGGCGGCGAGTCCGCCGTAGACGGTGATCTCGGCGGTCGCGGTCTCCCCGCGCCGCAGCCGCGATCCGGCCGGGAAGAGGACCTGGGTGTGGGCGTGCACCTCGCCGGTGTGCCGGTCCACGCGGGCGAGGAGCAGGGAGTGGTCGACGGCCAGCGGCGCGGTCCGCAGCGCCGCGCGCACCGCCTCGGCGGTGTCGGTGCCGGAGGCGGTGCCGGCGCCGGCGGCGGCGCCGGCGCCGGCGGCTGCTTCGCCGGGCCCGGGTCCGATCTCGGCGCTCGGGCGGTACACGGCCCGCAGCAGGGCGGCGGCCCGGTCGAGGAGGACCCAGCCGCTGCGGCGGCCGAGGAGCACGAGCGTGCGGGCCCGGGAGAGCGCGGGGTGGGTGCGCAGCCACCGGGTGACCGCCGCGTCGAACTCCGCGCGGTCCAGGGGCTGCTCGGTGCCGATGCCCCCGGCGAGCCGGAAGCGGCGCGGTGCGGCGTCGCCGTCCAGCACGGGCAGGAGCGAGGCCCAGTCGGTGCTGCCGGCGTCGGTCTGGCGGGGGATGCCGCTGCGGTCGGCGGCGGCGCGGATCACGTGCAGGCGGTCGGGCGTGAATTCGGCGAACACCACGTCGGGGATGCGTCCGTCGACCAGGTCGGTGAGGATCTGCTGCCAGCGGGCGGAGTCGTGCGGTGGTAAGGAGCCCCCGGGTAAGGACGGCGGTGCGGGCTCCGCCGGTCCGGCCCTGAGCAGCGGGGCGAGCCGCCGTACGCCCTCCGCGTCCCCCTGTGAGAGCGTCGCGGCCCGTAAGTCCCAGGCGTGCTGGGCGGTGTGCAGCGCGGTCCGGGCCGCGTCGGTGTCCTCGTCGGTCAGGGCGCCGAGGACCGGGTCGTCCCACATGCGCCAGGAGCAGCCCGCGCACTCCTGTCCGTCCGTGTCCGGTGTCGCGCACACCGGGCACACCGCACCGGTTCCCCTGGCCAAACCCCGGCTCCCCCCTCGTATCCCCGCCGCTCACCCTCCGCGCATGGTCACTGACCACAGGCGCTCGGCTCCGGGGCGTCATGGTGACACAACGGCGGTCGCGAAGGTCAGGGTTCGGAAGGATGAACCCGATCATCTCGCCGGACACCCCGTGGTGAACCGGTTCTTCGCTCGGGTGCTTCACGGGGGCGGGCCCGGTGCCGTACGGAATCGGCAACCGGGTCCGTTCTGTGCCGAGTTGGGTCCGCCACCCCCTTCCGCGAGGTGACCGGTGAGGTCGTAGCATCGACACTTTGCGCGGTCTTTACTGCTTCACGAGGGGGAACGTGATGGGCATCGGCAGGCGACGGGCCTCGGTCATCGCCGGGGTGGTGGCCGGGGCGGTGCTGGCGACGGGCACCGTCCTGTGGGCGACGGACAGCGGGCCGTTCCGGGAGAGTTACTGCTGGGGTGCGTGGGAGCAGAACAGCGGCCCGTCCTTCCTCGGTGACGGGGCGCTCGAGAAGTCCGGCTCCGAGCGCGGCTCCACCGAGTCCGCCGCGCCGTCGGCCGCCCGCCCCCACGGCACCTGCACGGTGTCCGTCACCTCCGAGGTCGAGGACGACGACTCGGACGAGCCGCTGGCCTTCGAGGAGTCGGTGACCCTGGAGTACGGTCCGGTGCCCGCCGGGGCGAAGGAGCGGCGGGCCTGGCTGGCGCACTACTTCCACGGCTCCGCCTCCCCGCTGCCGGACGGGCTCGACGGCCTGGCCGGCGGGGACCGGGGCATGCTGGTGCTCCCGTCGTCCTGCGACAAGGACGGCGCCCCGTCCGTGGTGACGATCCGCAGCGAGAGCACGGGCGACGGCCATCTCGGCAAGGTGCCCGTGCCGTTCACGATCGCCACGCGCACCGACGTGGTCCGGATGCTGCTCGCCGCCGCCAACACGGGTATGGAGAAGGCCGGGTGCGCGCCCGCGCGGCCGCTGCGGAGCAGCTCCCCGATGGTGACCGTGGCCGAGGACGAGGAGTCGGCGGCGTCGCCTCTGTGCCGGATCCCCGGGATGACGTTCGACTACGGCGAGGGCTCGCGCTACCGGCAGCAGGTGGGCGCGGTCACCGACCGGCTCCAGACGTGTTCGGTGGTGTGGAGGCAGCTGCGGATGCCCGAGGAGCCGTCCGCGCAGTACGTGATGGCCGGCCGGACCCGTCTCGTGGACCTGTTCCGGGGGCTGCCGGAGGGCACTGGCCAGGGCTTGGTGCGCCGCGGCTGCGGCGGCCGGCCGACGGTGTTCTACGGGCACGTGGAGGCCGGTCTCCAGGACCGGGGCCGCCCCTCCGACCAGCGGGTGTTCGAGCGGTTCGTGGAGTCCGTGGGGAAGCGCATCGGATGCGGGAGCGGTGAGGACGCGTGAGTGAGGAGAAGGCCGTGGAGGAGAACCCGGTGACGGACGCCGAAGCCACCCCCGTGCCGGAGGCGCCCCGGCCCCCGCTCGCCCGCCGTCTGCTGCGAAGCCGTACCGTGCGGGCCGCGACCGCCGCCGCGCTGGCCGGGGCCCTGCTGGGTGCGGGCACGGTCGCCTGGCGCACGGACACGCTGCCGCTGGCGGGGTCGTCCGCGCCCTGCTGGGACTCGCTCGGTTCCGGTTCCATGGACGCCCTGTTCGGGGACCGCAGGACCGAGGTGGACGAGCAGTCCCTGCACGACGACCCGATGGGCGGCACCGGTGCGTACGGCCAGTGCCGCATCACGAGCTACGAGGGCGACCGGGCGCGCCGCCAGGTGACGGTGAACGTGCGCCGTCTCGATGGGCTGCGGGGCACCGACGCGCAGGACTGGCCGAGGGAGTTCCTGTCCTCGGGCATGGTGTCGCTCGGCGACGGGCTGCCCGGCATGGCCTCGTCCTCGCGCGCCTGGATCGCGCTGCCGCAGGCGTGCACCGGGCGCGACGACTTCACCGGGCCCACGGTGGTGGACATCGGCATGGGCCGGGCGGACTTCGAGGTGTCGCCCGACGAAGCCCCGCGGGACCGCACGGCCCTGACCGGAGCCCTGATCGACGCGGCCAACGGGGTGATCGACGGCTTCGGCTGCTCCGGCACGTACCGGGAACCGCGCGATCTGCACCCGCCGGTCCTGTGGGACAGCACCCGGACGTCCATGTTCTGCGGGATCAAGGGCCTCGCCCTGCCGGCGGCGTACCGGAAGGAGCTGCGGGAGACGCGCGCCAGCGGCGAAGGCGGCCCGGCCCAGGTCTGCGAGGCGGGGTACGACTCCGACGAGACGGCCGTGCGGCTGACGACGGTGACCGATCCGGCGCTGTCCGAGATCTACTCGTCGGACGCGCTGCACTCGGGTGCGCCCGTGAAGGGGACCCGGGGCTACGGCAAGATCGGCGGGAACCGGGCGGTGTTCAAGGCGCTCTGCCAGACCGGGCCGGTGATGTTCGTCCTGGAGCAGCTGCGCCCGGCGGGCAAGGGCAGCCGCTTCACGTTCACCCGCGATCTGCTCCCGGCCTACGTGGCCGCGGAGGCCGAGCGGATCGGCTGCGGCCCGCAGAAGCTGACGCTCCCCGCGCCCTGAGCGCCGAGCGAACAACACGTAGCGACGTCATCAGGGCCGCCTCACCTCGGAGTCGGCCCTGATGACGTGCTGACGCACCCGAAAGTTCAGGGCGATGCTTCGAGCCCGAGGCTTCCGGCCCTGATGGCTCCCCGTAGGACGTGGACGATGTCCTCGGGCTTGAGGTCGATACCGTCGAGGCCCTCCAGGGTCAGCGGGATCTCCTCCAGCGCATACTCACCGCGGCCCTCGGCGCTGAACTCGGGACCGGTGCGGTCATCGAAGGACCAGGTAGCGATGCGGGCGAGGTAGAAGAGCTGACGCTCGTCGTCGGACTCCATCGTGTGGAGCAGACGGATGATGTCGGCCTTACCCGCGATCTCTTCGTGGATCTCCCGGTGGAGCGCGGCCTCGCGAGACTCGTCGGTGGGCTCGACGCCGCCACCGGGCAGGACCCAGTACACGGGGATGCCGGGCCTGGTGCGACGGATGACCAGCATCGTGTGGTCGGGGGTGACGAGGACAGCACGGACTCGTTCCCTCATTTCGGTTTGCCTCCTTGCTTGTTGGTGGTCTCAGTGGAGCAGCCAGCCGCCGTCGACGTGGACGGACTGCCCCGTAAGGAACCAGGCGGAGGGGCCTACGAGAAACGCCACCAGGGCGGCGACGTCCTCGGGGCGGCCACGGCGCGGGACGCGCTGGCGCTTGATCTGGTCCTCCGGCCGCGCGCGGTGCCGGGCGGGGAGGGCGTTCTCGGCCTCGGCCTGGATGGCTCCGGGCAGGACTGTGTCGACGCAGATTCCGTACGGGCCCAGTTCGCGGGCGAGAGAGCGGGTAGGTCCCAGCAGCCCGGCCTTCGCGGTGCTGTACGCGACGAGGTTCGTCCGGCCGCGCGGGAGTTGACGCTTCCGATGTTCACGATCCGGCCCCAGCGGCGCTCGATCACGCCGGGGGTGAACGCTGTGTCGCGACGGTTACCTTCCCTGCGCTCCGGTCGGCCGGAAGGGCGATCACCCTCCGGCAGGATCGGCGACCTTGCCCTCCAACAGCTCCAGCGCCTCCTCCCACCGGAAGCGGTCTGCCCCACCGCCCGCCTTCGGCCGGTGGGGCTCGTAGGACCCGATCATCACGCCCATCTCCCGTAACCGCTCCAGGCTTCGGCCGTACGCCGGGTGGGCGGCCATGGCCGTGTTCACGTACGGGAGGACGGCGGTCGGGATGCCGAGCCCGTATGCCTCGCACAGGATGCCGAGGGCCAGGGTGTCGGCGATGCCGGCCGTCCATTTGTTGATCGTGTTGAAGGTGGCGGGCGCGACGGCGATGGCGTCGGCGGGCGGCAGCGGACGCGGGTCGCCGGGACTGCGCCAGGCCGAGCGGATCGGGTAGCCGGTCTGGGCCTCGACCGCTTCCGTGTCGAGGAAGCCGAGCCCTTGGGGTGTGGCTACGACCCCGACGCCCCAGCCCTTGTTCTGTGCGGCGGTGATCAGTTTGTGGGCGTCGCCCGCGATCCCGGCTGCGCAGACGACGACGTACAGGAAGGGTTGTGTCGTCACGCTGGGGCTCCCGGTCGTCGGCTCAGGCGGTGGAGTTCGGGCAGCGTACGCCGCCGGTCGCGCGCGGCCATGTACAACCCCAGGTATTCAGCGGCTCCGTATGAAGACCGGAGGCGCCCAGCAAGGTGCACGCCAGTCCAAGCACCGGCGGTTCCGCGTCGAGGGGCGCCAAGCCCCATGAAAGGATGCCCGGCACCATGAGAACCACCAGCTTTCCGGTGCCGGGCGGGTGCCCCCGGTGAGGGGCCGGGCGAAGCCGCCGCCGTCGCCGCTTCCCCAGCGCGACGGCGTCGACCCGGTCCGGGTCCGGCTCCCGGCCGATCCGGGAGGCCGGTGGGCGACGGTCGGGGACCATCTGGTGGACCGGTTCGCCGGGGCGATCGGCGCGGACCGGGTCGAGGCGCTGCTCGCCGATGGCCGGTTCGTGTCGGCGGCGGGCCCGGTCACCGGCGACGAGCCGTACGCGGCGGGGCGCTACCTGTGGTTCCACCGGGACTTCGCGCCGGAGGAGCCGGTGCCGTTCCGGGTGGGCGTCGTATACCGGGACGCGCACCTGGTCGTCGCGGACAAGCCGCACTTCCTGGCGACGATGCCGCGTGGCCGGCACATCACGGAGACGGCGGTGGCCCGGCTCCGCCGCGATCTGGAGCTGCCGGAGCTCCAGCCCGCGCACCGGCTGGACCGGCTGACGGCGGGCCTCGTGCTGTTCGTGGTGCGGCCCGGGGAGCGCGGGGCGTACCAGACGCTGTTCCGGGACCGGCTGGTGCGCAAGGAGTACGAGGCGGTGGCCCCGTACGATCCCGGGCTCGTTCTGCCGCGTACGGTGCGCAGCCGCATCGTGAAGGAACGCGGGGTGCTCGCGGCGCGGGAGGAGCCCGGCGAGCCGAACAGCGAGAGCCGGATCGAGTTGCTGGAGCACCGGGGCGGGCTCGGCCGT
This sequence comes from Streptomyces sp. DT224, assembly GCF_049844595.1. NCBI lineage: Bacteria > Bacillati > Actinomycetota > Actinomycetes > Kitasatosporales > Streptomycetaceae > Streptomyces > Streptomyces sp. DT224. The sequence continues at coordinate 205,159 of NZ_JBNCLI010000013.1, forward strand.
TACCGGCTGCTGCCCGCCACCGGGCGCACTCATCAGCTGCGGGTGCACATGAACAGCCTGGGCCTGCCGCTCGTCAACGACCCGGTCTACCCGGTGACCGAGCCGGACGCCGCCCCCGGTGACTTCTCGCGCCCGCTGCAACTGCTCGCCCGGATACTGCAGTTCACCGACCCGGTCACGGGAGAGCCGCGCCGCTTCGAGAGCGGGCTGCGGCTCTCCGCGTGGCCGGATCGGTAGGACCCTCAGTGGCCCCGGGCGATCCACTCGTCCAGGTGCGGGGCCTCCGCGCCGATGGTGGTGGAGTCGCCGTGGCCGGTGCGCACCTCGGTCGCCGGGTCCAGGGTGAGCAGCCGGTCCCGGATGGAGTCCACGATCACCGGGAACGACGAGAAGGACCGGCCGGTGGCGCCGGGCCCGCCCTGGAAGAGCGTGTCCCCGGTGAAGACCGTGGCCAGGCCGGGGGCGTACAGGCAGACCGCGCCGGGGGCGTGGCCCGGGGTGTGCAGGACCGTCAGCGTGGTGCCGGCCACCGTGATCTCCTGGCCGTCGGCCAGCTCGCCGTCGGGCGCCCGGTCGGGGTGGGTCTGCGTCCACAGCGGCAGGTCGTCCGGGTGGAGCAGGATCGGCGCGCCGGTGGCGGCGGCGAGCGCGGGGGCGGCGTCGATGTGGTCGTTGTGCGCGTGGGTGCAGACGATGGCGCGCAGCGTCCGGCCGCCGAGGGCTTCCTCGATGGCGGCGGCGTCGTGGGCCGCGTCGATGACGACGGCCTCGGTGTCGTCCCCGACGATCCAGACGTTGTTGTCGACGTCCCACTCGCCGCCGTCGAGCGCGAAGGTGCCGGAGGTGACGAGGTGGTCGATGCGGGCGGCCATCAGAACACCACCACGGAGCGCAGCACGTCGCCGTCGTGCATCCGGCCGAACGCCTGCTCGATGTCGCCGAGGCCGATGGTCTCGGTGACGAACGCGGCGAGGTCGAGGCGGCCCTGCTGGTGGAGGTCGACCAGCATCGGGAAGTCGCGGGACGGCAGGCAGTCCCCGTACCAGGAGGACTTGAGCGAGCCGCCGCGGCCGAAGACGTCGAGCAGCGGGAGTTCCAGCTGCATCTCGGGGGTGGGGACGCCGACGAGGACGACGGTCCCGGCGAGGTCGCGGGCGTAGAACGCCTGCTTGTACGTCTCCGGGCGGCCGACGGCCTCGATGACGACGTCGGCGCCGTTGCCGCCGGTCAGCTCGCGGATGGCCTCGACGGGGTCGGTGGAGCGGGAGTTGACGGTGTGGGTCGCGCCCATCGACTTCGCCGTCTCCAGCTTGCGGTCGTCGATGTCCACGGCGATGATCCGGGCCGCGCCGGCCAGCCGGGCGCCCGCGATCGCGGCGTCGCCCACGCCGCCGCAGCCGATGACGGCGACCGAGTCGCCGCGGCCGACCTGGCCGGTGTTGATGGCGGCGCCGATGCCCGCCATGACCCCGCAGCCGAGGAGCCCGGCGACGGCCGGGGAGACCTCCGGGTCGACCTTGGTGCACTGGCCGGCGGCGACGAGGGTCTTCTCGGCGAAGGCGCCGATGCCCAGCGCCGGGGACAGCTCGGTGCCGTCGAGGAGGGTCATCTTCTGCTTCGCGTTGTGCGTGTCGAAGCAGTACCAGGGCCGCCCGCGCAGACAGGCGCGGCACTGGCCGCACACCGCGCGCCAGTTGAGGATCACGAAGTCGCCCGGGGCGACGTCGGTGACGCCCTCGCCGACGGACTCCACGACACCCGCGGCCTCGTGGCCGAGGAGGAAGGGGAACTCGTCGCTGATGCCGCCCTGCTTGTAGTGCAGGTCGGTGTGGCAGACGCCGCACGCCTGGACCTTGACCACGGCCTCCCCGGGGCCCGGGTCCGGGATGACGATCGTCTCGACGCGGACCGGTTCGTTCTTGCCCGGTGCGATGACCCCTTGTACGTGCTGCGGCATTCCCGTGGACTCCCTTTTCCCGACTCTTCGCTGAGACCGGTGCTCCCGGTTGTGTGGCCGGGATCGATCACGGGCAACGGTACGCGGTACCGGGCCGGGGCCGGTCTCAGGGCGCGAGGACGTCCAGCTCGTGCAGGGCGCCGACGGCGATCTCCTTCGTCAGGCGCTCGGCCTCGGCCGCGTCCCCGGCGCGCACGGCCTCGGCGAGCCGGACGTGGAGGGTGACGGCCGCCGGGTCGGGGTCCTCGAACATCACCTGGTGGTGGGTGCGGCCCGCCAGGACCTCGGCGACCACGTCGCCCAGGCGCGCGAACATCTCGTTGCCGGAGGCGTTGAGGACGATGCGGTGGAAGGCGATGTCGTGCGCGAGGTAGCCCTCCAGCTGCTGGCCGCGCGAGGTGGCGACCATGCCGAGGGCGCGCTCGGTCAGTTCGGCGCACTGCTCCGGGGTGGCGTTGCGGGCGGCGAGCGAGGCGGCGACCGGTTCGATCGCGGAGCGCAGCACGGTGAGGGAGCGCAGCTGGCGGGGGCGGTCGGCGCCGGCCAGCCGCCACCGGATGACCTGGGGGTCGTACACGTTCCACGCCTCGGCCGGCCGTACGGTCACGCCGACGCGGCGGCGGGACTCGACCAGGTGCATCGACTCCAGGACCCGGACCACCTCGCGGACCACCGTGCGCGAGACGTCGAAGCGCCGGGCCAGCTCGTCGGTGCGCAGGACCTGGCCGGGCGGGTGCTCCCCGGCGGCGATCTCCAGGCCCAGGGCGTCCAGGACATGCGTGTGGAGCCCCTGGGCAGGTGTGGTCATGGACCAAGGGTACGGGGCCGCCTCCGAGCCCATTAAGTACGACGTTTATGTCACACCCCCTTGAATAAGTCGTACGTATAGGTTTCAGTGGCGCGACGGACCGATGTCGAGGGAGACATCGAAGAGACAGCGAGGCACCGCTATGAGCACCCCCCACGTCGTCGTGGTGATGGGCGTGGCAGGGACCGGCAAGACCACGATCGGTCCCCTGCTCGCCGACGCACTGGGCGTCCCGTACGCCGAGGGCGACGACTTCCATCCCCCCGCGAACATCGCCAAGATGTCGGCCGGCACCCCGCTGGACGACGCGGACCGGTGGCCCTGGCTCGACGCGATCGGGCGCTGGGCGCACGGCCGGGCGGGGCTCGGCGGGGTCGTCAGCAGCTCCGCGCTCAAGCGCTCCTACCGGGACCGGCTGCGCGCCGAGGCCCCGGGCGCCGTCTTCCTCCACCTGACCGGGGACCGTTCCCTGATCGAGGAGCGGATGGCTGCCCGCAAGGGCCACTTCATGCCGACCGCGCTCCTCGACTCCCAGTTCGCCACCCTCCAGCCGCTGGAGGACGACGAGGCCGGCGTCGCCGTGGACGTCTCCGGCACCCCCGAAGAAATCACCCAGCGAGCCGTCGCCGCGTTGCGCCGGCTCGACAGCTAAGGACCACCACCGTGACCAGTCTCAGCGTCGAGACGCTGGCAGCGGACGCCGTCGAACCGATCACCTCGGCCGGCAACGCGCAGTTGGGCATCGCCGTCCTGGCGGGCATCGCCGTCATCGTCCTGCTCATCACCAAGTTCAAGATGCACGCGTTCCTCGCGCTCACCATCGGCTCGCTGGCGCTCGGCTCGTTCGCCGGTGCCGCGCCGGCGAAGACGATAGCGAGCTTCACCGCGGGCCTCGGCTCGACCGTCGCGGGCGTCGGCGTCCTGATCGCGCTCGGCGCGATCCTGGGCAAGCTGCTCGCGGACTCCGGCGGGGCCGACCAGATCGTGGACACGATCCTGGCGCGGACGAGCAAGCGGGCCATGCCGTGGGCGATGGTCCTCATCGCCTCGATCATCGGCCTGCCGCTGTTCTTCGAGGTCGGGATCGTCCTGCTGATCCCGGTCGTGCTGCTCGTCGCCAAGCGCGGCAACTACTCGCTGATGCGCATCGGCATCCCGGCCCTGGCCGGCCTGTCCGTGATGCACGGCCTCATCCCGCCGCACCCCGGCCCGCTCGTCGCGATCGACGCGCTCGACGCCAACCTCGGCGTCACGCTGGCCCTCGGTGTGGTCGTCGCCATCCCGACGGTGATCCTGGCCGGACCGGTCTTCTCGCGTTACGCCGCCCGCTGGGTGGACATCAAGGCGCCGGAGAAGATGATCCCGCAGCGCCCCTCCGAGGACCTGGAGCGCCGCCCCGGCTTCGGCGCCACCCTCGCCACGATCCTGCTGCCCGTCGTGCTGATGCTGATCAAGGCGCTCGTGGACATCGTGGTGGACGACCCGGAGCAGGGGCTCCAGAAGGTCACCGACGTGATCGGCTCGCCGCTGATCGCGCTGCTCGCGGCCGTGATCGTCGGCATGTTCACGCTGGGCCGGGCGGCCGGCTTCACGAAGGCGCGGCTCTCCACCACCGTGGAGAAGTCCCTCGCGCCGATCGCCGGTGTGCTGCTCATCGTGGGCGCGGGCGGCGGCTTCAAGCAGACGCTGATCGACGCGGGCGTGGGCCAGATGATCCTGGACTTCTCCGAGGACTGGTCGATCCCGGCCCTGCTCCTCGGCTGGCTGATCGCCGTCGCGATCCGGCTCGCGACCGGCTCGGCGACCGTGGCCACGATCTCGGCGGCCGGCCTGGTCGGCCCGCTGGCGGCCGACATGTCGACCTCGCACGCGGCCCTGCTGGTCCTCGCCGTCGGCGCGGGCTCGCTCTTCTTCAGCCATGTCAACGACGCCGGCTTCTGGCTGGTGAAGGAGTACTTCGGCATGGACGTGGGCCAGACGGTGAAGACCTGGTCGGTGATGGAGACCATCATCTCCGTGGCCTCGCTGGTCTTCATCCTGCTGCTGTCACTCGTCCTCTAGCCGGTCCACCGCCCGCTCGCCGGGTGCCCACAGCGGGTGCTCGCGGCGGGCCCACTCCCGGCCCACCGACCCGGAGCGCATGCCGCGGCGTGCCTCCGGGTCGGCGTACGCCATGGCGATGTGCCCGGCCAGCACCAGGCCGGCCGCGAGGGCCAGCCAGTCGTGGACGAAGGTCGCGGCGGTGCGCCAGGCCAGCGGGGCGAACCCGGTGAACCACATGAGCAGCCCGGTGCCCGCCATGACCAGCACCGCCCCTGCGATCCACGCCGCGTACAGCTTCTGCCCGGCGTTGAACTTCCCGGCCGGCCGCGCACCGGGCCGCCGGTCGCGCCGCAGCGCCGCCCGCAGCCACTGCCGGTCGTGCGGCCCGAACCGGTTGAGCCGCCGCAGGTCCGCCCGCAGCGTCCGCGCCGCCAGACCCGCGAGCAGCGGTACGGGCACGAGCAGCCCGGACCACTCGTGCACGGTGACCACGAGGCGGCGGCGCCCGACGAGCTGGGCGAGCTGCGGCACGTACAGGCAGGCGGCCGAGGCCACGCACAGCAGCATCAGGGCGGCGGTGGTCCGGTGCACCAGGCGCACCGGGCGGGCGAACCGGTGGACCCGGCCCGCCGGGTCAGACCGTGGGGGCGTCGTCGCGGCCGTTGGACCGGCCGACCCAGGCGTCGACGTCATAACCGAGCTTCTCCCAGTAACCGGGGCGTACGGAGTCCGTGACGGTGATCCCGGAGAGCCATTTCGCCGACTTGTAGAAGTACATCGGGGCCACGTAGAGCCGTACCGGCCCGCCGTGGGCGTGCGACACCGGCTTGTCGTTCATCCGCAGCGCCACGAGCACATCGGCGCGGCGGGCCTGGGCGAGGGTCAGGCTCTCGCTGTAGGTCCCGTCGAAGCAGGTGAAGCGGACGGCCCTCGCACCGGGCCGCACCCCGGCCGCGTCCAGCAGGGCGGACAGGCGTACCCCCTCGAAGGGGGTCGAGGGCACCCGCCAGCCGGTGACGCACTGGACGTCCCGGACGGTCCGGGTCTGCTCCATGCCGCGCAGGGCGTCCAGCGTGTACGTGGCCGGGCGGTCGACCAGCCCGTCGACCTTGAGCCGGTAGTCGGCGGCGCCCTTGGCCGGTACGGAGGAGGCCACGGAGTAGTAGCGGAAGCCGCCGCCGTTGGGCAGCAGACCGGTGAGACCGGTGGGGTCCTTGCCCGCGACCGCGCCGAGCCCCGATTCGAGCGTCCGTTGCAGGAGGGGCGCGGCGACGAGTCCGGCGGCGCCGAGGCCCAGCATGGCGAGGACCACGCGGCGGCCGACGGGGGCGCCGACGCCGTCGGGGCCGTCGTCGGGCGGGAAAGTGTTCACCTGACGATTCGAGCACCCGGGGCGCCCGCGCGCCAGGGGCGGCGGCGGGCCGTCACCGTCCCGTCAGATGTGCCGCGCGCCGGTCCTCGGCACGGTGCCAGACTGGCGCCATGCCGAACCGTGAAGCGCTCAAGCCCTTCCTGCTCGCCTTCCCCGGGCCGCTGCGCGACCAGTTGGTCGCGGCGGTCCTGGACGGGCGGAAGGTGTCGACCTCCGGACTGCTCGTGGAGTACGAGATCGAGCAGGAGGAGCTGCCGCCGGTCGGTGAGCGGTCCGCCCTGATCGACTCGGACGGCCGGGAGATCGCCGTACTGGAGGTGACCGGGGTACGGGTGCTGCGGCTGGCGGACGTGGACCTCCAGCACGCGCTGGACGAGGGCGAGGGCTATGCGTCGGTCGCCGAGTGGCGGGCGGGCCACGAGCGGTTCTGGCACAGCGAGGAGATGCGCGACGCGCTCGGCGACCCGGAGTTCACGGTGGACGACGAGACGATGATCGTCGCCGAGCGGTTCCGGGTGGTCGAGCGCATCGAGGCGGACGCGGAGGGCTGACCGGGCCTCACCGCACCTCGGCCTCCGTCCCCTTCTCCCGGCCCGCGCCCTTCACCAGGCCCAGGCGGCGACGGATCGCGAGCAGCCGGGGGTGGCGTTCGTGCAGCTCGGCCGAGCGGCGGTCGAGCTCCTGGCCCAGGCGCTCGGCGCGCTTCTCGATGTCCAGCTCGTCCAGGATGCGGTCCACCTCGGCGAGCAGCGCCCCGTGCAGCTGCCACTTCCGGGGGTGCTCCTGGACGGCGGCCAGCAGCATGTCCGCCACCAGGTCGCGGGTCCTGCGGCTGGTGTCGAGCGCGTCGGTGAGCCGGTCCTCGGCCTCCTCGGCGCTGGCGGCGACCGGGGTCGTGATGAGCAGCGAGAAGCTTTCGATGGCCCCCGCCATCTGCTCGAACAGTTCCGTCATGTGGGCCGCGACCTCGGCCGGGAACTGGGGCGCGTCGCCCCGGTCCTTGGCCAGGTCGGTCAGGGTCCTGGACAGCACCCGGACGACGACGGCGCAGATCTCCAGCGTGTCCAGGCCCGTCCGCAGCACCACGCGGTGCAGCAGCCCCTGCCGCACCCTGGGGTTGTACATGAGGCTTTCCTCGGCCTGCCGGAGCGAGGCGTCCACCTCCACGATGTCGTGGTCGAGACGGCGGGCCCGGTGCAGCCGGTCGGCCGCCTCCGCGACGGTGACCGGGCGGGCGAGGTCGCTCCCCAGATCGCGGAACATCCGCCCCATCTCGCGGGCCAGCCCGTCGATGGAGGCGCCCGCGGTCTGCACCCAGACGGGCGGGGCGAACAACAGGTTGAACAGCAGGCCCACGCCGGCGCCGATCAGTGTCTCGTACACGCGCTCCCAGGCCATGCTGGACCGCGCGGTCTGCGAGGTGACGCCGAGGACCAGCATGGCGCTGATCGCCACCTCGGGGACGAACTCGTCCACCCGGACCAGTCTGCCGACGATCAGCGCCGTGAAGATGGTCAGCCCCAGGCTCCACCAGGAAATGCCGACCAGTGAGCTGAAGCCGCTCGCGATGAGGACGCCGACGACGACGGCCACCACACGCTTGACCGACATGTTGACGGTGGCGTAGAGGGTGACCTGGACGACGAGCAGCGCGGTCAGCGGTGCGGTCAGGGGGGCGGGCTCGGTCAGGGTCGCGGTCGCCACGGCATAGGCGATGACCGCGGCGCCCGTGGAGCGCAGGGTCTGCGCCGCCACGGGCTCCGTGGTGCGCCGGACGAGGTTGATGACGGGTTCGGCTACTCCTGGCATCTTCTTCCCATGCCCGGATAAAGGCGTCTCCCCACGGTTCCGCACCCGGAACCCCACCGGACGGACGCGCCCGGGGCGGGAGGGCCTGTCCGGCGGATCCTCGTGGATCAGCCGGACGGGCCCCAAGCCTCAGCCGACCGCCTTCGCCGCCGCCCGGCCCGCCGCGCGGCCGGAGAAGATGCAGCCGCCCAGGAAGGTGCCCTCCAGCGAGCGGTAGCCGTGCACCCCGCCGCCGCCGAAGCCGGCCGCCTCCCCCGCCGCGTACACCCCGGGCAGCGGGGTGCCGTCGCCGGTCAGGACGCGCGAGGACAGGTCGGTCTCCAGGCCGCCGAGCGACTTGCGGGTCAGGATGTTCAGCCGTACGGCGATGAGCGGCCCGGCCTTCGGGTCCAGGATGCGGTGGGGCGTCGCCGTGCGGATGAGCTTGTCGCCCAGGTAACTGCGGGCGCCCCGGATCGCGGTGATCTGGAGGTCCTTGGTGAAGGGGTTGGCGATCTCCCGGTCACGGGCGGTGATCTCGCGGCGCAGCGCGTCCTCGTCGATGAGGCCGTCCCCGGTGAGCGCGTTCATGCCGCGTACGAGGGAGCCGAGGTCCTTCTCCACGACGAAGTCCACGCCGTTGTCCATGAACGCCTTCACGGGGGCGGGGACGTCGGCGCGGGCGCGGCCGATCACGCCTCGGACCGACTTGCCGGTCAGGTCGGGGTTCTGTTCGGAGCCGGAGAGCGCGAACTCCTTGCCGATGATCTTCTGGTCCAGCACGAACCAGGTGTACTCGTGGCCGGTCCGCATGATGTGTTCGAGGGTGCCCAGCGTGTCGAAGCCCGGGAAGAGCGGGACGGGCAGCCGCTTGCCGGTGGCGTCCAGCCAGAGCGAGGACGGGCCGGGCAGGATGCGGATGGCGTGCTTGTCCCAGACGGGGTTCCAGTTCTCGATGCCCTCGGTGTAGTGCCACATCCGGTCGCGGTTGATGTGGTGGGCGCCCGCCTTCTCGGCGACGCCGAGCATCAGCCCGTCGACGTGCGCGGGCACGCCGGAGAGCAGCTTGGCCGGCGGGGTACCGAGCCGCTGGGGCCACTGGGCGCGTACGAGGTCGTGGTTGCCGCCGATGCCGCCGGAGGTGACGATCACCGCCTGGGCCCGGAGCTCGAAGGCGCCCGCGGTCTCCCGGCCGCTGGCGGTCCCGCGCGGCGCGGCGCTCGGCTCCAGGACCTCGCCGGTCACCGTGTCGACGGCGCCCCCGGTGCGGGCCAGACCGGTGACCCGGTGGCGGAAGCGGAAGGTGACCAGGCCCTTGGCGACGCCCTCGCGGACCCGGCGCTCGAAGGGGGCGACGACACCGGGTCCGGTGCCCCAGGTGATGTGGAAGCGGGGGACGGAGTTGCCGTGGCCGTTCGCGTCGTAGCCGCCGCGCTCCGCCCAGCCGACGACGGGGAAGAACCGCATGCCCTGGGCGTGCAGCCAGGAGCGCTTCTCGCCGGCCGCGAAGTCGACGTACGCCTCGGCCCACTGGCGCGGCCAGTGGTCCTCCTCGCGGTCGAAGCCGGCCGTGCCCAGCCAGTCCTGGAGGGCCAGGTCATGGCTGTCCTTGATGCGCATCCGGCGCTGTTCGGGCGAGTCCACGAGGAAGAGGCCGCCGAAGGACCAGTGCGCCTGGCCGCCGAGCGACTGCTCGGGCTCCTGGTCGAGCACGACGACCGAGCGCCCCGCGTCCACCAGTTCCGCGGTGGCCACGAGCCCGGCGAGCCCCGCCCCGATCACGATCACATCAGCGTCGTACGCCATGGTTTCCATCCTTGTCGGGGCTCGCGAAGTTACTGGTGCGTCAGATCTTGGGCACCGCGTCTCCCCGCGTCAACCGCCCGGTCGTCCGCCCCGGTCGGCCGCGCCGTCGCCGCACCGGCGGGGGCGGGCGGTTATCGTCGGAACACATCACCCTCCTCCGGCCTGACGTGGGGTGGACAAGCGTGTCCGTGCTGGTCCTCGTGCTCGCCGTGACGGCCGCCTGCTGCCTGGGCTTCGGCTTCGTGTTCCAGCAGGCCGCCGCCGCCCACGCGCCCAAGCGCGACTACCTGACGTTCCGGCTGCTGCTCGATCTGATGAAGGTGCGCAGCTGGCTGGCCGGGATCGGTCTCATGGTGTGCGGCATGGTGCTCGGGGCGCTGGCGCTCGGCAAGGGCGAGGTCTCCGTCGTGGAGCCGCTGCTGGCGACGAACCTGCTCTTCGCGATGGCCCTGTCCCGGCACCGCACCGGCCAGCGGCTCGGCCGGCAGGGCTGGGCGGGGCTCTGGCTGCTCGCGCTCGGGGTCGCCGCGTTCCTGGTGGCGGGCGAGCCGAAGGGCGGCGAGGCGGTGTCGAGCCCGCTGCGGCACTGGCTGGTCGTCGGACTGGTGGCCGGGCTCGCCCTGCTGCTGACCGCGTTCGCCAAGCGGCGCAGGTCCCGGGCGTCCCCGGCGCTGCTCGCGGTGGCGGCCGGGCTGCTCTACGGCTTGCAGGACGCGCTGACCCGGGTGAGCGCCGAGCGCTTCTCGGAGGCCGGCTGGTCGGGCCTGCTGACGTCCTGGCAGCCGTACGTGGTGCTCGTGCTCGGGGTGACGGGCCTGCTGCTGGTGCAGAGCGCCTTCGAGACGGGTCCGCTGCGGATGTCGCTGCCCGCGCTGACGGCGGCCCAGCCGCTGGCCGGGATCGCCTGCGGGATCGGCTTCCTGGGCGACCAGGTGCGGACGGACGCGGGCGCGCTGGCCTGGCAGGCCGCCGGGCTCGCGGCGATCGTGACGGGCATCGTGCTGCTGGGGCTGCATCCGGCGATGCCGGAGGGCCCGGTGCGGCGCGGTACGCACAGCCTCCAGCGGCACTGAGCGCGGGGCGGCGCCGGGCGGCCCGGGGCCTGGGGTTGGATGGCGGGCATGAACCCTTCTGACGAGATCCTGGACATCGTCGACGAGAACGACGTGGTCGTGGCGCAGGCCCCGCGCGGCGAGGCGACCGCCCGGGGGCTGCGCCACCGGTGCGTCTTCATCGAGGCGCGGGACGCCGAGGGCCGGGTCTTCGTGCACCGCAGGACCGCGAGCAAGCTGGTGTTCCCCTCGCACTACGACATGTTCGTCGGCGGGGTGGTCGGCGCGGGTGAGAGCTACGACGAGGCGGCGCTGCGGGAGGCCGAGGAGGAGCTGGGCGTCTCGGGGCTGCCGCGCCCGGAGCCGCTGTTCAAGTTCCTGTACGAGGACGGCCTCCACACCTGGTGGTCGTCGGTCTACCGGGTCAGGTGCGAGCTGCCGGTGAACCCGCAGGTGGAGGAGGTCGCCTGGCACACCTTCCTGGACGACGCGGAGCTGGAGCGGCGGCTCGGCGACTGGCTGTGGGTGCCGGACGGGCTGGACTGCTACCGGCGGCTGCGGGCGTTCCGGGAAGCCGGCTGAGCCGGTCGGAAGTGAACGGAAAAGCGGCGGATAAGGTCCACGCGTGAACGAATTCGTACAGAGCCTGCGGCTGTGGTTCGCGCCGCAGCGCATCCGCGCCGAGGGCGAGACGCCCGACTACCGCTTCTCGCTCGCCAACGAGCGGACCTTCCTCGCCTGGATCCGCACGGCGCTGGCCCTGATCGGCGGCGGCTTCGCGGTCGACCAGTTCCTGCCGGAGCTGTCCGGATGGGTGCGGGCGGGCCTGTCGCTCGCGCTGCTCGCGGCGGGCGTGCTGTGCGCGCTGCGGGCGGTCAACCACTGGGTGCGGTGCGAGCGGGCGATGCGGCGCGGCGAGGACCTGCCGGTCTCACGCTTCCCGACGCTGCTGAGCATCGCGGTCGCCGTGGTGGCGGTGGCGATGGTGGTGGTGGTCCTCTTCGGCTGGGAGGGCCGGTGACCGCCGGGGAGCGCGACCCGGGGCTCCAGCCGGAGCGGACCCGGCTGGCATGGCGGCGTACGACGCTGTCCTGCACGGTGGCGGCGGTGCTGGCCGTGAAGCAGACGCTGCACGGCGGGGCGACGAGCGCGGGGGTCATCGCGCTCGCACTGAGCGTCCTGGCCTGGCTGGGGTTCCTCCTGGTCGCCCACCGCCGGGTGCAGTCCATGGGCGGCGCCCGCCCGGAGCCCATGGCGGCGGCGGGCGCCCTCACGGCCGCCGCGTGCACGGTGGCGCTGGCGGTGTTCGCGGCGGCGATGCTGTTCTGAGGGCCGGGCCCCGGCTCACCCCTGCGGCGCGTCCCAGTCCACGGTGACGACGATCTTGCCCCGGGTCCGGCCCTCCGCGTTGAGCCGCTGGGCCGCCGCCGTCTCGGCCAGCGGGAAGACGCGGTCGACGTGCACGGTGACGATGCCCTGCTCGGCAAGTTCGGCGAGGTGGGCCAGGTCGTCGGCGTCGGGCCGGACGAACGCGTACCGGCCGCCGTACGAGAACACCTCGGTGTCCACGATGGAGGCCAGGCGGCCCTCGGGGGCCAGGGTCTCCGCGGAGGCGCGCAGGGCGTCCCCGCCCACCGTGTCGAAGGCGGCGTCGATGCCGTCGGGGGCCAGCGCCCTCAGCCGGTCCGCCAGCCCGTCCCCGTACTCCACGGGCTCCGCGCCGAGCGTGCGCAGGTGGTCGTGGTTGCGGGCGCCGGCGGTACCGATGACGCGGCAGCCGGCATGCCGGGCGAGCTGGACGGCGAGTGAGCCGACACCGCCCGCCGCCGCGTGGACGAGGACGGTCTCGCCCTCCTGGACGCGCAGGACGCGGTGGAGCACCTGATAGGCGGTGAGGCCGGCCAGGGGCAGGCCCGCCGCCTCCTCGAAGCTCAGGCGCAGGGGCTTGCGCGCGAGGGTGCGCACGGGCGCGGCCACGTACTCGGCGAAGGTCCCCCGGCTGAGGAAGTCCTCGCGGACGTAGCCGATGACCTCGTCGCCCACCGCGAACTCGTCCACGGCGACGCCGGGCTGGACGACGACGCCGGAGACGTCCCAGCCGGGGATCACCGGGAAGACCGTGTCGAGCAGGCCGTCCAGGTTGCCTTCGCGGGCCTGCCGGTCGACGGGGTTCACTGCCGCCGCCCGGACCTTGACCAGGACGGTGTCGGGGCCGACCTTCGGGTCGGGCCGCTCGCCGTACTCCAGGACACCCTCGTCGCCGAACCGGCTGTAACTGATCGCCTTCATGCTCCGACCCTCGCGGCGGGGCGGGGCGCGCGCAACTCAGCCGGGTGTCACCAGCGCGGGATCGACGGGGTCCGCCAGTCCGGCTCGGCCTTGCGCATCGCGGCGGCGTCGTCGCGCTCGCGCATCGTGCCGTCGTCGTCGAGCCAGCGGCGGTGCAGCGCGGCGAGCCGGTCCCGGTCGAGTTCGACGCCGAGGCCGGGGGCGTCGGAAACCGTGAGGCGGCCGTCCTCGAAGACATGGCGGGCGGTGATGACGTCCTCGGTCTGCCAGGGGTAGTGGCTGTCGCAGGCGTAGTCCAGGTTGGGGACGGTGGCCGCGACGTGCGTCATCGCGGCGAGGCTGATCCCGAGGTGGGTGTTGGAGTGCATCGAGAGCCCGACGCCGTGCAGGCGGCAGATCGCGGCGAGTTCGCGGGTGCGGTGCAGCCCGCCCCAGTAGTGGTGGTCGGACAGCACGACCTGTACGGCGTCCCGGGCGAACGCCTCGGGGACCTCGGCGAGCGTCGTGACGCACATGTTGGTGGCCAGCGGTACGCCGGTGGCGGCCGAGACGGCGGCCATCGCGTCCGTGCCGCTCGCCGGGTCCTCCAGGTATTCGAGGACGTCCTTCAGCTGCTCGGCGACGTACCGCGAGGTCTCCACGGACCAGGCGCCGTTGGGGTCCAGGCGCAGCGGCTGCCCGGGGAACGCCTCGGCGAGCGCGCGGACGGCGGCGATCTCCTCGTCGGGCGGGAACACCCCGCCCTTGAGCTTGAAGGAGGAGAAGCCGTGGTCGCGGGCGAAGCGGCGGGCCTGGGCGACGACGCCGGCCGGGTCGAGGGCGGCGCCCCAGTCGTCGCGCTCGCCGCCTTCCGGGTGCTCTGCCCAGCGGTAGAAGAGGTACGCGCTGTACTCGACCCGGTCGCGGACCTTGCCGCCGAGCAGCGCGTGCACCGGGAGCCCGACGGCCTTGCCGAGCGCGTCCAGGCAGGCCACCTCGAAGCCGGAGACCACCGAGAGCCTGAGCTTGTCCGCGGTCTGGACGCCGCGCAGCCCGCCCGCGTCGACGCGCTCGTCGGCCGCCCGTGCGTCGCCGCACACCTCGTCGGCCAGGGCGAACAGCCCGTTCACGTCGCTGACCGGGCGACCCGGCAGGGCGGCGGCGAGCGGCCGCGCGAGCTCCAGGTACGTGCCGTCGCCGTAGGTCTCGCCGATCCCGGTGACCCCGCCCCGGGTGACGACCTCCACGATGAGCCGGGGCGTGTACGGCTGGTGGACGCCCTGGGTGTTGAGCAGGGGCGGGTCGGCGATGAGGATCGGGGTCAGCCGGACTTCGTCGATGAGCAGCGCGGTATCCATACGTGAACCCTATTCAGGGATGCGACCAAACACCAGGGGGTCGGCGCCCGGTCGGCACCGGAGACTCCGCATCGGGTTCCGGGGACGCACTGGACGACATACCGACTGGTCGGCATCATGAGAGCGACCGTTCGCCCACCCCGGAGGTACGCACGATGAGCCACGTCCATCCGCCAGGTCTCGATCTCGACCGGCTGCGCGGACACCTGGACCGCGAGCGCCCGGGACTGGTGAACGGACCGCTGGACGCCCGGGTGGTGGAGGGCGGCCGGTCGAACCTGACGTACGTCGTCACCGACGGCACGAACCAGTGGGTCGTCCGCCGGCCGCCGCTGGGGCACGTGCTGGCCACCGCGCACGACATGAAGCGCGAGCACCGGGTGATCAGCGCCCTGCACCCCACGGCGGTCCCGGTGCCCGAACCGCTCCTGCTCTGCGAGGACGACTCGGTCGTCGGCGCGCCGTTCTACGTCATGGAGTACGTCGAGGGCACCCCGTACCGCACGGCCGAGCAGCTGGCCCCGCTCGGCCCGGAGCGCACCCGCGCCGCGGTGCTCGCCCTGGTCGACACGCTGGTCGAGCTGCACGCCGTGGACCCCGGGGCGGTCGGGCTCGGCGACTTCGGGCGGCCCGAGGGCTTCCTGGACCGGCAGCTGCGCCGCTGGGGCAAGCAGCTGGACGCCTCCCGCAACCGCGAGCTGCCCGGCATCGAGGAGCTGCACGCGGCGCTCGGCCGCGAGCTGCCCGTCTCCCCCGCGCCCGCCGTGGTGCACGGCGACTACCGCCTGGACAACGCGCTGATCGGCCCGGACGACGAGATCAAGGCCGTCCTCGACTGGGAGATGTCAACGCTCGGCGACCCGCTCACCGACCTCGGGCTGCTCGTCATGTACAGCTCCGACCTGGGGCTGCCGGAGTCGCCGGTCTCCACGACCAGCGGCGCCCCCGGCCACCCCTCCCCCGCCGAGCTGATCGAGCGCTACGCGGCCCGCTCCGGCCGCGACACCTCGGCCATCTCCTGGTACACGGCGTTCGCCTGGTTCAAGCTCGCCGTGATCCTGGAGGGCATCCACTACCGCTACACCCTGGGCCAGACCGTCGGCGGCGGCTTCGACCGCATCGGCGATCTCGTCCCCGTCTTCATCGAGCACGGCCTCACCACCCTCCAGGAAGGCTGATCCCCATGGACTTCGCATTCGACGCCCGTACCGAGGAGCTGCGCACCCGGCTCCTCGCCTTCATGGACGAGCACGTCTACCCGGCCGAGCGGATCGCGGACGAGCAGCGGGCCGAGCTGGACTCGCCGTGGCAGACCCCGCGCATCGTGGAGGAGCTGAAGGCACAGGCCCGCGCGCAGGGCCTGTGGAACCTCTTCCTGCCGGGCACGGAGCACGGGGCCGGGCTGAGCAACCTGCAGTACGCGCCGCTGGCGGAGATCCTGGGCCGCTCGCCGCGGCTGGCGCCCACCGCGACGAACTGCGCGGCGCCGGACACCGGGAACATGGAGGTGCTGGCCGAGTTCGGCACGGACGAGCAGAAGAAGCGGTGGCTGGAGCCGCTGCTGGCCGGGGAGATCCGGTCGGCCTTCGCGATGACGGAGCCGGAGGTCGCCTCCTCGGACGCGACCAACATCGAGACCCGGATCACCCGTGACGGCGGCGACTACGTCATCAACGGCCGCAAGTGGTACATCTCCGGTGCGATGAACCCCGACTGCGAGATCTTCATCGTGATGGGCAAGACTGACCCGGACGGCGCGGACATCCGCCGCCAGCAGTCGCAGATCCTGGTGCCCCGGGACACCCCCGGTCTCACGGTGAAGCGCGCCATGCAGGTCTACGGCTACGAGGACCACTGGCACGGCGGGCACGCGGAGGTCGTCTTCGAGGACGTGCGCGTCCCGGCGTCGAACCTGATCGGCGAGGAGGGCGGCGGCTTCGCCATCGCCCAGGCCCGGCTGGGTCCGGGGCGCATCCACCACTGCATGCGGCTCATCGGCATGGCGGAGCGGGCGATCGAGCTGATGTGCCGCCGCGCGGTCTCGCGTACCGCCTTCGGCAAGCCGCTCGCCCAGCAGGGCGTCGTGCAGAACTGGATCGCGGACGCCCGGGTCACCGTCGAGCAGCTGCGGCTGCTGGTGCTGAAGACGGCCTGGCTGATGGACACCGTCGGCAACCGGGGCGCGCACACCGAGATCCAGTCCATCAAGATCGCGACTCCGCGCGCGGTGGTCGCCATCCTCGACCAGGCGGTGCAGCTGCACGGCGCGGGCGGGGTGAGCCAGGACTTCCCGCTCGCCGAGCTGTGGGCCTCGGCCCGCACCCTGCGGCTCGCGGACGGCCCGGACGAGGTGCACCAGCGCTCGCTGGCCCGGCGCGAGATCAAGAAGTATCTGTAGCGCTTCAATAACCCCCGGACGGTACGTGGTCGGCCAGGGCCAGTTCGCGGGCGAAGGCCCGCACCCGCAGCAGGGTGCGGGCCAGCAGCCGGACCGGGCGGGGGCGGTGCGGGCCGTAGGCCGCGGTCCACAGGGCGGGGATGCGGGTGGAGCTCTGGATGTGCGCCATGAATCCAGCTTGGCCCCGCCCCGGGAGGCGGTCCAACAGATGGTTTCGCTGGGAGCCATCGATACTGTAGATGCATGGAGATACGCCAGCTCCGCCACTTCATGGCGGTGGTCACGCACGGCAGTTTCACCGCCGCCGCCCGCGCCGAGCTGATCGTGCAGTCGGCGCTGAGCACGTCCGTGCGCAACCTGGAACGGGAACTGGGCGCCGAGCTCTTCGACCGCACCGGCCGCCGGGTCGTCCTCACCGAGGCCGGCCGGGCGCTGCTGCCCGCCGCGCGGACGGTGCTCGCGGGGACGGACGCCGCCCGGGACGCGGTGGCGGCGGTCTCGGGGCTGGCCACCGGGCGGGTCCGCGTCGGCACGATCCAGACGCTGACCTGCGTCGACCTGGCCGCCGAACTGGCCGCGTTCCACCGGCTGTGGCCCGGGGTGCAGATCTCACTGCGCGAGGCGACGACACCGGAGCTGGTGGCGGCGGTGCGCGCCGGGGAGGTGGACCTCGCCTATCTGGCGCCGGACGCCGCCGAACTGCCGGAGGGCATCACCGCGTTCGCCTCCTGGCACGAGGAGCTGGTGCTGATCACCGCGCCCGGGCACCCCCTCGCGAGGGCGGGGCGCACCCTGATCAAGGACCTCGCCGAGGAGCCGTTCGTGGACTTCCGGGCGGGCACGGGTCTGGAGACGGCGGTGCGCCGGCTGGCCGCGCACTGCGGTCTGGAGCGCCGGATCACCTGCGACGTCACGCAGATCCGGCTCCTCGTCGACCTCGTCCGGGCGGGCATCGGGGTGGCGATCGTGCCGCGCCGGATCGGGGAGGACGCGGGGCTGCCGTGCGTGACCATCCGGCAGCCGGAGCCGGGCCGGACGGTGCTGCTGGTGGGCCGGGCGCCCCGGCCGCGCAACCCGGCGGCGGAGGCGCTGCTCGGGCAGCTGTGCGGCGAAGAGGGCGCCGCCGTTACGGTCTGAGGGCCCTCAGCAGCAGGTCGGCGAGGTGGTCGGCGACCTCCTGCGGGGTGAGGGGGCCGTCCGGGCGGTACCAGGTCGACAGGTGGTGGACCGAGCCGAAGTGGTAGTCCACGATGAGGTCCGCCGGGGTGGCCGTGGAGAACACCCCGCTGCGCTGGCCCTCCTCGACCAGGGCGCGGAAGCGCTCGTGGTAGCGCCGCCGCTCGCCCCGTACCTGCTTGTTCTTCTCCGGGCTCAGGTGGTGCATGGAGCGGAAGAAGATCGAGGCGTCGTCAAGGTTCTCGATGGTGGTGACGACGACGTCGGCCGCCGCGTCGCGCAGCCGCTGCTCGATGGGCGCCTCGGCGTTCGCGAAGGCGTCGAGGCGCTCCTGCTGGAGGCGCAGCACCCGGGCGTACACCTCCTGGAGCAGGTCCTCCTTGGAGCCGAAGTAGTGGTAGAGCGCCCCCTTGGTGACGCCGGCCGCCTCCACGATCTCCTGCACCGAGGTGCGGTCGTAGCCCTGCTCGGCGAACAGCCGGGTGGCGGCGGCCAGCAGTCGCTGGGGGACGGGGGTGCCGCTCCCGTCCGTCTCCTTGGCCATAGCCGCCGCCTTCCTTCCGTGCGTACGCGAATGTCTGTTCTAGCGGGCTGAACGCAGTTCCCGCCTGAGGATCTTCCCACTTGCCGTCTTGGGCAGCTCGGCCAGGATCTCGACCTCGCGCGGGTATTTGTACGCGGCGAGCCGTTCCTTGCAGTACGCGCCCAGCTCGTCCGGCTCCACGGACGCGCCCGGACGCAGGCTGACGTAGGCCCGGACCGTCTCGCCCCGGTAGGCGTCGGGCACGCCGACGACGGCGGCCTCGCGGACGGCCGGGTGCGTGTAGAGGACGTCCTCCACCTCGCGGGGCCACACCTTGAAGCCGGAGGCGTTGATCATGTCCTTCTTGCGGTCGACCACGTAGAGCCAGCCCTCGCGGTCCATGAAGCCGATGTCACCGGTGCGCAGCTCGCCGTCGGGGAAGGCGGCCGCGGTGGCCTCGGGCAGCCCCCAGTAGCCGGAGACGACCTGCGGGCCGCGCACCGCGATCTCGCCCTGCTCCCCGAAGGGCACCTCGGCACCGTTCTCGTCCAGGATGCGGACGACGGTGTCCGGGCCGGGCACGCCGACCGAGAGGGTTCCGGAGACCGGGTCGACGGGGGCCTCGCGCTCCGGGGGCACGGAGGCGCAGGGGGCGGTGCACTCGGTGAGCCCGTAGCCGTTGCGGATGTACGGGCCGAAGCCCGCCCGGAACTTCTCCACGAGCGCGGGCGGCAGCGGCGCGCCGCCGGAGGAGATGACCTGGAAGGACGCGAAGTGCTCGGGCGTCACGCCGGGGGTCGCGGCCAGCGCCATGAAGGCGGTGGAGGGCCCGACGGTGTACGCGGGGCGGTGCTCGGCGAAGGCGTCGAGGACGACCCCGGGGTGGAAGCGGTAGGCGAGGACGAGGGTGCCCGCGTTGGTGAGGCAGGCGGCCAGCTGGCAGACCATGCCGGTGATGTGGAAGAGCGGGGCGAGCGCGAAGTAGGCGGCGCCCTCGGGGACGGGGTGGCCGGTGCGCTGGCGTTCGGCGTTGACCATGATGTTGCCGTGGGAGTTCATGGCGCCCTTGGGGGTGCCGCTGGTCCCTGAGGTGTAGCTGATCAGCGCGGTGCCGGCGGCGGCGGGCTCCCGGCCGGCGGGGGCGGCGAGGCCCCGGCGGGCGACGGCGACCAGGTCGTCGGCGTCCCCGGCGGCGGGCAGCCGCTCGAAGTCCAGCACCCGCTCGTCGTTCTTCGTCTGGAGGTCCAGCTCGCAGGCGGTGAGCGCGATCCGGACGCCGGGCGCGGCCGCGGCGGTGTCCCGTAGGTACGCCTCCCAGGCCCGGTCCGAGCAGATGAGGGCGGTGACCTGGGCGTCCTTGAGTACGTGGCCGACCTCGGCGGACTTGTACATCGGGTTGACCGGGACGACGGTGGCGCCGGCCTTCCAGGCGCCGAGGAGCGCGAGGACGAACTGCGGGGAGTTCTGGAGCATGATCGCGACCCGGTCGCCGCGCTCCAGGCCCCGGGCGGCGAGGTGGCCGGCCACGGAGTCGGAGAGCTCGTCCGTCTCCCGGTAGCTCAGGCGGCCGTCGAAGTAGGCGAGCGCCGGGTGGTCCGGGGTGCGGGCGACCGACGCGCGGAAGGCGTGCACCAGAGTCTCGGCGGGGTGGACGGGGGCCCGCTGGGCCTCGCTGAGCAGCGCGAGCCAGGGCTTCGCCGCGTAGAGGGAATCGGTCATGCTCCGGTCTCCTCCCAGGCGCGCTGGAGGCGGTTCATCCCGCGGATCCAGCGGTCGGTGTCGGCGGCCCTGGCTTCGTAGTAGCCGGCGACCTCGGGGTGCGGCAGGACCAGGAACCGGTCCTCGGCCATGGCGTCGAACAGGGCGTCCGCAACGGCCTCGGGCTCGATGGCGCCGGGGGCGAGGACGAGTTCGCCGGCCGATCCGGCGGCGGTGAGCATGTCCGTACGCACGCCCTGCGGGCAGATCGCGTGGACCCTGACGCCCCGGTGCCGGTAGGTCAGCGACAGCCACTCCGCGAAGGCGACCGCGCCGTGCTTGGTGACGCTGTACGGGGCCGCGCCGATCATGGTGAGCAGCCCGGCGGCGGACGCGGTGGAGACGAACCGGCCGCTGCCGCGCTCCAGCCAGTCCGGGAGCAGCGCGCGGGCCGCCCGGACGTGGGCCATCACGTTGACGTCCCAGGCCGCGGCCCAGACCGCCTCGTCGGCCAGCGGGTCGCCCGGCGAGGCGAGGCCCGCGTTGGCGCAGTAGACGTCGACGGTGCCGTCCAGGGCGTCCCGGGCGGCTTCCACGATCCGGGAGGCGTCCCCGGCGACCGGGATGGCGCCGGTCTCCTCGGCGAGCGCCTCGATCCGGGACGCGTCGAGGTCGTTCACGACGACCCGTGCGCCCTCGGCGGCGAATCTGCGGGCGAGGGCGGCGCCGATGCCGCCTCCGGCCCCGGTGACCACCACGCCCGCGCCCTGCACCGTACTCATCGCTCTCGCACCTCTCAGCCGACTGCACGGGCAGACTAACCAGTCGGTATGTCGCGTGGGAAGGGGTGGGGCCGTCTCATCGGCCATTGCCGGCGCGGCGGCCCCGTCCGGCACGTTCCCCCGGGCCCCTCCGCGCGCTAGCGTGCGTGACCATGACACTCGTCGCGATCTTGGAGGTAGCCGAATGAGCCTGTCCAGGCGTGGTTTGCTGACCGCCGGCGGTGCGATGGGAGCCCTCGCGGCCACGGCCGCCTCGGCCGGCCCGGCGGCGGCCGGTGCTCCGCACGGCAAGGGCCGCGGGCACGGGAACGGGGGCGGGCAGCGGGTCCGTACCGGCTTCGACCGGCTGGCGGCGGACGGCTACGCCCTGCTGAAGGGGCAGCGCGTCGGCGTCGTCACCAACCCGACCGGGATCACGTCCGACGTCCGGCACATCGTGGACGTGATGCACCCGGACAGCCGGGTGGACCTCACCGCGGTCTTCGGCCCCGAGCACGGCTTCCGGGGGACCGCGCAGGCGGGCGGCTCCGAGGGCCGCTACGACGACCCGGCGACCGGGCTGCCCGTCTACGACACGTATCTGAAGAGCGGTCAGGCGCTCGCCGACGTCTTCACGGCGTCGGGCGTGGACACGATCGTCTTCGACATCCAGGACGCCGGCGCCCGCTTCTACACGTACATCTGGACCCTGTACGACTGCATGGAGGCGGCGGCGCTCGCGGGCAAGAGGTTCGTCGTGCTGGACCGGCCGAACCCGGTGTCGGGGCGGGCGGCGCTCGGGCCGGTGCTCGACCCGGCGTTCGGCACGTTCGTGGGGCGCCGGGAGATCGCCCAGGCGCACGGGATGACGGTGACCGAGCTGGCGCTGCTGTTCAACGGGGAGTTCCTGAAGGACCGCCCGGCCGAGCTGGAGATCGTGAAGATGTCGGGCTGGTCGCGCTCCGACTTCTTCGACGAGACCGGCCTGCCGTGGGTGCCGCCGAGCCCCAACATGCCGACGCCCGACACGGCCCTCGTCTACTCCGGCACCTGCATGTTCGAGGGGACGAACCTGTCCGAGGGGCGCGGCACGACCCGCCCGTTCGAGCTGCTGGGCGCGGAGGGCATCGACCACGCGTGGGCGGACGCGGCCAACGCCCTCGATCTGCCCGGGGTGGCGTTCCGCGAGGCGTACTTCGCGCCGACGTTCTCGAAGTTCCAGGGCAGGACCGTGGGCGGAGTGCAGCTGCACGTCCAGGACCGCGAGGTCTTCGACCCGGTGCGGACGGGGATCGCGCTGCTGATCACCGCGAAGCGGACGTGGAGCGGGTTCGCGTGGCGGTCGGACAACTGGATCGACAAGCTGACCGGCAACACCCGGGTGCGCACGATGATCGACGCGGGGGCGGACCTGGACGAGGTCGTCGGCGCGTGGGCGGACGACCTCGCGGCGTTCCGGGCCGTGCGGAAGCGGTATCTGCAATACCGGTGAGGTGAGCCGGGCGGGTCCGCGAGGGCCCGCCCGGCCGCGTTCTCACCGGTGGCTCGGGAACTCCACCACCTGCTGGTACGTCGGGCGGTTCTGCCAGTGGATGCCCTTCTGGGCGATGCCGCCCAGCGCGCGGTGGATGATCGAGTCCGTGCACCACTGGTCGCCGGCCTCGCAGCTGTCGTCGCCCGGGTAGACCTCGGCCGCCGGGACCGCCGCCGCCTCCTTGAGCGAGGCGAGCAGCGCCGTACGGCAGGCGCTCAGGTCGCCGCCGCCGCAGTACGGCTTGGCCAGCGGGCCCTTGACCGGCTGCCCGAGCACCTGACGCAGGTCCTTGTCGGCGAAGCCCCACCAGCCGTACTGGAAGGCCGAGCCGCTGTGCACCCCGCTCGGCCCGTGACTGGCCGCCGGGGACTCGTCGGTGGCGACGTTCGCGGTGAGCGCTTCGTACAGGTCGTCACCGAGTCCGGGCCGGAACTCCGCCTCGATCAGCCTCGGCCACCAGGCGTCCATGATCCGGACCGCGTCGGCGTGCCCGTACGTGTGCGAGCCGGGGCTCGTCTCCTTGCGCTGGGCGCCGGCCGCGCGCCAGGAGTCCAGCTGCTGGACCACCGCGTTCAGGTCCGGGTCGGTGACCGGCTGGGACCGGACGACCTTCAGCAGCTCGGGCAGCAGCTGCTCGCCGCGCAGGTCGGTGAGGGCCGCGTCCGCCATGGCCCGGGTGAGCGAGGCGCGGGTCACGCCGCCCTCGGCGACGAGCTTCGACACCCGGTCGTCCAGCAGGTCGCCCCGGTGCACCGCGCTGAGCCCGAAGCCGGCCGCCGCGTACCCCTCGGCCTGCTTGTTGTTCCAGGAGATGTAGTAGTCCTGGCCGCTGGAGTGCGGGTGCTCGGCGAAGGCGGTGTACGAGGCGGTGTTGGCGGCCGGGTCATATCCCTGCCACTCGTACGCCTTCTCGGCGCGGACCGGCAGCGCCGGGTCGACGCCGGGCGCGCGCACCGGGTTCATCCCGCTGTTGTAGTACGCGGCGGTGCGGGAGTCGGCGTAGAACCAGTTGAAGGCGTAGTCGATGCTGCTCGCCGCCCGCTGGAAGGAAGCGGCGTCGGTGACGTACGCCGGGTCGTTGAGCATCTGGAAGCCGATGATCGAGTCGGCCTCGTGGCGGTAGGTGGAGCGGAGCGTGGTGTACGCGACGGGCTTGCCGGCCACCGTGGCCCGGTGGGTGACGATGCCGTAGTTCGTGCGCCACACCTGCATGCGGTACGAGCCCTTGGCGGTGGAGTCCGCGACGGTGGGCTTCCAGGAGTTGGTCTTCTCCATCTTCTCCATCGCGGTGCAGGCGCCCCGGTAGAGGTAGTGCGTGGAGTCCTTGGTGGGTGCGGAGCCGTCGGGCTCGCACAGACCGACGGCGTAGGTGTCGGTGATGTCCTGGCCGGCCGAGGTGGCGCTCCAGGCGTAGTCCTGGCCCCGGCCCATCTGGATGTACATCCCGACACCGGCGAAGGAGACACCGCGCGCGCTGATGCCCGGGCCCTGGAGCTCCTGGAGCATCATCAGCTGCGGGGCGAAGTAGCCGGTCTGCGGCCCGA
Source organism: Streptomyces sp. DT224 (assembly GCF_049844595.1). Lineage (NCBI taxonomy): Bacteria > Bacillati > Actinomycetota > Actinomycetes > Kitasatosporales > Streptomycetaceae > Streptomyces > Streptomyces sp. DT224. The sequence goes on from NZ_JBNCLI010000013.1 coordinate 229,245, forward strand.
ACACGGCCACCGGGTTTCCGCTCGCGGTGTGCTGTCCGGACACCAGCAGGGCGTTGGACATCCCGCGCTTCTGGGCGCCGGAGCCGGACCCGGGCAGCGAGCCCTCCGGGATGACGCCGTCGTCGAAGATGCCCTGCGCCTTCCTGAGCGCGGCCGGCGCCTTGACGGGCGCCTTCACGCCAGTGCCGGCGGAGCCGGTGCGGTCGTGGATCAGCGGCTCGGCGGTGACCGAGCCCCGGTCCGGGAGGGCCGTGCCGACGGCCTTGCCGGGCTTGCCGGCGTACGGGAAGGAGGTGCCGTCGTGGAGGGTGAGCACGGCCTCGGGGTCGTTGCGCTGACGGAAGGACTCCCAGACCCTCGTGCCCTCGGCGACGCCGTACTTCTGCTGGGCGGACAGCAGCGACAGCGCCGCCTGCACCTCGCCGCCGCCCCCGCCGCCGAACTGGCCGCCGACGACCGAGGCGATGGAGATCAGGTCGGTCAGCTTGAACGGCTGGATCTCGCCGATGTTCGTGAGGGCGTCGATCTTGCCGGTCAGGACGTACTCGCCGGGGAAGGAGCGGCTGTCCTTTGACTTCTTGCGGTAGGCGTTGATCCCGTCGACGTACGCCTGCGCGTCCGCCATCGCCTGTTCGCCCCTGGCCCCCTCATGGGTCCTGATGTACTCGACCTGGGCCTCCAGATCGGCCTCGGTGTACGGGGCCTGCGGCCAGAACTGCTGCTCCAGGCCCTGGTTGGCGAGGGCCCCGCCGGCGAACGAGGTCAGTTCGCCGCGCCCGATGTGCCGGAAGAGGTCCATCAGCCACAGCCGGTCCTGCCCGGCCGCGTATCCGGCGCCGAACTCGGTGCCGTAGCGGGTGGTGCCCTTGATGTGCGGGACGCCGGAGGACTTGTCGCGGGTGATGGTGACGTCGTCGCGCGGCGAGGTGACGGACTCGATCTGGTCCTTCGGCACGCCGAACGAGGCGTCGTTGAAGAAGTCGGTGAGCTTCCGGTCGGTGAGCCCGGTGTGCCCGGCGACCAGGCCGTCGTACTGGTCGAGCTGGTCGTCGCTGTGCGCGGGATGCGTGCCGAACGCCTTGTTGCCCAGGATCTCCACCAGGGTGGCGTTGCCGTTCTCGCCGGGCGGCAGGATGTCGTCGCACTGCCCCTGGCAGTAGTCGGGCACGGGGTCCGCCTCGGCGGCGCCCGCGTGGGGAGCGGCGGCGAGCAGGGACGTGCCGAGGGCGAGGGCCGCGGCCAGGGCGGCGGCTCTGGTGGTACCGGTGCGGGCGGTCATACGGGTGCGTGGGGGCATGCGTACTCCTCCGAGAGGCCGATGCGCGGCAGGTTACCGACGGTATGACCGACCGGTAAGATGAACATCGGTCACCTTTTCCGAATCGCCACAAGCCGCCGGATTCTGTGCGGCGTCTCACCTTTCGGACGCTTCGGCCCTTGGATGGAGCCGATCCGGGCAGTCGTACGTCCATCCCCTGACGCCGAAGTACGGGCGACGGAGTACGAGCGACGGAGGTGGCGGCTCAATGGCCGGTTTCCGGAGTCTGGCGAGACAGGTCCGCGACCCGAGGAGCGATCTGGCACTGCGGCGGTACTCGCTGCGCAAGTGCCTGGAGCGCTTCGCCCCCTACGGGCACCGGGCGACCTGGGACCATCTGTGCGCGCGGCACGGCATAGCCCCCGAGGACCGGGCCCCGGACCCGGCGCGGCTGGTGCGGGCACTGGACGAGCTGGAGCGGGCCCGCACGGTCTGGCTCGGGTACGAGGCGGGGTTCGCGGAGCGCCGCAGGCGGGAGAAGCACCGGGGGCTGCGCCGGCCCGGCGCCTTCGACGACTGGCACCGGCGCACCTGGGGCGGCAACGGCGTCGCACGCTGCGACGACCCGGCGGTCCACCCCTCGGCCCCGCTCGCCGAGGTGCTGGCCCGGCTGATCTCGGCCCTGGAGGCGGAGCCCGGCACCGGCTGCCCGGTGTGCGGCAGGACCAGGATCACCTGGCGGCACGACCTGGACAGCGAGCCGTGGTCGGGCCCGGTCTGCACCGGGTGCGGAATCGTGGTGCCGCAGCCCGTGCTCACCCCGGCGGCCCTGGCGCGGGCCCGCCGGGACCGCGCGGGCGACCTGGCGACGGTGGCCTGAGAGAGGAGCGGCCCGCCGCGCGGGCCGCTCGGCACCCCTCGGTCAGCAGCAGCCCTCGACGCTCTTCGCCGGCTCGCGGCTCGCCGGTGCCCGGTCCGCCCCCTTGCGCTCCGGCATCAGGCGCGAGCCGCTGATCTTCTCGCCGTTGATGTCGTCCGGGTTGGACAGGACGCAGGTCTCCAGCGAGAGGCAGCCGCAGCCGATGCAGTCGGTGAGATGGTCGCGGAGCCGGTGCAACTGCGTGATCCGGTCGTCCAGCTCGGAGCGCCAGGCGTGCGAGAGGCGCGCCCAGTCGTCGCGGTTCGGGGTGCGTTCCTCGGGGAGTTCGGCCAGCGCCTCGCGAATGGTGGCCAGCGGGATGCCCACCCGCTGGGCCGCGCGGACGAAGGCGACCCGGCGCAGGGCGTCCCTGCTGTAGCGGCGCTGGTTGCCACTGGTGCGACGGCTGCTGATCAGGCCCTTGGCCTCGTAGAAGTGCAGGGCCGACACGGCGGCTCCGCTGCGCGCGGAGAGCTGGCCGACGGTGAGTTCATGGAGTGTCTGCGGGATCTGGGGCACCCGTCGAAGCCTACGTGGCCGATGCCCGGCCGGTCCGTCGTTGACAGGAACGCACCCGCCAAGGATGCTGAGCAAGCGCTTAGACAGCGTGGATGAATGGACGGCAGAGCGGGAAGGCAGGGACCAGGGACATGGCTGAGCCGAGGATCTTCGACTCCGCGCAGGCGCTGCGGGACGGCGTGGGCGAGCAGCTGGGGTACAGCGACTGGCTGGAGGTCGACCAGAAGCGGATCGACCTGTTCGCCGATGCCACCGGCGACCACCAGTGGATCCATGTGGACCCGGAGAAGGCGGCGGCCGGACCGTTCGGGAAGACCATCGCGCACGGCTATCTGACCCTGTCGCTGCTGCCGGTGCTCGTCCCGCAGGTCATGGCGGTCGAGGGCGCGAAGATGGGCATCAACTACGGCACCAACAAGGTGCGCTTCCCCTCCCCCGTGCCCGTCGGCTCACGGGTGCGCGCGACGGCCGTCCTGAAGAGCGTCGAGGAGGCGGGCGGCGGTGTGCAGATCACCGCTGTCGTGACGGTCGAGCGCGAGGGCGGCGACAAGCCGGCGTGCGTCGCCGAGTCGGTGTCGCGCTACTACTTCTGAGCCCGCGCCGGTGTGCGTACGCGAACGCCCCCGGCCCCACGAGGGGGCCGGGGGCGTGACCGTACTCAGCGCCCGGCGGCGACCATGCGCAGCACCAGGTCCGCGTACAGCTCGGCGACCTCGTCGGGCGTCCGGCTGCCCTGCGCGTTGAACCAGCGCGCCACGTCGATGCAGAGCGACAGCACCGCGAGCGTGGTGCCCGGCACGTCCGGCACGTCGAACTCGCCGGAGGCGACGCCCTCGCCGATGATCCGGCGCACCACCGCGTCGGTCCTGCGGCGCAGCGCGATGATCTCGGCGCGGTGCTCCTCGCCGAGCGCGTCCAGTTCGTACTGGACCACGCGGGCGGTGGTGTGCCGTTCGGCGTGCCAGCGGACGAAGGAGCGGACGGCGGTGGCGAGCCGTTCGGCGGCCGTGCCGTCGCTGCCGGCGGCGGCCTCCAGCACGGCCAGGGCCCGGTCGTGGCCGATCCGGCTGATCCGGTGGAGCAGCTCTTCCTTCGTCTTGTAGTGGATGTAGAGCGCGGCGGGGCTCATTCCGGCGCGGCCGGCGATGTCCCGGGTGGTGGTCGCGTGGTACCCGCGCTCGGCGAAGGCGTCGACGGCCGCGACCAGGAGCCGCCGGGCGGCCTCGGGCGTCACCTCGGCCCACGGCGGGTCCTCGGCGTCGGTCTCCTGCGCCGTGCTCATCGTCGCTCGCCCCTCTCAGTCACCAGGACGCACACCATACCCCGATCCTGAGCAAGCGCTTAGGGCGGCCTTCTGGCGGGTGGGAGCTCAGAGCTTCTGGAAAGGGTCGTGCTCGGCGAGGATCTTCTCCAGCCGGGCCTGGTCGACCCGGCTGACCAGCTGGCCCGCCTCCTGCCGGTCCCGGACGACCTTGGCCAGGGTGAAGCAGGACGTGACCAGGTAGAGGACGCCGATGGCGAGGAAGGCGCGCACCCAGGCGTCGGCGTCGAGGAAGTAGATTCCGAGGGTGACCGCGGCCATCGCGATCCCGAAGGACGCGACGGCCTGCCCGAAGTAGGCGGAGGTGGTCTGCTGTTTGACCGGTGTCGTCTCACTCATGCGGCCCAGCATCCGGCGGTGTGATCCACGCCGCATCCGTACGGATACTCATACGGTACTCAGAACGCGGAGACCCCCGTCAGGGCCCGGCCGATGATCAGCTTCTGGATCTGGCTGGTGCCCTCGTAGAGCGTCATCACGCGGGCGTCCCGGAGCAGCTTGCCGACCGGGTACTCGTCGATGTAGCCGTAGCCGCCGAAGACCTGGAGGGCGTTGTTGGCGGCACGGACGGCGGCCTCGGAGGCGAACAGCTTGGCCCGGGACGCGGCGGTGGCGAAGTCCTGGCCCCGGTCGACGAGGTCGGCGACCCGCCAGGTGAGCAGGCGCGCGGCCTCGACGTCCACGGAGATGTCGCTGATGAGCTCCTGGACGAGCTGGTAGCCCGCGATGGGCCTGCCGAACTGCTCGCGTTCGCCCGCGTATCCGACGGCCGCGTCCAGGGCCGCCTGGGCGATGCCCACGCAGCCGGCCGCCACCGACATCCGACCCTTGGCCAGGGCGGACATGGCGATGGAGAAGCCCTTGCCCTCGGGGCCCAGCAGGGCGCTCGCGGGCACCCGGACGTCCTCCAGGACCAGTTCGGCGGTGGCCTGGCCGCGCAGGCCGAGCTTGCCGTGGATGGTGCGGCGGGTGAGGCCGGGGGCGTCGGCGGGGACCAGGAAGGCGGAGACGCCCTTGTGGCCGGGGGTGTCGTTGGTGCGGGCGAAGAGGAGCACCACGTCGGCCCAGGTTCCGTTGGTGATGAACATCTTGCTGCCGTTGATCACGTAGTCCGCGCCGTCCCGCACGGCCCGGGTCGCCAGGCTGCCCGCGTCCGAGCCGGTGCCGGGTTCGGTGAGCCCGAAGCAGCCGACCGCGTCGCCCGAGGTCAGCCGGGGCAGCCACTGCCGCTTCTGCTCCTCGTCCCCCCAGGCGGCGACGGTCTTGGCGACCAGGCCGAGGGAGACCGAGACGATCCCGCGCACCGAGGAGTCGCCCCGGCCCAGCTCCTCGGTCACCAGACAGTAGGCGAGGTGGTCGCCCCCCGAACCGCCGTACTCCTCGGGGACGGTCAGACCGAGGAAGCCGAGGGCGCCCAGCTTCCTCACGATCGACTTGTCGACGTTCTCGGTCCGGTCCCATTCGGCCGCGTACGGGGCGACATCGCGGGTGACGAAGTCCTTCGCGAGCTGCCGTACGGCTTCCTGCTCCTCGCTCAGCTCCAGGTTCATCGGCCGCACCCTCCGCTTTAATTAGCACTGCTAGTTTTCAGATCGCAGGGCCTACTATGTGCCGCATGGCCCGCCCGCGCAAGCCCCTCCTGAGCAGAGAACGCATCGTCGAGACGGCGAGCGCCCTCGTGGACGCCGAAGGGCTCGACGCGGTGTCCACCCGCCGCCTGGCGGCCGAGCTGGGGGTCAGCGGGCCCTCGCTGTACAACCACTTCCGCAACAAGGACGAGATCCTGGACGCGGTCGCCGACGCCGTCTCGGCGCAGGTCGATCTGTCGATGTTCGAGGAGTCGGATCCCCGGGACTGGCGGGCCGCGCTGCACGACTGGGCGGTCTCCTACCGGGCGGCGCTCGCCGCGCATCCGCACATCGTCCCGGTGCTCGCGCAGGGGCCCGGGCGCCGCCCGGCCGGCCTGCGGGTGGCGGACGCCGTGTTCGGGGCCATGGTGCGCGCGGGATGGCCGCCGGCCCAGGCCACGTACATCGGCGCGCTGATGCGTTACTTCATCACCGGCTCGGCGCTCGGCTCCTTCGCCCGGGGGTTCGTGGACGACGAGACGGCGTACGACCCCGCCGACTACCCGCACCTGGGGCAGGCACACCTGCTGGCCGAGCGGCGCCAGCAGGTGGACGAGGGGGCCTTCGAGACCGGTCTGCGGGCGCTGGTGGACGGGCTGGAGCTGCAGTACGCGCAACTGGAGCCCGCCCACCACGGAGCACGCGGGTCGGGCACGCCCTAGAAGACGACCAGCGCCCGGCCGCCCTTGCCCGCGATCATGTGGTCGAAGGCGGCGGGGATGCCGTCCAGGCCGATGCGTTCGGTGACCATCATGGAGAGGTCGAAGCGGCCCGCCCGGATGTGGTCCGCCAGCACCGGGAGGTCGCGGACCGGGTCGCTGTTGCCGTAGACGCAGCCGGTCAGGGACCGCCCCCAGTGGAAGATCTCCAGGGCGTTGAAGGTGACCTGCTGGTCCTTGCCGCCGATCCCGACGACCGTGGTGCGGCCGCCCCGCCGAGTGGACTCCCAGGCGCTCCGGATGGTGACCGCCCGCCCCACGCACTCGACGGCCACGTCCGCGCCCTGGCCCCCGGTGAGCTTCCGGATGTCCCGGGGCGTGGTCTCCGAGGCGATGACGAAGTCCGTGGCGCCGGCGCGGCGGGCCAGCTCCTCCTTCTCCGGGGAGACGTCCACCGCGATGACCTGCGAGGCGCCCGCGATCCCGGCGGACTGGAGCACGGCGAGACCGACGCCGCCGATGCCGAACACCACCACGGACTCCCCCGCGCGCACCTGGGCGCTGTGGTGGACCGCGCCGTACCCGGTGAGCACCGCGCAGCCCAGGAGCGCCGCGTCGGTGAGCGGGATGCCGTCCGGGGCGGGCAGCACGCAGTTCCCGGCGACGACGGTCTCCTCGGCGAAGGCGGCGACGTTGAGCCCGGGGTGCAGGTCGGTGCCGTCGGCGGTGCGGGCGTGCACGTTCGCCGAGCCGGACAGGGCGGCCGCGCAGAGCCACACCTCGCCGATCCCGCAGTGGTGGCAGCTGCCGCAGGAGGGCGCCCAGTTGAGGACGACACCGTCACCCGGGGCGACATGGGTGACACCTTCGCCGACCGAGACGACGGTGCCGGCGCCCTCGTGACCCAGGACGGCGGGGACGGGCACCCTCATCGTGCCGTTGGACAGCGAGAGGTCGGAGTGGCAGACCCCGGCGGCGGCGAGGCGGACGCGCACCCGGCCGGGGCCGGGCTCCGGCAGGACGATGTCGGTGATCTCCAGCGGAGCTCCGACGGCGGGCAGTACGGCGGCGCGGACCACGGACTTGCTCCTTGCTGATCGCTGAGGGGTGGGCGGTACGGGGCTCAGAACTGGAGGGACTTGGTCTGGAGGTACTCGGACAAGCCGTGCGCGCCGAGTTCGCGGCCGACGCCGGACTGCTTGTAGCCGCCGAAGGGCGCGAGCGGGTTGAAGCGGCCGCCGTTGATGTCGACCTGGCCGGTCTCCATCCGGCGGGCGAAGGCCACGGCCGTCTCGTCGTCGGCGGCCCAGACGGCGCCCGCGAGTCCGTAGACCGTGCCGTTGGCGATGCGGAGCGCGTCGTCCTCGTCCTCGTACCGCAGGATCGAGACGACGGGGCCGAAGATCTCCTCCTGGGCGATCGTCATCTCCGGGGTGACGTCGGCGAACACCGTGGGGCTGACGTAGTAGCCGGTGGGCAGCGGGGCCTCGGGGCCGCCGGCGACGAGCCGGGCGCCCTCCTCGACGCCCTTCTCGATGTAACCGCGCACCCTGGCCTGCTGCCTGGCGTTGACGAGCGGGCCGACCCGGTCGCCGGGCACGTACTTGGCGGCGGCCGCCGCCGCGAGCGCCACGGCCTCCTCGTACCGCTCCGCGTCGACCAGCATCCGGGTCCAGGCGCTGCACGTCTGGCCGGAGTTGGACATCACGTTGGCGACGCCCACGTTGACCGCCCTGGCGAGGTCCGCCCCGGGCAGGATCACGTTGGCGGACTTGCCGCCCAGTTCCAGCGCGACGCGCTTGACCGCCCCGCCGGCCGTGGCGCCGATCCGCCGGCCGACCGCGGTGGACCCGGTGAAGGAGACGAGGTCGACGTCCTCGTGCGCGGCGAGGGCCTGTCCGGCGACCGGGCCGAGGCCGGTGACCAGGTTGAACACGCCCGCGGGCAGCCCGGCCTCGGCGACGGCCTCGGCGAAGAGCTGGGCGGTGAGCGGGGTGTCCTCGGCGGGCTTGAGGACGACCGTGCAGCCGGCGGCCAGCGCGGGGGCCACCTTGGCGACGATCTGGTGCAGCGGGTAGTTCCACGGGGTGATCGCGCCGACGACGCCCACGGGCTCCAGGTACACCGTCGAGCTGCCGTGCCGCTCCTCGAAGGCGTACGTGGCGGCGAGCTCGGCGTACGTCCCGGCGACCAGGAGCGGGAGGCCCGCGTGCACGGAGAGGGCCAGCGCGGGCGGGGCGCCCAGCTCGGCGGTGACCGTCTCGGCGATCTCCTCCGCGCGGACGCCCAGCACGTCGCGGAGCGCGGCGATGCGGGCGGCGCGCTCGGCGGGCGGGGTGGCGGCCCAGCCGGGGAAGGCGGCGCGGGCGGCGCGTACCGCCGCGTCGACGTCCTCCGCGGTGCCGGCCGGGACGTGGCCGATGACCTGCTCGTCCGCCGGGTTCACGACCGCGATCGTGTCCGTTCCCGCGGCGGGCCGCCATGCGCCGCCGATGTACATACCGTCGTGGGCCTTCATCGCTGTTCCTCCCGGGCACGGTGACGGACGGGATCGTCCGGAGCCCAAACTAGCGCTGTTAGTTTTCCGGCGCCAGAGACCCTCCGGAGACCCCCGTCACGTGCCGTGCCCGGCGGCGTCCTACATGTCCAGGCCCGGGACGTCCTTCGGCAGCGGGCAGATGCGGCGGCCCTGGTGGTCGAAGACGTACAGGTGCGCGAGGTCGACCAGGAGGGGCACCTGGCCGCCGGTGCGCAGCATCATGTCGGGCCCGGTCCGCACGACGAGGTCGCTGGCGGTGACGGCGGGGCGGTCCGGGCTGTGCATGCCCGGCGGCAGGTCGTCGGCCTCCGGCGCGTCCAGGACGGCGACGGACCCGCCGACGTAGGAGGTGGCGCGCTCCTTGATCCGCTCCAGCATCCCCGCACCGCCCTGGCCTCCCCGGCGCCTGCGCACGGGGCCCCGGTCGGTGCGGGCCGACTCCAGCTCGGGGACCACGGCGGGCCGGGAGCCGGTGTTGAGGTGGACCAGCGCCTCGTGGCCCTGGTACTCGACGTGCTCCACGATGCCGCTGAGCGCGACCTCGCCGGGGCGGGCGTGGCTGGGCGGGGCGATCCGGACCGCCTCAGAGCGGAGGCCGACGATGATCGGGCGGCCCTGCTGGATGCGCAGGAGCTGGTGGTCGTGGCTGAGCGGTTCGGACAGCGGGAGCCGCTGGCGGCCCAGGTCGATGGACATCCGGCCGTCCAGGGGCGCGTGCACCACGGCCTGGAGCAGGTTGATCCGGGGCGTCCCGATGAAGGCGGCGACGAACACGTTCTCCGGCAGGGCGTATACCTCGCGCGGCGGGCTGACCTGCTGGAGGATCCCACCGCGCATGACGGCGACCCGGTGGCCGAGCGACATGGCCTCGGCCTGGTCGTGGGTCACGTACACGGTGGTGACGCCGAGTTCCTTGGTGAGCTGGGCTATCTCGGCGCGCAGGTGGTTGCGGAGTTTCGCGTCGAGGTTGGACAGCGGCTCGTCCATGAGGAAGGCGGAGGGCTGGCGCGAGATGGCCCGCCCCATGGCGACCCGCTGGCGCTCGCCGCCGGAGAGCTGGCCGGGGAGCCGGTCCAGGATGCGCTCGATCCCGAGCATCCTGGCCGTGTTCTCGATGCGTTCGTTGTGGTCCGCGCGCGGGTTCTCCAGCTTCAGCGGGAAGCCGATGTTGGCCCGGTTGGTCATGGTCGGGTACAGCGCGAAGTTCTGGAAGACCATGGACATCCCGCGTTCGCGCGGGGTGAGGTGTGTGGCCGGTTCGCCGTCGAGCAGGATCTCGCCCTCGGTGATGTCCTCCAGACCGGCGATCATGCGGAGCACGGTCGACTTGCCGCAGCCCGAGGGGCCCAGCAGGACGACGAATTCGCCCGGGTCTATGGAGAGCGAGAGCTGGTCGACGGCGCGCTGGGACCGTCCGTATGCCTTGCTGACGTTGTTCAGGGTGATGGCGCGAGTCATGTGGTTCCGCCCGGGAGGGTTCGTGGTGGAGCGGTGGGGAGCGGCAGCAGTGGCCCGAAATTAACCCACCGCGCCCGGTGAGGGAATGACTCGCGCAAATTTGGGTATCCCCCGCCCCCCTTCCCAGCCGGGGGAAAAGGTCAGTCGAGCCTCCGGGCGAGGTAGGCGTGGATGAGGTCGCGGGTCTCGGCGACGAGCGCGTCGTCGCCGGACGGATCGGTGCGGAAGGCCAGTTTGAGCAGGGCGTCGGCCGCCTCCACGCAGACCAGGACCGCGCGCAGCAGGTCCGCGTCGGCCTCCCGGCCGAACCGGCCGGCGAGAAGTCCGGTGAGCCGGGACGCGACCCGCTGGTTGGCGTCGTCGGCCGGGTCCTCACCGGGCGCCGGGGCCCCGAAGTCCACGAGGGCGAAGCCGGGGACGGTGCGCTTCATCGCCAGGTACTCGTCCAGCACGGCGTCGATCGCGCCGCGCCAGTCGGCTGCTTCGACGGCGGTCAGCCGGGCGGTGATGCGCTCGGCGTAGCTGTCCAGGTTGCGGCGGGCCAGCGCGTCGGCCAGGGACCGCTTGTTGGAGAAGAAGCGGTAGACGGAGCCGATGGGCACCCCGGCCCGCTGGGCCACGGCCCGGGTGGACAGCTGCTCGTAGCCCATCTCGTCGAGGAGTCCGGCGCAGGCGTCGAGAATCCGGGCGAGGCGTTCTGCGCTGCGCTGCTGCACCGGGGCGCGGCGGAGGTTGTTCGTGTCGGGCACGCCTTCCATCATGCCGTTGGACCTCCTGCGGCAAGGGCGGGGGCCGGTCCGGCCCTGATCCGCCGGACAGACCCTAAGCGACGAGCAGGGCGAGACCTCCCACGGTGTACGCGATCATCAGGACGAGCAGCGGGAGCTGTCCGACGACGGCGCGCCGGGGCGGCATGAGCCGTACGGACCTGTCGTGCGCGGCGATGACGCCGAGGACGTGGCCGGTGACGATCGCGACGACCTGGAGGGTGGCCACGCCGCCCGGCCCCAGGGGCGGTTCGGGCACGGTGGGGCGGTCGGCGCCGAACGCCAGGCGCACGGTGTGCGGGCCCTCGGTGGCGAACAGCGTGAAGTAGTGGGCGACGAGGTAGCCGAGGGCGATCGGCACCAGTGAGTGGGCGAACGCGGTGAGCGGGTGGGGCAGCGTGCCGCAGACGAGCCGGGTGGCGCCCGCGCAGAGCCCGTAGAGGGCGGCGACGAGGACGGCGGCGCCGAGCAGCCCCAGGGTGGCGGTGGTGGTACGGCCCAGCTGCGAGGTCTGCACGGTGGCGATCCAGCGCGGTGCGTCGGAGAAGCCGTCGTACGCGGTGGAGCCGAGCATCACGCAGACGGTGGCGACGAGCCCGGGCAGCCGGGGTGTGGCGTCGAGCCCGTTGAACGGGGAGCGGACGACGAGGCGGCCGTCGGCGGGGCGCCGGCCGAGGAGGGAGAGCCGGGCCAGGAGGCCGGAGTAGACCTCGAAGGCGTCGGCGTGGTCGAACCAGTGGGCGCCGTACACCGCCGCGCCCGCGAGGTGGACGGCCGCGTAGACGCCGAGGAACACCAGCAGGGCGGTGGGCGATGCGGGGTCGGGGGCGACGAGTTCCAGCCAGGTGAAGGCGAGGAGCCCGGCCGCGGCGGGCCACATGCCGAGGCGTACGGGGAGGGGCCTGCCCGCATCCGGGTCGCGGTGGAGCGCCCGGCAGGCGAGGAGGTGCGCGGTGCGCAGGGGATTGAGCCGCCGCCAGACGGGCCCCAGGAGCAGCGAGGCGGGGACGAGCCCGACCCACAGCAGGACGTAGACCGCGCCGGGCGCCGGGTTGCGGTCCGGGTCGGCGGGGCCCAGGAGCAGCCACAGGACGACGAAGAGCGCGGCGGCCAGGCCGAGCGCGCGGGCGGTGAACCGGGTGGCGCGGGCGTCGGCCGGGCGCTGGACGGCGGCCGGGAGCGGGCGGCCCGCCGTGTCACCCCTGAACCGGGAGTCCGGCCAGAGCAGGCCGAGCGCGAGGAACGAGACGAAGAGCGCGGCGAAGGCCCCGGCGAACGCGTAGAACGGCGAGAGGGGCAGGTCGTGCTGGGCCCCGATGCCGTGGGCGAGGACGCGCACGGCACCGGGGGCGGGGGCGCCCGTCATCGGACGACGAGCTGGGTCAGCAGGAGGTCCGACTCATGGGTCTCGACCTCGAAGAGCCCGGTGCGGTCGGCGGTGAACGCGACCGTGACGGTCCGTCCGGCGGGGAGCCTCGCCTCCTTGTCGTAGCCGTGGACGTGCAGGACGTCGTCGCGGTCGCTGCGGACCCGCAGGCGCACGGTGCGACCCTTCTCGATCTCGGTGCGGCCCGGGGCCGGGCTCACCTCGCCGCCCTTGACGGCCGTCTCGACCGTGACGGTGTCGCCGTCGGGGCTCGCGGAGGCGTCGCCGAGCGTGGCGGCGGCCCGGACCGGGGCGGAGCCGACGGCCCAGGCGGTGTGGTCGTCGGCGTACAGCCCGGCGGTGAGGTGGGTGCCGCCCCCGGCAGCCCGGAGCAGCGATGCGGGCAGGTGGAACCAGGCGCCGTAGACCCGGGCGAGCGGGTGGCCGTCCAGAAAGAGGCGGGCGTGGCCGTGTCCGGCGAGCGCGCCGCCGCCCACGCTGTCCGGGGTGAAGCGGAAGTTGCGCACGGTGAGGTGGACGTTCCAGCCGTCCTCCGAGTCGGGGCGGACGGCGAGGTCCACCTCGGGGGCGCCGTCGGCGTCGACCTGGCGGAGCCGGTGGCCGTCGCCGTCGTCGGCCTTCAGGAGGCGGCCGTTGCTGCCGGTGTCCTCGGCGTGGCTGGTGCCGGGCTTGTGGTGGGTGGTGGCCCTGCCCCCGCAGGCGCCCGCGCCGAGGACGAGGACGGCGGCGGTGAGCAGGGCGAGGGCCGTGCGGACGGGGCGGGCGCGGGTCATGAGGGGTCGCCTTCCGAAGCGGTGGCGTCGGGCTTCGCGGCGGGCGCGGAGGGGGCGGCGGACACGGGCTCCGGCGCGGCGGCATCGTCCGGCCCCCTGCCGCCCCCGCCGTCGGCGCGCTCCGCGCGCCCCCGTTCCCCGTGCCGGGCGGCGGCCACGACGGCCCAGACGACCCAGACCAGGCCGAGCAGCCCCCGCACCCAGGCCGGGCTCAGCGGAATCCACGGGATCATGAACACGCCCTTGTCCAGCGCGTCGAGCAGCGTCAGCGCGCCCAGAACCACGGTCACCCAGCCGAACACCGGGCGCGCCGGGCGCAGCGCCAGGCCGAGGCCGGTCCACCAGAGCCCGGTGAGCAGCAGTGCGACGGCGGGGACGTAGGTGGCGGCGAGGCCCATGGTGGACCCGGCCACGTCCAGGCCAAGGCCGATGACGCCCAGGACGGACGCGACCGCGGCGAGCCGGCTGGTCCGCAGCCGCCGCCACCAGAGGACCCCGCCGACGAGCACGAGGACCACGGCGATGCCCAGGGCGGCCTGGACCTCGATGCGTTCGATGCCCCGTGCCCCGTACCAGTCGCAGCCGGCCGGCAGCCGGCGGGCCCGTACGTCGTAGTCGGCGCAGACCAGCAGCTGGGCGAGTTTGACGGGTTCGCCGATGAGCCGGTCGGTGGAGCCGGTGACGTCGCCCCGCTTCTCGCCGCAGCCGGGCAGGGAGCGCGGGGTGGAGGCGCCGGTGCCGGACTGCCAGCAGTTGCCGTCGCCCTGGCCGTCCCACCAGACGTCGGTGCCGTTGGGGCGGGAGTTGCCGTTCCTGTCCTCGCCGAGGTGGTTGCCGGCGTACCGGTTGTGGTGCGAGGTGTCGGTCTGCTTGCCGAGGGCGTTCTCGCCGCGGATGAAGGCGGGGACGGCGCTCAGGAAGAAGGCCGCGCGGTCCTGCCCGTAGATCCAGTTGTCCTCGTAGCGGTTCCAGTTGCCGCCCGCGGTGATGATGCCGGTGCCCGGGGGCATGGAGATCTGCGGGCAGACGACACCGTCCTCGTAACCCCGCTCGGCGGGCGGCTCGGCGCAGGTGCCGTCGGCGACGTAGCGGTAGTAGTCGGCGTTGTTGTCGTGGATGAGGTTGCGTGCGAAGCGGGCGTGGTTCTGCGGGAGGCCGGGGTGGCCGGGGAAGGCGCTGTCCATCGAGGCGCCGCCCATGTTGTGGTCGAACTCGTTGTCGTGGACGTAGACGGAGTCCCCGGCGGTGCCGGAGTAGCCGACCATGCTGTGGTGGCTGCGGCAGCCGGTGATCTCGATCGAGTAGCGCGGTACGTCGTAGCCGTAGCCGTCGTTGATGTCGGAGGCGCTGCCGGGGTAGATGCCGGAGTCGCCGTTGCCGTAGGACTCGCAGTCCTTGTACAGGCCGTGGTCACTGGCGAAGGTCAGGAAGCCGTACTCGTCGTTCCAGCGGGTCAGCACGTCGTCGATGACGAAGCCGTCCTGGGCGAGGACGTAGAGCGAGTTGAAGGTGGTGCGCTGGGCGGTGAAGTTCTTGAAGTAGATCCCGTCGGACTTGTCCGAGCGGATCGCGTTGAGCTTGCGGTACTTGGCGTCGATGACGACGTCCGTGCGGGCGGCGCCCGTGCCCTCGATCTGGAGGTCCTTCTTGCCGAGGATCGCCACCAGGTTCTGGTTGTGCGGGCACTGCGCCTGCTGCTCGTAGCTGAGGATCTGGTAGCCCAGCTTGGAGTCGGGGGCCTTCAGGTGGGCGCACTCGCCCTTCGGCGCGGGCAGCGAGGGCTCCTCCTCGTACAGGCCGGGAAGGATCGCGATGGTCTTCCCGGGCCCGTCGACGGCGTCGACCGCCTGCTGGAGGTGGCGGTAGCCGGAGGTGCGGCACCGCTCGAACAGCTTGAGGTTCCTGGCCTTCAGGGCGTCGGGGAAGCCGGAGATCCGGCGCTCGAAGCCGGCCCGGTCGGTCTTGCAGACCAGGAGGTCGGGCTCGCCGGTGCGGTACACGGGGACGCTGCCGGTGCCGTCGGGCAGGGTGACCGGCCGTTCCTCGTGCGCCTGGGCGGCGGGGGCCGTGAGCAGTGCGGCGGCGAGCACCGCCGGAACCGCCAAAAGTCTTCGTGTCCACGACATGTGCGGGAGAGTAGAGCATTGTTCAGCTTTTTGAACCCCTTCTGCACGCCGAATGCCGTTGACTCTCCACGCTTCCATTCCTACGGTTATGCATAGGATTCCTTCGGACGGGAGCGCACATGGGCGGCATCGAGCAGGCGAGAAAGACGGCGGAGGGGCTTGAGTACTCCACCGGTTTCGGGAACCAGCACAGCTCGGAGGCGGTGCCGGGAGCGCTCCCGCACGGGCGCAACTCGCCGCAGCGCGCCCCCCTGGGGCTGTACGCGGAGCAGCTGAGCGGGTCCGCGTTCACCGAGCCCCGCGCCCACAACCACCGCAGCTGGCTGTACCGCATCCGCCCCTCGGCGGCCCATCCCCCGTTCGTCCGCACGGACAACGGCGCGCTGCGCTCGGCCCCGTTCACCGAGACCGTGCCGGACCCGAACCGGCTGCGCTGGGACCCGCTCCCCGAGCCCGCGCCCGGCACGGACTTCGTGGCGGGCCTGTGGACCCTGGGCGGCAACGGCGACGCGGCGCAGCGCACCGGCATGGCCGTGCACCTCTACCACGCCAACGCGGCGATGACGGACCGGGTGTTCAGCGACAGCGACGGCGAGCTGCTGATCGTCCCCCAGCACGGCGGGCTGCTCCTGCGCACCGAACTGGGCCTGCTGCGCGCCGAGCCCGGCCATGTCGCCCTGATCCCGCGCGGCGTCCGCTTCCGGGTCGAGCTGCTGGACGAGAGCGCACGCGGGTACGTCTGCGAGAACTACGGCCGCCCGTTCACCCTCCCCGATCTCGGCCCGATCGGCGCCAACGGTCTGGCCAACGCGCGGGACTTCCTCGCCCCGGTCGCCGCGTACGAGGACGTGGAGTGCCCGGTCGAGGTGATCAACAAGTACTGCGGCAACCTCTGGACGGCGCCCTACGACCACTCCCCGCTCGACGTCGTCGCCTGGCACGGCAACCACACCCCGTACGTCTACGACCTGCACCGGTTCAACGTCATCGGCTCGATCAGCTACGACCACCCGGACCCGTCGATCTTCACGGTGCTGACCTCGCCCTCGGACACGCCGGGCCTGGCCGGGGTCGACTTCGTGGTGTTCGCGCCGCGCTGGCTGGTCGGCGAGGACACCTTCCGCCCGCCGTACTTCCACCGCAACGTGATGAGCGAGTACATGGGCCTGATCGAGGGCGCGTACGACGCGAAGACGGCCGGAAAGGGCGGCTTCGTGCCCGGCGGCGGCTCGCTCCACACCATGATGTCGGCGCACGGCCCGGACCGGGAGACCTTCGAGAAGGCGAGCGCGGCCGAGCTGAAGCCGCAGAAGATCGACGACGGCCTCGCCTTCATGTTCGAGACCCGCTGGCCGATCACCGCGACCGAGCAGGCCGCGACGGCGGACCACCTGCAACGGGGCTACGACGACGTATGGCAGGGTCTGAGCCGCAACTTCAGGCCGTGACGGTCCCCGCCGGGGCCGGCGACGACGCATGCAGGAGGACCAGGTGCCGCAGCCCGCTGCGAACAGCCCCGCGCCCCGGGGCGCCGCCTTCGCGCCCGACTCGCTGGTCCTGAACCGCAAGCTGCCGCTGTGGTACCAGGTCTCGCAGTCGCTGCGGGCGTCCATACTGGGCCGCGCCCCGGACGCCACGCTGCGGCTGCCCACCGAGGAGCAGCTCGCGGCGCACTACGGCGTCAGCGTGCTGACCATGCGCCAGGCGCTCAAGGAGCTGGAGACGGAGGGCCTGATCAGCCGGCACCGGCGGCGCGGCACGTTCATCGAGCCGCACGCCCGCCGGGGCTCGCCGGTCCGGCTGCTCGGCTCGATCGACGCGATCGTCGCCCAGCAGTCGGGCGAGCGCTCCACACTGCTCGACCACGGCCCGGTCCCCGTTCCGGGCGAGGTGGCCGAGCACTTCCCGGGCTGCGCGGAGGTCGTCGGCTACCGCCGGCTGCGGTGCGACGGGACGACCGGCGAGCCGACGAACTGGGCGCAGAACTGGGTGCACCCCGAGGTCGCGGCGGACCTCGACCCGGCGGACCTCGACCGGTGGCCGATGACCAAGGTGCTGCGCGACCGGGTCGGCGTCCCGATCTCCCGGATCACCGACACGGTCGAGGCCCGCCTCGCCGACCCGGCCACCGCCGAGCTGCTGGGCGTCCCGCTGCTGAGCCCGATCCTGTACTACACGGGCGTCACGTACGACGAGAGCGGCCGGGTGGTCGACGTGGCCCGGATCCATTACCGGGGCGACCGCTTCTCGTTCTCGGTGACGGTGGAGGCGCACTGACGTCTTACGGAAGGGCTGCTCCGGACCGGCCGGAGGGCCTTTACGATGCCGGGGAAGGCGGCAGGCGGGGAGGACGACACGGTGGCAGCACCGGCAGCGACCGGGTCCGGCGAGGGCCCACGCGGGCCCCTCCTCGACGACCTCATGCCCTGGTCGGTCCGCCCGCTGCGCACCGGGCGCGCCTGGGTGACCGCCCCGGACGCGGCGTCCCTGCGGGCCCGCTGGGACCGCCTCGTGCGGGCGTCGGGCGAGGAGCGCGAGCGGCTGTTCGCCCCGACCCGCGCGCGTACGCAGCACACCGCCGTGACCGCCCTGCCCGGCCGGTCCGGCGCCACCGGCCGCTTCGCCCGCGAGACGGGCCCCTGCCCGGAGCCGGTGCGGGTGCTGCACGGCCCGTACGACGAGCAGTGGCTGATCCCCGACCACCGCCTCATCGACGCGGCCCGGCCCGAGCTGTGGCGGGTCGCCGACGACCACCAGCTCTTCCTGGTCGAGCACGGCCGGGTGCCGAACGATCCGGGCCCCGCCGTTTCGGTGACGGCGCTGCTGCCCGACGGCCACTCCCCCGCCGGCCGCCCCGGCCGGGTCCGCCCGCTCTACCGCCGCCCCGGCGGCCTCGAACCCAACCTCGCCCCGGGCCTGCTCCCCGTCCTGCGCGCCCGGTACGGGGACGCGGTCACCGCCGAGTCGGTGCTCGCCTGGATCCTGGCGGCGGCCCGGCCCTCACCGGCCGGCTGCGTCGTCCCGCTCCCGGCGGACGCCGGCCGCTGGGCGGAGGGGGTGGACCTGGGCTGCGAGCTGCTGCGGCTCCAGCTGCGCGGCGCGCGCGGGGCGGAGCGCCCCCGGCTTCCGGGCGGGCAGCGCCCCTATGTGCGGGCGGCCGTCCCGCCGGTGCCGGTGCCCCTGTCGTACGACGCCGAGGAGCGGGCGCTCGTCCTCGGCACCGGCCGCGTCGCGCCGGTGTCCGCCGCCGCGTGGGAGTTCCGGGTGAGCGGGGTGCGGGTCCTGGAGCTGTGGTTCGAGCGGCGGGCGGCGGTGTGCGGGGCGCCGGGGGCGGACGCGGCGGGGCTCGACGCGGTCCGGCCGCGCGCCTGGCCGCAGGAGTGGACCTCGGAGCTGCTGGACCTGGTGACGCTCCTCGCCCTCCTGGCCGAGCTGCGGCCCCGTCAGGAGGCGCTGGCCGAGGCGCTGGCCTCCGGGCCGGGGACCGGCGAGGACGAGCTGCGGGCGGCGGGGGTGCTGCCGGTCGGGGAGGCGGCGCGGCGGCCCGCTTCGGTCCTGGACCATCAGGAGGAGGGGCCGGACGGGCAGTTCGCGCTGCTGTGAGCGGGGCCGGCGCGCCTAGGGCGTGTTTCGAAAGTAGCGCCGTCCGCCCGTAGGGCGGGTCCGGCGGCGTCTGGTGCGTGCGATCGCAAGGCGGAGGGTCGCCCCGATACTGGTTGTATCGGGGTGATCCCGACAACGCGGCGAGCAATGGGGCCTCCCCTGCTCGAACGGAGTTGAGAGCTTGGGGAAGTGCCAGGCGTCGCCGGACAGGCGGGACTTTCGAAACACGCCCTAGTCGGCCAGGGCGGCCGGCCGGTCCAGGTCGCCGAGGAGGCGGACGAAGCCCGTCTCCAGGAAGGCGCGGAGCTCGTCCAGGGCGTCCGGCTCGTCCAGCGGCCAGCTGGTGACCGCCTCTTCGGCGAAGGCCAGCCAGGCCCGGGTGGCCAGGGCCAGCCGGGGCGACGGCTCCATCCCGAGCCGGCGCTGCCCCTCCGCGACCCGGCGGGCGAGGGTGGCGCGGGTGGCCTCCACGATGTCGCCGGCGGCGGGGTGGCTGCCGGCGGCGCCCCGGACGAGGGCGCGGTAGACCTTGCGGCGCCCGGTCACGTACGCGACGAAGCCGGCGATGAACGCGCGCATCCAGGCGACCGGGTCCAGCGAGGCGTCGGGTTCGGTGGCGGCGGCGAAGTCGTCGCACTCCTTGCGCACCACGGACCGGTAGAAGTCGCGTTTGGAGTCGAAATAGTGGAAGAGCAGGCCGCGCGATATACCGGCCCGCCGGGCCACGGCATCGGTGGAGAGCTCGTCCAGGGAACAATCGGCGAGCATGTCCACGCCAATCGCCACCAGTTGCGCCCTCCGCTCGTCGGGGCGCAGACGCGCGGCACGCTTCTCGGGCATGGGCACAGTGTAGAAGTAGTTCGACACCGAATTATCTCGGCACCCATGCGGGCCCGTCGGACACAGCGCGTGACCGGACGCGGACATGGCGACGCGCCACTGCCGGCTCCGGGGATGACGGAAGAGCGGGCAGCAGCGCGCTGCGGGAACCAGGACCGCGGTCGGATCAGCGGCGGCTGCCGAAGAGCGAGCGCCGCAGCCGGCGCAGTGGCGCGAAGAGCGACACCCGCGCACTCCTGCTGCGCCGGGCGTGTCCGGCGTCGCGCGAGGTCAGCTCGCGCATCAGCAGCGTCGCTTCCGCCGCCTCGCGCTGCGGCACGACGGGGCCGCCCAGCACTGCGAGATGGCGGTCGAGGCGCGAACTCGTCGCGCTGCTCCCGCATGTAATGGCAGGCACGCGCGCCCTGCTGCGCACCGTTATCTGTTCCATGTCACTCCCCACCCGTACGAGGGCACTCGGCCCGGGCAGGTTAACCCTATCGCCTGCCACCGACACCCGTGTATCCCGGGAGCGGGATTACGCACACACATACGGAGGTTGACGAGGCGTAGGTGAATCTGCCCGATTCCGGAGCGAGTTGGCGGGCACTAGTCGAGCGCGTTCAGGACGGGCAGGTAGCCGCCCGACTGGCCGGCGGCGAAGGGGTGGTAGGACTCGCCGATGTTCAGCCAGTTGAGGCTGTGCAGCCAGGCGCTTCCGGAGCAGATCTCGTGCCCGGTGAAGGCGCTGGTGACGTCGCCGAAGCTGAAGCCGTGGTCGGCGGCACGCTTGGCGGTGGCCGCGTTGAGGTAGTCGGCGGCGCCGTTGATGGCGCCGCGCACCTTGTCGCTCAGTCCGACGACACAGCTGCCGCCGATCTTGTAGAAGCGCGGGTAGCCGAGGACGACGACATGGGCGGCGGGAGCCTTGGCCTCGATCGCGTCGTACACCGAGTTCAGCTTGCCGGGCAGCGTGGTGTCCACGTAGCTGCGGGCGGTGGCGATGCGGTTGAGGCAGGTGGCCTCCGACTGGAGGACACAGGTCGTCATGACGTCGGAGAAGCCCGCGTCGTTGCCGCCGATGGAGATCGTGACGAGGTCGGTCGAGGAGGTGAGCGGTCCGAGCTGACTGGCGATCACATCTCCCGTACGCGCCCCGGAACAGGCGGTGAAGGAGAAGGAGGCGGGCGAGTGGGCGGAGGCCCAGAGCGGGGGGTAGGCGAGGGTGCTGCGCTTGCAGTCGCCGCTGGAGCTGATGTAACTCCCGGAGCCGACGCCCGAGGAGTACGAGTCCCCGAGGGCGACGTAGTCGACGGACGAGGCGGCGTTCGCGGTGGACGCCCCGGTCAGGGCGATGACGGCGCCGAGCAGGAGCGAGGACGAGAATGCCACGAGTCTGGACAGTTTCACGGAATCTCCCTTGAGCGGCCGACAGGATCTCTGCCTACTCAGTGGTAGCAGCGCGGACACCGTTTCCGGAAGTGTTCATGCCAAGTCGAACGGGTGAGCTTTCGCTTACGGTGCCGTGTCGGGCGCGTCACCAACTCCGCTCCTTGGCGCAGGAGTTGCCCGCGTGCCCGCGCGATCCGACGACACGGCCCAGGAGAGGAGGCCCTCTCAGTCGGCGAAGACGGCGCGCACCGCGTCCTCGGCGAGCTCCAGGGCGCGGGCGCGGGAGAGACCCAGGCGGCGGGCCTGCTCGGCGTACGCGCGGGCCGCGGCGGCGGCGTTGCGGTCGGCGGTGTCACCGGCGGCGGCGACGAACGTGCCGTTGCGTCCGCGGGTTTCGATGACGCCGTCCGCCTCCAGTGCCCGGTACGCCTTGGCGACCGTATTGGCGGCGAGGCCTAGCTCCTCGGCGAAGCCGCGTACCGTCGGGAGCCGGTAGCCGACCGGCAGCACGCCGGAGCGGGCCTGTTCGGAGATCTGGGTGCGCAGCTGCTCGTACGGGGCGGTGCCGGAGTCCGGGTCCACAGCGATCTTCAGGGTCACGGGCCGATTGTCCCCCACGGGCGGAAAATGGGAGGCGGTCGGGTCGGCGGCGCGGCTAGCGTGCGGCGCATGGCTGTCCTCGTACGCGACTTCCGGCCCGACGACGCCGAGGGGTGGGTGCGGCGCGCCGCCCGGACCGACGGGGTGGACCGCTACCGGTCGGGGATGACGGGCACCCGGCGGGCGTACCGGGGCCGCGGCCTCGCCAAGCTCGCGAAGAACGACTCACTGCAGCGGGCGCGCGCGGCCGGGTGCACCGACGCCTACACCGGCAACGACGCCGGGAACGAGCCGATGCTGACGGTCAACCGCTGGTTCGGCTACGAGATCTGCGCCACGGAGGTGCGCCATGTCCGCAGGCTCGGCTGACGCCGGCGTGACCGTCGTCCTGGTCAAGGCCGGGAAGACCAAGATCAGGTATCCGGCGGCCCCGGTCGCCGACGACGGCACCCGGATCACCGTCCGGGCCCCCTGGGCCGCCCCGGGCGTCCGGGACTTCGGCTTCGTCCGCTTCGAACCGGGCGACGTCTTCACCGAGCACTACTGGCGGGACGCCTGGTTCGCGGTGAAGGAGGTCCGCTCCGGCTCGGGCGAGCTCAAGGGCTGGTACTGCGACGTGACCCGCCCGGCCGTGCTCCGGGACGGCGAGCTGGTCGTGGAGGACCTGGACCTCGACCTGTGGGTGTCGGCCGACCGCACGGAGATCCTGCGGCTGGACGAGGACGAGTTCGCCGCGAGCGGCCTGGCCGGACGCGACCCCGAGGCGGCGAAGGCCGCGGCGGCGGCCCTGGACGAGCTGGAACGGCTGGCCCGATCCGGGAACGGGCTCGCCCCTCTGCTGACCTGAGCGGCCGCCCTCACCCCCCGCTCACCGGCAGCACCACCGCCCGCCGCTCGCCCTCCGGTTCGTACGCGATCGGGTCGCCGTCCTCGTGCCAGTGGATCAGGAACCGCTCCCCCGCCCGGTAGCCGTCGAGGCCCGCGCGGCAGTAGGCGACCATGTCGTCGGGGAGGGCGTCCAGCGGATACCAGGCCAGCTCGGAGCACTTGTCCGGTTCGCGGTTGTACGGGGGCCGCGCGGGGTCGTACGCCGCCTCGAAGAACCAGCCCGTGCGCGGATCGCCGCCCGGGCCGCGGTGCTGCATGACCAGCGCCACGCGCAGCTCCGCCGGGTCCAGGGCGAGGCCGGTCTCCTCGGCCGCCTCCCGGATCACCGCGGCGCGCACGTCCTCGCCGTCCTCCACATGGCCGGACGGGGCGTGCAGCAGGCCGTCCGCGTATCCCGTGCCGGCCCGGCGGGCGAGCAGGACCTCGGGGCCGCGGCGGAGGATCAGGTGCACGTCGACCACCTCGGTGTGGCGGCGCGTCCCGCGCACCCGGGCCACCAGCGCGTACCGCTCGTCGTCCACGTCCTTGCCCCACAGGTCGCGGTCGTCGGAGAGCCGCTCGTGGTGGACGCGCTCGGTGAGCGGGGCGAGCAGCGCGGTGAGGCGTTCGGCGGAAAGGCCGGTCCCGTTCCACACTCCCTCGACCAGGACCAGCCTGCCGCCGGGGCGCAGGAGCCCGGCCCAGCGGCGCAGGACGGCGGCCGGGTCGGGCAGCGTCCACACCACGTGCCGGGCGAGGACCACGTCGAACCTGCGGTCGCCCACGGGCGGCCGGGCCGCGTCCCCCACCAGCACCTCGGCGCCCGTGCCGGCCAGCTTGGCGCGGGCCCGCTCCACCATGCGCGGCGCGCTGTCGACGGCGGTGAGCCGGTGGCCCTGTTCGGTCGCGAGCAGCGCCAGGCTCCCCGTACCGCAGCCGAGGTCGAGGACGTCGGACGGCCCGGCGGGCAGCCAGCTCTCCAGCCGCCGCGCCCAGGCGGCGCGGACCACCGGGTCGAGCAGCCCGTGGTCGGCCTCGTGGTCGAAGGTGTCGGCGAGGGAGTCCCAGTCGGTCGTCGTCATGATCCGATCGTGCCAGCCGCCACTGACAACGCCCCGTCCCGGCGAGGAGGGACCTCGCCGGGACGGGGGCGCAAAGTAGCTCTAGCCGATGACCGAGGCGCAGTCGGTGTTGGTGGCGTGCGCCGGATCCAGGGCGTTCGCCACCTCGTGGTAGGCGACCCGGTCGATGGTCCCGATGGCCACGTGCTCGGAGAGGTCGACCGGGCACAGGTCCTGGAGCAGGACGTTGCGCACGTCGGGCCCGTTCAGGAACTGCGTCCGATACGGCGTCACGACCTCGTCGTACCGGGTCGCGATGACGGTGTAGTGCACGCCGGGCACGGTGTCCGGCAGGGAGTTGAGCTTGGTGATGAAGGGCGATCCGGCCACCTGGTCGGCGAGTCCGGGCGTACCGGCGTTGAGCAGGTACTCGGCGCCGGGGAAGTACGGCAGGAGCTTGGTCAGGCCGAGCAGCGTGGTGCCGTGGTTGTCGGGGGCGAGCCCGATCATGGCGTTCACCTTGGCCGCCCCGCCCAGGAACTTCAGGTAGTAGTTCGGCATCATGCCGCCCTGCGAGTGGCCCACGATGTCCGCCTTGGCGGCGCCGGTGGAGGCGAGCACCTTGTCGACGAAGGCGGCGAGCTGTCCTGCCGACTTGTCGATCGGGCCGAGGCCGTTGAAGACCGGCACGCCGGGCAGCTGGCCGTAGTCGAGCGAGTAGACGCAGTAGCCCCGGTTCACCAGGTAGGGGGCGAGGACGAGCCAGTTGTCGACCGAGTTCCCGAAGGTCCCGTGGACCAGGACGACGGGGCGGGGGTGGGCGGCGGAGGGCTTGCAGGAGTAGTCGTTCCAGCCGCGCGAGGTGGCGGCCGTCGCGGCGGGGGCGGCCGCGGCGGTCGCCGTGGGGGTGGCGGCCGCGGCGACGGCGAGGAGCAGGGCGGCGAGCGTCCGGCGGGCGCGTGGGGGACGCGGCGCACGGGTCCAGGGCAGCATCGTGGGGTCTCCTTGCGGCTCAAGGGAGTTGCGATGTCTGTGCACCCTGCGGCCCGGACCACAAGTACTGCTGGGTTTCGCACGCTCAGGCTCGGCGTGCTCATGCCAAATTACGCACGAGTAGGGTTCGCTGGGAAGTTACGCGTCGGTAAAAAGTCCGCGGGACGGCCGGGGTCACGCGGCCGGCCCGCGAGCCGTCCGGGCCCGCGCGGCCCCGCGCGCACCGCTCAGGCCGCCAGCCGCCCCGGCATCACGGCACGGGGGCCGAACCGCTCCCGCAGCCGGTCCGCGACCGCCTCGATCCGCCGCGCCCGCTCGTCCACCGGGTCGAAGCTCAGCTGCCGGGCCGCCCGTTCGGCCTCGCCCAGCCCCTCCGCGCGCAGCCCGATCCCCCGCACCCGGGCCCGTTGCAGGCCGAACGAGTCGTGGATGCGGTACGCCAGCGCGGTGAGGTCCGCGGAGTGCGCGGTGGGTTCGCGGAGGGAGCGGCTCCGGGTCAGCGTCGAGTAGCCGGTGCGGTCGGCGTACCGCACGGAGACCGCGAGCGCGCGGCACACCCGGCCCTCGCCGCGCATCCGCGCCCCCAGCTCCTCGGTGAGCGACATGAGCGCGCGGCGCTGCCTCTCCGGGTCCAGCTCGTCGCGCGGGAAGGTGCGCTCGGCGGCGACCGAGCGGGCGGCGGCGTTCGGCCGGACGGCGGTGCGGTCGATGCCGTGCGCCCGCTCCCACAGGTCACGCCCGGTCCGCGTCCCGGTGATCCGTTGCAGGGTGCCGAGCGGGGCGGCCGCGATCCGGCCGACGGAGTCGAGCCCGTACCCGCACAGTGTCCGGGCCGTCGCCGCCCCGACGCCGTCCAGCGCGGCGGCCGGCCGGTCCGCGAGGAAGGCGGCCACCCCGTCGGCGGGCACCACGAAGGTCGTCCCGGGCGCGGCCTGCCGCAGCGCCATCCGGGCCAGCATCGGGTTCGGGGCGGCCCCGATCGCGCAGTCGGCCCCGTGCAGGGCCAGCGCGCGGACCCGGATCACCGAGGCCAGGCCCCGCGCGTCCCGCCCGAAGTAGCGGAGCGCGCCGCGTACATCGGCGAGTGCCCCGTCGGGCGGGGCCGCCTCCACGACCGGGGTGAACGAACCGAGCAGGGCGAGCAGCCCCGCGTACCCGGCGGCGTCCGGGGGCCCGCCGCCGACCCGGCGGAACCGCAGGCAGAGGATCCCGGGCTGCCCGTCCGGCACGCCGTTCATCCCGCGCTCCCCGGGCTCTGGTGCCACAGCTTCCTTCCGGTGGGCAGCCCCTCGCCGGGCGGCTTGAGGTCCGCCCAGGGGTTCATCTCGTAACCGGTGGGCATCCTGATGCGGCGCCCGTCGTCGCCGGCCGGGGCCTCGTCCGGTGCCGGGTCCCCGCCCTCCGGCTCGGGCACCTGCGCCAGCCGTTCGGCGACCGCGTCGAGTCCGCCGGTGCGCCGCAGCTCGGCCAGCTCCGCCAGATTCCAGGCCGCCGCGCCGACCACGCTCAGGCTGCGCGCCCCGCGCCGCTGCACCACCCCGCGCACCAGCAGCAGCCAGGAGTGGAAGACGGTGTGCGCGCAGGCGGCGTGGCTGTCGTCGAAGAAGGCCAGGTCGACCAGGCCCGTACCGTCGTCCAGAGTGGTGAAGACGACCCGGCGCCCGGAGCGGACGGGCGGGGTCTGGGTCGCCGCCTTGGCACCCGCGACCAGCACGGTCTCCCCGTGCCGCGCCTCGCGCAGCCGCTTGGCCGAGACCGCGCCGAGCTCCTTGAGGAAGGCGTGGTGATCGCTCATCAGGTGGCGCGAGACGTCCATGCTCAGCACGCCCAGCTCGGCGCTGAGCCGTTCCGCCTCGTTGAGGTCGGGCAGGCCGGCGGACGCGGTGCGGTGCCCGCCGCCGAGCGGGAGCTGCGCGCCGGAGCCCGCGCCGCGCCGGGCGCGGTGCAGTTCGGAGAGGTGGAGCAGCAGGTCGCGGCGGTTGGCCCCGAAGGCGTCCAGCGCGCCGACCTGGGCCAGTCGTTCGGCGGCCGGCTTTCCCGGACGGGCCCGCTGCCAGAAGTCGAGCAGTGAGCTGTAGGGCTGACCGGCTTCGATCCGGGCCACCTCGGCCTCGCTGATCCCGTGCACGTCGGAGAGCGCGAGCCGCAGGCCCCAGCGCTCCCCCTCCCCCTCCTTGGACACCAGTTCGATTCGATGGGCGGCCGCCGACCGGTTCACGTCCAACGGCAGCACGGGCACCCCGCGCCGCCGGGCGTCGGCGAGCAGCAGCCGCTTCGGGTACATCCCGGGGTCGTGGGTGAGCAGCCCGGCATAGAAGGCCGCCGGGTGGTGCGCCTTCAGCCAGGCGGACTGGTACGTGGGCACGGCGAAGGCCACCGCGTGCGCCTTGCAGAAGCCGTAGCTGCCGAACGCCTCGACGATCTCCCAGGCGCGGGCGATCACCTCCGCGTCGTACTTCCGCGCCGCCGCGTGCTGGGCGAACCAGACCCTGATCCGGGCCTGCGACTCGGGGTCGGAGAGCCCGCGCCTGACCCGGTCGGCCTCGTCGCGGCCGCAGCCGGTCATGATGTCGACGATCTGGATGATCTGCTCGTGGAACACCACCACGCCGTACGTCTCGCGCAGCGGGCCCTCCAGGTCGGGGTGCGGGTAGCGGACCGGGGCGCGGCCGTGCCGGGCCTCGATGAACGGGCGGACCATGTCGGCGGAGACCGGGCCCGGCCGGAACAGCGAGATGTCGACCACCAGATCGTGGAAGTTCTCCGGCTGGAGCCTGCCGACCAGGTCCCGCTGGCCGGGCGACTCGATCTGGAAGCAGCCCAGCGTCTCGGCCGTCCTGATCAGCTGGTACGTGCGCGGGTCGCCCGGCTCCACGGCGTCCAGGTCCACCTCGCGCCCGGAGGCCCGCTTCACCTCGGCGACCGCGTGCGCCATCGCCGACTGCATCCGTACGCCCAGCACGTCGAGCTTGAGCAGCCCGAGGTGCTCCACGTCCTCCTTGTCGAACTGGGACATCGGGAAGCCCTCGCCGCTGGTGGGCACGACGGGGGTGCGGCGCAGCAGCGAGGAGTCCGAGAGGAGGACCCCGCACGGGTGCATGGCGACGCCGCGCGGCAGCGCGTCCAGCGCCTCCACCAGCTCCCACAGCCGCCCGTACTTCTCCCTGGTCCTGGCCACCTCGCGCAGTTCGGGCAGTTCCTCCATGGCCGCGCGGGCGTCGCGGGCCCGGATGTGCGGGAACGCCTTGGCGAGCCGGTCGGTCTCGGCCGGGTTCATGGAGAGCGCGGCGCCGACGTCGCGGATGGCGTGGCGCACCCGGTAGGTCTCGGGCATGGCGACGGTGGCGACCCGCTCGGCACCGAAGCGGCCGATGATCGCGCGGTAGACGTCGAGGCGGCGGGCCGACTCGACGTCGATGTCGATGTCGGGCAGCACGAAGCGGCGTTTGGACAGGAAGCGCTCCATCAGCAGCCCGTGCTCGACCGGGTCGGCGTGCGCGATGCCCAGCAGGTGGTTGACCAGCGAACCG
Source organism: Streptomyces sp. DT224 (assembly GCF_049844595.1). Taxonomy (NCBI): domain Bacteria; kingdom Bacillati; phylum Actinomycetota; class Actinomycetes; order Kitasatosporales; family Streptomycetaceae; genus Streptomyces; species Streptomyces sp. DT224. The sequence goes on from NZ_JBNCLI010000013.1 coordinate 257,464, forward strand.
GCCCCGGAGCCCCGGGCGGCCACCCGCACCTTCATCGCGCGTACGTCGTCCACCACCTGGGCGACCGTCAGGAAGTACGAGGCGAAGCCGTGGTGGGCGATGATGTCCAGCTCGTGGTGCATCCGGTCCCAGTACCCGGGCCTGCGGTCGTAGCCGTGCAGCACCATGCCGGCGGCGGCGCGGGAGGCCAGCACCCGCTGGGCGGTGCGCCGGCCCGCGCCGACGAGACCGGGCTCGGGGAAATGGACGGAGCCGAGGCCGATGTCGCCCCCGGGGTCCACCACGCACGCCTCGGCGGTGTGCCGGGTCTCCGCGAGGAGCCGCGCCCCGGCCCCGGCGCCGAGCCCGGCGGCGGCGGTGATCCGCTCGGCGGTCTCCGCCATCGCGGGGGCGTCCTTGAGCCAGCGCTCACCGCTGTCGAGCGGGGCGCGGCGCGGGTCGACGGGGACGAGCCGGCGGGCGGCGTCGAGCACGTCGGCGACCGGGCCCTGCCCCGGGTCGGCGTACCGGGCGGCGTTGGTCAGCACGGCCCGTACGCCCTGCTCGGCGGCGAGGCCGACGGTACGGGCGGCGAGCCGCAGCGAACCGGGCCCGGTGCCGGTCCGCCCGTGGTGGACGGCTTCGAGGCACAGGCCGTCGCCGTACAGCTCGCGCCAGGGGCCGAGGAGGGCGGCGGCCAGGTCGGGGCGGCCCGCCGAGAGCGCCCGGCCCACGTCGGAGGCGGGGCCGAGCAGCACGGTGAGCCCTTCGGCGGGCAGGGCGGCCCGGTCGACCAGGGGGCGGCCGCCCTCGGGGACGGCGGCGTGGGCGGCGGTGACCAGACGGCACAGCTCGGCCCAGCCCCGGGCGCCGTCGCGGGCGAGGAAGGTGACCCGGGGTGCGGATTCATCGACGAAGACACCTCCGCGGGCGGGGGTGCGGGGGCGCCGGGCGGGCCCGTCCCCCGGCCCCGGTCCGACCGCGAGGTCCGCCCCGAACAGCGGGCGCACCCGTGCCCGCTCGCAGGCCCGGGCGAAGCGGACCGCGCCGGCCAGGGTGTCGCGGTCGGTCAGCGCGAGGGCGTCCAGGCCGCGCTCGGCGGCGCGCTCCGCCAGCCGCTCCGGGTGCGAGGCCCCGTACCGCAGGGAGAACCCGGAGGCGGTATGCAGATGCGTGAACCCTGGCACCTGCACCTCCTGAACCGATTCGTACGAGCTGACCCACCCCCTCGTTCTCCACCATAAACCAAGTTTCGAACATGCGTACGATACTCGCTGCCCGCCTCATCTCCCCCGGTCACGCGCCCCTCCCCTTCCGCCGTTCGGCCGCACCCCGACTGCGCGCGCGAGGGGGAGCCCGGAGCGTGGGGGCATGACTTTCGCCGACGAGGTGCGGAACGCCGTCACCCCCCGGGCCGCGCTGCTCGTCATCGGGGTGCTGGCTCTTCAGCTGCTGTTCATCGCGTCCTACATCGGGGCGCTCCACCACCCGAAGCCGACGGACGTCCCCTTCGGCGTCGTCGCGCCCCCGCAGGCGTCCGCCCGGCTCGTCGACCGGCTGGACGGCCTCCCCGGCGGCCCGCTCGACCCGCGTACGGTCTCCGACGAGGCCACCGCCCGCCGGCAGATCCTCGACCGCGAGATCGACGGCGCCCTGATCGTGGACCCCCGGAGCACGAGGGACACCGTGCTGGTCGCCTCCGGCGGGGGCACCGTCCTGGCCACCTCCCTCACGAAGATCGTCAAGGAGGCGGAGGCGACCCAGCGGCGCACCGTGCGCGCCGTCGACGTGGCCCCGGCCTCCCGCCAGGACTTCGACGGGCTGTCCGCGTTCTACCTGGCGGTGGGGTGGTGCGTCGGCGGCTACCTGTGCGCCTCGATCCTGGCGATCAGCGCGGGCACCCGCCCCGCCAACCGGCAGCGCGCGCTGATCCGCACCGGGGTGATGGCGCTGTACTCGATCGCGGGCGGCATCGGCGGCGCGCTCATCATCGGCCCGGTCCTCGGCGCCCTGCCCGGCAGCTTCTGGGGGCTGTCGGGCCTGGGCGCGCTGACCGTCTTCGCGGTCGGCATGATCACCCTCGCCCTGGAGGGGCTCACCGGCATCGTCGGCATCGGCCTGGCCGTCCTGATCGTGGTCATCGCGGGCAACCCGAGCGCGGGCGGCGCCTTCCCGCTCCCGATGCTCCCGGACTTCTGGCGCGCGATCGGCCCCGCCCTGCCCCCGGGCGCCTCGACCTGGACGGCCCGCTCGATCGCGTACTTCCACGGCAACGCGGTGACCGGCCCCCTGCTGGTGCTGTCCGCGTGGGCGGTGGCGGGCACGGCGGGCACGCTGCTGACGGCGATGCGCAGAACCCCGGACCGGCCGACGGTGGAGGCGTCCCGCCGTTAGCGCCGCGTCAGCCAAGGTGTGCCCGGTAAGGAGCGGCGTCAGGTGCGGCGAGAGTGCGTGCATGGCCTCGCGACGGGGCGAACCCCGGCTGACGCGGCACTAGCATCGGCCCCCATGATCACACTGGCCGTCACCATCGGGCTCACGTTCGTCGGCTACGCCCTCACCTACCTCAACGGGCTGCGCCTCGCGCAGCGCCAGGAACGCCTCGCCCGGGTGAACCGCCAGCTCGGCGAGTTCTACGGTCCCCTGTTCGCCCTCACCGAGGCCAACAGCCGCATCTTCGCCGCGTTCCTGGAGCGCAACGCCCGCCCCGACGGCAGGTCTCCCTTCGACCACGAGACGCCACCCACCGAGGAGGAGCTCGCCGAGTGGCGGCTGTGGGTCACGACCGTCTTCCTCCCGAACATCCGGGCCATGCGCGATCTCGTCCTCGCCCACGCCGACCTCCTGAGCGAGCCGGTGATGCCGCCCCTTCTGCTCCAGCTGTGCGCCCATGTCTCGGGTTACGAGATCACGGCCGCCCGATGGTCGCGGGGCAGCCATGAACAGCACCTCTCGGTGGTGTCGTTCCCCAGCCGGGAGATAGCCGCGTACGCGCGCAAGGGCTTCACCGAACTGAAGAGGGAGCAGGCCCGCCTGCTGGGACAGCGGCGCGCCCGCTGACACGTACCCCGCACGGCGCACAGCGCCGAACGGCCACCGCACGCCCCTAGGCATGACAGGTGCATGGCGGCATTCTGGAGCGACCTCGCACACCCGCGAGCTGCCCCAACTGCCCCTCACCCCCACGGAGGTTGCTCATGCGCCGTCGCGTCGCCACCCTGCTCGCCGCTCTCGGACTGTCACTCCCGCTCACCCTGCTGCCCACCGCGTCCGCCTCGGCGGCCCCCGCGGACAAGCCCCAGGTCCTCAGCTCTTGGACGCAGACGAGCGCAGCCAGCTACAACGCGTGGAACTCCGCCCGCAACAACAAGGGCGCGTGGTCCGCGTACGGTTTCGACTGGTCGACGGACTACTGCAGCACCTCGCCCGACAACCCCTTCGGCTTCCCGTTCCAGACGGCCTGCGCCCGCCACGACTTCGGGTACCGCAACTACAAGGCCGCCGGCACGTTCTCCGCCAACAAGGCCCGGCTCGACAACGCCCTCTACGCGGACCTCAAGCGCGTGTGCGCCGCCTACTCCGGCGCCAAGCGGACCTCGTGCGACGCCACGGCCTGGACGTACTACCACGCGGTGGACATCTTCGGCGTGGCACCGGCCGGGGCGGGTGCCAGAGGCTGACCGGCGTCCGCCCCTCTCGACGCGCACATGGCCCCCGGCGGGCCGGGGGCCATGTGTCCGTACGGGGCAGGGCGTCAGTTCAGGCTGACGCCGTACGCGCTCAGCGCCTCGGTGACCGGCTGGAAGAACGTCGTACCGCCGGAGCTGCAGTTGCCGCTGCCGCCGGAGGTCAGGCCGATGGCCTTGCTGCCGGAGTAGAGCGGACCGCCCGAGTCGCCGCCCTCGGCGCACACGTTGGTCTTGATCATGCCGTAGACGACATCGCCGCTGCCGTAGTTGACCGTGGCGTTGAGCCCGGTGACGGAGCCGCTGTGGGTGCCGGTCGTGGAGCCCCGGCGAGTCACCGACATGCCGACCGTGGCGTTGGCCGCGCCGGTGATGGTGACACTGCCGACCCTGCCCGGGTGGGCGAGCGAGGTGTTGTCGTAGCGCACGATTCCGTAGTCGTTGTTCGGGAAGCTGGAGCCGACCGTCGGGCCTATGTAGGTGCTGTTCGAGGAGTTGGTGTACCAGGGCGGGTTGCCGTCGGTGCAGTGACCGGCGGTCAGGAAGTAGTACGTGCTGCCGCTGTGGACGTTGAACCCGAGGGAGCAGCGCCAGCCGGGGGCGTAGATGGCGTCGCCGCCGGCGATCAGCTTGTTGAACGTGCCCGGGGTGTGCTCGATGCGCAGAGCGCCCGCGTTGCCCCCGGCGGAGTCCTTGATCTGCTGGATCTCCGCCGCGGAGACCGTGCTGTCGACGGTGACCACGAGCTTCCCGGTCTTCGCGTCGACGTTCCAGGCGGTGCCGGCGATGTCGGCGCCGAGAACGGCGTCACTGGCGGCGGCGAGCTGGTTGGCGCTGTACGTTCCGCTGGAGTTCGCGTGGGCGGTGGGGGCGGCCAGGGCGGCTACGGCCACCAGGCCCGCCGCGATGGCGACGGCCCTGCTGCGTCTGGCGGTACCGCTGAGGGGGGTGGTGCGCTTGATCCTCACTGTCATTCCTCCCGAGGGGAATCGGGGGCCCGCCTGTGGGGTGGTCGGACCCGTGAGGCGCAGTCGGGCGCACGGGTATCCGTCCGTATTCCGGATACGCCGTGCCCCTGACAAGCGCTGCTCGGGAGTATTCAAGGCGTCAACTTGTCGCGCAAGGGCGCCTTTTGGCCTGAGCTCGCGACAGCCCTCTCAGCCGTCGACGCGATTCCGCTCCCCCGCCTCCACGGCCACAGGAAGGGTGTTGCCCGGCGGCGGGAAGGGGCAGATGAAGTGGTCCGCGAAGGCGCACGGCGGCAGCAGCGAACGGTTGAAGTCGACGGTCACCGCGCCCTCGGCGTCCGGCGCGGCGGGCCGCAGGAACCGGAAGCGGTAACTGCCGTTCCCGCTGGTGGCATCGGCGAAGACGGCCCAGAGCGACCCGTCCGGCTCGACGGCGACCTGGAGCGTGTGCCCGGCCCCGTCCACCTCGAAGGCGATCTCCCCCGCCAGCCCGAGTCCGCGTTCGACACCGTCGGCGTTCTCGACCCGGACGGTGCGCGCGTCCGGGTACGGGCGGAAAGTGCCCGGCAGCACCCAGCGCGGGTCGTACGGGGTCGCGTCGATCGCCCGGAACGCGCGCCGCGCGGGCGAACCGGGGTCGAAGACCCGGACCGCCCACAGACCCTCGGGACTGAGCACGACGAGCCTGCGCCCCTCGTGTGCGACCCGGGACCCGTCGATCGGCCCCCGGTCGGCACCGAGCCGGACCTCGCCGGCGAAGGGCTTGCCGTCGACGGTCAGCCCGTCCTCCGGGACGGCGTCGAGCACCAGCGCGCCGCCCTCCTCGCGCCACCGCCCCGGGACGGCCGGAATTCGCCCCTCCGGGTAATCCGCGAGCCAGTGGGTCCCGGTGAGGGAGAGCGGTCCGTACGGCGCCGCGACCGTGGCGGTCCGCTCCTCGTGCCAGCGCTCCCAGTCCCGCGCTGCCTGCTGCTGTGCGTGCGTGCTCATGGTGGTCAACCCTTCCATACGGGGGCGGTGCTCCCGAAATGCGACCGCAATGTGGAACCGGTGTACGCACGGCGGAACGCCCCCCGGTCCTGGAGGAGCGGAACGACCCGGTCCACGAAGTCGTCGAGGCCGCCGGGGGCATCCGGGACGAGGAGGAAGCCGTCGGCGGCGCCCTCCGCGACGTACTCGGTGAGCAGCGCGGCGACGGCGGCCGGGCTGCCGGTGACTGGCTCCTGCACGCCGATGCCGTCCGTGTCACCGAGTACGAAGGCGACGCGGAGCATGACCTTCAGCTCGTCGTGCGCCCGGCCGTGGACCGCGAGCCGCCCCTTCACCTCCGCGTAGCGGGCGCGGGCCGCGTCGAACGTGGTGTGCGGGACGAGGACGACGTCGGCGGCGGACGCGGCGAGTTCCCGGTCCTCCGGCGAGTCGCCCGCCAGGACGGTGACGGGGTGGCCCTGCGGACAGCGCTCCACGGTGAACTCGCCCTCCACCGCGAAGTACCGCCCGTGGTGGGCGACGGGGCGCGGGGTGCCGTCGGGCGTCCAGGAGTCCCAGAGCGCGCGGGCGACGGCGGTGAACTCGGCGGCGCGCGGGTGCTCACCGGCCGGGGGGTGCGCGTGCCACGCGGCCCGGCCGGCGCTGAGGTGGTCGAGGGTGGCGAGGCGGCGGGCCAGTTCGTAGGGCTCCCCGAAAGCGGCGCCGGCGGCGAGACCGAGGCGGTCGGTGCCTGCGGCGAGGGCGGCCAGCAGGGTGAGCGCATCGGGCCCGCCGGCCGCCCCCTCGGCGACGAGGAGGAAGTCGAACAGGCCCCGCTCCGCCGTGCGCGCGAGGTGTTCGTACGAGGCGAACCCGGCCCGCTCACCGGCTCCGGGGTCGCACGCGGCGAGGTGCATCCGCCGGGGCGGCGCGGTCGTCATACGCCCGCTCCGGCCTGTGCGTACCGACGGGCCGGCCGGGCCAGCCCCAGGTGCTCGCGCAGGGTGCCGCCCGGGTAGAAGGTCCGGAACAGGCTGCGGTGCTGGAGCAGGGCCACCGTGCCGTTGACGATCCGTTCGAGGTCGCGCCCGGGGGTGATCGGGGTGAGGTGGAAGCCGTCGACCGCGCCGGCCCGGTACCACCGGGTGATCAGCGCGGCCAGGTCGACCGGACCGCCCCGGTAGTAGGTGCCCCGGTCGGCCGGTGGCGGCTCGTCGGGCAGCCCCGGTTCCGGTGCCGTCTCGGCGTCGCCGAGGTCGACGGTGAGCGCGGCGAGCACCCGCAGCGCGTCGGGGTCCCGGCCGTGCGCGGCGGCACGGCGGCGCACGTCGTCGCGGATCGCGGCGGTCCGCTCCGGGGTGGCGGCCCGTACGAGGACGACGTCGGCGTGGCGTGCCGCGGCCGCCCTGGCCGGTTCGGGCGTGCCGTCGACGACGACCACGGGGTGGCCCTGGGGCGGCTCCCAGCGGTGCCGGTCCCGGGCGCAGACCTCGGCGCACGCCCCGGCCCGGTCCCACAGGGCGTCGGCGGACACGGCGGGGCGGCGGCCGAACAGCCGCGCCTCGGCCTCCGCGGCCGACACGCCGACGCGCCAGCCCGCCCGGCCCCGGCTGACCCAGTCCAGGGTCGCCACGGCGGACGCCAGGCGGGACGGCTCGGCGTGGGTGGCGGTGAGCGTCGGCACGAGGCCGATGCGGCGGGTGGCGGGGGCCACCCGGGCGAGGACGGCGAGCGCGTCGGGGCCCGGCCGGGCGAAGGAGTCGCCGAGGGTGACGAAGTCGAGCGCGCCGCCCTCCGCGAGCCGGGCGAGGCCGGTGTGGTGGGCGGCGTCGTAGCGGGGCGGGCCGCCGATCTCGGCGGCCAGGTGGAGGGGCCGGAGGGCAGGACGGGATGCGGATGTACGCGCGGGCATGCGGAGGCTCCGTGGATACGGTGAACACGGGGCGCGCCCTCGGCGCGGACAGCGGAAAGCAGCAGCGTGGAACGGGACGGACGGGCCCCTCAGCCCGGTCCTCGCCCGAGACAAGCGCTGTCCGGGGCGAGCTGTCAAGCCTGTCCACACTGTGAGCACTGCGTCTCAGGGCAGTTGACGGGTCGTCGGATGGCTGTTCCACTGGGACCATGCAATCGCAGCAGTGGCTGGTCAAGCGCTCCCACATCGACTTCGGTCGCGTGTGGTCCTGTTCCTGTTGAGCCGACGCCCTGCTCTCCGCGCCCGCCCTGTCCTTGTCCAGGCGCGCCCTCGCACATCCGGCACAGCAGCACACCCTCCCCTCGCTCCGTCCCGCTCCGCCCTGCCGCGGAGCGGGACGCAGGGATGACGACGCCCAGGTGACACCGCCTCAGCAGTCGCACCCGCAGTCACAGCCGTCACAGCAGTTGCAACAGTCGCAGCAGTTGCTGCACGCGTCGCAGCCGTCACAGCAGTCCCCGCAGTCGCACTGGCTGCACAGCCCCTCGCGCCGCTGACGCGACCAGGGGTCCTCGAAGGTGCCGCAGCACATCTGGCAGGTGCAGGCGAGCCCCGCCCACACCAGACAGCCCATGACGAGCCCGCGCCGGTCGCGCGGCGGCTCGGGCGGCCGGGGGCCGGAGGGCCCGCCCGGTCCCGTGGGTGCGTACGGATTGCCGGGCGGCGGCCCGAAGGATCCCGTGGGCAGCGTTCCTGACGGTTCGCCGGTCAGCAGCCCTCCGGACCGGTGCGAGCAGACGTCCGTGGCGAAGGCCCGGTCCACCGAGCGCCGGAGTTCGTGGGTCAGCAGCACATGGGTGAGCCTGCCGTCGGTGAACTCCGCGTCCGCCAGCGCCAGCCGTATGCCCTTCAGCGCGTCGTCGCACAGCCGCCGGGCCTCCGCGCGCGAGGTGCCGGTCGCGGTGAGCGGGTTCCAGGCACCCGACGCCGCGTCGGCTTCCTGGTCCTCCACGGCGTCCAGCAGGTGCGCGAGGCGTCCGAAGAGGCGCCCGGCCTCGGCGAGCGGTTCGGCGTTGTGCGGCTTGCCCGCGAGGACGGCGGTGTGCGCGAAGGCCGCGGCGGTGGCGGTCTCGGTGGGCTCGGTGACGGTCAGCAGCGGGGTGCCGGGGCCCGCGAGGAGTTCGATGCCGGTCTGCCGGTCGACCGCGTCGACCAGGAGCGCGGTGTCGAAGCCGAGCCGGGCGCCGGTGCGCGCCCCGGCCCGGTCCCAGCTCGCCGCGACGCGGCGGGCCGCCGCCGCGACCGGGCGGCGCGCCAACAGGCCGTCCCGGTCGGCGACGTGGTCCCGTACCTTCGCCGAGGCCAGCACCAGCGAGACGGCGGCGGCCAGCCGGGCGCCCTCGCCGCGCGCGACGGGCGCGGTGCGCATGGAGCGCAGGGGGCAGGGCCCGGCCGTGCGGCGCTGCGCGGGGGTGCGCTCGGTCTGAGCTTCCGTCAGGACCGAGACGATCAGGCCGTCGTAGTTGGTGACGACCCGGGCGAACTGCCCGTGGTCGGAGCGGAGCGCCAGACAGAGCCCGCAGAGGTGGGCCATCCACTCGGTCTTGAGCCTCTCGGAGAGGCGGTGCGTACAGGGCCTGACTATTCCGAACACGGCCGTCCCCCCGGGTTTCGTTCGCGTGTGCGCCGCACTCGGGCGCGGGCGCGACGGCATCGTACCCAGCGCCCCGTTCACCCGTACGTCCCCCATGTCACCCGTACGGCCCGGGGCATCATATTTTCTTTCTTCAGGCCCCCTTACCGGCCCGAAACCTGACGAATCGCCACATCCTCTGCACCAGTACCGTCACGAATGCCCTGCGCGCCGCCTATCCCCTTGGCGCACGATCCGCATCATGGACGACCATAGGGATACGAAAGAGATGCGGAACACCAGGGAACCGCGGTGAGAGGAGGCGTCCATGGGATCGGTGCGCAAGGCGAGTGCCTGGCTGGGCCTCGTAGAGGACAACGACGAGCGGTACTACGACGACGACGAGTACGCCGAGGGTGCACGGACCGGTACCGGTCAGGCGTGGGTGACCGATCCCCGGGTGCGCGTGGCCTCCGAGACCGCCGAGGAGACGGGCCGCCGGATCGCCACCGTGACGCCGGACAGCTTCCGGGACGCCCGCGCCATCGGCGAGCTCTTCCGGGACGGCGTCCCGGTGATCATGAACCTCACGTCCATGGACTCCGCCGACGCCAAGCGCGTGGTGGACTTCGCCGCGGGCCTGATCTTCGGACTGCGCGGGTCGATCGACCGCGTCGCCACCCGCGTCTTCCTGCTGACCCCCGCCGACACCCAGGTGATGAACGGCGGAGCCGCCGGCCGGCCGGCGGACGGCTTCTTCAACCAGAGCTGACCGATCTCCGGGCGCTCATCGGAACGCGTCCAGGCCGGTGAGCGCCTTCCCCAGGACCAGCTGGTGCATCTCCACGGTCCCCTCGTAGGTGAGCACCGACTCCAGGTTGGTCGCGTGCCGCATCACCGGGTACTCCAGCGAGATCCCGTTGGCGCCGAGGATCGTGCGCGAGGTGCGGCAGATCTCGATGGCCTCCCGCACGTTGTTCAGCTTCCCGAAACTGACCTGCTCGGGGCGCAGCCGCCCCGCGTCCATCCGCTGCCCGAGGTGGTGGGCGAGCAGGATGCCCTTGTGCAGCTCGACGGCCATGTCGGCCAGCTTGGCCTGGGTGAGCTGGAAGCCGCCGATGGGCTTCCCGAACTGCTCCCGGGTGCGCGCGTAGTCGACGGCCGCCTCGAAGCTGGACCGGGCCGCGCCCATGGCGCCCCAGACGATGCCGTAGCGGGCGTGGCTCAGACAGCTGAGCGGTCCGCGCAGCCCGGTGACCCCGGGCAGGACGGCGTCGGCGGGCAGCCTCACCTCGTCCAGGATCAGTTCGCTGGTGACCGAGGCGCGCAGCGACCACTTGTGCCGGATCTCGGGCGCGGAGAAGCCCGGCGCGTCCGTCGGGACCACGAAGCCCCGGATGCCGGTACCGGCCGGGCCCTCGTCGGTCTGCGCCCAGACGACCGCGACGCCGGCGACCGAGCCGTTGGTGATCCACATCTTGCGGCCGCTGAGCACCCAGTCCTCGCCGTCGCGCTTGGCGTACGTGCGCATGGCGGCCGGGTCCGATCCGTGGTCCGGCTCGGTCAGGCCGAAGCAGCCGATGGTCTCGCCCGCCGCCATGCCCGGCAGCCACCGCTGCTTCTGCTCCTCGGAGCCGTAGCGGTGGATCGCGTACATCGCGAGGGAGCCCTGTACGGAGACGAGCGAGCGGATGCCGGAGTCGGCCGCCTCCAGCTCCAGGCAGGCCAGCCCGTACTGGACGGCCGTCGCGCCGGCGCAGCCGTAGCCCTCGAGCGACATGCCGAGCGCGCCGAGTGCGCCGAGTTCGCGGGCCAGCTCGCGGATGCCGGGCAGCTCGCCGTTCTCGTACCACTCGGCGATGTGCGGCAGGACGCGGTCGGCGGCCCAGGTGCGGACGGTGTCGCGGATCGCGAGGTCCTCGGGGCTCAGCAGGTCGTCGACGCCGATCGGGTCACGGGGGTCGAAGGGCGGAAGCTTCGAGGTGGGGGCGGTGGACATGAGGGTGCGCCTCCGGCGGGGTGCTCGAAAACTAGCAGCGTTAGTTGCGGTGCCGTGCCGACGTTACGACCCGGTGTGCCGGACGTCCAGAGCGTCCGGAGCCCGCCGCTCCGCCCGGCCGGCGGCGCGCGGGCACCCGCGGCGGCGCGTCGAGCCGGTCCACGCCCTCGCGCGACGGCGCGGCCGGGCGCCCGGCCGGCTCCCGGGGCTCGCAGAGCTTCGGGGTGCACTCCATCACCCGGGGCAGCCGCAGCGCGGCCAGCGCCCCGAGCAGCAGGAGCCCGGCGCTGACCAGCAGGGTCACGTGCAGCCCGTCGATGAAGGCGTCCCGGGCCGTGGTGCGCAGGACCGCGCCGAGCGGCCCGCCCAGGAGCGCGGCCTCCTCGTACGCCTCGCCGAGCGAGTGGGCGGCCCCCGCTGCGGCGGACGCGGGGACACCGTCGGCGTGCAGCCCCGCGAGGCCGGGCGTATAGGCGGCGTTCATCACACTGCCGAGGAGCGCTATCCCCATCCCGGCGCCCAGCTGGTAGGAGGTCTCCCCGATCGCGGCCGCCCCGCCCGCCCGGTCGGCGGGGGCCTCGTTGAGCATCGACTCGTACGCGCCGAACAGCGTGGACTGGAGCCCGAAGCCGAGGGCGACGAAGGCGGCCGCCAGCAGGACGGGCCGGTCGTCGCGGCCCATCGCGGTCAGCGTCAGCACCGCCGCGGCCGTCACGACGAAGCCCCAGCCGACCATCCGGCGCGGCCCGAACCGGCGCAGCGTGTGGGAGCCGGTGGCGCCGGCGGCCATCGCGGCGAAGGTGAGCGGCAGCAGCCTGAGGCCGGTCTCCAGGGGGCTGAGGCCCAGAACGAGCTGGAGGTACTGGACGGCGACGAGTTCCAGGCCGACCAGGGCGAGCATGGCCAGGACGATGCAGCCGACGGCGGTCGAGAAGGCGGGCCGGGCGAACATGCCGATGTCGATCAGCGGGTGGGTGCGCCGTTTCTGGCGGCGCACGAAGGCGACGAGCAGTACGGCCCCGAGCAGCAGCGGCGCCAGGGTGGCCGGACCGGTCAGGCCCTCGCCGGTACCGGCCCGCTTCACGCCGAGGACCACGCCGAGCACCCCGGCGGCGGCCATCAGCGCGCCGAGCACGTCCCAGGGTCCGTCGTCGTTGCCCCGGGACTCGGGGAGCAGCAGCCGGCCGACCGGCAGGACCAGGGCCATCAGCGGGATGTTGATCAGGAAGACCGAACCCCACCAGAAGTGCTCGACGAGGAAGCCGCCGACGACGGGCCCGGTGGCGGCACCGACGGCGGCCACGGCGGACCAGACGCCGATCGCCACGGCCCGTTCCCGCCGGTCGGGGAAGACCTGGCGCAGGATCGAGAGGGTCGCGGGCATGATCATCGCCCCGCCGACCCCGAGCAGGGCCCGTGCCGCGATGAGCACGGCCGCGCTGTCGGCCAGGGCCGCGACGGCCGAGGCGACGCCGAAGAGGGCGTAACCGAGCAGCAGGACGCGCCGGCGTCCGACCCGGTCGCCGAGGGTGCCGAAGAGGATGAGCAGCGAGGCGCAGACGAGCGGGTAGGCGTCCACGATCCACAGCAGTCCGGCGGCGCTGGGCCGCAGGTCCTCGGTGACGGCGGGGACGGCGACGTGCAGCACCGTCGCGTCCAGCGCGACGAGCAGCAGACTGAGGCAGAGGACGACCAGGACGACCCAGCGGTTGGCACCGTCGGCGGCTGCGCGCAGGCGGATTCGGGCGGTGGGCGTCCCGGACATGCATCTACCTCCCAGATGGTCCCCTCGCTCTCGGCGGGCCCACGGGACGCGGTGTCCGGGCCCGGCGTCGACGGGCGAGTGATCCGTCAGCGTACGCGAGTCCGGCGGGGCCGCACGTGGCCCATCTCATACCGCCCGACCCACCGGAGTGTGGCGTACGCCACTGCGCGGACGACCCGGCGACCCCGCACGACCCCCCGCCCGAAGCCGTACGGTAACCGGACTGACACCCTCCGTTCCGCTCCGCCGCACCATGGATAAACACGCTCCGGGATCTCCGGAATTCTTCGCAAGTCTCAGCGAATTACTTCTCGAACAGGCATCGCATAACGGCCCGAAAAGAATGGGAGAGCCATTCAGGAACCCCGGGAAAACCCGGCGGCTGAGACATACTCCACATCACATCGTCATCACAAAGGGCCCGGATCGACAGGCGCGCCCACTCACTCCCTGTAACGTCGATTGGGTGCGTACCGACATCTTCGCCCGGCTGGACCGGGAGCCGGAACCGCCGAAGATAGAGACACCGCGGATGAGCCGTCACCGCATCGCTCTCTTCGGCGGGACGTTGGCGTTCTATCTGGCCATCGTCATTGCCGTGCTCATGTCGTCCTGGCTGGTGGCCCTGGACTGGAAGGTCATGCTCTTCCGGCCCTACCAGCAGTGGCCCGAAATCCACGCCGCCCTCGACTACTACGTGGTCCTCGGCCAGCGCGGGCCCACCGCGGTCATGGTCGCCTGCTGGCTCGGCTGGCGCTCCTGGCGGCAGCACACCCTGCGTCCGCTGCTGACGCTCGGCGCCTCGCTGCTGCTGCTCAACCTGACGGTGGGCGCGGTCAAGATCGGCCTCGGCCGGCTCGGCCCGCACTACGCGACCAGGATCGGATCGGCCGAGCTCTTCGCCGGCGGCGATATATTTCCCTCCGGCCACACCGCCAACGCCGTTGTGACCTGGGGAATCCTCGCCTATCTGGCCGCCACCCCGAGGGCCAGGCGCTATCTGTCGGCCATGTCCGCCATCGTCTCGCTCGGCGTCGGCCTGACGACGGTCTACCTCGGTACGCACTGGCTGAGCGACGTGCTCCTCGGCTGGGCGGCGGGCCTGCTGATCCTGCTGGGCCTGCCCTGGGTGGAGCCGCTGATCACCCGCGCCGAGAACTGGATCTTCGCCGCCCGCGCACGGCTCGGCGCGCCCGGCAGCCGCCCCGCGGCCCCGGTGCCCGCCGCCGACGCCCCGGCGCCCGTGCCGGCCGCGCAGCCCGCCGTGCAGCCGCCCGCGCAGGAGCCGGCGGCTCAGGGCCCGGCGCGTGGCCAGTCCGGCCGCGCGCCGGCCGCGAGCGGCCGCCCGCGGGCCCATCCCGCGCCGGCCGCGGCCCACGCGCTGCGCTCGGAGCGGTCCCCCGTGACGCCGGCCGGCAGCCGGCGCCCGCCGCACGCGGACCGCGCCCCGCGCGGCGGCACGGCCCCGGCCCGGCCGGTCGCCGGCGGCTGACCCCGGCGTACGCGTGAGGGGCCCCGACCGAACGTGGTCGGGGCCCCTCACGCGTACGGTGCGGACGGCTCAGCCGGTCCAGCAGCGCCTGACGACGCCGCCGTCGACCTCGAAGTTGATCCGGCCCGCCTGGTACTCCATGGTGATGACCGTGCCCGGCGCCAGGGACCGTACGGTGGACCAGCCGCGCTCCCGGGCCCGCTGTTCGGCGGCCTCTGCGGAGAGCCCCACATAGGCGCCTGCGGCGTCGTCGGGCTGGACGGGGGGAGTCGGTAGGGGTGCCATACCCCTCACCGTAGGCGCCCGGGCGCGGAGGCGGTAGCCGGGACCGCGCACGGGCACACGGCATCCGCACGTCGCTCACCGGTCACACTTGTGTCACAGGATCCCGACACGTCTCCCCCGCGGCCCCCTTCACCCGAACGTGCGATTCACAACCGGACGCACAGTAATCGCACAGGCCGGTGAACGATCATCGGACCGGGTTCCGGAAGACAGGGAAACCAGCGCGATTTCCGCCTCGGGGCGGGGCTGAATTCCCTTCGGGAAAACCTTCCGCGAGACGGGCTTCGCCGGTAATTCACCATCCCTTATCGCACCCTTATCCCAGAGGGCCGACAGGCATACCATCCGACGGGCCCGCCCGGTGCCGCGGGACCGTATAGCGGACAACCCGGTTCCGCGCATTCCGACGGGCGGCCGGGCAGCGGTCCGCACCCCGCGCCCGCCCCTCCGCACCCGTCCCTGCGGGCGGCTTTCTCCCCCTTTGTCGGCCGATCCTCCGCCCTCCCGGCGTGCCCGGGCCCGATTACGTACGGCTTCCCGCGTGACCCCGGCAGCGGCTCGCCCGTTGTCATCTCTGAGCCGGGAACCGCCCGGCGCACGTACCGAGTTCGAGGAGCCACCCGTGCCGCGCATGCTCGACGTCAGCGAGGACGTACGCGCCGAGATCGGCGACGCCGAAGCCGACCGGCTGCTCGTCGGCGACAACGCCCCGGGCAGTTACGACTGCACCTCCTGCCGCACCCCAGGCGACTCCGAGCAGGAGCGCACCAGCACGGTGCTGTTCGTCGGCGACGAGACCGCCGTGCTCGCCTTCGCGCACGCCAGCTGCATCCCCTCGCAGGTGGTCCAGGTCGCCGAGGAGCAGCTTCAGGGCGCCGTCCGCAGCATCACCGCCGGAGACCAGGGCGAGCCGGAGCGGATCGTCCCCGAGCAGGCCGTCCTCGGCATCACCAGCGGCCTCGTCCTGATCGACGACGAGCTCCACCCGGCCCTGGTCGTCGAGCCGACCGGCGCGATCGCCCGCCCCGGGACGGACGGCCGGGACGGCGACCAGTTCCTCCAGCTGCTCCTGGAACAGGGCTTCCAGCCGGTCCACCGCATGGAGCAGGTGCCGGAGGTGCTGCACGGCTGGTCGATCCTGCTCGCCATGGGCCAGCTGCACGCCGTGCTCCAGCCGGGTACGGGGGGCGGCACCCCGGTCGCCTGGTGGCAGGCGCACGCACCGCTCCAGGTCACCGAGGGCTGGCGGACCGCCGCCAACAAGTCCCAGACCGTGCTGGTCTACGCCGCCCCGGCGGGCTCGATCGGCCAGCAGCCCCGCGAGGACCTGCTGCGGGACGCGCTGGAGAAGGCGTCGGCCGCCGGGCTGCTGGTCGCCGCCGCCATGCCACTGGCCGGGACCTGATCGTGACCGCGGTTCCGGTACGCCGGCGGCGAACAGTTGTCTGTCCGACGGGTGTTTCCGCGGCGGGCCCGCATCCGACGGCCGCCGGTGTCGTTGGCACCTACGTGCACTCATACGACCCCTCCCACCAGCGTCCGAGCCCGATCCCTGCCATGCGTCCCTCGCAGGACCCCTCGGGCGGCCCGTCCCACACCCCGATCTACGACGCGCTGTACTCCGAGTACCGCCGCTCGTTCCGGGCGTTGCCGGGGGACAGGACCGGTGAGGAGAGTCTGGGCCTCCAGGCGCTCGGCCTCGGCCTCTTCGGCTCGCGCGCCCCGCTGCGCGGCCACTCGGGCCACTCCTCGCCCGGCGGTACGGTGACGACGGCGGGCGACCGCTCCGGCACGGGCAGCCGCGCCGGGAGCCTCGGCGGCTGGCAGCGGGTCGGCCGCCATGCGGGGCGCGCCCGGCCCGCGGCGCTGCCGCCCGGCTCACGGGACGCCTGACCTCCCGTACGCGACAGCCCCGGAGTGCTCGGTGACCGAGCACTCCGGGGCTGTCGCGTACGGTTGCGCGCGCCGGGACGGGGGCTACTTCTTGCGGCCCCGCTTCTCGCGGACCCGGACCGAGATGTGGATCGGGGTGCCCTCGAAGCCGAACTCCTCGCGCAGGCGGCGCTCCACGAAGCGCCGGTAGCCGTGCTCCAGGAAGCCGGAGGCGAAGAGGACGAAGCGCGGCGGCTTGGTGCCCGCCTGGGTGCCGAACAGGATGCGGGGCTGCTTGCCGCCCCGGACCGGGTGCGGGTGGGCGGCGACGATCTCGCCCAGGAAGGCGTTGAGCCGGCCGGTCGGGACGCGGGTCTCCCAGCCGTCGATCGCGGTCTCGATCGCCGGGACCAGCTTCTCCATGTGGCGGCCGGTGCGGGCCGAGACGTTGACCCGGGGGGCCCACGCGACCTGCGCGAGCTCCGTCTCGATCTCGCGCTCCAGGTAGTAGCGGCGCTCCTCGTCCAGCGTGTCCCACTTGTTGAAGGCGAGCACGACGGCGCGGCCCGCCTCCACGGCCATGGTCACGATGCGCTGGTCCTGGACGCTGATCGACTCGCTGGAGTCGATCAGGATGACCGCGACCTCGGCCTTCTCCAGAGCGGCGGCGGTGCGCAGCGAGGCGTAGTAGTCCGCGCCCTCCTGGAGGTGGACGCGGCGGCGGATGCCGGCCGTGTCGATGAACTTCCAGGTGACGCCGCCCAGCTCGATGAGCTCGTCCACCGGGTCACGGGTGGTGCCCGCCAGCTCGTTGACGACGACGCGGTCCTCGTTGGCCACCTTGTTCAGCAGCGAGGACTTGCCGACGTTCGGGCGGCCGATGAGCGCGATGCGGCGCGGTCCGCCGACTGCCGTGCCGAAGGACTGCGGCGGGGCCTCGGGCAGCGCCTCCAGGACGGCGTCCAGCATGTCGCCGGTGCCGCGGCCGTGCAGCGAGGAGACCGGGTGCGGCTCGCCGAGGCCGAGCGACCAGAGGGCGGTGGCGTCCGCCTCGCCGCTCTGCCCGTCGACCTTGTTGGCGCAGAGCACGACGGGCTTGCCGGCCCGGCGCAGCAGCTTGACGACGGCCTCGTCGGTGTCGGTGGCGCCGACGGTGGAGTCCACGACGAAGACGACCGCGTCGGCCGTCTCGATCGCGTACTCCGCCTGGGCGGCGACGGAGGCGTCCAGGCCGAGGACGTCCTGCTCCCAGCCGCCGGTGTCCACGACCTTGAAGCGACGGCCGGCCCACTCGGCCTCGTAGGTGACGCGGTCGCGGGTGACGCCCGGCTTGTCCTGGACGACGGCCTCGCGGCGGCCGATGATCCGGTTCACCAGGGTCGACTTGCCGACGTTGGGCCGGCCGACGACGGCGAGGACGGGGAGCGGGCCGTGACCGGCCTCGTCCAGCGCGCCCTCGACCTCCTCGGGGTCGAACCCCTCCTGCGCGGCGAGCTCCATGAACTCCGCGTACTCGGCATCGCCAAGCTCTCCGTGCTCGTGGTCCGAGCCGCCGGAGTGAATCTGGTCGTTCATGAAGTCCGTTCCTCTTTGCATCTTCATCGATGGACCACGCAGCGTGCGGTCCACTACTCACGTCTTATCCGGTGCGCCCGGTGAGGCGCCCGGCGTGCTCCAGGTGGCCGGTGAGCCGGGCCCGGATGCGCAGCGTCGCCTCGTCCAGCGCCTTGCGCGTACGCCTGCCGCCCTTCTCACCGGCTTCGAAGGGCGCTCCGAAGACGACATCCACGCGGCTGCGCAGCGGCGGCAGTGCCGATATCAACCGTCCGCGGCGCTCGGTGCTTCCCAGGACGGCCACGGGGACGATCGGCGCCCCGCTGCGCACCGCGAAGTACGCGAGCCCGGCACGCAGCGAGGCGAAGTCTCCGTCGCCCCTGGTGCCCTCGGGGAAGATCCCGAGCACCCCGCCGTCCTCCAGCACGCCGAGCGCGCGGGTGATGGCGGTGCGGTCGGCGGTCGTACGGTCCACCTCCAGCTGCCCGATTCCGCGCAGGAACGGGTCCAGGGGGCCGACGAACGCCTCTTTCTTGATCAGGAAGTGGACGGGCCTGGGCGCGGTGCCCATCAGCATCGGCCCGTCGATGTTGTGCGAGTGGTTCACCGCGAGTATGACGGGTCCGGAGGCCGGGACCCGCCAGGCACCGAGGACACGGGGCCTGAAAAGTCCGTACATCAGCCCGATCCCGATGCCGCGCCCGACCGCCGCGCCACGCGGCGAGGGCGCGCTCGTGGTGTCGGTCACTTCGCGGCCCGCTTCTCCCCGACGAGGGTGACGACGCACTCGATGACCTGCTGGAGCGTCAGCTCGGTGGTGTCCACCTCGACCGCGTCGGCCGCCTTGGCCAGCGGGGAGGTCTTGCGGCCGGAGTCCGCCGCGTCCCGCTTGATCAGCGCCTCCTTGGTGGCGGCGAGATCGGAGCCCTTGACCTCGCCGCTGCGGCGGGCGGCACGGGCCTCCGGCGACGCGGTGAGGAAGATCTTGATGTCGGCGTCGGGCAGCACGGTGGTGCCGATGTCGCGGCCCTCGACCACGATGCCCTTCTCGGCCTCGGCGGCGATGGTGCGCTGGAGCTCGGTGATCAGGGTGCGCACCTCGGGGACGGCGCTGACGGCGCTGACCTTGGAGGTGACCTCCTGGGTGCGGATCGGGCCGGAGGCGTCCTCGCCGTCGACGGTGATCGTCGGGGCGGCCGGGTCGGTGCCGGATACGATGACGGGCTTGGCGGCGGCGGTCGCGACCTGCGCGGCGTCGTGCACGTCGATGCCGTTGTTCAGCATCCACCAGGTGATGGCGCGGTACTGGGCGCCGGTGTCCAGGTAGCTGAGGCCGAGCTGGGCGGCGACGGCCTTGGAGGTGCTGGACTTGCCGGTACCGGAGGGGCCGTCGATGGCGACGATCACTGCGGCCGGGGCGGTCCGGACGGCGGCGCTTACGGTTTCCACGGTGGTGGACACCTTCCTGGTGCTCGGGGCGGGCTGGACGGGACGCGTGAACCCGCCCCGCACAAGGTTACCGAGTGCGCGGACGGGTCCGGCCACCCCTGTGGACAAGTGTGCGACCGGCCATGGTCGCACGGTTCCTACTGCCGGATCGACCAGCCCCGCTCGCGGAGGGCCGCGACGAGGACGGGGGCGGCGCTCGGGTCGACCATGAGCTGGACGAGACCGGCCTGCTGGCCGCTGGCGTGCTCGATGCGCACGTCCTCGATGTTGACCCCGGACCGGCCCGCGTCGGCGAAGATGGCGGCCAGCTCGCCGGGCCGGTCGCTGATCAGGACGGCGACCGTCTCGTACGCGGCCGGGGCGGCGCCGTGCTTGCCGGGCACCCGGACCCGGCCCGCGTTGCCCCGGCTCAGGACGTCGCGGATGCCCTCGGTGCCCGCGCGCCGCTTCTCCTCGTCGGCGGACTGGAGCCCGCGCAGCGCGGTGACCGTCTCCTCCAGGTCGGCGGCGACGCCCGCGAGGACGTCGGCGACGGGCCCGGGGTTGGCGGACAGGATCTCCACCCACATGCGCGGGTCGGACGCCGCGATCCGGGTCACGTCCCTGATCCCCTGCCCGCACAGCCGCACCGCGCTCTCGTCGGCGTCCTGGAGCCGCGCCGCGACCATCGAGGAGATCAGCTGCGGGGTGTGCGAGACGAGCGCCACGGCCCGGTCGTGGGCGTCGGCGTCCATGACGACCGGGACGGCCCGGCACAGCGCGACCAGCTCCAGCGCGAGGTTCAGCACCTCGGTGTCGGTGTCCCGGGTCGGGGTGAGCACCCAGGGCCGCCCCTCGAAGAGGTCCGCGGTCGCGGCGAGCGGCCCGGAGCGCTCCTTGCCGGCCATGGGGTGCGTGCCGATGTACGGGGTGAGGTCGATCCCCAGCGCCTCCAGCTCGCGGCGCGGGCCGCCCTTCACGCTGGCGACGTCGAGGTAGCCCCGGGCGACGCCGTCGCGCATGGCGGCGGCGAGCACGGTCGCGGTGTGGGAGGGCGGCACGGCGACGACCGCCAGGTCGACCCGCCCCTCGGGCGGCTCGTCCGTACCGGCTCCGAGCGCGGCCGCGGTCCTGGCGGACTCGGGGTCGTGGTCGGCCAGGTGGACGGTGACGCCCCGGCCCGCGAGGGCGAGGGCCGCGGAGGTCCCTACGAGGCCGGTGCCGATGACGACGGCTGTTCTCACTGGGCGATGTCCTTGCGCAGGGCGGCGGTGGCGCCGAGGTAGACGTGGTTGATCTCGGCCTTGGACAGATAGGTCTCGACGTGCGCCAGGATCCGGACCACCCGGGGCATGGCCCCCTCGATGTCCAGTTCCTGGGCGCAGATCAGCGGCACGTCGACGATCCCGATGGCGCGCGCGGCGGCTGCCGGGAAGTCGCTGTGCAGATCGGGTGTGGCCGTGAACCAGACGCTGATGAGGTCGTCCGCGACGAGCTCGTTGCGCTCCAGCACGGCGGTGAGCAGGGCACCGACCCGCTCGTGCAGGTGCCCGGTCTCGTCCCGGTCCAGCTGGACGGCGCCCCGGACCGCTCGTACCGCCACGTCGTACTCCTTGCCTGTCCGTACCGCTTCGTGTCCGTGAGTGGCTTGCAGAAGCTTCAGCGTAGAGGGGCGGCGGGGTCCCGTGCCCGCCTGCCCTGTTTATGAGACGCGCCCGCGCCGGTCCCTCGCGTACCCTCCCGGCATGATCACGCCGACCGACGAGGACCTGGTACGCCGCCACACGGTCTACTCCTGTGTGATGGGGTCGCGCGCCTTCGGTCTCGCCACCGGGACCAGCGACACCGACCGGCGGGGCGTGTTCCTGGCACCGACCCCGCTGTTCTGGCGCTTCGAGAAGCCGCCCACGCACATCGAGGGCCCGGCGGACGAGCAGTTCTCCTGGGAGCTGGAACGCTTCTGCGAGCTGGCCCTGCGCGCCAACCCGAATGTGCTGGAGTGCCTGCACTCGCCGCTCGTGGACCACGTGGACGACACCGGCCGGGAACTGCTCGCCCTGCGCGGCGCGTTCCTCTCCCGCCGGGCGCACGACTCGTTCGTACGCTATGCCCTGGCCCAGCGCCGCAAGCTGGAGGCGGACGTGCGCCAGTACGGCGCCCCGCGCTGGAAGCACGCGATGCACCTGCTGCGGCTGCTGGCGAGCTGCCGGGACCTGCTGCGCACCGGCGAACTGACGATCGAGGTGGGCGAGGCCCGCGAAGCCCTCCTCGCGGTCAGGCGCGGCGAGGTCCCCTGGCCCGAGGTGGAACGCCGCATGACCCGCCTCGCCACCGAGAACGACGAGGCGGCGGACACCTCTCCCCTGCCGGCCGAGCCGGACCGGGCCCGCGTCGAGGACTTCCTGGTCCGCACCCGGCGGGCGTCGGCGGTGGCGACCACCGGCTGAGCGCGGCTCAGGCGTCCCAGAGCGCCCCGAGCTCCAACAGCTCGTCCCGGTACTCGATGCGCTCCACCCACGCCGCCAGCCAGGCGTCCGGGCCCAGGTGAGCACCGGCCAGCGCGCCGGTCAGGCAGGCGATGGAGTCCGAGTCGCCCCGGGTGCAGGCGGCGCGGCGCAGGGCGGTGACGGGTTCGTCCGGGAAGAGCAGGAAGCAGTGCAGGGCGGTGGCGAGGGCGTGCTCGGCGATCCAGCCGTCCCCCGTCCGCTCGCAGGGGTCCGTCTCCGGCGAAGGGGCGCGCAGGGCGTCCTGGACGGTCTCCAGCGCGGCCAGGCACTCGTCCCAGCCCCGGCTGATGAACGCCTCGGGCGAGGCGTCGTGCGTGTGGCGCCAGAGGTCGCCGAGCCACCGGTCGAGGTAGCGCTCGCGGTTCTCGAAGGCGTACGAGCGGAGTCGGCCGATCAGGCCGAGCGGTTCGGCGCCCTGGGCCAGCAGGTACACCGCGCGGGCCGTCAGGTCGGAGGCGGCGAGCGCGGTCGGGTGGCCGTGGGTGAGGGCCGACTGGAGCTGGGCGGCCCCGGAGCGCTGCTCGTCGGTGAGGCCGGGCGCGAGTCCGATGGGCGCGACGCGCATGTTGGCGCCGCAGCCCTTGGAACCGGTCCGGCTCGCCTCCTGCCAGGCGCGGTCGCTGTCGAGCAGGTGGCAGGCTTCCAGGCAGGTACGGCCGGGGGCGCGGTTGTTGTCGGGCGAGTGGTACCAGTCGACGTACTCCTCGCGCACCGGGCGCGCCAGCCGCAGCCCGGTGAGCGGACCCCGGTCCATGGCGGTGCGCAGGCCCCGGCCCAGGGCCAGGGTCATCTGGGTGTCGTCGGTGACGAAGGCCGGCTTCGGCAGCTCCATCTCCCGCCAGGGCCCGCACGTGGCGAGGATCGACGGCACGTCGTTGAACTCGGTGGGGAACCCCAGCGCGTCGCCGAGCGCGAGCCCGGTCAGCGCGCCGGTCGCGGCCCTCTTCGTACGGGTGGTCGTCATGCCTGCCGTCCTTCCGGTCGCAGCAGCGGGGGGTGCAGTGTCGTGGCGTCGCCCGCGCGGTACAGGGCGGCCGGCTTGCCGCGGCCGCCGGTGCGGCGCGGGGCCCCCTCCGCCGGCTGCACGAAGCCCGGCGTGGCGAGGACCTTGCGGCGGAAGTTGGGGCGGTCCAGGTCGACGCCCCAGACCGTCTCGTAGACCTGTTGCAGCTCGCCCAGGGTGAAGTGCGGCGGGCAGAACGCGGTGGCCAGGCAGGTGTACTCCAGCTTGGCGCCGACGCGGTCGCGGGCGTCCGCGAGGATGCGGTCGTGGTCGAAGGCGAGCGGGCCCGTCCGGGCCGCGTCCCACCAGCGCGCCCCCGCCGCGTCACCGCCGCCGCGCGGCTCGGGCAGGTCCGGGACGAGCGCGGTGTGGGCGACGGAGACGACGCGCATCCGGGGGTCGCGGTCCGGGTCGCTGTAGGTGCGCAGCTGCTCCAGGTGGAGGCCGGAGACGGTGGCGTCGCTCAGCCCGGTCTCCTCGGCCAGCTCGCGGCGGGCGGCGGCCGCGGCGGACTCGCGGGGCAGCAGGAAGCCGCCGGGGAGCGCCCACTGGCCCCGGTACGGCTCCGCGCCGCGTTCGACCAGCAGGACGTGCAGCCGGGACTCGCGGACCGTGAAGACCGCCAGGTCCACGGTGACCGCGAACGGCTCGAAGGCGCTCGGGTCGTAGCCCTCGGGGGCGGCGGCGCTCATCGGTGCTCCGGGAGGGGCGCGGCGAAGTCCCAGCCCTCGGCGAGCAGCGCGTCGACGGCCTCGACCGCGCGGGCGAGGCGCGCCTCACGGCTGCCGGTCAGCTCGATGAAGGGCCGGCCGGTACGGGTGAGCTCGGCCCGGAAGCGGTCGGTCATCCAGGGCCGCAGCTCCTCGCCGTCGCGCAGCCCGTCGTCCTCGAAGGCGACGCCCTCGTGGTCGGTGAGCAGCCACAGGTGGTGGCGGGCCCGGTCCGCGACGCGCTCGACGAGGGGGTTGCGCCCGCCCACGTACCGCTCGTGCCAGACGGTCGTGGCGAAGGAGTCCGTGTCGCAGAAGAGCACCGGGGAGCCGGTGCGGGCCGCCTCCTCCTCCCGGGCGTTCTGGACCTCGGCGATGTGCGGGAAGTCGTGGGTGGAGAGGATGACGTCCTCCCACTGGGCCCGGGGCCACCGCTCGCGCAGCTCGGCCAGTTTCCGTTCGCTGAACTCGCGCCCGTACTCGGCCACGTACCCCGTGTGCGCCCAGACCCCGCCGCGCTGCCGGTAGTGGGCGGCGAGCGCCCGGGCCAGCGTGGTGGTGCCGGTGGACTCCGCGCCGAGGACGACGACGCGGCGGGCGAGCGCCGCCCGCACCGGTGCTTCGAGGAAGCCCCAGCGGCCGGCCGGGTCCGCGCGGACGGCGGTGCCGGAGACGGGGTACGCGGTGCGGTCCGGGTCGACACAGACGGACTCGGCGCCGAAGCGGCGGGCCAGCTCGTCCCCGTACGGCTCCGAGGTGAAGACGGCGTCCACCCGCTCGGGCACGGCGGCCGTGAAGACGGCCATGTGGGCGTCCCAGATCGCCGGGTCGTGCAGGTCCATGCGGGTGTCGTCCATGGCGCCGACCACCGTCACGCCGGGGTGGGCCTGCCGCATCCAGTCGACCCGGTCGGCGAGCGGGACGGACTCCACCGACGCGGCGCAGACGAGGACGGTCAGCCGGTCGCAGCGGGCGGCGGCGGTGCGGACGAGGTGGTGGTGGCCGGCGTGCGGCGGGTAGAACTTGCCGAGCACGAGTCCGTGCGGGTAGCGCGTCATGCCAGGGTCCCAGCTCGCGGGGTGGACGGGGTGAGGTCGCGGCGCCAGTTGCGCAGGCCGGTCAGGCACAGCGTCAGGAAGCCGACGTACAGCAGCGAGGTCAGGTACAGCTCCTTGTACGCGTACAGCGGGATGTACACGAGGTCGGCGGCGATCCACAGCCACCAGGACTCGACGAGCTTGCGGCACTGCCCGTAGGTCGCCGCGAGCGAGAGCGCGGTCGTGAGCGCGTCCCAGAACGGAACGGTCGAGTCGGTCGCCCGGTCGAGCAGGACGGTCAGCGCCACGGTCCCCACCGCCCCCGCCGCGAGCAGCCCGGTCCACTCGGTGCGCGTGGTGCGCCGCACCGGCAGGTCCGTCCCTGGTCCACCCCCTTGGGTCCAGGTCCACCAGCCGTACGCGGCGAGGGCGATGAAGACGATCTGGAGTCCGGCGTCGGCGTACAGGCCGGACTGGGTGAACAGCAGGATGAAGAAGAGGTTGTTGGCGATGCCGATCGGCCAGTTGGCGAGGTGCTGGCGGGCCACGAGCCAGACGCACAGCGCGCCGCTGCCGAAGCCCAGCACCTCGGTCCAGCTGACCGGGGTGTCCAGGACCGTCACCAGGGGCTGTTGCAGGGGATCGAGTATGTCCGCGAGACTCACGCCCGCCTCCTTAATGGTCACTGTGACTATAAAGGCTCGGCCGGGCATGCGAAAGGCCCGCGGCCGGTTCCTCTCCGGGACATTCCGGGGAACCGGCCGCAGGCCTTGTGGGTGTCGGGGCCGGACTACAGGCCGACCTCGCGCATCAGCATGCCCACCTCGGTGTTGGTGAGCCGGCGCAGCCAGCCCGACTTCTGGTCGCCCAGCGCGATCGGACCGAAGCCCGTGCGCACGAGCCGGTCGACGGGGAAGCCCGCCTCGGCCAGCATGCGGCGCACGATGTGCTTGCGGCCCTCGTGCAGGGTCACCTCGACCAGGTAGTTCTTGCCGGTGTTCTCCACGACGCGGAAGTGGTCGGCGCGGGCGTACCCGTCCTCCAGCTGGATGCCGTCCTTGAGCCGCTTGCCCAGGTCGCGCGGGAGGGGGCCCTGGATGGCCGCCAGGTACGTCTTCTTCACGCCGTACCGGGGGTGGGTGAGACGGTGGGCCAGCTCACCGTGGTTGGTGAGCATGATGATGCCCTCGGTCTCGGTGTCCAGCCGGCCGACGTGGAAGAGCCGCGTCTCGCGGTTGGTGACGTAGTCACCGAGGCACTGGCGCCCGTCCGGGTCCTCCATGGAGGCGACGACACCGGCCGGCTTGTTCAGCGCGAAGAACAGGTAGGACTGGGTGGCGACGGTCAGCCCGTCGACCTTGATCTCGTCCTTGTGCACGTCGACGCGCAGGCCCTGCTCGACGACGATCTCGCCGTTCACCTCGACCCTGCGCTGGTCGATCAGCTCCTCGCAGGCGCGGCGCGAGCCCATGCCGGCGCGCGCCAGGACCTTCTGCAGCCGCTCGCCCTCCTGCTCGGCGCCCGGGTGCGTCTTGGGGGTCTTGATCTCGGGCTTGTTCGCGTACCGGTCGCGGTTGCGCTGCTCGATCTTGGCGTCGAGCTCGCGCGGGCGCGCCGGGGCGCCGTACGGACCGCGCCGGGCGCCGCCCTTGGCCCCGCCCTGCGGGCTCTTCGGACCGCCCTTGGCGCCGCCCCGGGCCGCGGCACCGCGGCCCTTGCGGGCGCCGTCGGTGCCGGGCTTGTCGGAGCCCACGTCGTAGCGGCGCTCCTCGGGCCTGGGCTTGCGGGGGCGCTCCTCGTTCCGGCGGTCCTCGCGCTCCGAGCGGGGGGTCCGCGCGTTGGGGTTGCTGTTCCTGCCGGTGCCGCTGGTGTTCCTGCCGCTCCGGCCCCCGCCGCTGCCGCCGCTCCTGCCGCCGCCGCTACCGCTGTTCCTGCCACTGCTTCGCATCAAAAGTCCGTCTTGTCGTCTGCGTGAGTTCCCGGGGTGTCCGGTGCGTCCGGATCGAACGACGGCACACCCTCTGGCGTCTCGGCCTCGATCGCGTCCGCCTCGGGGAGGAAGGGCGCGAGCTCCGGGAGCTCATCCAGGCCACGCAGGCCCATCCGCTCCAGAAAGTAGTTCGTCGTCCTGTACAGGATCGCACCTGTTTCGGGTTCCGTGCCCGCCTCCTCGACCAGGCCCCTCTGGAGCAGGGTCCGCATGACCCCGTCGCAGTTCACCCCGCGCACCGCCGAGACCCGCGACCGGCTCACCGGCTGCCGGTACGCGACCACCGCCAGGGTCTCCAGCGCCGCCTGGGTCAGCCGGGCGTGCTGGCCGTCCAGGACGAAGCCCTCCACCGCCGCCGCGTATTCGGGCCGGGTGTAGAAGCGCCAGCCGCCCGCGACGAGCCGGAGGTCGAAGCCGCGCCCCTGCACGGTGTACTCGTCGGCGAGCTCCCGCAGCGCGGCGGCCACGGCCCGCCGGGGGCGCTCCAGCACCTTGGCCAGGTGCTCCTCGGTGGCGGGCTCGTCCACGACCATGAGGACGGCCTCCAGGGCGGGCTTGAGGTCGAGGCCCGCGACCGCGGAGCCCGCGGGGTCCGTCATGGCGTCTCCTCGGGGGTTGCGGAGGCGTCCGGGGCCTCCTGGTCGAATTCGTCCGTCACGACGGGCTCTGCGCCCGCCTCACCGGCCCAGCGCACCATCAGCTCGCCGAGCGCCACCTCCTGGTCCAGGGCGACGGCCTTCTCGCGGTACAGCTCCAGCAGGGCGAGGAAGCGGGCGACGACGGTGAGGGTGTCCGGCGCGTCCTCGGTCAGCGCCCGGAAGCTCATCTCGCCCGCCTCACGGACCCGGGCGACCACGATGCCCGCCTGCTCGCGCACGCTGACCAGAGGGGCGTGGATGTGGTCGACGTACACCTGCGGCGCGGGCTTCGGCTGCATCGCTTTCACGGCCAGCCGGGCGAAGCCCTCGGCGCCGATGCTGATGACGACGTCCGGCAGCAGCGCGGCGTGGTGCGGTTCGAGGCCGACGGTACGGGGGAAGCGGCGGCCCTCCGATTCGAGCCGGCCGCTGAAGATGTCGGCGACCCGCTTGTACGCGCGGTACTGGAGGAGCCGCGCGAAGAGCAGGTCCCTGGCCTCCAGGAGCGCCAGGTCCGCCTCGTCCTCCACCTCGGCCGCGGGGAGCAGCCGGGCGGCCTTCAGGTCGAGGAGGGTCGCGGCGACCACCAGGAACTCGGTCGTCTGGTCCAGGTCCCCGTCGGGGCCCATCGCCCGGATGTGGGCCATGAACTCGTCGGTGACCTTGGACAGGGCGACCTCGGTCACATCCAGCTTGTGCTTGGCGATCAGCTGGAGGAGCAGGTCGAAGGGCCCCTCGAAGTTCGCGAGGCGCACGGTGAACCGGCCGTCGCCGGCGGGGGCCGGTGTACCGGGAGCCGCCTCGGGCCCGGGTGGTCCGGCGGGGGCCGGCGTCTCCACCGGCACGCCCCCCGCCCCCGGCCCGCGCCCGAGGGGGCGGCGGGCGGTGCGGGCGGGCTCGTCGGGTGTCGGCATGGAGTTCCAGGGTGCGCGGGCGGGCTACGGCGGCGGGCGGCGGCCCGTACGGAAGGGAGGCGGGCCGCACGACGGCGGCGGTCCTTCCGGGCAGGCTACCGGCGCCGTACCGGTCAGCGGCCGCGCAGCCGCCGCACGAGGATGCTCGCGTCGCCGCGCGACTCCAGGTCCGCCAGGACGACGGCGACCGCCTCGCGCACGATCCGGCCCCGGTCCACGGCGAGGCCGTGCTCGCCGCGCAGCACGAGGCGCGCGTGCTCCAGGTCCATCAGCTCCTCGGCGGAGACGTAGACCGTGATCTTCTCGTCGTGGCGCTCGCGCCCGCTGGGCCGCCGGTTCGCACCGCGTCCCCCACCGCGCCTGCGCTGCTGCTGCACGACGGGCGCCGGGGCGGGCTCGGCGGGCTGCTGCGGGCGGCGGGCGGCCTGGGCGGCGACGGCGACCCGGTCGCCCTCGGCGGACCGGCTGCGCGAGTCGCCGGCGTCGGCGCCGGCCGCCGCGTGCTCCGGGCGGGCGGGAGCGGTGCCGGGGTCCGGGGCGGTCTCCCCCGGTGCGTCGGCCCCGGGTTCGTTCTCACCGGCCGGAGCCGGGACCCGGGCTTCGCCGTTCGCCTTGCGCCTCCGCTCCGCGGGCGACGAGGACTGGAGCCCCATCCCCCCGGTCGTACGGAACAGTTCGTCGGCCCCGGGCAGACTCACTCGGCGTGACACCGGGCGAGCACCTCCCTGGCGAGCTGGCGATAGGCGGCGGCACCGACCGAGTTGGAGGCGTACGTGGTGATGGGCTCACCGGCGACCGTGGTCTCCGGGAAGCGGACCGTGCGCCCGATGACCGTGTGGTAGACGTGGTCGTCGAACGCCTCGACCACCCGTGCCAGGACCTCGCGGCTGTGCACCGTACGGGAGTCGTACATCGTGGCGAGGATGCCGTCGAGCTCCAGATCCGGGTTGAGCCGCTCCTGGACCTTCTCGATCGTCTCGGTGAGCAGCGCCACACCGCGCAGCGCGAAGAACTCGCACTCGAGCGGGACTATCACCTTGTGCGCGGCGGTCAGCGCGTTCACCGTGAGCAGGCCGAGCGAGGGCTGACAGTCGATCACGATGTAGTCGTAGTCGGCCATCAGCGGCTTGAGGGCGCGCTGGAGCGTGGACTCGCGGGCCACCTCGCTGACGAGCTGCACCTCGGCGGCGGAGAGGTCGATGTTGCTGGGGAGCAGGTCCATGTTGGGGACCGCGGTCTTCAGCAGGACCTCGTCGGCCGCCATGCCCCGCTCCATGAGCAGGTTGTAGACGGTGAGGTCGAGCTCCATCGGGTTGACCCCGAGACCGACCGAGAGGGCGCCCTGCGGGTCGAAGTCGACCAGCAGCACGCGCCGGCCGTACTCCGCGAGCGCGGCGCCCAGGTTGATGGTCGACGTGGTCTTGCCGACGCCGCCCTTCTGGTTGCACATCGCGATGATCTTCGCGGGGCCGTGGTCGGTCAGCGGGCCCGGGATCGGGAAGTAGGGCAGGGGGCGGCCGGTCGGGCCGATCCGCTCGCGGCGCTGCCGGGCGGCGTCCGGCGCGAGCGTGGCCGCGTACTCCGGGTCGGGCTCGTACTCGGCGTCGGGGTCGTAGAAATGCGCCTGGGGCGTCTCGGCGAAGTCGGCGAGGGGGGCGGTGTCCCGGCCACTCTCGTTGCCGGCCATGGCGTTCACGTGTAGGCCGTCCATCATCTGGGGGGCTGTCGTCATGTGCTGGTGGGTGGAGAAGGTGCGGACAGCGACGGAGCCGACAGCCTCCAGCCCGTTCGGGCTCTGGCCCCGTGCAGGCATCCCTGGTTGAACACCCCCGGGAGTAATTGTCGACTCATTCACAAGTCGTCTTACCTCCTTGGACGTGACCAGGAAACTTTATCGATAGGTCAGCGTGGCACCATGCCGACGATTGGCGACTCTATGGCGTGTCCCCTGTCCGCAGCAACACAATCCGCCGCACCCGGCCCGTTGTGTCGGCAATCGAACGCCCCGCTGTCAAGGGCGCGCAACCCTCGGTACACACTTTTCCCGGGTGTACGAAACGGTTAAAGGGTTACGTTCGAGACGAGTTGCTCGGGGGCGCGCGCGGGCCCGGCATGCCTCCGGCCGGACCTTGACAACAAGGTCCGGCCGGGCGCACGGAGTTGACGAAGGGGTTGACCCCGGTCAGCCGATGAGCGTGTTCAGGTCGACGTGGTCGAGGCCGTGCGCCTCGGCCACCTCGCGGTAAACGACCTGCCCGTCATGGGTGTTGAGCCCCTTGGCGAGCGCGGCGTCGCGGCGCAGCGCCTCCGCCCAGCCCCGGTTCGCGAGCTCCACGATGTAGGGCAGCGTCGCGTTGGTGAGGGCGTACGTCGAGGTGTTGGGCACCGCGCCGGGCATGTTCGCCACACAGTAGAAGACCGAGTCGTGGACCCGGAAGGTCGGCTCGGCGTGGGTCGTCGGGTGCGAGTCCTCGAAGCAGCCACCCTGATCAATTGCAATGTCGACAAGTACACTTCCGGGCTTCATCTTGGCGACGAGCTCGTTGGTGACCAGCTTCGGGGCCTTCGCGCCGGGGATGAGCACGGCGCCGACGACGAGGTCGGCCTCGACCACGGCCTTCTCCAGCTCGAAGGCGTTGGAGACGACGGTCTGCACCTTGGTGCCGAAGACCTTGTCCGCCTCGCGGAGCTTGTTGATGTCCTTGTCGAGCAGCGTGACGTGG
Source organism: Streptomyces sp. DT224 (assembly GCF_049844595.1). NCBI lineage: Bacteria > Bacillati > Actinomycetota > Actinomycetes > Kitasatosporales > Streptomycetaceae > Streptomyces > Streptomyces sp. DT224. Next base: position 288,528 of record NZ_JBNCLI010000013.1, read on the forward strand.
AAGCCGAGGCCCACGGCGATCTGGGTGGCGTTCCAGCCGGAGACGCCGCCGCCGATCACGACGGCGCGGCCGGCCGCCGTACCCGGGACGCCGCCCGGCAGCACGCCGCGGCCGCCGGCCGAGCGCATCAGGTGGTAAGCGCCGACCTGCGGGGCCAGCCGGCCCGCCACCTCGGACATCGGGGCGAGCAGCGGCAGCGCGCGGTTGGCCGTCTCGACGGTCTCGTACGCGATGGCGGTGGTGCCCGACTCCAGGAGCGCGTCGGTGCACTCGCGGGAGGCGGCGAGGTGCAGGTAGGTGAAGAGGGTCTGCCCCTTGCGGAGACGGTGGTACTCCTCGGCGACCGGCTCCTTGACCTTGAGCAGCAGGTCGGCCGCGGCCCAGACCTCGTCGGCGGTCGGCAGGATCTCCGCACCGGCCGCGGCGTACTCCGCGTCCGTGATGGACGAGCCCGCTCCGGCGTTCCGCTCGACGACGACCTGGTGGCCGTGGCGGACGAGCTCATGCACACCGGCAGGCGTGATCGCCACGCGGAACTCGTTGTTCTTCACTTCGCGGGGGATGCCGACCAACATGTCGATCACGGTCCTTGGCTCAGAGGGTAATCCGGGCACAGCAATGCAAAAAGGGTAGATGCATCACATGTGAAGGCACCGCGAACGGCCGCGGTACAGCCAGTCTAATGAAGGGTTTCCCGCTGTCTAGCCTTGCAAAGCATTATTTTTCCGACGAAGCACTGTCGGTTTCGCAGGCCATTCCCTCTTCGCCCAGCAATCTGTCGGCCGCGCTCCGGTGCAGCCCGGCCGCGGCGGGATCACCGAGCCGGTCCAGGGTGTCCGCGAGCCGCAGCTCCAGCGCCGCCTGAAGCCGTACGTCCTTGGCCCGCCGTGCCCACTCCACCGCCTCCCGGCAGGTGCGCAGCGACTCCTGCGGCCGGCCCGCGTACTCCTGGACCCGGGCCATCTCGCTGAGCGCCCGGGCCTGGGCCGGGAGGTCGCCGAGCCTGCGGTGGCCCGCCGCGGCGGCCCGCCAGTTCCGCAGCGCCTCGCCGTACCGCCCGGCGTAGGTGTGGACGGCGCCCAGCCGCCCGTACAGGCGCGCCGCCTCGGCCGGCTCGCCCTGGGTGAGGCGCTGGGCGAGCGCCCGTCCGTACCAGTCCGACGCCCGGTGGTAGTCCCCCAGCTCCGCGTAGGCGCCGCCGACGGACTCCATGGCCCTCCCGGTGGCGTACGGGTCCTTCGCGGCCCGCCCGGCGTCCAGCGCCTCCCGGTAACGGGCCAGCGCCTCCCGGGTGCGGCCGGTCCCGGCGTCCAGGTCGGCCAGGTTGAGCAGGGCCGCCGCCCGCTCGCGGGGCAGGTCGCGGCGTTCGGCGACGGCCAGCACCAGGCCGTGCAGGGCGTAGAGGTCGGGGGCGGCGGCGTCGGTGCCCTCGTGCGCGGCGAGCGCCCGCACCAGCGCGGCGACCAGCCGGCGGGCCAGCGTGTCGAGCTCCCCGTCCTCGACGGCGATCCGGGCGGCGGCGAGCAGGGCGGGCCTGCGGGCGCGCAGCCAGGCGGCGGCGGTCTCCGCGTTCGGGAAGCGCAGGGTGCGCGGGAGCCCGGCGAGCTTGCGGCGGGACGGCGAGCCCTCCGGGTCCGTGACGGCGCGGCAGGACTGGAGCAGGCGCACGGTGCGCTCCAGCATCCTGGCCCGGGCGAGCTGGATCTCGGCCGGGCGGTCCCGGTCCTCCAGGAGAGCCCGCAGGAGCCCGGCGAGGCAGCCCGGCACCTCGTACTGCGGTTCGTCGGTGTCCTCCCGGCGCAGCAGGCCCAGGGTCACGAAGTCGTCCAGGGTGGTCCGGGCGGCCGAGACGGAGCAGCCGGCAAGCGCGGAGGCGGTGTGGGCGTCGGCGAGGCCGCCGGGGGCGAGGGAGAGCAGGCGCAGTATCCGGGCGGGGGTGGCCGGCAGCGAGTCGTGGACGAGGCGGAAGGCACGGGTCAGCGGTCGTGTCCCGGCGGGCGCTTCCGGGTCGTCGGGCAGCGCGCGCAGCTGCCGTCCGGCGTCGGCCACCGAGGCGGTCGGGCGGGTGGCGAGCCAGCCGCCGATCAGGACCAGGGCGGCCGGCTGCCCGCCGCACTCCTCGGCCAGGGTCTGGGCGGTCAGCGGGTCGACGGTGATCCTGACCTGGCCGGTGGCGCGGCCGAGGAGCTGGACGGCGGAGCCCGCGTCCAGGCCGCCGATGGTGCAGGGCCGGACGCCGGGGATGCCGGTCAGCGGGCCCTCGGACGTGGCGACGACGAGGCAGTCCGGGTTGTCGGGGAGCAGCGGGTCGACCTGTTCGGCGTCCGCCGCGTCGTCCAGGAGGAGCAGGACCCGGCGGACGGCCAGGGCCTCGCGGACCATTTCGGTCAGCTCGTCGGCGCCGGCGCCGGGCGGTCCGGCCAGGCCGAGCCGGCCGAGGAGGTCGCGGGCGGCTCGCTCCGGGGGGACGGGGGCGCCGCCGGTCTCGGCGAGCCGGACGCGGAGCAGGCCGTCGGGGTAGTCGCCGGTCTCCAGGAGCCGGCGGGCGAGTTCGGAGGCGAGCGCGGTGCGGCCGGAGCCGGGACGTCCGGCGATCAGGAGGACCCGGGCGCGGGCGCTGCGGCGGCCGGCCATGGTGTCGAGCCCGGCGCGCTCGATGTCGTCGCGGAGTTCCTTCAACTCCCGTTCGCGGCCGAAGAAGAACCGGGTCGGCTCCGGGGCGGGCGGCTCCTCGGTCCCCGCTGCCTCGGCCGGGCCGCTGGTGTCCACCGCCTGATCCGTCACGGGCCACGCTCCACTTCGCTGCACGCGTCGCCCTGCGGGACTCCGGTCAGGGCATTCGAAGCGTAGTTCAGGCGGGTGGCCGGAGAAGGGGGAGCGCGACCCGGGCATCCCCCGATCGGATCAGCATTTCTTACGATCGGGGGATGCGTGGGAGTGACCGTGCGGGGCGCTCCCATCGACCGCCCGGCAGGGTTTCGGACGGCCCGTCAGGCGCCGAACGGGCGGGCGCCGTCAGGCGTCGAAGGGGCGGGCCGGCCAGGGCGCGTCGGCGGGGCGCAGCGCGTCGACGCCGTCACCCGCGAGGGCCGCGGTGAGCGAGAGCACGCCCACGACCAGGCAGCTGTTGTGCAGGTCGCCGGCGAGCACCTTGCGCACGAGGTCCTGGAGCGGCACCCGGGCCAGCTCCATGTCGGCCTCCTCCTCGGCGACCTCGAAGCGCTCGCCGTCCGCCTCGGAGACGTCCCGGGCGAGGAAGATCCGTACGGCCTCGTCGGAGCCGCCGGGCGAGGTGTAGATGTCGGTGAGCACCCGCCAGTCCTCGGCCTTGACGTGCGCCTCCTCGTACAGCTCGCGCTGGGCGGCGTGCAGCGGGTTCTCACCGGGTACGTCGAGCAGCCCGGCCGGGATCTCCCACAGCTTGTGGCGGACCGGGTGGCGGTACTGGCGCAGGACGAGGACGCGGCCCTCGTCGTCCAGCGCGAGCACGGCGACCGAGCCGGGGTGCACCTGGTAGTCGCGGTGGGCGACCGTACCGTCGGGCATCTCGACGTCGTCGGCGCGGACGCTGGTCTTCTTCCCCCGGAACGGGGTCGCGCTCTCGGTGACCCGCCATTCCTCGGGCGTGTCCTGGAAACCCATCTGCGTCCTCCCACGAAAAAACGGTGACCGGGGCCCGCGTCCCTGCTCGGACGCGCGCCCCGGTCAACCGTAACGCCTGCGGAGGTACCGCCTACTTGCCCTGCTCGCCCTGGGCGGCGCCCGTCTTGCGGGCGACGGCCGCCTTCACCAGGCCGGCGAAGAGCGGGTGCGGGCGGGTGGGCCGGGAGCGCAGCTCCGGGTGCGCCTGGGTGGCGACGAGGTACGGGTGGACCTCGCGCGGGTACTCGACGTACTCGACCAGCTTGTTGTCCGGGGAGGTGCCCGAGAAGACCAGGCCGGCCTTCTTCTCCAGCTCGGCGCGGTAGGCGTTGTTGACCTCGTAGCGGTGGCGGTGGCGCTCCTCCACGTACGGCTGGTCGTCGTACGCCTCGCGGACCAGCGAACCCTCGGCGAGCTTCGCCGGGTACAGGCCGAGCCGCATGGTGCCGCCCAGGTCACCGGCGCCCTCGACGTACGCGAGCTGCTCCTCCATGGTCGAGATGACCGGGTGGCCGGTCGCGGCGTCGAACTCGGTGGAGTTGGCGTCGGGGATGTCGGCGAGGTTGCGGGCCGCCTCGATCACGATGCACTGGAGGCCGAGGCAGAGGCCGAGCAGGGGCACCTTGTTCTCGCGGGCGTACCGGATCGCGCCGACCTTGCCGACCACGCCGCGCTCGCCGAAGCCGCCGGGGATGCAGATCGCGTCCACACCGGCGAGGGCCTTCTGCGCGCCGGCCGGGGTCTTGCAGTCGTCGGAGGCGACCCACTCGACCTTGACCCGGGCCTTGTTGGCGAAGCCGCCGGCCCGGATGGCCTCGGTGACCGAGAGGTAGGCGTCGGGCAGGTCGATGTACTTGCCGACCAGGGCGACGGTGACCTCGTGGTCGGGGTTGTGGACGCGGTCCAGCAGGTCGTCCCAGGTGGTCCAGTCGACGTCCCGGAACGGCAGGTCCAGCTTGCGCACGACGTAGGCGTCCAGGCCCTCGGTGTGCAGCACCTTGGGGATGTCGTAGATCGACTTGGCGTCCACGCAGGCGACCACGGCCGCCTCGTCCACGTCGCACATCAGGGAGATCTTGCGCTTGATGGCGGTCGGCACGTCGCGGTCGGCGCGCAGCACGATGGCGTCCGGCTGGATACCGATGTTGCGCAGGGCCGCCACGGAGTGCTGGGTGGGCTTGGTCTTCAGCTCACCGGAGGGGCCGATGTAGGGCAGCAGCGAGATGTGCACGACGAAGACGTTGTCCCGGCCGACCTCGTGACGGACCTGGCGGACGGTCTCCAGGAACGGCAGCGACTCGATGTCGCCGACGGTCCCGCCGACCTCGGTGATGACCACGTCGACGTCGTCGGTGGCCATCCGGCGGATGCGGTGCTTGATCTCGTTGGTGATGTGCGGGATGACCTGCACCGTGTCGCCGAGGTACTCGCCGCGCCGCTCCTTGGCGATGACCTGCGAGTAGACCTGGCCGGTGGTGACGTTGGCCGAGCCGTCGAGGTCCACGTCGAGGAAGCGCTCGTAGTGGCCGATGTCGAGGTCCGTCTCCGCACCGTCGTTGGTCACGAAGACCTCGCCGTGCTGGAACGGGTTCATCGTGCCCGGGTCGACGTTCAGGTACGGGTCGAGCTTCTGCATGGTGACCCGGAGACCGCGCGCCTTGAGCAGGGCGCCGAGGCTGGAGGCAGTCAGACCCTTGCCGAGGGAAGAGGCGACACCCCCGGTGACGAAGATGTGCTTGGTCGTCGTGGATGTGGGCTGCATAGCCAAAGGGGGCTCCCGTGGTCGCGATCATGAGGTGCGTGCCGGCGTTGCCGTCCGGAGATTCCGGAGATGCCGTCGCTGCGGTTCGGGGGCCTCGTCTGCTCTCGCCGACGACCACCGTCCACGGGCTACCAGGGTATCAGCGCCGGAGAGGGACTGCTTCCGGCCACCGGCGCACGAGCGCGGCGCGCATCGCATATGCCACTCGCATCCCACTCGATCGGCGCAGTCCGGTTGTCAAGAGGGTCGCGCGGATCACCCGTGTGCGTCGTATCCTGCTCGGACACTCGCTCGGGCGAGGCCGCAAGTTCGCAGGTCCCCCCACAACAACCCCTTGCGACAACCTCTTGACCCGCAGTAAGCGCCCCACGGGGCGACATGGCCGTTCGACTGGAGATGCACGTGGCCGGGCGCATCGAGGATTACGCACTCATCGGAGACATGCAGACCGCCGCCCTGGTCTGCCGGGACGGTACAGCCGACTGGCTGTGCCTGCCCCGCTTCGATTCACACGCCGTTTTCGCGGGCCTTCTGGGCACCGAGGAACACGGCTTCTGGCGACTGGGCCCGGCCCGCCCCGAGGGCGCGGAGCCGCCCGCGGCCGACCGCCGCCGCTACCGCGGGGACTCCCTCATCCTCGAGTCGGAGTGGGACACGCCGCGCGGCACGGTCAGAGTGACCGACTTCATGCCGCCGCGCGACGGCGCGCCGCAGCTCATCCGGATCGTGGAGGGCGTCAGCGGCCGGGTGCCGATGCGCTCGGAGCTGCGCATGCGGTTCAGCTACGGCCGCGTCACTCCCTGGGTGCACAAGGTGGACGCGCGTACGGTCGCCGTCGCGGGCCCGGACTCGGTGTGGCTGGACACGCCCGCCGACACCTACGGCGAGAATCTGACGACGTACTCCGACTTCACGGTCGCCCCCGGTGACCGGATCGCGTTCACGATCAGCTGGCAGCCCTCGCACCACGAGCCGCCCGCGCTCCCGGACCCCGACGGCTCGCTGGAGGCGACCGCGGACTTCTGGCGCGAGTGGGTGGAGCAGTGCACGTACCACGGGCCCTACCGCGAGGCCGTGGTCCGCTCGCTGATCACCCTGAAGGCCCTGACGTACGCGCCGACCGGCGGCATCGTCGCCGCGCCGACCACCTCGCTGCCCGAGGACATCGGCGGCTCCCGCAACTGGGACTACCGCTACACCTGGCTGCGCGACGCCGCGATCACCCTCTCCTCGCTGCTGCGCACCGGCTACCGCGAGGAGGCCCGCGCCTGGCGCGAGTGGCTGCTGCGCGCGGTGGCCGGCGACCCGGAGAACCTGCAGATCATGTACGGGATCGCGGGCGAGCGGGAGCTGGGCGAGGCGGAGCTGGAGTGGCTGCCGGGCTACGAGGGCTCCGCCCCGGTCCGCGTCGGCAACGGCGCGGCCGGCCAGCTCCAGCTGGATGTGTACGGCGAGGTCACCGAGGCGCTGCACCTGGCGCACATGACGGGCCTGGCCCGCAACGACTACGCCACCGGGCTCCAGCTCAAGCTGATCGAGTACCTGGAGAAGCACTGGACCGAGCCGGACGAGGGCATCTGGGAGGTGCGCGGGCCGCGCCGCCACTTCGTGCACTCCAAGGTGATGGCCTGGGTCGCGGTCGACCGCACCATCAAGCTCATCGAGTCCGGCGACGCGGAGGGCCCGGTCGAGCGGCTGCACGAGCTGCGCGACGAGATCCACCGCGATGTCTGCGAGCGGGGTTACGACCCCGAGCGCAACACCTTCACCCAGTCGTACGGGTCGAAGGAGCTGGACGCCTCCCTGCTGCTGATCCCGCAGATGGGCTTCCTGCCCCCCGACGACAAGCGGGTCATCGGCACCATCGAGGCGATCCAGCGGGAGCTGTCCACGGAGGACGGCTTCGTCCTGCGTTACCCGACCGCCGGCGACGACGCGGGCGTGGACGGCCTGGAGGGCGACGAGGGCGCGTTCCTGGCCTGCTCGTTCTGGCTGGCGGACGACCTCGCGATGATCGGCCGGGTCGACGAGGCCCGCCGGCTCTTCGAGCGGCTGCTGTCCCTCCGCAACGACCTGGGCCTGCTGGCCGAGGAGTGGGACGCCCGGCTCCAGCGCCAGGTGGGCAACTTCCCGCAGGCGTTCAGCCACGTCCCGCTGATCGACACGGCCCTGCGCCTGACGGCGAGCGGGGCGTACGTGGGCTGACGCCCTCGGTCCGCGTCTTCTCCCCGCCCGGCTGCCGGATCCCGGTGGCCGGGCGGAGCCGTATCCGCGCTTCTACGGGCCCGTCACGACGGGCCGGACCGCCGGGTCCGCCGGGTCCGCCGGGGCCAGCCCCCACTCGCTCCACGATCCGTCGTACACGGTCAGGTCCCGGTATCCGGCCAGCTCGGCCCCCAGCGCGAGGACACAGGCGGTCACCCCGGACCCGCAGCTGAAGTACAGCCGTCCGCGGTCACCGGCCGCACCGGCGAACGCGGCGCGCAGCTCGTCGGGCGCCCGCATCCGGCCCTCGTCCTGGAGCCGGCCGAACGGCAGGCTGACGGCCCCCGGCATATGGCCGCCGCGCAGCCCGGTCCGCGGCTCCGGCTCCGTGCCCTCGAACCGCCCCCGGGTCCTGGCGTCGAGCACCGCCGCCTCCGGATCGGCCAGCGCCTGCGCCACCTCGTCGGCACCGACGAGGAGCCCGGGCCGGGGCCGGGCCGTGAAGTCCCCGCGTGCGGCGGCCGGTTCGGGCGTGCCCTCGGTGACGGGCAGTCCGGCGGCGGTCCAGGCGGGCAGACCCCCGTCGAGGACGGCGGCCCGGTCGAAGCCCATGGCCCGGAGCATCCACCAGGCCCGGGCGCTGGAGTAGATGCCGGTGGCGTCGTACACGACCACGGTGTCCGTGTCGTTCAGGCCGAGCGCCCGCATCTCCTCGGTGAACCGGGCGGCGCCCGGCATGGTGTGGGGCAGCGGGCCCGTGTGGTCGGAGAGCGCGCCGTCGATGTCGAAGACTCCGGCGCCCTCGATCCGCCGCCCGCTCTCCCGGCGCGCGCGGGCCGACGCGTCGAGCACCGGCCCGGGAGCGCCGACCGACGCGTCGAGCACCAGCAGCCCGGGGGCGCCGAGGCGCGCGGCGAGCCAGTCCGTGGAGACAAGGGGTCCGGGCAACGCGCCGACGGCCGTTCCCTCGTCCCCGCAAGCCTGCGTTTCCCCGCCCACACGCCCTCCTCAGCTGCCCGGTCCGATGGTCAAGATCGCAGCCGGTCGGAGGACTGTCAACGGGCCGACGGCCGGGCCAGCTCGTCGTAGACCGCGAGCACCTGGGCCACCGTGTCGTCCTCGGTCGGCCAGCTCGCCGCCTGCCGCAGGCCCTCGGCGGCCAGCCGGTCCCGCTCGGCCGGATCCCCGAGCAGCCGGGCCACCTCGACGGCCAGCGCCTCGGCGTCCGCGTACGGCACGAGGACGGCGGCGTCCCCCACCAGTTCGGGCGTGCCGCCGACCGCCGTGGCGACCAGGGGCACCCCGGACCGCAGCGCCTGCTGGGCGGTGGTCGAGCGGGACTCCCACCGGCTGGGCAGGACCGCCACGTCGGCGGCGGCCAGGAGCGTGGCGGCGTCGGACCGGTCGCCGAGCAGTTCGACGGGCAGACCCTCGGCCGTGATCCGCCGCCGCAGGGCCGCCCGCTCCCGCCCCTCGCCGACGACGGCCACCAGCGGCACGGGGTCGAGCAGGCGCCACACGGCCGCCGCGTCGAGCAGGGTGCCGTAGCCGTGATGCGGTACGAGACTGCCGAGCGCCACGACCAGCGGCCTTTCCACCGCCCCGAGTTCGGCGCGGAGCTTGTCGCCGGGCGGCCCGGCCGGACGCAGCGCCCGAGGGGCGGCGACGGGCGCGAGCCGGGCGTCGCGGGCGCCCCGGGCACGCGCCCGGTCGACCAGGTCGGAGGAGGTGGCGAGCACCACGGCCGCCGCGCGCACCGCCCTTCGCTCCAGGAGGTGCAGCAGCCGGCGGCGGGCCCCCTCGGCGTGGGCCCGGGTGTGCCAGGTGACGACCAGGGGGACGGGCCGGCGGCCGATCGCCAGGGCCGCCCGCACGGCGGCGTGCAGTCCGTGCGCGTGGACGACGTCCGCGTCGGCGCAGGCGGCGCGCAGGGCGGCGACGGCCGCCGGGTCGCTGCGCCGGGGCACGGGCGCGAAGTGGGCGCCGGTGGCGGCGAAGTCGTGGGCGCGGTCCAGCCCGGCCGGCGCGCAGACGGTCACCCGCACTCCCCGGGCGACGAGTCCGGCGGCCAGCGAGCCGGCGTGCGTACTGCTGCCGGCACTGCCGCCGCCGAGGACCTGGACCGTGCGCAGCTGTGACACGTCGATTGGCTCCCGGGGCTCCCGAGTCGGGGGTACGAACACGGCCAAGGATGCCAGTCCGTACGCACGTTCCGGCACGACGGAACCGTTACTCCGGGGCTCACCACAACAAATCGGACGGCCGACACCACTCGCACGGGTGAAAGCGTGTACGGCGCCACGACACCCGTACGGCGGAGGCGAGAGCCGGGGCACGCGCCGGGCGCGCCCCGGTCCGGACGTGCTACCCGTCCGCGCGGGCCGTGGCGAGCAGTTCCTCGGCGTGGGCGCGGGCCGTCTCGGAGTCCTCCTGGCCGGCCAGCATCCGGGACAGCTCCCGTACCCGGTCCTCGCCCTCCAGGACGGTCACCCCGCTGCTGGTCACCGAGCCGTCCACGGTCTTCTCGACCAGCAGCTGCCGGTCCGCGAACGCGGCCACCTGGGGCAGGTGCGTGACGACGACGACCTGGGCGGACTTCGCCAGCTTCGCGAGCCGCCGCCCGACCTCGACGGCCGCCTTGCCGCCGACGCCCGCGTCGACCTCGTCGAAGAGGTACGTGGGCACGGGGTCGGAGCCCGCGAAGACCACCTCGACCGCGAGCATCACCCGGGACAGCTCACCGCCCGACGCGCCCTTGGCGATCGGCCGGGGCTGGGCGCCGGGGTGCGGGGCCAGCAGCAGTTCCACCTCGTCCGCGCCGGACGGGCCGTACGCCACGTTCCGCCCGCCGATCCCGATGCCGGACGCCTCGTCCGCCGCCTCGGTCTGCCGGATGTCGAAGGACACCCGGGCGTGCGGCATGGCCAGGGACGCCAGCTCCTCGGTCACCGCCTCCGCGAAGGACGCGGCGGCCGCCGTCCGGGCGTCGGTCAGCGCCTGCCCGAGCCCCGAGAGCTCGGCGCGCAGGGCGTCCCGCTCGGCGGTCAGCTCACCGATCCGGTCGTCGTCGCCCTCCAGCTCGGTGAGCCGGGCCGCGCCCTCCTGCGCCCAGGCGAGCACGGCGGTGATGTCCTCCCCGTACTTGCGGGTGAGGGCGGTGAGGGCGGCGCGCCGCTCCTCGACGGCGGCGAGCCGCAACGGGTCGGCGTCGAGCTGGTCCGCGTAACCGGACAGTTCGCCGGAGACGTCCGCGAGCAGGATGGAGATCTCGCCGACCCGGTCGGCGAGCGAGGCGAGCGCCGGGTCGTGCGCGCGCACCCCGTCGAGGGCCTGCCGGGCGGCGGCCACCACGGTCGTGGCGTCCAGGGCCTCCGGGTCCTCCGGGTTGCCGGCCAGCGCGGTGTGCGCGAGGGCGGCGGCGGAGGCGAGCGCGTCGGCGTGGCCGAGCCGCTGGGCCTCGGCGGCCAGCTCGATGTCCTCGCCGGCCAGGGGTTCGACGGCGGCGATCTCGTCGAGGCCGAAGCGCAGCAGGTCGGCCTCCTGGGCGCGTTCGCGGGCGCGCGTCGTCAGCTCGTCCAGCTCCGCCGCCACGTCCCTCAGCCGCCGGTAGGCCGCCGCGTACTTGGCGAGCGGCACGGCGACGCCGTCGCCCGCGTACCGGTCGAGGGCCTGGCGCTGCCGGGCGGGCTTGAGGAGGCCCTGCTGATCGGTCTGGCCGTGCACGGCAACGAGTTCGTCGGCCAGCTCGGACAGCACGCCCACGGGCACGGATCTGCCGCCGAGGTGCGCCCGGGAGCGCCCTTCGGCGGAGACGGTGCGGCTGATGAGCAGCGCACCGTCCTCGATCTCGGCTCCGGCCTCCTCGGCGCGCAGGGCCACCGCGTCGCCGTCGGCCACCGTGATCCGGCCCTCGACCACCGCGGCCTTGGCGCCGATCCGCACCAGGGCGGGGTCGGCGCGCCCGCCGAGCAGCAGCCCCAGGCTGGTGACGACCATGGTCTTGCCGGCGCCGGTCTCACCCGTCACCGCGGTGAAGCCGGGTGACAGCTCCACCACCGCGTCGTCGATGACCCCGAGCGACCGTATCCGCATCTCCTCCAACACGGACATGACCATACGAGGTTTCACCGCCCGCGCGCACACGGGCCACGGCCCGGCCCCCGGATCGTGGCGCCCCGTCCGGGATCAGTGGGGCGCGCCCCGCCACCCCGACACCGGCAGCGCGAACTTGGCGACGAGGCGGTCCGTGAACGACGCCTGGTGCAGCCGGGCCAGCCGGACGGGCACGGCACCGCGCCGCACCTCGACCCGCGCCCCGGAGGGCAGCTCGACGGTCCTGCGTCCGTCGCACCACAGCACCCCGTGCGGGGTGTGCGGCTGGACCTCGACGGCGAGCACCGACCGGGGCGAGGTCACGAGCGGCTTGGCGAACAGGGCGTGGGCGCTGATCGGGACCAGCAGCAGCGCCTCGACCTCCGGCCAGACGACGGGCCCGCCGGCCGAGAAGGCGTACGCGGTGGAGCCGGTGGGCGTCGCGCACACGATGCCGTCGCAGCCGAACCCGGTCACCGGGCGGCCGTCGATCTCCAGGACGACTTCGAGCATCCGCTCGGGCGACACCTTCTGCACGGCCGCCTCGTTGAGCGCCCAGTCGGTGTGGACGACGTCCCCGTTGCTGTGCACCAGGACGTCGATCGTCATGCGCTCCTCGACCGTGTACGCCCGGGTGACGACCCGGTCGACCACCTTGTCGAGGTCGTCGCGCTCGGCCTCGGCGAGGAAACCGACCCGGCCGAGGTTGACGCCGAGCATGGGCACGCCGGAGGCGCGGGAGAGTTCGGCGCCGCGCAGCAGCGTCCCGTCGCCGCCGAGGACGATCAGCAGCTCACAGCCGTTGAGCACCTCGGGCGTGGCATCCGTGACGGTCTCCACGGACGGAGGCAGGGGCAGGTCGGCCGCCTCGGTGGCGAGGACCCGCACCCCCAGGCCGTGGCGCAGCAGCCCCTCCACGACGAGCTCCGCGCTGCGGATCGCGGCCGGGCGGCCGGTGTGCGCGAGAAGAAAGACTGTACGTGCCGCATTCGTCGTCAACGAGGCCCCTCCGCCACTGCACGGTCGACATCCGCGGGATCCAGTTCCGGTGCCCCGGCCCGCAGCCACAGAAAGTACTCGACGTTCCCGGAGGGCCCCGGCAGCGGGCTCGCGGTCACGCCCCGCACCCCCAGGCCCAGCGCCCACGCCCGGCGGGCCACTTCCCGCACCGCCTCGGCGCGCAGTTCGGGGTCGCGCACCACGCCGCCGCTGCCGAGCCGTTCCTTGCCGACCTCGAACTGCGGCTTGACCATGAGGACCAGGTCGGCGCCGGGGGCCGTGCAGCGGATCAGGGCCGGCATCACGAGTCCGAGCGGGATGAACGACAGGTCGCCCACCACCAGGTCGACCGGCTCGCCGTCGATGGCCTCCAGCGTCAGTTCCCGGACGTTGGTGCGGTCCTTGACGACGACGCGCTCGTCGGACTGGAGCGACCAGGCGAGCTGCCCGTAGCCGACGTCCACGGCCACCACCTGGGCGACCCCGGCGCGCAGCAGCACATCGGTGAACCCGCCGGTCGAGGCCCCCGCGTCCAGTGCCCGCCGGCCCTCGACCCCGAGACCGAGCGGCACGAAGGCGGCGAGGGCGCCGGCCAGCTTGTGGCCGCCGCGCGAGACGTACTCGGGGTCGCTGTCGTCCTTGGTGACGACGACGGCGGCGCTGGTCTCGACCTGGGTGGCCGGTTTGGTCGCGGTGTTGCCGCCGACGGTCACCCGGCCCGCCGCGATCAGCTGGCTGGCGTGCTCGCGCGAGCGGGCCAGCTTGCGGCGTACCAGCTCGGCGTCGAGACGGCGACGGGCGACTCCTGCCACGTTCGGTTCAGCTCCTGTGGTTGTACGGGGGCACCGGTACGGGTGGTCCCGGTGCGGGGGCGGGCCCGGCGTCCAGCGCGCTCAGCGCCTCGCGCAGGCCCCGGTGTACATCCTCGTACACCTCGGTGTGCCCGTCCGCCGCGAGGTGGTCGGCGTCGGCCAGCCGTTCCAGCAGGCCGTCCACCTCGGCGTCGCCGGTGGGCGTCCGTACGACTCCGAGGGGCGCGGGTCCCGCGGGCTCGGCCGGTTCCGGCGGGGCGTCCGTCTCGGGGTCGGGCATCGGGTCGCTCATGCGGAAACGCTACCGCGAAGCGCTGGGGTACCGTCGATCACGATGGCGACCATGGCGGAGTGCCGCAGCGCACTCGACAGACTTTCCGACAACCTCGCGGGGGCCGACGGCGACGTGCGGCGCGCCGCCGACCTGGACCGCTCGCTGAGCTGCCACATCCGGGACCTGGACATCACGTTCACCGGCCGCCTGTCCGGCGGCCGCATCCGGGTCCTGGACACGCTGGAGGGCCCACCCCGCGAAAAGGCCGAGATCCGCCTCGCGATGACCGGCGACGACCTGGTCGCCATGGTCGACGGCGACCTGAACTTCGCCAAGGCGTGGGCCTCTGGCCGGGTCCGCCTGGAGGCGGGCTTCAGAGACCTCCTGAAACTGAAGTCGCTGCTGTAGCGAGCAGGCCCCGCGTGCGAACCGAGGCCGGCACGTTCAAGCCCGTCCGGCGATCGAGGACGTCTTCTCGGCCCCGCGCGCCCGCGCGGCGGGTACGACGAGGGGCGTCCCGGTCTCCGGGTCGGAGATCACCTGGCACCGCAGCCCGAACACCCGCTCCACCAGCTCCGCGGTGACGATCTCCCCCGGTGCCCCCTCCGCGACGATCTCCCCGCCGCGCATCGCGATCAGATGCGTGGCGTACCGCGCCGCGTGGTTCAGGTCGTGCAGGACGGCCACCAGCGTCCGCCCCTGCGTCTCGTGCAGCTCGGCGCACAGGTCCAGCACATCGATCTGGTGCTGGATGTCGAGGTACGTCGTCGGCTCGTCCAGCAGCAGCAGCGGCGTCTGCTGGGCGAGGGCCATCGCGATCCAGACCCGCTGACGCTGACCGCCGGACAGTTCGTCGACATAGCGATCGGCCAGCTCACCGACGCCCGTCGCCTCCATCGACTCCTGGACGACCCGCTCGTCCTCGGGCGACCACTGCCGCAGCAGCCCCTGGTGCGGGTACCGCCCGCGCGCCACGAGGTCCGCGACCGTGATGCCCTCCGGCGCGATCGAGGACTGCGGCAGCAGGCCCAGCGTCTTGGCGACCTTCTTCGCCGGCAGCCCGTGGATCGACCGCCCGTCGAGGAGCACCTGGCCCCGGCTCGGCCTCAGCATCCGGGAGAGCGCCCGCAGCAGCGTCGACTTGCCGCAGGCGTTGGGGCCGACGATCACGGTGAACGAGTGGTCGGGTATCTCGACCGAAAGGTTCTCCGCGATGACCCGCTGGTCGTATCCAAGGGTCACCGAGGCCGCGGTGAGGCGCTGCATGGTCGTACTCCGGGGGTCGGACGGTCGGCTGTCGGACGGTGGAAGAGGGGCGGTGGTACGGGGTCTCATATGCGCCCCGCCTTGCGCTCGGTCACCAGGAGCCACACCAGATAGCAGCCGCCGAGCACCCCGGTGACCACCCCCACCGGCAGCTGGCGGTCGCCGAACGCGTCGAGCGCGATCCAGTCGGCGACGAGCAGGAGCGCCGCGCCCATGAACGTCGCGGCCACCAGGTTCGGGCCGGTGGAGCGGGTCAGCCGGCGCGCCAGTTGCGGGGCGCTCAGCGAGACGAAGGCGATCGGCCCGGCGGCGGCCGTGGCGACGGCGACGAGCAGCACGGCGGCGCCCATGAGGAGGAGTCGGGTGCGTTCCACGCGCACCCCGAGGGCGTACGCGGCGTCGTCGCCCATCTCCATGACGCGCAGGGCCGGCCCGTGCCCGTACACCAGCGGGAGCAGCACCGCGCAGACGGCCAGCAGCGGCCAGACCTGCGCCCAGTCGCGGCCGTCGAGCGAGCCGGTCATCCAGACGACGGCACGCGTGGCGTCGACCAGGTTCGCCTTGGTGATCAGGTACTGGGTGGCGGCGGTCAGCATGGCCGCCGCCCCGATCCCCACCAGGACGAGCCGGAAGCCGTGCACCCCGCGCTTCCACGCCAGCAGGTAGACGGCGAGACCGGTCAGCAGGCCGCCGACGACCGCGCCGGCCGCGACCTCGTTCGCGTCGCCCCCGAAGAGGACGATCACGGTGAGCGCGCCGACCGTGGCGCCCTGCCCGAAGCCGAGCACGTCGGGGCTGCCGAGCGGGTTGCGCGAGATGGTCTGGAAGACGGCGCCCCCGGCACCGAGCGCACCGCCGACGAGGAGTCCGACGAGGACCCGGGGCAGCCGCAGGTCCCGGACGATGAACTCCTGCTGGAAGGTGCCGTGGCCGAAGAGCGTGGTCAGGACCTCGCCGGGCGTCATCGAGAAGTCGCCGCTGCCGATGAGGACGACGGCGGCGCCCGCCGCGACGAGGGCCAGGAGCAGGACGACCAGGGCCGCCCGCACGTTCATGCGGAACGAGTACCCGCCGGCCGTCCGCACGGCCCGTGCCGGGCGGACGGCGGGTGCCGTCTCCTTCGTGGTCGTGGCCTTCACAGCTGGGACATCCTCTTGCGTCGTACGAGGTAGATGAAGACGGGCCCGCCGATGAACGCGGTGACGATGCCGACCTGGAGCTCCGAGGGCCGGGCGACGACCCGGCCGACCACGTCGGCGCCGAGCAGCAGCACCGGGGAGAGCACCGCCGCGTAGGGCAGGATCCATCGCTGGTCGGGGCCGGTGAGGGTGCGCACCAGGTGCGGGATCATCAGCCCGATGAAGACGATGGGCCCGCAGGCGGCGGTCGCCGCCCCGCACAGCAGGGTCACGGCGAGCATCGCGAGCACCCGGGTCCTGGTCAGGTTCGCGCCCAGCGCCCGGGCGGTGTCGTCGCCCATCTCCAGGGCGTTGAGCGGGCGCGCGATGAACGCGGTCAGCAGGACACCCGCCGCGATGAACGGCCACACCTTGCCGACCGTCTCCGTGTTCGCGGAGGCCAGCGAGCCGACCATCCAGAACCGCAGCCGGTCCAGGGCCGCCGAGTCCAGCAGCTGTACGGCGTTGACGTATCCGTAGAGCGCGGCGGTGACGGCCGTCCCGGCGAGCGCGAGCCGGACCGGCGTCGAGGACCGGCTTCCGCCGAGGAAGTACACGGCGAGGGACACGAGCGCGGCGCCGGCGAAGGCGAACCACACATAGCCGGTCAGCGAGGTCACGCCGAAGAAGCTGATCGCGGAGACGACGGCGGCCGAGGCCCCCGCGTTGACGCCGAGGATGCCGGGCTCGGCGAGCGGATTACGGGTCAGCGCCTGCATCACCGCCCCGGCGAGGCCCAGCGCGGCACCCACGAGGAGGCCCAGCACGGTACGGGGGACGCGGACCTCGCGCACGAGGACGTCGTCGCCGCTGCCCGCGTAGTGGAACAGGCCGTGCCACACGCCGGAGAGCGGCAGCGCCTTGGCGCCGATCCCGAGGGACGCGAGACACACCAGCGCGAGGACGGCCACGGCCACCAGGAGCCCCGCCGCTCTCGCCGCGTGACGCCTGCGGGGAGCGGCGGCCTGGTCCGGCGCGGCTATCGGGCCGGAACTGGAATCCGGGGGGCTTTCAACCAACACCCGGTTAGGTTAGCCTACCCAGCCTTCTGGGCTCCGGGCCCGTCCTCACAGCCCGAGCCGGGCCACGGCCTTCTCCGCGTCCAGGTCACAGGCCCCGTCCCCGGCGTGCGACCAGGCCGCCGCGCACAGCGCCCGCAGCCCGTCGAGCGCGTCACCGCCACCCTCCAGCGCGAGCGCGCCGCCCCCGGCGGAGGCCGTCCAGCCGCCGCAGCGGAATCCCCCGCCGTCCTCCGTCACCTCGGGCTGTCCGGTGAGCAGCCCGCGCAGGTCCGCGTCGATGTACGTCGGCCGGTGCTCGGGAACGGCGGTCACCAGCTGCGCCGCGTCGGTCACCCCGGTCAGCACGAGCAGCGAGTCGACACCCCCGTTGAACGCCCCCTCGATGTCCGTGTCCAGCCGGTCCCCGACCACCAGCGGCCGTTCGGCCCCGGTCCGCAGCACCGTCTCGCGGTGCATCGGCGGCAGCGGCTTCCCCGCGACCTGCGGCTCGGCGCCGGTCGCGATCCGGACGACCTCGACGGCTGCCCCGTTGCCCGGCGCGATGCCCCGGGCGCCAGGGATCGTCAGGTCCGTGTTGGACGCGAACCACGGCAGGCCGCGGTTGATCGCGTACGACGCCTCCGCGAACCGGCCCCACGCCAGGTCGGGCCCGCCGTATCCCTGGACCACCGCGGCCGGGTCGTCGTCGGCGGACTCGACGGGTTCGAGGCCGCGTTCCCGCAGCGCGACGCGCAGTCCCTCGCCGCCGACGACCAGGACGCGGGCCCCGGTGGGCAGCTGGTCGGCGACCAGCCGGGCCACGGCCTGCGCCGAGGTGATCACGTCGGTGGGCTCGGCCGGGACGCCCAGCTCGGTCAGGTGCCCGGCCACCGCGTCCGGGGTGCGCAGCGCGTTGTTGGTGACGTACGCCAGGTGCATCCCGCCGTCCCGCGCCGCGCCGAGCGCCTCGACCGCGTGGTCGATCGCCAGCCCGCCCGCGTACACGACACCGTCGAGGTCGAGCAGCGCCGTGTCGTACGCCTCACTCAGCGCGGTGCTGCTGCCGCTCGGCCTGGTCCTGCTCGTCCCGCTCATGTTCCGCGCTCCTCATCGACTGCTTCTCCCCCGATCATCGCGCATCCCTCCACCCCCACATACGATGCGTGGATGAACACACCAGGCACGGCGGACCAGGGACTGCGTCTGCTTCCGTTCCGTGGGCTGCGGTACGTCCCCGAGCAGGTCGGCAGCCTCGCCGCGGTGACCTCTCCCCCGTACGACGTGGTCGTGCGGCCCGACGGACTGCTGCACCTGGAGTCGGCGGATCCGCACAACATCGTCCGGCTGATCCTGCCGCAGGCCGGCACGGTCGCCGCCCGCAACGCCCGGGCCGCCGCCACCCTGGACGACTGGCTCGCGGAGGGCGTCCTCGCGCCGGACGCCGAGCCCGCCCTGTACGTGTACGAGCAGCGCGACGACGAGATCCTGCAACGGGGCGTCATCGGCGCCCTCGCCCTCTCGGGGCCGGCCGACGGCGTGGTGCTGCCGCACGAGGACGTCATGGCGCATGTGGTCGAGGACCGGGCCGACCTGATGCGCGCCACCGCCGCCCATCTGGAACCGCTGCTGCTGACGTACCGGGGTGACGGGGGCACGGCGGCGGGGGCAGCCGCGGTGGTCGAGCGGACCGTCGGGCGGGAGCCGCTGCTCTGCACGACGACGGAGGACGGCTTCCGCCACCGGCTGTGGGCGGTCACCGATCCCGCCGAACGCGCGGAGATCCAGGCGGACCTGGCCGGGCGCCAGGCCCTGATCGCGGACGGCCACCACCGCTGGGCCACCTATCTGAGGCTCCAGCGGGAGCACACGGACCCGGGCCCCTGGGACTACGGCCTGGTGCTCCTGGTGGACACCGCCCGCCACCCACTCCGGGTCCGCGCCATCCACCGCCTGCTGCACGGACTGCCCGTCGCGGACGCGCTGGCCGCGCTGGCCGGCCTGTTCCGGATACGGGAGGTGGCGGGACCGCTTCCCGACGCGATGGAGGCCCTGGCCGGGGCGGCTGCCGAGGGCAACGCCTTCCTGCTCGCGGGCGACGGCGCGTTCCATCTGGTCGACCGCCCGGACGAGGCGCTGCTGGCCCGCACGGTCCCGGCGGACCGCCCGACCGCCTGGCGCAACCTCGACGCGACGGTCCTGCACTCGGCGCTCCTCGACCGGGTGTGGCACATCCCGGACGACCCGGCGCACATCGCGTACATCCACGACACCGCCGCCGCGGTGGAACAGGCCGAGCGGAACGGCTCCACGGCGGTGCTGATGCATCCGGTCCGCGAGGAGCTCGTCCGGGACCTGGCCCGCGAGGGCGTCACCATGCCCCGCAAGTCGACGTCGTTCGGCCCGAAACCGGCGACGGGCCTGGTCCTGCGCAGCCTGAACCTGGGCTGAACGCGAAAGAGGGCGGCACCCGCTCGGGGTGCCGCCCTCTTCTCATGCGTTACGCCTGGGCGTTGCCGTCCTCGTCGGCGTCGTCCCGGTCCGCGTCGGAGGCGACGGGCTCGTCCTCGTCGTCGTCCAGGGCGTCCACGAACTCGACGCCGTCCAGCTCGGCGAGGCGGTCGGACGCGTCGGTGGCGCCGTCCTTGTCGGCCTCCAGCGCCTTGCCGAACCACTCGCGCGCCTCGTCCTCACGGCCGGCTTCGAGCAGCGCGTCCGCGTACGCGTAGCGCAGGCGCGGGGTCCACGGGTGCACGGCGTTCGAGGCCAGCTCGGGGCTCTGCAGGGTGACGATGGCGGCGTCGAGCTGCCCCATGTCCCGCCGGGCTCCGGCGGCCACGAGACGCATCTCGACCTGGCCGGCCTTGTCCAGCTTCTGAACCTCGGGCTCACCGGCCATCGCCATGGCCTTCTCGGGCCGCCCGAGACCGCGCTCGCAGTCGGCCATGACCGGCCACAGCTCCACGGAACCGGTCATCCGCCGGGCCGCCCGGAACTCCGCCAGCGCCTCCGCGTACTTCTGGGTCGCGTAGGCGGCGAAACCGGCGGCCTCGCGGACGGCGGCGACGCGCGAGGCGAGCCGGAGGGCGATGCGCGAGTACGCGTACGCCTGCTCGGGGTCCTCATCGATGAGCCGGGCCACCATGACCAGGTTCCGCGCGACGTCCTCGGCCAGCGTCTTGGGGAGGCTCAGCAGCTCCTGGCGGACGTCGGGATCGATCTCGTGACCGGTGACCTCGTCCGGGATGGGCAGCCGCTTGATGGGCTCGCGGTCACGGTCGTCGCGACGCTCGTAACCGCCCTGCCGCCCGCCTCGGTCGTCGCGGCCCCGGTAGCCGCCCCGGTCATCGCGGCGGTCGTCCCGCTGGCCGCGGTAGCCGCCGCCACCCCGGGTGTCGTCGCGGCGGGGGCCACGGTCACGGTCGTCACGGCGGAACCCGCCCCCGGCCGGACGGCTGTCATCGCGGCGGAACCCGCCACGGTCGTCGTCCCGACGCGGCGCACGGTCGTCGCGACGGAACCCGCCACGATCGTCGTCCCGACGCGGCGCACGGTCGTCGCGGCGGAACCCGCCACCGGAATTGCCCCCACGGTCGTCGCGACGGAACCCGCCACGGTCGTCGTCCCGACGCGGGGCACGGTCGTCCCGCCGGAACCCACCACGGTCGTCATCGCGACGCGGGGCACGGTCATCGCGCCGGAACCCACCACGGTCGTCGTCCCGACGCGGGGCACGGTCATCGCGCCGGAACCCACCACGGTCGTCGTCCCGACGCGGGGCACGGTCGTCGCGGCGGAACCCGCCACCGGAGGGGCGGTCGTCGCGACGGAAGCCACCGCCACGGTTGTCGTCATCCCGGCGGGGGCCACGAGGTCGGTCGTCACGGCGCTCATAGCCACCCGGCCGGCCACCACGGTCATCGTCCCGACGCGGGGCACGGTCGTCGCGACGGAACCCACCACCACGGTTGTCGTAGCCGCCACCACGGTCATCGCGCCGGAAGCCGCCACCAGTGGAACCACCCCGGTCGTCACGGCGGAAACCACCGCCGGAGGGGCGATCGTCCCGGCGCGGTCCACGATCCCGGTCGCGGTCGTCGCGGCGGAAGCCGCCCCCGGAGGGACGGTCGTCGCGGCGGTATCCACCGCGGTCGTTGTCCTGGCGCGGACCCCGCGAGCGGTCGTCGCGACCGCCGCCGAAGCCGCCCCGGTCACCGCCGTCCCGGCGACGCGGCTCGCGCTCCGAACGATCGTCGGGAGAGTTGGTGGACATGGGTGGAGCTCCTGTCATCGGGGTACTACAGACATTCTTGCGCAGCCGGACACCCGACGCGCTTCGGGCAAAACAAAAGGACCCTTGGTCCCAGCGCTGAACGCTGGGACCAAGGGTCCTTCAAAAATTGTTCGGCGGCGTCCTACTCTCCCACAGGGTCCCCCCTGCAGTACCATCGGCGCTGAAAGGCTTAGCTTCCGGG